>JARWZZ010000006.1 GCA_029866125.1 Limnobacter sp.
ACAGCCATTCAAGCCTTGGCATCGGGCAACACCCCCACGCCAGCCCCCACAGCCACACCCACCATTCAACCTACTGCAACACCGCCTGCAACGGCGCCATCAGTGCCCGAGCAACCCGGCACGGTAACGCCCACACCAGCACCTACTCCAGCTCCTGGTGTAACTTTGCAAGGTGATGCAACAGACAAGACTTTGTCGGGTACGGCTTCCGCTGACACGATCACCGGGGGATCGGGAAACGAAATCATCAATACCGCAGGCGGTGCAGACCAAATTAATGCAGGCGCAGGCAACGACACCATTGTGGTAGCCAGCGCAGCCCAACTGGCCCAAGCCGCAAGCATCAATGGCGGCGAAGGAACATCAGACACTCTCAAGCTGGACACTGGCACAGCAGCCCTTACACTGACTGACAGCGACTTATCCAAAGTCAGCAACATGGAAGTGTTGGATTTGGCGGGTACTGGGGCTCAAACCGTGACCCTAGGTGCCACCGCAGCCCCCAATGCCAACACCGCCTTTGCAAATGGCGTCACCATCAATACCCAAGCTGAAGCCACCAGCCTGACAGTCAATGGCAGCGGCTTGACTGTTGCAGCCACGGTGACGGCCACCAACAATGCAGACACGATCACCACAGGCAGTGGTGCGGATGTGATTAATGCCGGAACAGGCAACGACAGCATCACCGCAGGCAAGGGCAACGACCGCATCACCACCGGTGCGGGTAGCGACACCATCAACATCGCGTTTGCATCCAATGCAGCAAACAATGAAGGTGTGGATACCGTTACCGACTTCACCGCAGGTGCTACTGTCAACGGTGGCGACAAACTCAACCTCACTGGCACATCCGACATTAAAATCGCAGCGGACGCCACCCGACAAACCCAATTCAGTAAAGTGGCAGCATCCGCCCAAGGCGCTGCTGCAGTCCAGCTTAGCGCAGGCTTTAACGTACTGACAGGCACCCCAGAGGCAGCCACCGTGGCAGACGCCATGGCAGGAAGGTTCACCGTGGCCGCAGGCGACACCCTGTATGTTGCAGTGGACATTGCCGATGTAGACCCCGCAACCCCCGGCGAGCAGGCTGGCGTGGTGATTGCAAAAATAGTATCCACAGCCCCCAATGATGTAAGCCAAGCCGAGATTACCCTGGTAGCCCAATTGGTGGGCGTCAGTGCAGTCAACCTCACCGCAGAGAACTTCCCCGGCTTTACCGTGGCAGGCCAAGCCGTGCAAGGCGATGGAACCGACAAAACCCTCACTGGCGACTTGGGCCCAGATACGATTACAGGTGGGTCTGGCAACGAAATCATCAATGGTGTGGGAGGTGCGGACCAAATCAACGCAGGCGCAGGCAACGACACGATTGTGGTGAGCAGCGCAGCCCAACTGGCCCAAGCCGCAAGCATCAATGGCGGCGATGGAGCCAATGGCGGCAACGACACCCTCAAGCTGGACACTGGCGCAGCGGCCGTTACACTGGCTGATAGCGACCTATCCAAAGTCAGCAACATGGAAGTGCTGGACTTGGCCGGCACAGGGGCGCAAACCGTGAGCCTAGGTGCCGCAGCGGCCCCCAACGCCAACACTGCTTTTGCAAGTGGTATCAAAATTACCACCCAAGCCACAGCCACCAGCCTGACAGTCAACGGCAGCGGCTTGACTGTTGCCGCCACAGTAACAGCAACCAACAATGCAGACAGCATCACCACCGGCAGTGGTGCGGACACCATCAACGCAGGCGCAGGCAATGACACCATCACTGCCGGTGCAGGCAATGATGAACTCACCGGCGCAGGCGGCAATGACACCTTTAACATTGATGCAGGCACAGACACCATCAAAGACTTGTCTGAAAGCGATGTACTGAAGGTAAGCAACGGTGCCACAGCCAACGCCACCGTCACAGCCGCCTTTACTGCAACCAATGCCACACAGAACGATGGCACAGCCACATTGACCAGCAATGGCTTTAATGTAGATTTGTCTGCAGTCACAGCAGGCACAAATGGCTTTACAGTCAGCAACACCAGCGCCACACAGGGCGTCACAATCAAAGGCAGTGCCAAGGCCGACGTACTGACCAGTGGCACAGCAGGTGACAACCTGACTGGCGGATTGGCGGCCGACACACTGAACCTGGGCGGCGCAGGCACAGCGGATGACAAATCAATCGACACTGTCAACTACACAGCCAGCGGCGAAACCGGGACAGGCACTTTTGTAAATGCAGGCAGCACCGCCAACATGGACGTGATTAACAACTTAGGTGCCAACGACCTGATTAAGCTGTACCAAGGCGTACTGAATGCCAACGTGGACCCCACAATCAGCACCAGCTACCTGACAGCCACCACAGCCAACAACTTGGCCTTGATTCGGGGAAGTTACAACGAAGCCGAAAAGAAATTCACGGCAGGCGCAGGCTTTAACGACAACGACTACATGCTGCAGTGGGCCGATGGTACCACCATCAACAGCACCATCATCAACAACCTAGGTACCACCAAATTCAAACTGAATGTGGACAAGGCCAACAGTACCGTATCCGTGGTGGGCGATGGCGAAACCATCACCGGCACAGCCGATGCAGACACACTGAACGGCAAAGCCGGAGACACCTTAACAGGCGCAGGCGGCAACGACACGTTCAATGCCACTGCAGGCACAGTCACTGTGACTGACTTGAGCGCAGGCGACATCCTGAATGTGAGTGCGGGCGCAACTGCCAACGCCTCGGTAACCGCAGCATTTACAGCCACCAAAGACACCCAAAACAACGGTACTGCCACGTTAAGCACCAACGGCTTTGCGGTAGACCTCACCAACGCGGCTGGCACCAACGGTTTTAGCATCACCAACACAAGCACAACCCAAGGTGCGAATATCATTGGCAGTACCAAGGCCGATACTGTAGTTGGCAGCGCAGCCAACGACACCTTAACCAGTGGTGGCGGCGCTGACATACTTACCGGCAACGCAGGGGTGGACACCTACCAACTGGGCGTGGATGACAACGCAATCGACACCGTCAATGAGAACGGCAGCGCCGTCACCAAAACAGGCCAAGCCATTGCAGGCTTTGACTTGATTGAGCAGTTTGCCAAAGGCCAAGACGTGTTGAACTTCAACACGGGTACTGGCAAACAAAGAACGGGAACCTATGATGCAACTGCCAAAACGTTCACTCCAGGTACTGCAGGCACAGACAACGATGTGATTGTATTTGTCGACACCAACAACAACGGCATTGTGGATGCTGGCGAAAGCGCAGTCGTCGTCAGAGGTGTACTGGCTGCAGGCGCCGCAGTTGACCTAAATGGCGCTGCAGATGGCACAGGCTTTAACCCACCCAACGGCACATTGGCGGCAGTGACTGCAACAAGCTACACCATCACGGGTCAAACTGCTGTAACGGTTACCGCAGGCAACCCAAACGGCGCATTCTTGACCACAACCGCAGGTGGGAACATTGCCAACTCACTCGGCAATTTTGTGTTTTTACAGCGTGGTACCAATAGTGGTGATGCAAACCTCACCATCGAAAGTGTGGATACTGAGGTGGCTTTGATTTATGGTTTTGGTGGGGCAGACTCGATCACGGGTACCAATCGCAACGACACCTTGGTGGGCGGAAACGACGACGAAGGCGACACCTTGATTGGCGGCGCAGGCGACGATTTGCTGATTGGCGATTTCGGCGATGTTGCGTTTGGCTCGATTGATGGTGGGTTTGGCAATGGTGATGTTTTTGTATTCGGCAACAACACAGTCAGCAATTTTGAGAAAGTTGTGAATGTAGAAATTGTGAGGGCTGACGGAACCGCCAGTGTGAGTGGCTTGGACAATGCCACCTTCAACCAACTGGACATTGTGGGTACTGGCAACGTCAATGTATTCAACTTGAATGTACAACGCCACTTCGTAATTAATGGTGGCGACGCTGCAGACCGGGTTAGTTTTTTACCCGGCACCACCATGGCCCAAACCATCAACGGCGGTGCGGGCAATGACACCTTGGATGGCGGCGCAGGTGCAGACTCCATCACAGGCGGTACAGGTGCAGACACCCTAAGCTTGGGTGGCACAGACACTGTTGTAGACACTGCAATCGACACATTGGTTTACACCGCCACAGCCCAAACAGGCACTGGTGTGTTTGCCAATACAGGCAGCACTACAGGCATGGACGTGATCAGCAAATTGGGCACCACCGATTTGATTAAGCTGTACACAGGTGTAATTGATGCAAACACCAACCCCACCCTCAGCACCGCTTACCTGACCGCCACCACAGCCAACAACTTGGCTTTGGTGCGGGGCAATTACAACAGCAACGCCAATACATTTACGGCAGGCGCAACTGGTGACGACAACGACTTCATGCTGCAGTGGGCCGATGGTACCCACATCAACAGCAGCATCATTAATAACTTTGGTGCGGCAGACTTTGTGCTGAATGTGGACAAAAACAACGGCACCGTGAAGGTTGTATCGGCCAATGCAGCGCCCGT
Organism: Limnobacter sp.; assembly: GCA_029866125.1. Classification (GTDB taxonomy): domain Bacteria; phylum Pseudomonadota; class Gammaproteobacteria; order Burkholderiales; family Burkholderiaceae_B; genus Limnobacter. The sequence goes on from JARWZZ010000006.1 coordinate 4,521, forward strand.
CGTCAACACGAGTGCTTCACTCAATACCAGCAACACTGGCGAATTGAAATTTGCTGTTACCGATACTGACGCTGGTGATACTTTAGTTGCGCGGGTAGGAACTAACGCCATCTTTCCAAATCAAGCCATCGCAAAAAATGGTACAGAATCTAAGGTGAACTTTAACCTCATACTCTCCACGCTTAAAACCGTCCAACAAGGTCAGTTGAATGTGTTTGACAATAAAGCTTCTGCCGACTTGGGCGTCTTTGTTGCAGTGGGTATTAATCCTGACACCATGATGGGGTTATCGGGAAATGACGTACTCACTGTGGTTGGTATGAACCCAGGTTACCTAACTGGTGCAGGGGGTGCAGATACATTAACCGGTGGCACTGGTGCAGATACGTTTTTGGGTGGACAAGGCATAGACCTCTATAAGCTGGGCAACGACAGTGCTGTGGATTTGGTCATAGATTCAGGTGGTACCTCTGCTGTTGCAGTTGTGAATGGTAAAACTGAAGTGTCTTACTTTGATGCCTCCAACGGTTTTGATGTGATTGAGGGCTTTACTCCGGGCACAGACATCTTGAGCTTTGCGCAAGGCGATGGGAATCAGTACTCCGGCACCTATGACTCAGCGAACAACAAATTTATTTTGGGTACTACAATCAATGACAATGATACTTTGGTGGCTAGAACCCAGAATTTGGATGGGACTATTGCCATCAATTCCAACACAGTTGTGTTGGCCGGGGTAGGTGCCAAGGGCGCAACTGTTGACTTGAATGGTGCAGGTGCATCCAAAGGTTATATTCGAACTACAGTCATCACTCCTGCAACCGTTGTCGCCGAGAGCAATTCGGTTACGTTCAATGTACAAGGTGCGGAAAGTGAAGGTCCTCTTTCGATAAAAATTGCATTGAACACTGGAACCAGTATTGATGTCGGCGGCACGTTGAATAGCGGGCAAGCCAGCACGTTTGCATTAATCCCGGGAACCGCCGTAATGAGCGGTGACTTACAAGCAGTAAGCTCAACGACCTCAACAAATCTGGGCTTGTATGTCCAACTGGGCTTGGACAACCCTGCAGTTGGAGACAACATCTCGGCAAGCTCATTGGGTAGCTCACGTGCTTTGTTTGGCTTTGGGGGCAATGACACGCTTACCGGAACTGGGGCAGACGACCAACTTATTGGGGGTACGGGCAACGATTTGTTGGAAGGTAGGTCTGGCTTAGACACCTTATTTGGGGGTGACGGGGACGATACGTTAACTGGTGCTGATAAGGCAGACAGTTTGGTCGGTGGAGCAGGTGCTGATACTTATTCATACCCGGTCTTTGATGGCCGTGTGTCTGGTATCGACATCAATACCACCAATGCGATGAACGCCACAGATGTTCGAAGTGCGGGAATTGATACCGTTACATTAGGCGCGGGTGATCGTTTTCAGTTTGCCCCAGTCACAGGTGGTGCGTACCAAGTTAAGAATAACGGTGCATTTACTGCCGTAAGTGTGGGTACTACTGGGCAAGCCACCATGGTGTCGGCTTTGCAGACCGCAATTAGAGATGCAATTACGGAAGCCCTAAATAGCGTCTACTTGGTCAAGGTAACAGATGCTGGTACCGACGGCGCTTTTTCAGGGGACTACTTAGTAGCCACCGGAACCAATTTCAACAACGTAGCTATTGACGGCAACAATGACATCATAGTCAAACTTTTGGGTGTACCAGCCAGCGGGGCTACCTTCGCCCCTTCCGGCAACAACCTAATTACTTATGACGTTATTACTACCATCAACGGGACTGCGAACATTGATAACCCGTTAGACGGAACGGAAGGCTCAGATATTATTAATGCGTTGGGTGGTGATGACTTAGTCAATGCGAAAGCAGGTAATGACACTGTTGATGCCGGTATTGGTAACGACACAGTTGATGCTGGTGCTGGCAGCGATGTAGTGACGTTGGGCGCTGGAAATAATGATGTGTTTATATTGAACTCAAAAGCAGATAGCAGAAGTGTGGTTGATTTGACTCCTGCAGATACCAATCTAAACAACATCGATTGGATTAAGGAGTTTGTGGGTAATGAAGCGAATCCCGGAGACACAATTAATTTGGGAACAGGCATCAACGCATTCGGCCAAGGCACAGGTCAAGCTTTGACTTTCAGTTCAAACGCAGTCGCGAAAGTGAAAACGATATTCCTGGATGGTACTGCGAATTCTGGAGGGCCCTACACCACAGTTGGAACACTTCTTCAGGCAATATTTAGTAATTTGAATGCAAATACTTCAAATCCTGTGATTAACCCTAGTCTCATAGCCTCTACCGCAACTGAAGCAGCGGTGTTGGACATTTATCTAACAGCGCAAGGCGGTTTCAGCGGTGTGACTAGGCTGATGATGATTGCGGACAACAATCCTGGCATTAACGTATCGGATACTTTTGTCAATCTAACAGGTATTTCAGGCAGCTTAAACGCCAACGATTTCACGTTTGGTAGCATGAACTAATCACAGTTCGTTTGTGGCAACCCACCCACAAGGTGGGTTGGCTTGCCCTAAGTTTTTAATCCAAAGTTTTTATCCAAAGTAGTGAATTTATTCACAGCCATTTTAATACTGAAGTTTTATCATCAAGTTCTCGTCCATTCATTGGGTCCAACACATGGCTTCCATTTCACAACCTTTAGGGCTTTTTGAAACCCTGCGTGGCGTCGAGGTTTTTCAGGACTTTAGCGACGCTGACTTGCTTGCTTGGGTGCCGCATTTCACCTTACGCTTTTGCCGCAAAGGTGAGGTTGTGATGAACAATCAAAGCCCTGCCGCAGAGGTTTTTATTCTGTGTTCAGGCCGCCTAACCCTGCATGCCATGGGGCAGAGCGGTAAAAAAGTTGTTGTTCGAAGTATTGGCGAGTCTGAAATATTTGGTGACACACCCTTGTTGGAAGGCCATGGCGCATGTGTGTCCATTACGGCAGACAGCAAGTCTGTGCTTGTTGGCATGGGGCAGCAACAATTTACTCAGCTTATAACCCAGCACCCTCTGCTTGCCTTGCGGCACATGCGCAAAATGGCCTCGGCCCTCAGCACCATGACGCAAAGGGTAAGCGGCTTTATGAGCTTAACTGCACCCGTGCGGGTACAACAAGTGTTGCTGGAGTTTGCCAAGTCGAGTGGCGAGGGCTTGTGCATCAAGCAGCTACCCAAACATTCTGAAATTGCGGTAAAGGCCTACACCCAAAGGGAGGTGGTTAATAAAGAGCTCAACCGACTCATTCGCTCAGGGGTTATTGTCAAAGGCGATCATGAGTTTTTTATTCCACAGCCCAGTTTGCTGGAGGCTTTTCAAGCCGCGCACTAGCTTAACTTTAGCCAACTAAAGCTTAGCCAATAACAAGGTGGCTTTTGCTTGCTCCACCTGTTGCCCACTTTGTGTGGCCAACACCAACGCCTGGTTTAATTGTTGTTTGGCTTTTGCCAAATGCCGGCCATTGCGAATCAACCACTGGGCGCTCAAAATAAGGTAGATAGGCTTAGCCAATTCAAACAATTTTTGCACCCGCTTAAGCTGTTTGAAAAGTATTCTCAGTGTTTGTTTTTCGTCCATGGTCAGTGGGCGCTGATGGGCATCCGCCTCAATCAAAACCTCAACGGCTAGCGAATAACAAGTAAAGTAATAGGCCTTGTTGAGTATTTCCGGGGTCAATAAACTGGCCAAGTGCATCGCTTGTGAGCGGGCTGCAGTCCAGTCTTTTTCTTGATACAGCACCATCAATTTGCAACGTTCCATGGGTACGCGCAGGTGGTATGCAAAGTTGAATTCCTTCGCAATTTTTTCCAAAAAAGAAAGCCGTTCACGCGCCTCAGCCAGCCTGCCCATCATGGCCAAACAGTAAACCCGCTGGTTGATCAACACGTATTGATGAAAAAAATTGAAATAATTGGCTGCGTATTTTCTAGCAAGCTCTTCATAGGTGTCGTTGACTGCAAGTGCTTCGGCGAAGCGGCCTTGCGCCACCCGAATAAAAATAAAACAGGAGTACGCAAGAATTTCGATTTGATATTCTTTGCACAGCCGGGCGTCTTTCACGGATTGCTCCATCATTGAATAAGCAATTTCAAAATGACCGGATGCATATTCCGTGTAGCCTATTCGATGGTTGGTGTAGGCACTGGCCCTTAGCTTTTCAATATCGGAGGGGATTTCCCCAAGGGCTTTGTAGGTTTGTTGCTTGAAGTATTTCTTCCAACTTTCAAAGCCATGAAACTGCGAAACGATGACACAACCCGAATACACCTTCGCTTGTTCGCCCGTCGTAATTTTGAATTTTTCAGAAAGCATTGCCCCTTTCAAAAGGTAGCTATTCCCTAGCTCCGTTTCACCTCTAAAAAAATACACCTCACCCAAGGTTGTGTAAATTCGAATCGCCAAATTGGCTTCGTCTGTGGGCGGGTTTGTTCGTCGCTTCATGAAAGGGGGCAAATAGCGCCTCAGGTACAATGCCCCGAAACCCATAACATCGTTGTAGCCAATCGGCATTTTTGTTTTTTGCCCCAGCGCATTCAAAGACTCAATGTAGTTGGACAGGGCATCAATCAACCGACCTTGCGAATACAGTATTTGTGCTTTCTTTTCATACAAAGTGGCCAAATCCAGTTTCCTCGAGTTGGGTAAAACCCCATCTTTGTACCATCCAATCAATTTGTCCAGGCGCTCAGAAGCTTCAGCCAAAGCACCCACTTCAAATGCGTATGTCACAGCGGATTTTGACAGGGGTACAGCTTTGTCCAGTACCCCGGCCCAGTCATACTGAGCTGCCAGCCTGATGGTGAGTTGATTGTGTACGCTGGGGTCAGTCTCTGTGAATTGAGATTCCAACCAATCTGCAAATTTTGCGTGCAGTGCTTTCCGTTCTTCGAAGGGAATCCGTTCATACACGCATTGTTCAATCACTTGGTGTTCGAAGGTAAAACAATCTTCGCCAAACGGGTTGGGTTGAATCTTGATAAAACGCTGGGCCAGCAATTCCAGAATAATTTGCTGAATCGATTCTTGCCCCGTATGCGGAAAGGCCGCTTGAAGGTCTTCGCTGGTAAACGCAGTTTTAAGAATTGAACAATGGCTTAGCACCAACCTGTGTGTTTGCGACAGTGTGTCTATTCGGGCTTGCAGCGCGTGCTCAATGTTGGTGGGTATGGCCGAGAATTTTTCCAGTTTCTCAAACTCAACTTCCACACCAGCCCACAAGCGTTTACGTATGATTCCAGCTTCAAGCATGCATTGAATCAATGCATTCAGCAGCAGCAAATTGCCCTCAGACAAGCGATGCAGGGCATCGACCAAAGGGGTGGGCACTGATTCAACAGCAAACCAGTTTTGTAAAAACTGTGCAGTCTCACCCTGTTGAAAGGGTTTTAATTGGATGTAGTGGGTGGTGGGGTTTATCTGCTTTAAGCGATCCAACAAAGCACTTGTACCAGAGTTACCCTCTGACGTTCTGACGGTGTAAATACTGCGGCCACCGGGCGCTTTGAAAATAGCCTCAGTAAAAAGTTGAACCGACGAGTTGTCAAACCATTGCAAATCTTCGATGACAAACACAGGCTTAAATTGCTGCACAGCCTGCGTAATGAGCGCCTTAAAGATTTGCACGATCGCTTGGTTTTTAATTTCAGGGCTGGCCATATTGGCCTGCTCGGAAAGCGGTAGCTGCAGCGGTGTAATCAAGCCGATCAACCCAAGCCATTGCGACAATGCGGGGTAGGGTGCTAGGGATTCGGTCAGCCAGGTTTCCAGCGATGCTGCTCGATTCAACTGGCCTAATTCCTGCATCAAAGGGTAGGCCGCCGAATAAGGTAACAGCTTGGAATGGGGGCTGCTGCGCAATTCAATCGGGCTTACCCCTTGCTGCTTGAGTGCATGTTCAATACCCCCAACAAAGGTGCTTTTACCAATGCCGGCATTGCCAGTAATTTCAATCAAACATGGCTGTTGCTGTATTTGGTGGGATTTGAGTAACTCCAGTACTTGAGCCAGTTCAACCACACGACCATACAGCGGGTTGTGGCTGGAAGATTGGGTCGGTTTGAACTCATGCTTGCCCGGTACCCGGAAAACTCGAATAGGCCCAGATTCACCTTTGATTGTGTATTCACCTTGGTCAATCACGTGGTGGGTGTCATTCATTTGCTTGACTGCACTTTGAGTCAAACAGATTTGCCCCATTTCTGAGTGCTCTAAAATTCGCGCAGCCAGATTCACCTCGCGTCCATGGGCATGAAAAAGTTTAACCTTCTTCCCTCCATACTCGCCTTGCCAGGCATTGCCGTATCCGATTGCAATTCGGGTCACTTGCAAATTGGATTGCACATTGGATTGTTCTTGCGCCGCCTCTTGAATTCGGCTGGCCATTTGAATGGCCAATTCAACATCATTGATTTCGCTTTTGGAGCTGCCCATGAAGTACTGAAAACGGTGCCCAATTCCTGTTTGGCAAAGTCCACTGAGTGTGGCCTGATGTTCCTGCGCGATGGATTCAAAACGCGCGCACAGGGCACTGAGCCAGTCTGAATCTTCACGCGTGTTTGCCTGCAGGCTAACCTCAATGTACACAATGGTGAGGAGTTTGATTTCATTGATGGAGACTGCCGCGGGGCCCGGTTTGGCGGCCTCTGGAAGGGCAAGCACACCATGGGAAAGGTTTGCCCCAATCCGGTAAAAATCCTTGGGCAAAGGTTCTAAGCCAAAATTGCTTGGAGTTGAAGCTACTTGCTGTGCGACATTCAATTGCTCAGCAAACACTCGATTGCAAACAGCATCGCTGGCCCCTGCCAGTTTGAGGGCCTCCAAGGCCTCGCCAATTGCCTGCCCCAGTGCCAACGCAACATGGGGTGATGTGTGTAAATTGGGTTTAAAGACTTGGTACGGCCCGGCAGCAATTCCAGTTTTTACATTGACTTTGATGGTTTGGCATTGGGCTTTAATCTGTTGTGCACACAATGCCGCATTCGCAGCATGCAATTTGGGAAAGCTGGCCACCACCGCATCACCCACAAACTGAAGCACCTGCCCATTGTGATTTTCAATATTCTGCAAAATCACATCAAAAACTTGATCCAGCCAAAGTCTAGTTTTTTCTGCACCAATCTTGGGCCCAAAACTGAGGTGATGCGCGTTTGCAGTTTCAACAAAGCCGCTTACATCGCAAAAAACGATGCAACCTTCGTGTTGTGCTGAAGATGCGGCTGGCGTACCCACTTAATCATCCACCCTTTTGTTCACCGGTTTTTCCAATAACTTGAAAGCATCCAAGTGCTGAGTATTTGCCAGGCACCCCAAAAAGTAATTGTAATGACTGCACCACCCAGTGTGGGCATGAAGGTCAAAATCAAAACCGTACCCAGCGGGCAATTTTGAATACCGGTTTCAATGGTGATTGAGCGCTTATCTTGTGTAGGCAAAAAGAATAGTCTAGCAGTGAGGTAACCCACTAGCAAAACCACCAAGTTGTGTGCGATTGCAACACCCACATATTGATTCCCAAACTGCTCCAGTATCCCTAGGTTGTCCTTGATGGCAATGAGGACAATCGTCAAAATGGATATCAATGCAAAGCGGGCCGTGTAAGGTGCAACCGCATTGTAAAAGCGTGTAAAAGTGCTGCCTACATAACAGCCCAGCACAAGCGGAATCAGCATATTGAAAAATATTGCGGCAATAAACTTCACCGGGTCTAGGCCCACAGCAGCAACCAGCTTAGACACCTCGGGGTGCATGGAAGCGTAAAAGCCGAAGTTCAATGGTGTGGCAATCATTGCGATGGGGAAACCCACCGCAGTTAAAGAGACTGACAAGGCCAAATTGCCTTTTGCCAGAAAAGTAAACACATTGGATAAATTGCCGCCGGGGCAACTGGCCACCATAATTAATGCCAATGCAACGCTGGGGTGCATGGGTACAAATAAGGTGAATAGAAATGAGAAAAAAGGCAGCAGAATAAACTGACTGAACAAACCGACAGCCACTGATTTTGGGGTTTTGGCGACCTGTTTAAAGTGCTGTAGCCTCAAACTCAATGAAACAATAAACATGTTGAAGGCGATGATTAAGTTCAAAGCCAAGATGACCGAGGCATCTAAGTTAATCTTTACGTCGTCAATCATGCTGTCAATTCTTTTTGTTTATTTTTAATCGAAATTGAGTCACAAGATTACCATATGCGCACAAGTTAAAAGGCTTAACTCGTCCGGTATAAAGGCTTTAAAAGTCCACGGAAAAGTTTTTATACAAGCGATCAATGGTATTTTTCATCCGTAAAATGTGAAACGTAGAAAGGCGTTTCGAATCGAATTTCAATGTAATATGATTAGACGCTCAACAAAAAGCCAACCCAATATTAATCACCATGTTATCGCTGCTAAAAAACATCAGAATCTTAAGGGATTTGGAAGACGCAGAGCTTCAGCAGGTAATGCCCACCATTGCGCAGAAGGTGTACAAGCAAGGTGATGTTGTCATTCATCACAATGACGCAGCCACCCGAGTGATGCTGCTTTGCAGTGGGCAGGTCAGGGTGCAATTGTTGTCTGCTCAAGGCCGTGAAATGGTGATCAGGGACATACACACCGGCGAGGTTTTTGGGGATTGGTCTGCAATTGATGGCCAAAGCCGCTCGGCCTCCGTGGTGGCAGTCAATGACAGCGTAATAGGCATGATGTCTCAAGCCGATTTTGTAAAGCTGGTTACCAACAACCCCAAAGTGGCTTTGCGGCAACTGCAGCAGCTTACCCAGCAATTGCGGCTTATGACCAACCGCATGACAGACTTCGTCGGTTTAAAGGCCAATTTGCGTGTACAGCGTATTTTGCTGGATTTGTCCGAGCCTTATGGGGATGGCCTTCTCATTAAAGACATGCCCACCCACCAGTTGATTGCATTGCGGGCATTCACTCAGCGTGAAGTGGTAGCCAAGGAATTGAACCGCTTGCTGTCGTCTGGCCTGTTTGTAAAGCAGCCCGAAGGGATGGTGATCCCCAAGCCTGCGGACCTAGAAGTACTTCAAACGGATTTCAACTAAGCAATCTTTAACCCGCCATTTGCATGACGGTCATCTTTGTGAAACAATCGGCTTGTAAAATAATTCCAATGGATTGGAAATATGGAATCAAATTCAGTTGTTAAAAGTTTGGCCGCCCTTGCTCATGAATCCCGCTTGCAGGTGTTTCGGGCTTTGGTGGTGGCAGGGCCAGAGGGGTTGACCCCGACGGGTTTGGCCGAGTTAATTACCATACCCGCGGCCACCTTGTCCTTTCACCTGAAAGAGCTCAGGAATGCAGGGCTAATCAACCAGTTGCGTGAAGGCCGAAATCTACATTACAGCGCAAACTTTGAACACATGAACGGTGTACTCGGGTTTTTGACAGAGAACTGCTGCCAAGGTGCTTCTTGTGAAACAACAACATCCATGCCTTCCAACCTTCCTATGCAATGTGATTGCTGATGCTTTGTAACGAGACTTAACTATGACCACCCATGTATTGATTCTTTGTACCCACAATTCTGCGCGCAGCGTGTTGGGTGAAACCATGCTGAACCACCTCGCCCAAAAAATGGGTAAGGATTTCAAAGGCTACAGCGCAGGCAGCACACCGCGCGGGCAAGTAAACCCTTTTGCGATTGAAGTGTTAAAGGCAGCCGACATTGACGTCAGCTATGTGCGCAGCAAAAGCTGGGATGAATTTGGCTCACCCGATGCGCCCAGTATGGACATCGTCATTACAGTGTGTGACAGTGCCGCTGCTGAAACCTGCCCCTACTGGCCGGGTGCACCCGTGCAAACGCACTGGGGTTTTCCTGACCCATCCAACGCCCAAGGCGGCGATGAAGGCAAGCGCGTTGCTTTTGAAATTACGCGTCAGGCCATCGGTTACAAATTGCTGCAGCTGTTGGCCTTGCCTTTGGACACCATGAGCCAAAAGGATTTGCAAGTCGCATTGAATCAAATTTCCAAGTCGTGATTTTATGAACCACAGTTATTCAGGGCGCCTCATTTCGGAGTTTGTCGGCACAGCCTTCCTGCTGTGCATTGTGATAGGTTCTGGCATTATGGGTGTCAATTTATCGCAGGGCAATGATTCAATTGCCTTGTTGGCCAACACCATGGCGACCGTTTTTGGGCTGTACATCCTGATCGAGGTTTTTGGCCCCATTGGGGGTGCGCATTTCAACCCAGTGGTAACAGCCACCATGGTTGCCCTGAAGCGCCAGCCTTTGGCTGAGCTGCTGCCTTACGTCATTGCGCAACTTGCTGGTGCATTTGTTGGTGCTGTGCTGGCCAACTTGATGTTTGATTTGAGTGTGTTGCAATTTTCTTTGAAGGTTAGGTCGGGCTTCCCGCTGTGGACTGGGGAAGTCATCGCAACATTTGGCTTGTTGACTGTCATACTTTTTGCCAACTCAGCAAAAGTATCTTCGATGGTGGCTGCATACATTGGTGCCGCCTATTGGTTTACATCATCGACTTCGTTTGCCAACCCTGCAGCAGTGTTTGGTCGCATGTTCTCTGATACGTTTGCAGGAATTGCCCCGGCCAGTGCTTTGGGATTTGTGTTGGCCCAATTGTTGGGCGGTGCGCTTGCCTTTGCTTTTTACACCGGGTATCAAAAGCGGTCCGATCAACTGGCAGCGCATCCCAATCCATAAAACACCAAGGTCTTTGCCAATATGCCCGAACAAACTTTGACCGACGTAAGCGTCATTCCGCAATTGGATCGCACGCTTTTTCAAGTCCCTTCCATGGATGCGTTGACCCCGCCAAAACACAGCACACACGCACCTCGATTCCTTCTGCTGTACGGTTCTCTCCGCGAGCGTTCATTCAGCCGTTTGGTGGTCGAAGAGGCAGCCCGCTTGTTAATTGCCATGGGTGGCGAGGTCAAAATTTTCAACCCCAGTGGTTTGCCTTTGGCCGATGACGCACCAGACACTCACCCCAAAGTTACAGAGTTGCGCGCACTGACTGAATGGTGCGAGGGCATGATTTGGTGCTCCCCAGAGCGCCATGGTGCGATGACCGGAATCATGAAAACACAGATCGACTGGATCCCCCTTAATTCAGGTGCTGTGCGTCCAACGCAAGGAAAAACCTTGGCAGTGATGCAAGTGTCTGGCGGTTCGCAATCTTTCAATGCTGTCAATCAAATGCGAGTGCTGGGCCGTTGGATGCGGATGCTGACCATTCCGAATCAGTCGTCTGTGGCCAAAGCATTTTTGGAGTTTGATGAGCACAATCGCATGAAACCCTCGGCTTACTACGACCGAATCGTGGATGTGGTGGAGGAGCTTTTCAAATTCACCTTGCTAACGCGGGATGCATCTGCCTATTTGGTTGACCGTTACAGCGAACGTAAGGAAACCGCTGAGCAACTTTCCAAGCGGGTGAATCAAAGCAGTATTTGAATCGGCCCATGTGTGGTTGGGCAGGTTCTTGTTTAGCTAATTTCCCGACTTGACAAATAGGTATCCACTTGTATACTTGGGTTTCTGAGAAAGTGACCACAAGGGGACTTCTGTCATGCGTGTGTTCAAGCCGTATCGATTCAGCTTGGTGTCATTTGCAATGGTTGTCCCTTGTTTGTTGGCTTTGACGGCTTGTGGGGGTGATTCCTCTACGGCTTCTCAGCCCCGTGGTACATCCGTCACAGCCAGTGCGGCAGATCCAAGCACTACTTGGACCGGCTTGGGTACGAGGGTCAGCGGCAGTCAGTCCAATCCTGTTCTTTCAAATTCTGGTGCTGCCAAGTGGCAACTTTATGAGCGGCCCGAGGAGTACCCCGGCTTTGTTAATCAGGCCAATCAATTGCTAAAAATGGATGATGGCACTGACATCTCCTTCACAGTAACCCGCCCAGCCGACGCATCCGGTCAAGCTGTAAAAGCAGCCTTACCCACGATCGTGACTTACACCCCTTACAACAAGAACGTGGGTGAGCAGACCAATGCTTTGGGGGGCATCACCCCCCTGTGGGTTAAGCGTGGTTACAACCAAGTGTTTGTAGATGTGCGGGGCACCGGGCGGTCACATGGAAGTTGGGACCCATTTAGCGAACGTGAGCAGGCAGACTACACACAAGTGATGGACTGGATTGTGAAGCAGCCTTGGAGTAACGGTGTGCTGGGGTTGCATGGAATTTCTGCGACTGCCACAACCTCATTGTTGGCTGCCAATAAAGGCCATCCAGCTGTGAAGGCCGTGTTTCCAATCGTGCCCCATGGCGATGTTTATCGAGACCTGGTGTTTGTGGGTGGGCAGGCCAGCATTGGGTTTTTACCCATTTGGATGTCAGTTGTGACTGGGTTGGGTGTATTAAACCCTAGTTTTTATGAAGATCCGCAACAGCAATTCACTGCAAGTGCTGAGCATTTGGTGGGTCTGAATGATTTTGTTATTCCCCGTACTTTGGGAGCCCTCACCGAAGAGGAGGGAACGGCCTACGACAATGCTTATTGGGCCACCAAGTCACCGCTGGAATTTGCAAAAACGGTAACCATACCTACTTTCATTGTGGGTGGCTTGTTCGATATTTTTCAACGTAGCGAAGCCCTCAATTATGAGTCATTGAAGAATCACACAACAGCCAAGTTGTTGATTGGGCCTTGGCATCACCTTGAAGCATCCACCGGGGCTGGGCTGCCCAGAGACGGCATTCCTACGCTAGAAGCCATTGCATTGATGTGGTTTGACCGTTATTTAAAAGGGATGGAAAACGGTGCTGAGAATTTACCCAATGTCACACAGTGGGTGTGGGGTGATGAAAAGTACCAAGTCAGCGAAGATTGGCCGCACCCACAGGCTCAAGCCATGCGCCTACATTTGAGAGCCGACAAAACGCTGACCCAACAGACCGAGAAAGAGGGTGCAGGTCAATCCATTGTGTTTCAGCAACCTCTAAATGGAATATGCTCCCAAAGCACATTGCAGATTTCCATTGGTTTGGTGGGCTATGTGCCGTTGCCGTGTTGGAAAGAAGACAATACGACACAAAATTTTGAGGCTGTTTTCGATACTCTACCGCTGGAAGAAGACTTGTACATCAATGGACCCATACAGGCCGACATTTGGATGAGTACGACCGCAAGCAATGCGGGCTTGGTGGTTCGTGTGTCAGACCTACAGCCCGACGGCACTGCACGTGCATTGACCAGTGGTCTACAAACGGCTTCGCTGAGGGCGGTGGATGAAAGTCGCTCCAGGTATTTGAACGGGCAGATGATTCAACCTTGGCATCCGTTTACCAAAGCCTCGCAACAGGCTTTGAAATCCGGGGAGCCTGTCAAAGTGCCTGTCGAAATTTTTCCGACCAGTGCCTTGATCAAGAAAGGCAATAGGTTAAGAGTCTCTGTAGGACCGAGTAACTTTCCTTTTGGTGCAATGCCTTTGCCCACATTGGCTCAGTCTGCATTGGGTGTGATCAGTGTTTATCATGACAGCCAGCGCCCGTCCAGCGTGGTTTTGCCCGCTGTGCCCGCCAGTTTGCTGAGGCAGTAGACTCGTATCTGCCTATTTTTTGCTTGTACCGCTTGGCTTGTTGCTATCCGTATCACGCTTGGACCGTCCTGCCAAACCGGCTAAGCCCGCCAATCCTGAAATGGGTTTGAGGAACTGGATGGTGCTCGTAACATCATCCACCCGGCCTTGTATGTAGTCAATCTGACCGTGAAAGTCTTCCACGCGGGAGCTAATCCCATCCACTTTGGAGTTCAGGTTGTCCACTTGGTGGGGAATGCGGTCCATGCGGTTGACCGTTTCCATGATTCGATAGGCCATCACCATGAATTCCAGCGCAGCGCGGGTAACGGCAAACGAAATCAGCAACGCGAATGGGGTGATGGCCAACGCGATGAATCCAATGTGTGGAGACAGCCAGAATGCGAATGCATTCAAACCCGCAAAAACTCCCAATATGCCCAGTAGCAGCAGGCCGTAGAAAACGGGCAGCAACTGCATAGTCAGGTAATGTTGAAACCTAAAATCCAGAATACCTTGAGTAAATTTGCGAAATGCCCTCACCAGCAGTGGGCGTTGAGCCACAGAGTTCTCAGGAAGATCTGCTCCTTTTGTGTTTGATTCCACTTTCGCTCCATTCCGATTCTCAGTCATTGCCTGTTCCCATCAACGCGATTTCACCCAAAAATTGGCGGCGAATAAAATGCACCATTTCGTCTGTGAGTTCTTTCTTGACAGCGGGTTTTTTAATGATTTCGATGCTTTTGCAGAACATGTAGTGCGTGATGTCTCGTGCAACCCGGAATAACACCTCGGGCTTGTGGATTGGTACTAGCTTCAGCTCTGTGATCTGCACAACGCTTTCATGCGCAATGTCGTCCAGTACCCGGTTTAGAAGAGGGCGGATGAAGCTGGTTGCACTGTGTAGCTCGCGCACGCCCACTACAAAAGCATCCGGGATTTGAACGACAAGGTCCAGAAAGTATTCAACCACCCCTACCGTAGCGTCCGAATGGCTTCGTGCCTTGATTCGAATTTGCTTCATACCCACAACCATTTGATGGGCAATGGTTTCAATGGTGGCTTCGGCCAAAGCCTCCAGGTTGTCAAAATGCCGGTAGAAGGTGTTGTGATTCAGGTCAGCCTCACGGGCCAGCTCGCGCAGCTTGAGCGACTGCAATGTCAGGCCGTCCCTAGCCGCAATGCGTAAGGCAGCAAGAATCAACTTCTGCTTGCCTTCAGGCATGGTGTCCCAAACGGCGGGCTGGATGTGCAAGGAGTTCATGTGGCGTATTTGCCCTTTAATGACGGCAGGTTTTATTTTACTAGGTCTTTGGTGGTCAGTATACAGTTGGATATTGGTGTGGCTTGTAAGGCATTTTCTTACATTTGAATTGGCGCATTTTCTCCCTCTTTTTTGGTAGATGCCTGACTGCGCGTTTGTGATAGGGCGGGCACAATTACTCCATCGACTCAGCACAAACAAACACCGGCAACGAGTCAAACAAAACAACAGAGTATTTTTCGGGAGAAACACCATGAGCAAGAAAGCAATCAAATCAGTTCTGGACGATGCAGCACAAGTTGAACTGGCCAAGAGCCTGATTCTTCAGGATGCTCGCTTGCAGGTGTTGGAATCCGAAACCAATTTGTCTCGTGACCGATTGATCCGTTTGTACAAAGAGATTCACAAGAAGTCCCCTCCCAAGGGCATGTTGCCTTTCTCCACCGACTGGTACACCACTTGGCAGCCCAACATCCACTCGTCATTGTTCATGAACTTGTATCAGGCGTTGATCAAGTCCTCTGAGCTGGAAGACGGACAAGCCTTGGTGCAGGCATACACGATGTACCGTGAACAGATTACAAACCTGGGCTTGCCCGAGGTGCTGAGCATTACCCGCGCATGGCGCTTGGTGAAATTCTTTGATGCGAACATGTTGACCACACACAGCTGCAAGGAATGTACGGGTCAGTTTGTGGTGCACACCTACGATTTGTTGGATAACTTTGTATGTGGCTTGTGCGACATGCCTTCTCGTGCTGGCAAGACTTTAAAGAATCGCGAGGAGCGTTTCTTCAATGAGGAGTCTGAAGAGCTGGTGGAAGAGGAAGCCATCGCTTGATTGTTTATTGACTCGTTTGAATCACCGGTTTACTTTTTGTTGTACCGTTTTACCCTTTAGTCTCTCTCTCCTTCGTAAAAGAAGTTTCAGGCCCACTCGTTGGGCCTGTTTTTTTTGGTGCGGTCTTTTCAAGCTCAATCGATAGATCTCGGTCGCTCTTGCTGCCTAGCTCAAACGCAGTTGACTGACCGGTCTGCTTGGTGCCGCTTGTTTCCGGGCTCCACTGCGTGCTTGGATCCATCGGGGTAGATGTGTTTTGTCGCCCGGCGCGTCCCCTGAATCGCAGACTTGGTTCAGCCTGCCTGCGCTTGAGTGGCAGCTTGGGCCGGTGATAATTCTTGAGGCATCGGCATCGGCATCGGCATCGGAACCAGCGTCGTCCCCAGCGCAGTCACCCAAGCGCCGTCAGCCTGAAGTCTTGCTGCGATTGAAGAAGGGCCGCCGCCAAGCCCTCGCACCTGTCCATTGGTCTTCTGCCCCAAGGCTGAAGAGCCCCCGCGTCACGCATGTTTGAGCTAGAACCAGAACTTAGGGAGTTCTGGTTCAGCGAGTTGCGTGCGGGGCATGGACAGGCAGAGGGTGTGCGGAGCCACGGCCCTTCAAGCAGCAATGACTCAGGCAGAGGTGCAAAGCGGTGACGAAGCCGCAACGGCTCAGGCGAAGGTGCGAAGAGGTGACGAAGCAACAAAGAGGCAGCAAAAAAGAGGCACCAAATAAGCCGCAACGGCTCAGGCAAGGGTGCGAAGAGGTGACGAAGCAACAAAGAGGTAGCAACAAAGAGGCAGCAAATAAGCCGCAACGACTCAGGAAAAGATGCTAAACCGTGAAGAAGCAGCAAGGATTCAGTACGAAAAACAAGATTCAGTGTACATTTTGTAAAAATAATGGATAAATATGTTCCGTAATTTTTTTTTGTGCAAATATCAAACATGCCTATATAAAACAATAGCTTATAGTCTATTAAAAGAGTACAAGTGTACACTTTAGGTTAAATAACCTATTTTTTCACACAAAAACAGTTGCCAAGTTCTTGGTTTTTTTGTTTAATGAGTGCACAGATGTTCACTTATATGGAAACACCATGAGAACCAACAGCCAACTTTCAAACAAACTCGTTCGCGGACTTTCAAAAATCCTTGGTCAGGAATTTGTCACGTTCTGGCTCGAACAAGCTGGCAGTACCCAATCAACAGATCGATGCTTGGCTGAAGTGGTCAGCATTGATCGCGAAACACAAGATGCCGTTAGCCTCTGGTTGCGCCCCAATGCACTGTTCACTGGCTTCGAAGCTGGTCAACACGTCAACCTGAGCGTATCCATCGAAGGCGTCGTGCACACACGTTCATACAGCTTCAGCAGCGCACCCACTACAGACGGTCTGGTTCGCCTCACCATCAAGCAAACACCGACGGGCTTGGTTTCACGTCATGTGGTGAACAACCTTGAAGTAGGCACCATTGTAGAACTGGGCGATGTGTTTGGAGACATGACACTGAGCAATACCCAGCCCAAGCTGACTGAGCAGCGCCCCACCATGTTGCTGCTGGCAGCTGGTAGCGGTATCACACCGATGATCAGCTTGATTGAATCACTCGAAGCCAAAAACTGGCCTGCCGATGTGACTCTGATGAGCTGGGCACGCAACCCTGCTGACGTCCTGTTTGATCAACTGCTGAAATCAAAAGCCGCAGCCAGCGAACACTTCAAGTATGTGCGTTTGCTGGAAGATGGCGCCAACGAAGCCGAAGGCGATTTGACAGGCCGCCCCAGTGCAGCGCAATTCAAGAAAGTGGCCGGAAATTTGGCGCAAAGCGATGTGTACGCCTGCGGCCCTGATGGTTTTATGACAGCACTGCGCAGCATCGTGGGTGACAAGCCCAAGAGTTTCCACGCAGAGTCATTCACACCAATGGCCTTGTCTGTGGACGAAAATGCAGAAGTTAAAACCTTCACTGTCACTTTGACCAAGTCCAACCGAATTGTAGAAGTCAGCAACAACAAACCGCTGCTGAAGGCATTGCAAGAGCAGGGCATCAACCCACCGCACGGTTGCGGCATGGGCATCTGCAACACCTGTTCATGCGAAAAGCTGACCGGCACCACACAGAACATGCAAAACAAGTCTGTGTGCGGATCCAACAACACCGCGTTGCGCTTGTGTATCAGCGCCGCTCAAGGCCCAGTTTCACTGGACCTGTAAAACCCAATTTAAAAATATCTGGAGCACATCATGAGAAAAGTTGACCGCGTATTGAGCCCTGAAGAACTCGAACAGTTTGGCGCAGAAATCGAAGCGATCCGCCAAAAGCACATCGCCGATGTAGGTGAGCGCGATGCGAAGTACATCACCAAAATTGAAAAAGCTGTGCGTTACACAGAAATCGCAGGCCGCGGCATGTTGATGGCCGGTATTTTCCCACCTGCATTTGTGTTGGGTACGCTGACTTTGGGCGTTTCCAAGATTCTGGAAAACATGGAATTGGGCCACAACGTGATGCACGGTCAATACGACTTTATGCAGAACAAGCGCCTGATGGGTCAGACTTACGAGTGGGACACATGGTGTACATCCGACAACTGGAGATACAGCCACAATTACCGTCACCACACCTACACCAACGTGTTGGGTGAGGACCACGATATTGGTTACGGCGTACTGCGCCTGTTCCCTGAGCAGAAGTGGGAGCCACGCTTTTTGGCCAACATTCCCATGATGGCAATTCTTGCCACATTCTTTGAGAACTTGCTGGCTTTGCAAACTCTGGAATTGGAAAAGTTGATCAGCGGTGAGAAAACTGCCAAAGAAACATTCAAAAACGCCAAGCCAGTGGTCAAGAAGGCTGGACGCCAAATGTTGAAGGATTATGCATTCTTCCCCTTGTTGGCTGGCCCATTCTTCTTGCCAGTTTTGGCAGGAAACTTTTTGGCCAACATCATCCGCAATTACTGGACATTCACCATCATTTTCTGTGGTCACTTCACTGCAGATTCAGAAGTGTTTGACAAATCAGTGATCGAAAACGAATCGCAAGCGCATTGGTACCTGCGTCAGTTGAAAGGTTCATCCAACCTGACAGGTGGAAAGTTGTTCCACATCATGTCTGGTAACCTGAGCCATCAGATTGAGCACCACTTGTTCCCTGAAGTGCCTGCCCACCGCTACGCTGAAATGTCTGTTGAAGTGCAAGAAATTTGCAAGCGCTACGGCCAGCACTACAACAAGGCCTCCATTGTGAAGCAGTTCTCGACTGTGGTTGGTCGTGCATTCAAGTACAGCTTGCCTTCATTCAAGTCCAAGGCGAAAGCCGAAGCACAGGAAGCGATTACAGCTTAATTCGCACCTTAATTCGCGGCTTAATCTTCAGATTGATTTGCTATTGATCTGAAAACCGAGTGTTGAAATAAAAACAGGCTCATTGATTGAGCCTGTTTTTTTTATCTTATTAGTGAGTGTTTTTCACTCATTGAGATGCTCAATTAAAAAACGGATTTCAAACTTATAAATCAAGCGGCTACTTTGCTTGTGATGGCGCGAGCCACAGCCTCGGCCACTTCAATGCCATCCACACCAGCAGACAAAATACCCCCTGCATAGCTAGCCCCTTCGCCCGCGGGGTACAGGCCTTTCACATTCAAACTTTGAAAGTCGCTGCCACGTGTGATGCGCAGCGGGGATGAGGTTCGGGTTTCAACCCCCGTCAACACCGCATCATGCATGTCAAACCCTTTGATCTTTTTGCCGAAGGCGGGCAGGGCTTCGCGCATGGCGGTGATGGCGTATTCTGGCAATGCACTGGCTAGGTCAGTCAAATGCACGCCCGGTTTGTAAGACGGTTCCACGCTGCCCAATTGAGTGGATGCTTTACCTGCAATAAAGTCACCCACTAGTTGGCCCGGCGCTTCATAAGTACCGCCGCCCAGCGTAAAGGCATGGGACTCCAATTTTCGCTGAAAATCAATGCCAGCAAGGGGCCCGCCGGGGTAATCGCTGGGGTCAATACCCACCACAATGCCCGCATTGGCATTGCGCTCATTGCGTGAATACTGGCTCATGCCGTTGGTCACTACTCGATTCTCTTCCGAGGTGGCCGCCACCACGGTGCCGCCTGGGCACATGCAGAAGCTGTACACTGACCTGCCGTTTTCTGCATGGTGCACCAGCTTGTAATCAGCAGCGCCTAACAAAGGGTGGCCCGCATGCTGCCCAAGCCTTGCACGGTCAATCAAGCCTTGGGGGTGCTCAATTCGGAAGCCCACCGAGAAAGGTTTCGCTTCCATGTAAACACCACGCTCGTGCAGCTTTGCGAAAGTGTCGCGTGAACTGTGGCCCAGCGCCAGCACCACATGGTCTGCACGAAGTTCGTAATGGGTGTTGTCTTGCAGGTTTTGAATGGTCAGTCCGCGAATATGGCCATTTTCAATCTGAAAATCGCTGACGCGTTGCTGGAAGCGAATTTCACCACCCATGGCGATGATTTGCTCTCGCATGTTTTCCACCACTTTAACCAGCCGGAATGTGCCAATGTGGGGTTTGCTGACCAGCAGAATTTCCTCGGGTGCGCCTGCTTTCACAAACTCTGTCATCACTTTGCGGCCAAGGTATCGAGGGTCTTTGATCTGGCTGTAAAGCTTCCCATCCGAAAATGTGCCTGCACCGCCTTCACCAAACTGCACGTTCGATTCTGCATGCAAAACCCGTTTGCGCCACAAACCCCAGGTGTCTTTGGTGCGTTCACGGACGGGTTTGCCGCGTTCCAGCACGATGGGTTTGAAGCCCATTTGCGCCAACATCAGCGCGGCAAAAATACCGCAAGGGCCAAAACCAATCACCACCGGGCGAATGTCTGGGGCTTGATCAACCTTGGTGACCCAGTGGTAGGCCATCTCTGGCGCTGGGCGAATGTGAGAGTTGGTTTTAAATTGATCAAGCAACCGTGCTTCAAGCTGCGGGCTTTGTAGTTGAACATCCACAATGTAGACCAGCAACAGTTTCTGCTTGCGTGCGTCGTAGCTGCGTTTGTAGATGGTGAAGTTCAGAACATCGGCTGAAGAAATGCCCAGCGTCTTGATAATCAGCGCGGGAAGTGCGTCTTCGGGGTGGTCAAGCGCAAGCTTGAGCTCGCTCAGGCGAATCATGGTGGCATACCTCGTGGATCTGTTTTTCGGATCAAGGCTGCATTTTAAACCCAATTCAAACCCAGTGGGTACTGCTTGCCATTCAGGTTTTAAGTTGCTCGCTTAAAAACGCCAAAGTGCGGTTCAATGCGTCCTGAGTGGGTTGTCCTTCCTCATCAATCAGGTGCGTGGTCAAAACGCTGTGGGCTGGCATACCTGTCCCCGGTTTTGCGTGGCGGGGGTTGATCTCGATGCCTTCAAAAGCATCGCCAAATTCTTCTCGCAAGGCCTCAAAACGCTTGCCTGTGCAAAAGAAGTCACCTTCAAACCGTAGCCCCAAAATCTTGGCATTTTGGTGCTTGATTTTGTCGTGTACAGCAGCCTTCTCTTGCTCGGACAGATGCAAGCCACGCTTGTGACTTTCCAGTGGGCCGGCAGGCAGGGACGGCTGAGACAACACGGGCGCAATCACAGGGGCGTCCAACATCATGCCCAAGCCAAAATTGCCCGAGAAGCACATGCCCACTACGCCCACACCGGGGCCGCCGCATTCATCATGGGCCCGCTTTGCCAATTCACGCAGCCAATCCACTACAGGGCTGGATTGATTGGCACTTAGAACGCTGAATTCCCGGCTGATGCACAGTTTGGCAAAGGCCAGTGGCACGTTGGTGGGGCTGATTGAATCGCCGGGCGTGCCGATTAGGCTTGGCATGTACACCCTAAACCCCGCATCCACCACCTTTTGTGCAAAGGCCAGCACTTGAGGCGTGATGCAGGGCACTTCATGAATCACGATGACTGCTGGGCCTTGGCCTGCTGTGTAGACCACTTTGGGCTCAGCCAGAAAACTCCAGGTGTTGTGCTCAAAGCCGGGTAGGGATACGTTCATGGTGGGTCCTTGCAGTTAGCATATTTGCTAGTGTACAAGCGTTTTTGAGTGGGCAGCGTTCGATGGCGCACCTTCGGCCTTAGGCTGAAGAGCATTGGGTGAGTGCGAGGGGTTTAGTGCAACAAATGCGTCATGGATTGCCTCAATCCATGACGCGGTTTTCTACTTCAAGCCTATTTATTAAAAGCTCTCAAACTCATCCTTAACCGATTTTTTTGAGAATTTGCTTTCACTCATTCGACCATTGCTCACAGCTTGCGAACTTCCCATACTTCCCATACTTCCCTCAGCTGTTTTGAAGAAATCAATCAGCTTTCTCAAGTTGTTGGATTCACCAGTGAGAGACTCAGCCGTAGCAGCAAGTTCCTCTGACATCCCTGCGTTTTGCTGGGTTAATTGGCCCAACTGACCCATGGCATCGTTGATCTGCCCCGCACCTTGACTTTGCTGTCTAGAGGCCGATGCGATGTCGGAAACCAAGGTGGCCGTACGTTCAATTGCTGGCACAATCTCGTCCAAAAGCTTGCCGGCATGCTGGGCTTTCTTCACCGAACTTTGGGCAAGTTTACTAATTTCAGATGCCGCTTGCTGGGAACGCTCTGCCAATTTTCTAACCTCTGCCGCCACGACTGCGAAGCCTTTACCGTGGTCGCCAGCACGAGCCGCCTCTATGGCTGCATTCAAAGCAAGCAAGTTGGTTTTGTAAGCAATGTCATCAATGATCGAGATTTCTGAGGCAATTTGCTCCATGGCTGCCAAGGTTTCAGATACTGCAGCTCCACCGTTGTTGGCCTTCTCGCTGACCTTCAATGCCATTTCACGTGTCTCACCGGCACTTTCCGCATTCGACTGAATGGAAGCAGTCATCTCCTCCACTGCAGAACCAGACTCCTCCACGCTAGCCGCTTGCTCGCTCGATGCTTGGCTTAAACTCAACGAGGTGGCCGACACTTGGTCAGCAGCATTGGCCAGTGTCGATGTAACCGTTCTCACTTGGTTGATTGTGCTGGCAAGTCGGCTGACTGTGTTGTTGACAGCATTCTTGAGAACATCGAATTCACCCGTGTAGGCGCCTTCCACTTTTTTGCTCAAGTCCCCGTTGGCGGCCGCGTCCATGACGTACCTTACTTCTGACATTGCGCTGGACAGGCTTTCCACTGAACGATTCACAGCAGCTTTCAACTCGTTGAAATCTCCCCGATACAGCGTTTCAATTTTCTGCGACAGGTCCGCTTCGGATACAGCAGCCATCACGCGCTTTACCTCATCAATCGGAGCGATCACCGCGTCCAGCGTTTCATTCACACCAATCACAATTCGACGGAAGTCGCCTTGGTGCTTGCTGGCATCAGCTCGTGTTTCTAGTCGACCTTCTACTGCTGCATTGGCCAACATGTCGGCATCCGCCACCAGGTTATTGACCACACTGATACAGGTGTTCAAGTTGTTCTTGATGGTGTTGAAGTCACCGTTGTAGTTGTCCGTGATCTTCTCGGGTATATCACCTTTGGAGATTCGGTCTACATAATTGGCGGCCAC
>JARWZZ010000013.1 GCA_029866125.1 Limnobacter sp.
TGCTGGTATCAACCGCTTGGATGCGGCTGTGTCTAACCTGTCTACTACGATTACGAATTTGTCTGCTGCCCGCGGTCGGATCATGGATGCGGACTTCGCTTCCGAGACTGCCAGCTTGACTCGAAGCCAGATTTTGCAACAAGCAGGCACTGCGATGTTGGCCCAGGCCAACCAGCTGCCCAACAATGTGTTGAGCCTGTTGAAATAAATTGAATTGAATGCCGGGCGCGGTACCCCCGCCCGGTGAAGTCCAAGCAGCGACTGGCTCAAGATCATTTACCAGTTGTTTTAAGCACACCCACTCTTGCAGTTGGTGTGCTTTTTTTGTGTTGTATCGGCTTTAATCCAAATAGCTGCAGCAGTAATCTGCTGGCACCTTGATTACCAGTTGGAATTTTGCGTTCGCAGGCACTTCAAACGATTGGCCTGTTTTGAAAGTTGCCCAATCTGCGCCAGGCAATTTGACATCCATCTCGCCGCCCAACACTTCCATGATTTCCTTCTGGCTTGTACCAAACTCATACTCACCGGGCATCATCAAACCCAAAGTTTTTTTGGAACCGTCTGCAAACAAAACAGTACGGCTGCTGACTTTGCCGTCAAAATAAATATTGGCCGCTTTCACTACGGTCACATTCTCAAAGCGAGGCATGGTTTGAATCCCTTCATCAAAATCAAATAAACCGAAATGATGCCTTAAAAACCAAACCTCGGGGGGCAAACCAAGACAAAGAAACACTCAACTATTTCAACCACCACACCCGAGGTGGTGATACCTGGCTGTGGTTGACGCAACCCAAAAGAGCGAAGCAAGCTTTCTTTTCTGTAGAGACCCGCTATAATCAAAAACGATTATCAGGTTTTACATTCTTACATCGTTTTTTAACATTGAAGTAACCCTTTTTTAACAAGAGTTGCACCCATGTCACCCTGATACTCGACCAATTTCGTGCATGACTGACTTGCCGTTCAAGCTAAGCCCCTTTAAAGTTGTTTTCTAAAGCCAAGCTGTTGCGTAGTACCAAAGTGTTGTATTCACTAAATTGAATATAGCTACGTGGTATGTAAGGGTCACCTGCCGTTTATTATTGAATTTTGCTTTTTAACTTTTGGTATACGTATGGGCAAAGCAAAAGAGCTGTCTGAATTAGCAAAAGAACAGCGTTCATTACAGCGAGCGCTCGGCCTCAAAAGGCCCCTTTCTTGGCTAATTGGTTTACCCATTTTTTTGGTGTTTTTGGTGCTGCCCTATTTGGCATACACCCAGCCTGAGCTTTTCAGCGCTTGGGCACCCGCTAAATCCATCCCTCAAGACGTTACAAAAGATGCGGCAACAGAAGCGGCAAATGAAGCGAATCAGCCGATGCCGGTTGCTGCTGACAAAGTGCCAACCAACGCTCATCCCAGCTTGATCAACATGGCGGGAAGTGAAGATCGCCCCAAAACCCCATTCTTTTTTGATCGAGTCTGGAACCCTGGCCCGGTGGCCGCAGCCCACCAAACCTGGGAAAACGATTGCCAAGCCTGCCACACCGGTAATTTCAGCCGCGTTGAAGACAAATCCTGCACAAGCTGCCACGGCAAAATGGGCTTGCATGTGGCCCAGGCCAGTCAAAACGATGTGAATTACGAGGAACCGCGCTGCGCAACTTGCCATCGCGACCACAAAGGCCGCGAAAGTTTGGCTGAGCAAAACCGCCACTTCACTGGCATTGAGTGCTCCACCTGCCACCAAGACATCAAAAAAGCTGCGCCAAAAACTGAAACTGAAAACGTAGCCGACTTCTCGGGCAACAAACACCCGCCATTCCGCCTCACAGTGGCCAAAGTCAAAGACGGGGCAATGCACGTCAGTTCCAGCAACCAAGGGCATTGGAACAAAGCAGTCCCTAAAACCAATGACTCCAAAGCTACCACCGCGGCAAACATCACCCAAGCCGCAGAGTTTCGACGGGTACGCATGAACGCCGGCAAAGCAAATTCGCCCGGTGCCGCAGACTCCATCACTGAGGCCAACAGCCTGAAATTCCCCCACGATGTGCATTTAAGCAAAAATGGAGTTGAAAGCCGTACTGAGAAAAAGGTACTTCAATGCGCTGCCTGCCATACACCGGCGGACACTCCCAGTGGCTTTGAACCGATTGTGATGGAGAAGCATTGTCAGGAATGCCATTCGCTTGCATTTGAACCCGCCCTACCCGATCGCGAAGTGCCCCACGGTGCAGCGCATTTGGCTCTGGACACGATTGCTGAGTTTTATGGCTTCTTGAAACAGAACCCCGATTTACAAGGACGATTGGGCCAAGGCCGAGCGCAAGTCCTCACGCGGCCCGGCAAAGACAAAGAAGACCGACCCGTGATTTACCCTGCAATGTCTGGCAATCCGATTGTGCAGGCCAACTTTGCAGCCAAACAATTGTTTGAAAAGAATGCCTGCGCCGTTTGCCATGAAGTGTGGCAGACCAACAAGCCGGGTACCCTTCTCAGTCCGGGCGCCAAGCTCAACCAGTATTCCATCGCTGCAGTTACACCTGCACACACTTGGATGCCCATGGCCCAGTTTGACCACAAAGCCCATGAGTTTGAGTCCTGCACGTCTTGCCACGCAGCACCTCAATCCAAAAAATCCAAAGATGTATTAATGCCCAACTTGGAGTCTTGCCAAACCTGCCATGCAGGCAGCAAGCCTGAGAAAAACAAGGTGCAATCCGATTGCGGTTTGTGCCACGGCTATCACATTCACGACCAAAAACCAGAAGCAACTGATTCAAATAAAGCAAATAAGGCCACTGCGCCAAGCCCTACAAAAACTGAAAAAAACAAGACTGACAAAAACACAAACCCAGTCAATAAAGTCAGGGCCGACGCTGCAGTACCTCCTACCAATCATAAAAATAGTCTGACTGAAATTTCGAGGGTGAATCCATGAAGTCAACGCTCAAATTGAGCCGTTTAGCCTTGTCGCTGACTGCGATAGGCATTGCTGGGGCTTTGGTGTCCTGTGGAAGCGGAGGGCCGGGAGGCTCTGGAACCACCGGTGGAACCAATGGTTCTCCAGCGGGTAACGGCGGTTTGACTACCCTCAACTTTGCAGTCGCCCCCTTGGGGCAAGAGTTCTTGTCCTCGGCTGAAGTCAACGACATCGTCGCACGTGCGGTGCAAGCCTCTCGCGAACGCGGGCAGCTTTCCACCATTGCCATCACCGACCGTGTGGGCAACGTGGTTGCTGTGTATCAAATGAATGGCGCACCAGCCATGTCCCTGATTACCAGTGGAACACCCGATGCTCAAGGCAAAGGGCTGGACGGCACACCCGTACCTAGCTCTTTGACTGCAATTGCCAAAGCCATCACTGGTGCGTACCTCAGCTCCACAGGCAACGCATTTACCACACGTACTGCGTCACAAATTGTGCAAGAATTTTTCCAGCCTGGTGAAGTTGGCCAACCCAGCGGCCCCTTGTATGGCGTGCAGTTTAGTCAACTTCCCTGCTCCGACCTCAGCGTTTGGCTGTCGCAAAGCTCAACCATTGGGCCCAAGCGTTCGCCACTGGGCTTGTCTGCTGACCCCGGCGGTTTCCCGATTTATCAAAATGGCCGCGTGGTTGGCGGCATCGGCGTGATGGGCTCAAGCAATGCCAGCATCATGCCCGTCTACGGTTTGGACAAAAACCTGCAAGATGTTGAACGCGACATTGACGAAGAAATCGCATTTGCAGCGTTGCCCGAAGCCTTTCGCGCGCCAGATCAAATTCGTGCCAACCGCATCACAGTGGGCGGCCAAACTGCTCAGTTCAGCAACTCTACGCCAGCACCCGCCAACGCAGCCAGCCCAGCGGACTTAACAACACTGGGCTCTTATGTGGCGCTGCCGGGCTACAAAACCACCGCCGCCCCAATTGACGGCGTGGCATACGGCCTGCCAGCTTCAGGCTACACCACCGCAGTGAATCCCGCTTTTGCGGGGCTGGATGCCTACACACTGGTCACCAGCACCACCAATGCGGCTGCAGTGCGTTACCCGCCCAAAGATGCGGCTGATGGAAAAATTACTGCTCAGGAAGTACAAAACATTCTGGTCGAAGGCATCAAGATTGCCAACCGCGCGCGCGGGCAAATTCGCGCCCCATTGGGCTCAGCGGCGCAGGTCACCGTTTCAGTGATTGACACCAACGGCGACATTATTGGGCTACTTCGCTCAGCAGATGCGCCTATTTTCGGTACGGATGTATCCGTCCAAAAAGCGAGGTCATCCCTCACATTCAGTTCAGCAGATGGTTTGGCTGATTTCCAGAAAAGCGGTGGCGGTGCGGCCAAAGCTTTTGTTGATGCAATGGACGTGTTTTTTGCCAACAAGCCTCGCTCTTTGGATGGCAGCGTGGCGTTTTCCGCACGTGCTGTCGGTAACGTTCACCGCCCCTACTTTCCAGATGGTCAAGTGGGTACGCCCAAAGGCCCACTTTCAACTCCTATTAATGAATGGAGCCCGTTTAACATCGGCTTCCAATTGAATGTGGTTGCGGGCGAAGTACTTGCCGCATTGGGTAAAGCAGAGCGCACAGTAATAAACGGCAACCCATTTGCACCTGCTGCAGTGGATACCTGTGTAGACGAATCCACAGTGACCAGTAAACAGAGCCGATTTGCCAACGGTTTCCAGATTTTCCCCGGTGGCTTCCCCATCTACAAAGGCAACGAGTTGGTGGGAGCGGTCGGCGTATCCGGTGACGGTATTGACCAAGATGACATGATTGGCTACTTGGGCGTATTCAATGCCGGTCGCGTCCTGAATTCACCCATTCGTCCTTTCCCAAGCACCAGCACAAGGGCAGACTCTTTGAATAGATCAGGCGTGTTCTTGAAATACGCTCAATGCCCACAAGCGCCTTTCCTTGATTCGTCCGAACAAAATGTGTGTCCGGGGCAATAAATCATGAAAATAAAAGCTTCCACTCATTCAAATTCAAAGTGTGACACTCAGTCAGACGCGCAATTCATGGTCAGCATGGAATGGGCAGGTCAACGCATGAGCCACGAGGAATTTTTTGGCATTCGCCATCAAACCAATGCACCTTCAGTCAATCGAAGGTCTCCAGTGGCACAAGCAGTTCATTTGCTCACTACGGCCGGTTTTTTGGCAGGGGCTTTGAGTTCTGCATTTCATTCTGAACATGCCAATGCGCAAATTAGACGCACTTTGGTGAATGATGCTTTGGACTCAGTCGCGCAGGTGTCGGAAACGGTGACACAAGTGACAGGCAAAGTGATTGAAAA
The DNA here is from genome assembly GCA_029866125.1 of Limnobacter sp. Lineage (GTDB taxonomy): Bacteria > Pseudomonadota > Gammaproteobacteria > Burkholderiales > Burkholderiaceae_B > Limnobacter. The sequence goes on from JARWZZ010000013.1 coordinate 5,274, forward strand.
AGCGGGGGAAGTTGGAAAAATTGTTGCCGGCATTCCCGAGGTGGAAGGCTTCAAAGACCGAGAAAAACCCAGCGCCCTACTTCAGGTGTTTGCCAAGCGGATTGTTGTTCGCACTGAACCCAACAAAGAATCTCGCGCCATCGGCGAATTGTTCAAAGGCCAACTGACCGACGCTTTTGAAGTGCGCGAGGGCGGCTGGTACCGCATCCGCATCCAAGACAGTTTGTTGGCTGACACAGTGGGTTGGGTCAAACAGGAAGAAGGCCAATTCAATGATGAAGCCTTCGGCGTTTTTGCACCCCGGGCCTTTTCGCCTGATGCCTTGTCACAGCCGGGTGGCGGCGGCCTTCGCCCCTCATTCTCGGCTCAGCAAGGTGTTCGGATTGATGCCAATGACATAGTGCGGAAAATCCCCGGCAAAGACGGCACCAGCGTGCTACCCACTCTGTCCACACCGATTGTAGACCCTACACGGGTTGAAGCACCCCAGCCCAACTTGCCGCGCGAATCAGTGGCGGTGCCAGACCGCTGGCGTATTATGCAATCGCTGGGCTTTAAATTCCCGCTGTACGACCCTTACAACCAAAACGTGATCAAAGGCGATTTGCCTGTTCTGGAAGACTTGTTAGGCCCCAGCTGGTTTTTCAACTTGGGCGTCATTGCGGATACATTGTATGAACAGCGCCGCTTTCCGGTGCCCGTGCCTCCAGCCAGTTCCACTCGCCCCAATCAGCCCAATATTTTTGGTGAGGGTGAGCAAAGTATTTTTGCCCACAACTTGATTGTGAGTTTGTCACTGACCAAGGGCAACACCACATTCCGACCGCCCGACTATGAATACCGCTTGACCCCGGTTTTTAACTACACGGACGTGCGTACTGAAGAAGACCGCTTGTTGAAAGTGTTCCCTACCTCCGGTCAAGAGCGTCGTGAAGGCTTTGTGGGTATTCAAGAAGCTTTTATTGACTACCACATTCGGAACGTGTCTGACCGCTATGACTTCGACAGCGTTCGAGTGGGTATTCAGCCATTTATCAGTGACTTCCGTGGGTTTGTGTTTCAGGATTTGCCATTCGGTGTCCGCCTGTTTGGTAACCGCGACAACAACATTTACCAATACAACGTAGGCTATTTTGCGCGAATCGAGAAGGACACCAACAGTGGCCTAAACGACATTCGTCAAGACCTGCGGGACGATCACTTGCTGGCTGCCAACATTTACCGACAAGATTTTCCAGTAGTCGGCTTTACCAGCCAGGCCACCATTATTCACAACCGCAATGAAGAAACGGGTGAATTGTATTTCGACAACAATGGTTTTCTGGCCCGCCCAAGCTCACTGGGGGACCAACAACCGTTTGGTTACAAAGTCAATTACTTGGGTTACAGCGGTGACGGCCACTTTGGCCGCTTGAACGTGACCACGTCCACCTATTACGCCACCGGCACAACCGACCGCCACCCCTTGGCCCAACAGCCACAAGACGTGGATGCCTGGTTCCATGCCACCGAAGTGTCCCGAGACTTCGATTGGGTGCGTTTGCGCGGCAGCTTCTTGTACGCCTCGGGGGACAAAAACCCCTTTGACAGCAAAGCGGAAGGTTTCGATGCTATTTTTGAAAACCCGCAATTTGCAGGGTCAGACACCAGCTTCTTTATTCGCCAAAACATCCCGCTGATTGGCGGCGGCGGTGTGGCTTTGTCAGGTCGAAACGGCGTATTGCCCTCTTTACGTTCAAGCAAAGAGCAGGGGCAGTCCAACTTCATCAACCCCGGTTTGTTTTTGTTTGGTGCGGGTATTGACTTGGACGTGACACCCGAAGTGCGCGTGGTGGCAAACATCAACAAACTTCAGTTTGACGACACCTCAGTTTTGGGTGTGCTTCGTCAACAAGCCCCGCCTGACAACAACCTTGGCATTGACGCCTCAGTGGGCGTTCAATACCGCCCATTCTTCACCCAAAACGTGGTGGTGAATGCCTCAATTGCCACGTTGATTCCGGGCCAAGGTTATAAAGATTTGTTTGGTAACACAGGAGGAGGACGCCCGTATTCGTTCCTCCTCAACGCAATTTTAAATTTCTAATCCCAAGCCAATGTGTTTGAGTGAGTAGGTTTAAGCAAGTAAGTTTAAGTGAGTAAGCATGATTCAGTTTGAGCGACAAAACACAGAAACAGGCCAATGCGATGCCGGTCCAGTCAAGCCGTGGACACGTGGCTGGCTGGGTGCCGTCCTAAGCCTCAGTGTTGGCCTCAGCGCAGGCCTTGGGGCTTTGGCAAGCATGCCGGGCCAAGCACAGGCGGCCGGTGCGGCACTTGCTCAAAAAACTTATATCATGTCCGCGCCAGCGCCCGAGCGGCAAACTGCTGAATCTGCTCAACTGAAGTCTGAAGGCTGCATGACTTGTCACACCCAAACTGACAAGCACACCATGCATGCCAACCCCTCGGTTATTTTGGGTTGTACCGATTGCCATGGCGGCAATTCAGAAGTGAAGTGGAAAGGTGGCGAAGACAAAGTGGCAAGCTTGGCTTATGACCACCGCCGCGCTGCGCGTGAAAAAGGCTTTGCGCCGGAGTATCGTGCCGCGCTGGACAAAGCCCACATCGCACCACGCAACGAAAAATTCTGGAACTACCCCTCTTCCGCCAACCCAGAACGTAGCTTCACCAAACTGAATGCGGAAGACCCTGCCTACATCCGTTTCATTAACCCGGGTGACTTACGTATTGCGCGTGATGCGTGCGGTGCTTGTCACTTGCCAGTGATTCAGGCTCAAGAACGGAGCCTGATGTCAACCTCGGCCATGTTGTGGGGCGGTGCTGCCTACAACAACGGCATTTTGCCTTTCAAACGCTATGCCTTGGGCGAGGTGTACACCAAAGACAGTAAACCCGGTTTGCTTAAAAACCCAATTGTGCCCAGCGACGAGTTAACTGCGCAAAAAGGCATATTGCCATCGCTGGCCCCTATGCCCGCTTGGGAAACCATTCCCCCTGGCGATATTTTCCGGGTGTTTGAGCGCGGCGGTAAAGTCATCAACTCCATTTTTCCTGAAGTGGGTTTGCCCAATGTGTTGGGGCAATTGCAGCGCCTAGACGAACCGGGACGTCCTGATTTGAAGCAGTCCAACCGTGGGCCAGGCACAGGGCAGCGTATTGCGGTGCCTGTTATTAACATCACCAAAACTCGGTTGAACGACCCGCATTTGTGGTTCCTTGGCACCAACGAGCAACCGGGTGATTACCGCTCTTCAGGTTGCACCGGCTGCCACACTGTGTACACCAACGACCGTGACCCCAAGCACTCTGGCCCTTATGCCAAGCTGGGCCACACCGGCACCACGCAAACCATTGACCCCACCATCCCAAAAGGTGAATCGGGTCATCCAGTTAAGCATGAATTCACACGCGCCATACCCTCCTCCCAGTGTATGACTTGCCACATGCACCAGCCTAACGTGTTTGTGAACAGTTTCTACGGCTACATCATGTGGGACTACGAGTCCGACGCCCCCCACATGTGGCCCGAAAAGCAGAAGTACCCCAGCCATTCTGAAATGCGCGAAATTCTAGACCGCAACCCAGAAGAGGCTTCAATTCGCGGCAAGTGGAGCGACCCTGAATTCCTGAAAGAAGTATCCAGCCTGAACAACAAACTCAAAGACACACAATTTGCGGACTACCACGGCCACGGCTGGAACTTCCGTGCTGTGTACAAGCGCAACCGCAAAGGTGCGCTGCTGGATGAAAAAGGCAACACCGTTGCAGATGACGACCCTGAAAAATTCAAGAAAGCAGTGCACTTAAGCTCCATCCACATGGACATTGGCATGCATTGCGTGGACTGCCATTTCTCACAAGACATGCATGGCAATGGTCACATTTACGGTGAAGTGGCGGCCGCAGTGGAAGTGGACTGTTCAGACTGCCACGGCACAGCCAAAAAGTACCCCACCCTGCGCACTTCTGGCCCTGCTGCACCACCCGAAGGTACAGACCTGACCCAACTGCGCACTCAGGATGGTAGAAAGCGCTTCGAATGGCGCGATGGTAAGTTGTATCAACGCGCGGCGTTAGACCCCGATAAAGAGTGGGAAATGAGCTTGGTGAAAGACACAGTCAATGCCGCTCACCCGAATTACAACGCCAAGTCAGCCCGAGCCAAACTGATGGCGGCAGGTGAACAAGGACGTGACGGCGAATGGGGCCCCGGCGTGAAAGAATTCGCCCATGATGAAGAAAAAATGACCTGCTACACCTGCCACTTGTCTTGGACCACAAGCTGCGCCGGTTGCCATTTGCCCATTCAAGCCAACTGGAAGACTGAACGCTTGCACTACGAAGGCGGTGAAACCAGAAACTACGCAACCTACAACCCACAGGTTGCTCGAGATGAAATGTTCCAACTGGGCAAGCACGGCCCTGTACGTGGTAGCCGAGTTGCGCCGATCCGGTCCAGCTCTGCACTGATTCTATCGTCGGTGAACTCCAACCGGGAACGTATTTACATTCAGCAGCCACCAATAGCATCCAGTGGGTTCTCCTCACAGGCCTTTGCTCCCCATTACCCTCACACCGAGCGTAAAGAGGAAACAAAAACCTGTACCGATTGCCATGTGTCCAAGGACGGTGACAACAACGCGATCATGGCGCAGTTGCTGCTGCAAGGTACCAACTTTGTAAACTTCATCGGCTTCAATGCATGGGTGGGTTCTACTGAACAAATTTCTGCCATTCGTGTGACTGAATGGGACGAGCCACAGGCTGTAATTGGCAGCTATTTGCACAAATTTGCATACCCAGATTGGTACAAAAACCATCAGGACAGCAAGCGAGAATTGATTGACCGCGACGAACCTTACCTCTTTGACCACAACACCAAAGACGCTGCCCGCTGCATTCAAATGCGTGGCGAGTACGTGTATGTGGCTGAAGGCAAAGGCGGCTTCCATGTGTATGACGCAGCCAGCATTTCCAACAAAGGCTTTTCGCAAAAGTTGATTACTGCGCCATTTAGCCCCATGGGACACAACACGCGCGTGGAAACAAGCAACGCAACTTGCATGGCCTTGCCAACCAATCAACCCATCAATCCCGAGAAAAACAAGGGCGATTTGATGCGCATCACCAACATGGAACAACCCTTCCACCCGCTGTACAACTACGCCGTAGTGACAGACAGCAAGGAAGGATTGATCTTGGTGAACGTCAACACCATGGCAGATGGCGAGCCCCGCAACAACTTCCTGAAGCGTGAAATCACGTGGAACGAAAACGGAGTGTTGAACGGTGCAAGCCACATCACGCTGGGTGGCCACTACGCCTACATCACCACGCCGAAGGGCATGGTTTTCGTAGATTTGGACAATCCTTTGAAGCCACGTTACATCACTACGCTTCCGATGCAAGATGCACGGGCAAGCGCAGTGCAGTTCCGCTACTTGTTTGTGACAACAGCCAAGGGCTTGGAAGTGGTTGACATCACTCACCCAGAAAAGCCCGAGCATACAGGCGCAATGGTTTCATTGAAAGACGCACATCGCGTCTACCTCGCCCGCACCTACGCTTACGTAGCAGGTGGCAGCGAGGGCTTGGTGATTGTGGACATTGAAAAGCCGCTGAAGCCGTTCATTGAAAACAAGTTCACAGCCAACGGCCAGTTGAATGATGCACGCGATGTGGTGGTGGGTACAACCAACGCCTCCTTGTTTGCTTATGTGGCAGATGGTGCAAACGGTTTGAAAGTGGTTCAGCTCACATCACCCGATTTGCAACCCAAATTCTATGGCTTCTCACCCACCCCCAATCCTGAATTGGTGGCCTGGAGAAAAACTGCCAGCCCAGCGATTGCATTGTCCAAAGGCTTGGACCGTGACCGTGCAGTGGATGAAACAGGTGGGCAAATTGCAGTGTTCGGCCGCATCGGCGCACGCCCATTCACACGCAGTGAAATGGATGCCTTCTACATGCGCCCGGATGGCCGCGTGTGGACGGTGACGGACAAAGTAGAGCGAGATAAATATTTGCCAAAGCCGCGTGTGAAATCCGTGGCTTTCAAGAAGGACTAAATCATGCGTGGAATATTGTTCGGTTTAGGCTTGAGCCTGTCGCTGGGGGTCTTTGGACTGGCCCAAGCGCAGGTGATGCCACACCAATCCAAACACAAGTCATTGGGCACGGTCAATTGCGCAAGCAGTACATGCCACGGCAGTATTGAAGAACGCAGCGGCACGCCGGTGCTGCAAAATGAGTACACCACATGGCTGCGTCAAGACCCGCATACACAAGCTTACCGAATCCTGTTGAACGAGGACAGCAAACGAATTGCTAAAAATTTGGGACTGAAAAAACCTGCCCATGAAAGCAAAGAATGTTTGGATTGCCACAGCCACAACGCCCCATCAACCCAGCGCGGTGACCGGTTTGATTTAACTGATGGAGTCAGCTGCGAAGGCTGCCATGGCCCCGCCGGTGATTGGGTAAAAACACACATTGAGCCCAAGCCCAGCCATGCCAAAAATATTCAAAACGGCATGTACCCCACCAATGAGCCTTACGCGGTAGCCAAGCTATGCACCAGCTGCCACCAAGGTGATGCGACCCGCCCCATCACGCACCAAATCATGGGTGCAGGCCATCCACGCTTGGCGATTGAAGTGGACACATTCCTTGCACTGGAGCCCCCGCATTACCGCATCGACCAAGACTGGACAGAGCGCAAAGGCTCATTCGACTCCGGCAAAATTTGGGCGATGGGCCAAATTGCGGCTGCATCCAACCTGATGAATTTGATTGCAGACCCCAAAAGAAATCGCCAAGGTTTAATGCCCGAATTCATGATGTTTGACTGCCATTCCTGCCACTCCCCAATGAGCAAGAAAGACTGGCAGCCCGCGATGGGCGCCTCGCCCGGGCAAGCACGTATCAATGATTCCAGCCTGGCCATGGTTTCTGCATTGGTCAAAGCCACGCAGCCACAAAAATCAGCACAACTGAAGGCAGACATACAGGCCTTGCATGTGGCCAGTACCTCCCCCACTGCGAATCAAGACCAACTCACCAAGGCTGCCAACAAAATCAATAGCACATTGACAGATGTTCGCAATGGTTTGAGCGCAGTCAAAATGGACGGCCCGGTGCTTCAAAAGGTGCTCAAAGAAATTGTGATTACTGCCAGCAGTGGCCAGTACCATGATTTTGCGCAGGCTGAGCAAGCGTTCATGTCAGTCAGTTCCGTGGCCAACAGCTTGGGGCAACGTGGCGATTCAGTGATGGTTCAAAACCTGAACAAGCGGCTGAACTCACTGCATAAAATTTTGGCAAACGACGAACAATATGACCGCACTGCTTTCCAAAACGGAATGGCTGGCCTTAAACAAGTGCTGGGGGAGTAAAAACCAATGAGCAAGACTGATGTGAAACCCCAAATCAAGCCCATGTTTGCTGACATCAAGGCGGACTTGGACATCGTGATTGTTGGCTCAGGCCCAGCAGGCTTATCAGCCGGGTCGCGTGCAGCTGAATTGGGTTGCAAATACGTGTTGTTTGAAGCGGAAGACCATGCCTCCGACACGATTTACAAGTACCAAAAAGGCAAACACGTGATGGCCGAACCTGGCATTTTGCCCCTGCGCAGCGGTATGCCGTTTGCAGCCGGCAAACGTGAAGCGGTTCTCGGGGGCTGGGACGACACACTTGCCTCACAAAAAGTAAATATTCAGTACAAAAAGAAAGTGGTTGCCATTCAAAAACTGAATGATGGCGCGGGGCCTTTCGAGGTGAAGTGCGAAGACGGTAGCACGGTAACCAGCCGTACGGTGATTCTGTCCATTGGCTTGCAGGGTAATATTCGTAAAATGGGCGTACCGGGGCAAGACCTGCCTACAGTGCAATACACACTGTCTGACCCAGATGAATACAAAAATGAAGTGATTGTGGTGCTGGGCGCAGGTAATGCCGGTGTGGAAAACGCACTGGCGCTGAAGGCCAACAACAAAGTGATCATGGGCAACCGTGGTGCTGAATTCAATATGTGCATGGAGGCCAACCGCAAGGACATTCTGGATGCCGACCGGAATGAAGAGCTTCGCATTTTCTACAACATTGACACAGTTCGAGTAGACCCGATTGAAAACCCCGGCCCAGGTGAGCCCTGCTTGCTGTGGGTTTACAAAGGCCCCGAAGGCGAGCAAACCCTGCCCGTGCATCGCATGATTGCCCGCTTGGGTGCGGTGGCTCCTCGGAAATTGGTAGAAAGTTTTGGTGTTGTGTTCCCCAACCCGGACCCCACTTCGGTACCCGCGCTGTCTGAGAAATACGAGTCCAATGTGCCCGGCTTGTTCATCATCGGCGCCTTGGGTGGTTACCCGCTGATTAAGCAAGCCATGAACCAAGGCTATGAAGCCGTGGACATGATTATGGGCCTACCTGTGGTGCCTGCAGACGAGCCCCTGTTGGCCAAGAAATTCGCCCCACTTGGCAACACGCCAGTGTCCGAAGTGCTGGAAATGATTCAGACCAATGTGCCCCTGTTCTCGCAAATGACGCGCTTGCAATTGAGGGAGTTCATGTTGGAATCCGACATGCATCAACCCAAAAAAGGCAGTGTTATTTTCAAGAAAGGCGACTACACCAGCACTTTTTTCTCGATTGTGAGTGGCAGCGTTGGCATCGAGCTGACAGGTAAAGATGGCAAACCCTTCATTCTGAAACTGGGCCAAGGCAATTACTTCGGTGAAATGGGCTTGATTTCAGGCCGCCGCCGCACTGCCACCATTTACGCAGGCGACGATTGCGTGTTGATTGAAACACCACGCAAAGCGATGTTGAAATTAATCGCTTCGGTGGACAGCGTGCGTCGAACCATTGACGAAACCTTTGTGCGCCGCGCCGTGTCGACCAACTTGGCCCCACAACTGGATGCAGAGGACTTGGATATTCTCATTGCCGCTGGCATCCAAGCCCGAAGCCTGTCCCGTGGCGATTCGATTTACAAAGAAGGCGACGCCAGCGATGGCCTGTACCTCATTCGACGTGGGTCCGTGGCCATGTCGCGCATGCTGGAAGGCAAAGACGTGGTGTTGACTTACCTGTCCGCAGGCCATTATTTTGGGGAGCAGGATTTAGTCAATGATTCCAATCGGGTAGAGTCAGCCCGGGCCACAGTGTTGACTGAGGTCCTGATTCTCAACGGCGATGCGGTCAGAACGGTGCTTATGCGAAATGAAGCCTGGCGAAAAGCCATGCAGACCAAAATTGGTAATGAGGTTAAGGCTTCCGTGTTCCGTGAAGGTAAGGCTCAGCGCAACAATGATTTGATTAGCTTCTTGATGGCACAAGGCATGGGTGACGCCACCAATGCTTTGGTGATTGACGAAAGCTTGTGCGTGCAGTGCGACAACTGTGAAACCGCGTGTGCAGACACCCATGGTGGCATTCCACGATTGGACCGCGATGCGGGGCCTACATTCCAAAACTTCCACTTGCCCCACTCTTGCAGGCATTGCGAGCAACCCCACTGCATGAAGGATTGCCCACCCGATGCAATTCGCCGCAATGAATCTGGTGAAGTGATGATCAATGACACTTGCATTGGGTGCGGTAACTGTGCCAAAAACTGCCCATACAATGCGATTGAGCTCAAGGTAAAACCGCCCAAAAAGCGTGGTAACTTGATTACATGGCTGTTGTTTGGAATGGGTGACGGCGTAGGTGAAAGAGAAGCACCATACGACCCCGATGCGATTAAAAAGGCGGTAAAGTGTGATTTATGTGCAGGCCGCCCCGAGGGCCCAGCCTGTGTAAAATCCTGTCCTACCGGTGCGGCATATCGAATTTCCCCAGAAGTTCTTTTGAATCAGGAAGATACTTTACTGCTGTAAATTGGGGGATACTTTTTGAATACAGACGTGTGAAAATACTAAAAATTATATTCACACGTCGACAATCAGGGCGAACCTGCAATTTCTATGAGTACACATCACTCCACGGTCGAGGTTTTGGGATGCAGCGGCAGTATTGGTATTCGTGGAGAGGGAACCACCAGCTTCCTGATTGATGATGATTTGTTGATCGATGCAGGCTCTGGGCTCAATGACCTTGAGTTCAGCCGCCTTGAACGCATCAACCATTTGGTGCTGACCCATTCGCACCTAGACCACATCTGCTCTCTTCCGTTTCTAGTCGACACAGTGGGCGTAGGTCGCAAACAGATACTGCGCATTTACGGCCTTCAACACACCATTGACGCGCTGAAAGAATGCATTTTCAATGAACGCATTTGGCCTGATTTCACCCGCATTCCCAACAAGGACAACCCGGTGATGGAATATGTGGTGATTGAACCGCACAGCACCTTGCAGTTTGGTAACCGCACCATTCAAACAGTACCCGTCACCCACACAGTGCCTGCGATTGGCGTGATTTTAGACACACCCAGTGGAAGCTGGTGTTTTTCTGGCGACACCCATCAAACCGACGAACTGTACCAAGTCCTGAATACCCGCCCCAAGTTGAAATACTTTTTTCTGGAGGCGGCCTTCCCCGACAAGGAAAAATGGTTGGCCGATTTGGCCAAACACTTGTGCCCCAGCTTGGTGTTTGGGGAACTTGGAAAATTGAACAGCGATTGCGAAGTGTGGATCAGCCACCTCAAGCCTCGGGAATTTAGGCAAATCCAGAGTGAGCTGTTGGGCCATGGCAGCCCTAGGCCGCTTCAACTTCTGGCTGCCAGAATGATTTTTCACATCTAACAATTCTTTGCTTATTTGTTATTGATTTGTCGTCAACTAGGGGAAGGTATATGCCTGTTTCTCGCAGCACCGGTCTTGCAAAAAATGTGTTTGATTTTTCAGGAACCACCACCGTGATTACAGGTGGCGCCAGCGGAATTGGTTTTAGCTGTGCTGCCGCAATTGCAAAAGCAGGTGGCAACCTGGTGATTTCAGCCAGCCGCCGTCCTGATAAAACTCAGAAGGCATTGGACGCGTTGAAGGCGTTGAATTCAACAATTCAGGTGCAGGCTTTCCCCTGTGAGGTGGGGCAGGAAGAATCGGTCAAATCATTTTTTAGTGCAATTGAGCAAGCCGGATTGACCACGGACTATTTGATCCACAGCGCAGGCATTTCCCCGAACACTGATTTTTATGATCAAAATCAGCAAGAATGGGACATGGTGCATAACACCAACAACACGGGTGCGTTTTTGGTCACCAAATACGCCGCTTTGCTGATGAAAAAAAACCCAGTCAATGGGGATTTTCGGGGCCGTATTGTGTTGGTCACATCCACCAACGGGATCAACAGTTGGGACCCTGTATCGGCCCACTACGACGCGTCGAAAGCGGGTAACAACATTTTTGTGCGTGTGGCTGCAGAAAAGCTGTCTGAAGACCAAATTTGCATCAATGGCTTAGCCCCAGGTTGGATTAACACTGACTTAAACGCCACATTACCACCCGATGTACGCGAAAAGGAATCTGCCAAAATTTGGATGAAACGCTGGGCAGAACCCGAAGAAATGGCGGTTTGTGCTTTGCACCTGTTAACCATGCCTTACTTGATGGGTCAAGTGGTGATGGCGGACGGGGGATATCGTTGAAGTGTAGGCATTCGCTCTATTGTGCATTTGCACAATCAAGCACATAATTAGCGCCTCACGAACATCTGGCGGCCCCTAGGCGGGCCGTATGTGCCAATTTGACTTCATCAAAATCCACATTGGGAGCCCTCACCCTCGGTGCAATCGGGGTGGTTTATGGCGACATCGGAACCAGCGTTTTGTACGCGATGAAAGAGGTCTTCAACTCTGGACACGTGGCTTTCAATGACGAGAACGTGTACGGCATTTTGTCGCTGTTTGTGTGGACCCTTACTGTCATTGTTTCACTGAAATACGTCACCTTGGTTTTGCGTGCCGACAACAACGGTGAAGGCGGTTTGGTGGCAATGTTGGCATTGGCCTCCCAGTCAGTTCGCGACAAACCAAAATTGAGGAAAGTGCTGCTGTTGGTGGGCATTTTCGGCACCTGTTTGTTCTATGGCGATGGGGTGATTACTCCTGCCATTTCGGTGCTTTCTGCGGTGGAAGGCCTTGAAGTGATTGAGCCCAACTTTCGCAAAGCAGTTATCCCACTTACTTTGGTGATTTTATTCTGCTTGTTCGCAGTTCAAAAACACGGCACTACCGGCATAGGCAAAGCATTTGGGCCCATTACATTGGTCTGGTTTATTGCCATCGCAGTGCTGGGCATCAATCAAATAGTGACTCATCCGGAAATTCTTTGGGCAGTAAGTCCTCATTACGCCATCATTTTTATGTGGGACAACCCTGGAACCACATTCATTATTCTGGGTGCTGTGGTGCTTTGCGTCACAGGTGGCGAAGCTTTGTATGCGGACATGGGCCACTTTGGCAAACGCCCCATTCGCTTGGCGTGGTTTTCAGTGGTGATGCCTTGCCTTGTGTTAAATTATTTGGGCCAAGGTGCTCTGCTTTTGTCTAACCCTGAGGCGGTGAAAAACCCTTTCTTTAACATGGCTCCAGATTGGGCTTTGATTCCATTGGTGGTGTTGGCCACTGCAGCCACGGTGATTGCATCTCAAGCGCTCATTTCTGGTGCTTTTAGCGTAACCAAACAAGTGATTCAACTGGGTTATTTGCCCCGATTGCACATTGAACACACCAGTATTCGTGACACAGGTCAGATTTACATTCCAATGGTGAATTGGTGCCTATTCGTTGCCATTGTATTTGCGGTCGCGATGTTCAAAACATCCACCAACTTGGCTGCTGCGTATGGCATTGCAGTGACACTGGATATGCTGATTACCACCATTCTGACTTTCTTTGTGATTCGTTACGGCTGGGGCTACCCGCTGTCGCTTTGTATTGCTGCCACCGGGTTTTTCTTTGCTGTCGATCTGGCGTTTTTCGCATCCAACTTGATGAAATTCTTGGATGGTGGCTGGTTCCCGCTGGCAATTGGCGGCGTGGTGTTCGTGCTGATGACCACATGGAAGAGCGGTCGAGATTTACTCAACAAGTCAATCAACGCTAACTCCATCAATCTGCAAGAATTCATGGATATGGTGTGCGAGGCCCCTCCTACACGTGTGGAAGGCACTGCTGTATTTTTGACGGCTCAACCCAATGTGGTTCCGAATGCCTTGTTGCACAATTTGAAACACAACAAGGTGCTCCATGAGCATAATTTGTTTGTGACAGTGGTTAACAAGGAAGTACCGTGGGTGGGCTTGGACCAACGGCTTGAAATTGAGCCTTTGGGCCACGATGCTTGGCGTGTTGTAGTCAACTACGGATTTAAAAACAACCCTGATTTGCCCAAGGCACTTGCACAACTCAAAACTCGCGGTGTGGCCTTGGAGCCGATGAGCACCAGTTACTTTTTGTCACGTGACATTGTGATTCCAACTTCCGGCGATGGCATGTCAGCTTGGCGTGAAAAACTGTTTGCGCAGATGCATCACAACTCAAGCCGAGTGGCTGAGTTTTTGAGGTTGCCAAACAATGCGGTGGTGGAGTTGGGTAGCAAAATCGAGATTTGAGTCGTTGCTGCTTCGGTGTTGCGTCGTCACCCTTTCGCACCTATGCCTGAGCGGTTGCTGCTTCGTCACCACTCGCACCTCGGCCTAAGTCGTTGCTGCTTGAAGGGCATTGACTCCGCATACCCTCTGCCTGAGTTGGAGCTACACGTCACCCCTCGCACCTCGGCCTGAGTCGTTGTTGCTTGAAGGGCCTTGTCTCCGCACACCCTCTGCCTGTCCATGCCCCGCACGCAACTCGTGAGTTGTAAATCTCCCAGATTTACAAGCTCACTCAAACATGCGTGACGCGGGGGCTCTTCAGCCTTGAGGCTGAAGACCAATGGACAGTTGCGAGGGTTCGGCGGCGGCCCTTCTTGAATCGCAGCAAGACTTCAGGCTGACGGCGCTTGGGTGACTGCGCTGAGGACGACGCAGGTGCCAGTGCCGAAGCTGAAGCCGATGCCGATGCCGATGCCGATGCCGATGCCGATGCCGATGCCGATGCCGATGCCGATGCCGATGCCGATGCCGATGCCGATGCCGATGCCGATGCCGATGCCGATGCCGATGCCGATGCCGATGCCGATGCC
>JARWZZ010000008.1 GCA_029866125.1 Limnobacter sp.
TCCAGGGCTAGGTTTTGTAGCTTGGCCCCTTGGGCCAGTTTGGCTGAGTAAAACAGAAAGCCTTCATCGGTGTCGGAAATACTGCGGCCAAAGGCCGATTGAAAGATGAATTTGATTTGGTCGGCAGGGGCTCGATTGCCAAACAAGGTTTGGGACTCTGCACTGGTGGCAAATGCATCCAGTATCCCAGACAGTGAACCACGCGCTGCATCCAGTTTGTCCGCCCAGAAGTTCAAACCCACAGGGTCCGCAGGGCGACCGTAGTAAGCCAGGTACAGACGTTGGACGGAATTGATGCTTTGTGTGGTGGCCATGTTGCGTCTCTCTGCCTTTATATCTCAATTGCGGTCGAGCTAAGTCAGAAGGAAATAAGTGACTTAGGCTATTTTTGCGCGATGTTAGCAAAGTCGATTTTCTGAAACTTAACTTACCTTACGAAGAAATCAAACCGCAGTAGGAGTGATAAAAAAAACCAATCGTTCGCTGATCTATTGATGGGCATAGAGATGTCGCGCTATGCAGAAATTGCTGAACTGTGATGTGGTCAATTATATAAAAAACTATTTAAATCAGTGGCTTAGATTTTTTGATTGTTATGGGAATTAATATTGATAAAGTTTCACCTTGAGAAGCAAATTATATTGATAGAAAAAATCAATCGAAGTCGTTGGTTTTTTGCATAAAAAATGTAGTGTTTCTTGCCTCCTAACGATGTGCGGCAAGGTTTCTTTAGTTTCGCGAAATGTGGTTTGTTACACTTTTCAAAAATTGTTTTTAAATCCAATCAAGCAAATCTTTTGGAAAGCCATCGCCCGTGAAAAACGCTCATATTTCACGTTACTCAATTGCCGGTATTTTTGCCGTGGTCGTGCTGTTTGTGGCTTTGTTTTGCTTGGTGCAGATTTCGCCCTTGTTACAACTCCAGACTCCTGATCAAGTTGTAGAACGCGCCTATTGGATTGAAAGCGGTGAATCCTCCATAAATCCATCCGAGTTGAGGAGCAAACCTTTCAAAGCGGTAAAGGGAACATTTGCCAAAGGCAATTTGCAGAGCGAAGCGTGGATGAGAGTTCGAGTGAATCACGGAAACAATCCCAGTTTGCTGGTGGTGAGACCTGCGTTTTCTGAAGAGTTGTACGTGTATCAAGAAGATGAGCATGGGCAGTGGATTAAACACAGTGGAGGGCTTCGCCTTAGCAGCACTGAAAAAAAATATATCACCCAAACCATGACTGTACCTGTGATACTTACAGGTAAACAAGAGACACAAGGCGTGTCAGTACTTTATGTTCATATCCGAAGTGCCACGGCATATTTCCATGCCAATGCTTACCCCACTGGAGAGTACCTGGCCTACAACACGCAGCTGAGCACTGGCATAGGGATGTACCTTGGAGTCTCGCTTTTATTTGTCAGTTTGTGTTTGGTACTTTGGCTGGTTACCAGTGACAGAGTGTGGCTTGAGGTGGTGCTTTATGACTTCAGCTGTGCGTTTTTTGCTGCCACTCAATCCGGGGCACTATTCAGCGCACTGCCCGGTGTTGATGGGGTAACAGCCACCTCAATTTACACATTCTCAGTCATATTGGTGACTTTTGCCATGTGCCGCTTCAATGTGTCTTGCCTTCAATTTTTTAGGGCCCCGAGCTGGCTTACTCGCTTTTACCAACTCTGTTATCTGCCCGCATTTTTGGCTTGTGGTTTAGTACTTGTAGAACAGCATGCGTATGCCCTTATGGCCATGAATACCACCATTGCTGTCAGCTGTGTGGTGGGGCTTTATGGGATTACCGTCATTCGGGGTGACGATCCAGTTGTGCTCAACATCTATCGAGTCTTTAGTACCTTGTACGCTGTAGTCCCCCTTTGGTATGTAGTGTCAAATGTGTTGCAGCTTACGATGAGTAGCTTTGTTTTGTTTTTGGCTTCAGGTCAAAACAATATATTCACTTTGGTGATGGTAGTGATGATGGTGGGTTACAGGGCATGGCAGAAAGCGCTTCGACAAATGGCCCTTCAGACTGAAAAGGAAATACTCTCTGCCCGACTAATCATGGAAGAAGAAAAGCTGAAGGAGGCCAGTAGCTTTTTAAGCATGATCGTCCATGAGTTAAAAAACCCCTTGAATTTCATTCGACTTGCTAGTTCGAATTTGGCCGAAAAGCTACTGAATCAGCCAGAGACGACCAAGGTTTTACAGCAGATTCAATCTTCGGTTTCCAATATAGACAATGTACTAGAGCGTAGCCAGCAAGTGGATGCGCAAAGCATGGGTAAGTTGGTGATTCAGCGGAGTGCCTGCGACTTGGGGTGGTTGGTGCGCGACACGATGGCTCAGTTCGAAGACGATGAACGTATTTATGTGCATGGGCCGGCGCAACTTGCGGGTGTCGTAGATATGGATTTGTTAGCCCTGATCCTGCGTAATCTTCTTGAAAATGCTTTGAAGTATTCCGAGCCTGGTACTGAAGTCGAGTTGGTCTATGAAAAGCAGAAGGATATTTTTCGGCTCAATGTTCTCAACACTGTTGGCCGAGCGGGCTATCCCGACCCCGGCAAACTCTTTCATAAATTTTACCGTTCCAGTGAAGCTATGCATGTAAGCGGAAGTGGGCTTGGGCTTTACTGGGTCAAGCAAGTGGTTCGCATGATGGACGGGGACATTCAATACGCTGTCAAAAATAAAAGGATATGCTTTGAGGTATGGATACCATGCTAAAAATTGCAGTGGTTGAGGACCATGAGGAATCACGTGAGCAAATGCTGATTTATTTGCGCCGCCAGGGTTGGCAGGCGGACGGCACCGACTGTGGCGAAGGCTTGAATGAATTACTTAATCGCATGCCCTACCATATTGTCATGTTAGACCTCAATTTGCCTCATGAGGATGGATTGAGTATCGCCAAGCGTATCAAAGTAAGTCACCCCTCCGTCGGCGTTGTCATTTTATCAGCCCGTACCCGCGCGGCGGACCGTTTGCTGGGTTACCAGTCAGGGGCTGACGTGTATCTGCACAAGCCTGTTAACTTGGAAGAAATCAAGGCGGTCATAGATAACCTGTCTAAGCGACTAGACATATTGCCCCTGCCGACGCAATATTCCATGCAACTGGACATGGGCAAATGTGTGCTTATTACACAGCAATTTGAGGAGGTCCGTTTGACGCAAACTGAAGCTCGATTCTTGCGGCACTTGGCTCAAACCCCTTCAAATGAGGCGCCTACTGACCAAATTCTTGCTCTACTCAGCCACCCCGGCGAACCCGCCATGACTCGTGAAAGCCTTCATGTGCATGTAAGTCGTATTCGAAGCAAAGTACCCACTGACAGCCGAGGGCGTAAGTTGGTGTCCGCAATTCGCGGATTTGGATATCGGTTGAACCTGCCATTGATGTTGGTTTAATAGGGAAAACTTGTTTCATGAATTTGCAACCTCAGTGACTTAAAGTCATCAATCATTTCACGTGAGGTGTTCCATGCAGTTCAAAAAACAATTCTTAGCTGGCTCAATATTGGCTGTTTCCGTCATGGGCCTTTCTGCTTGCTTGGGCGGCGGAAGCGGTTCAGACAACCCTGCAACAACAACTGGCCCTGCAGTATTTAGCCTGCAGGTGCTTCATTTTGCGGATATGGATGGCGATGACAACGTGGCACTTAACAGTGTCGCCAATTTGTCGGGTTTGCTCAACCAGTTTCGTTCGCAAATGCCCAACAACACCTTGGTGGTGAGTTCAGGCGACAACTACATTCCTGGCCCACGTTTATCGGCTTCTGAAGACCCGACCGTGCAAACCGTGCTGCGTGATGTACGTGGGTCTACCACCATCCGCACGTCGATCGGTCGCGCAGACATGGCTTTTCTGGATGCCATGGCGGTTCAGGCTTCCGCAGTAGGCAACCACGAGTTGGACTTGGGTACCTCCGAGTTTCGCACTATTTTTGCACCCGATGTGCGTAGCGGTGGTACAGATGTCCGCTGGAATGGTGCCCAGTTTCCTTACCTGTCATTCAATGCGGATTTCTCTAAAGACTCCAATTTGAACGGCGCACTCAATGGCAATGCAACCCCAATCAAAGCAAACGGGGCGAAAGCTTCTGATGTCCGTGGTGGATTGACGGGTTGGGTGACTGCAGAAGTGGCGGGTCAAACGATTGGTATTATTGGTGCCAGTTCGCCCACATTTCCTTCGATCACCTCCACAGGTGGAATTACATTTGAAGGTGGAGCCGCCGGCGGCGCGGTGGACATTGATGCCTTGGCAGCTTCCATCCAACGCGGTGTGGATCAAATGACAGCAGCGGGCATCAACAAAATTGTGCTGTTGGCCCACATGCAGCAAATTCGTGTTGAAGAACAATTGGCTGAACGTTTGCGCAATGTAGACATTATTGTTGCGGGCGGTTCGAATGCCCGTTTGGGCAATACACGCTTGCGCCCAGGTGAGGCCTCGCAAGGCCAGTACCCCAAGTTGTTCCAGTCGCCCACCAATATGGTGGCATTGGTGAATGTGGACGGTGATTACAAATATTTGGGTCGATTGATTGCGCCTTTTGATGCAGACGGCAAGTTGGTAGCATCGGGTATTGATCGCACAGTGTCTGATGCCTACGCAACCAGCACCAGCGATACAGCCGGTGGCGTAACGCCCAATGCGAATGTGGTTAAAATTCGCGACGCCTTAAAGAACGTGATTGCAAGCAAAGACGGCAACGTGTTTGGCAATTCAGCGGTGTATTTGGATGGTCGTCGTACAGCGGTTAGAACCGAAGAAACCAACCTGGGTAACCTGACTGCGGATGCCAACTTGGCCTATGCGCAGTTGTTTGACCCCGGCGTGCAGATCTCCCTGAAAAACGGTGGCGGTCTTCGCTCTGACATCGGTTTTATTGAAACCCAGCCCGGTTCCACAACCACCACCTTCAAACCCATTGCTGCAAACCCTGGTGTGAGGGCAGAGGGGGCAATTTCCCAACTTTCCATCGAGAACTCCTTGCGTTTTAACAACCAACTGGTTGTGGTTTCTGTGACGGCACAGCGATTGAAAGAGTTGATGGAGCACGGCGTTGCAGCAACTGCCGCAGGTGCAACACCTGGCCAGTTCCCGCAGGTAGGTGGGTTTAGTTTCTCCTTTGACCCAGCGCGTGCTGCGCGCACCACAGGTGCCGCCGGTTCAAGCAGTGATGGCACAGGCCAGCGCATTCGCAGTTTGAAAGTGGGCAATGATGTGGTGGTGCAGAACGGCGTGTTGGTGGGTGACCCCAACCGTACATTCAAAATGGTAACGCTGAACTTTCTCGCTGATATTGGCACAACAGGCGTTGGAGGTGACTCGTATCCATTCCAAGTTCTGGCTCAGCAGTCACGCCTGAATTTGGCATCAGCCAATCCGATTGATTCCAATGCATTCACTTCTGCAAATACCTTTGCTGCAAAGGGTGGGGAGCAGGATGCGCTGGCTAGATTCCTTCGCCGTTTCACAACAACAGCGAAATACAATTTGGCTGAAACGCCTGTGGCCGGGGACACCCGTATACAGAATTTGTCTGCCCGCAATGACACTGTTTTACAGTAATTGCTTATTGATCTGACTTTTAATACAAGCAAAAAAAATTTCATCAAGAAACATTTTTAATTCATCCCCCTGTCATTCAACTTGTTGAAAATCACAAGCTGACTTCAGGGGGATACCATGATCAAACAGATTCTAGAAAACCTTAAATCGCAACTGCTGAACGCCTTAACGGCCAACTCCAAACGCGGGCCCACGATTGTCTCTGACTCATCGATTGAGATTTTGGAGAATCAGGATTCCAGCACGGTCATCTACAAAGCAATGGCCACAGACCCGGATAAAAAACAAAGCATTTCCTACAGCATCAGTGGGGTGGATAGCGCATTGTTCTCCATCAATTCCATCACAGGCGATTTGCGCTTGAATGCATCTGCAGATTTTGAATTCAAACCGGCTTACCTAATTGAGATAATTGCCATAGACAGCAGCAAGCGCGGTTTGACGGCCTCTCAGTCCCTAAGCATTGAGGTTTTGAATGTCAATGAAGCGCCGGTACTTGAGGTCAAACAGGCTGAGCCTGTTGCTATTACCTTGGACGAAAACACTGTAGATGTGGCTTCAGTGGCCGCACGCGACCCAGATGCAAATGATGTATTGACATACAGCGTGTCAGGAAAAGATGTGGCTTTGTTTGCTGTCAATGAGCTGGGTCGCTTGATATTCAATGCGCCTGCAGATTTTGAAAATCCGCTGGATAGCGATTCCGACAACGTGTATGAAGTCACTGTGAAGGTGACAGACCAAGGTGGCCTGACCGACAGTCAGGATTATGCAGTGCAGGTCAATGATGTGGTAGACGCCAATCAAATCACGAAAATTCACACCATTCAGGGCGAGGGTGAAGCCACTGCAATGGCCGGAATGTCGGTCACGATTGAAGGAAGAATCACCGCATGGTTGCCCAAGCTACGCACCTTTTACATTGAAGAAGAAGCTTTTGACAAAGACGGCAATGCTGTCACCTCTGAGGGAATTGCCGTGTTTTATGGCAATGGCACTTCACCTGTGAATGCGGAAAGCATCGGTGATGTGGTCCGTTTGACGGGCACGGTCAGCGAGTTCAATGGTGCAACTCAGATTTCGAATTTGTCGCTGTTTGAAGTCCGCAAAGATGGGTCGGTTGACGACTTGGAAGCGGCTACGCAGGTTGTGTTGCCAATTGCAAGTGGCGAGACTCTTGAGCGTTTTGAAGGCATGCGTGTGGAGGTGTCTGCAGCCAGTGGAAAAGGCCTTCATGTGGGCGATACTTTTACCTTTGCACGGTTTGGTGAAACCACATTTTATGCAGATGCAGTGCCGTTCCAGTTTACCGAAACCAACACCCCAGATGCAGCTGGCAATGCGGCTTACCAAGATTTCCTCGCTCGCAACAGCATTCAGTTGGATGATGGAAATTCAGCCCAAAATCCCACTTTGGCAGACTTGAATTTAGGGTCAAAAATTCTTCGCGACAATTCAGTGGATGGTATTGATAACCCCACTACCATGGGTGCTGATTCAAGCGGAGCGGTGAATTTCATTCGAGTTGGAGACACCACAGAATCCATCACCGGTGTGTTGGGTTATAGCTTTGGATCGTATGAAATTCAGGCCACAGAAGCGGTGAATTTACTGGCCAACCCTCGGCCCAACACTGTTAACGGCTTGGGTGATGCTGAGGTAACGGTTGCCAGCTTCAATGTATTGAATTACTTCACCACATTGGGAACTGCCAGCTTCACCAATCCAGAGGGTGTGACTCACTCAGGACGGGGTGCCAGCAACCCCGTTGAGTTTGCTGAACAACAGGCAAAAATTGTGAATGCCATTTTATTCACAGGTGCAGATGTGTTTGGTCTGAATGAAATTCAGAACAATGGATTCGGCCCTAGCAGCGCGATTGCCTCATTGGTCAATGCCTTGAACACCGCCGTGGGCTCAAGCCGCTATGCCTTCATCACTGCACCTAAAACGGGTACCGATGCAATCATGGTTGGAATGGTTTATGACACCACGGTACTGAAGCCCTTGGGCTTGGCAACCACACCCGACACGGCAATTTACTCTGCCTTTGCAACTGGTAATCGTCTGCCACTGGCCCAAACTTTTAGCTACCTGAATGATGAGAGCAAGCAGTTCACTTTGGTGGTCAACCACCTGAAATCCAAGGGTGGAACAGGCACAGGTGCAGATGCAGACCAGGGCGATGGCCAGGAGCAGTTTGCCGCAACACGATTGGAAGCCGCAAAGCAGTTGGATGCTTGGTTAAACACGAACCCCACAGGCGCTACAGATGGCGATTATGTGCTTGCAGGCGACTTGAACAGTTACAGCAAAGAGCAAACCCTGACTGAGTTGATTGGACGCGGCTACACGCACGCCAGCAAACCCGGTGATTACAGCTATGTGTTTGATGGCTTGCGTGGCTCCTTGGACCACATTTTGACCAAAGGGTTGAGCACTGAAATTACAGGCTTTACGCACTTGAACATCAGTGCGGATGAGCAAATTGCGCTTGATTACAATGATGAGTTCACACCAGATGATTTGGATGCATTGGATCGACCCGACCTTTACCGTTCATCCGACCATGACCCCGTCATTATTGGTTTGAAGTTGAACAGCGAGGCAGGTAGCCCAATGGGCGAAGGTACAGGAACCGGCACAGGTGAAGGAACGGGAACCGGCGAAGGCACAGGAACTGGAGAAGGAACAGGTACTGGCGAGGGTACTGGAAACTCAGATGTAGTTACAACATACACTGAGAATTTTGACACCCTGGCTTTCACAGGCAGCACCCCCAATTCCACTCTGCCCATGGGCTGGGCAATTGCAGAAAATGGCACCGGTGCAGCTGCAGACAATCAGTATGTGGTGGGCACGGGCAGCAGCAATGCCGGTAATGTTTACAGCTTTGGCCAAACGGGTAGTACGGAAAGGGCTTTGGGAAGTGTCGCCTCTGGTACGGTTGCTCCTATACTGGGCGCATCATTCACCAACACCACAGGTGGTAACGTCACACAGCTTGACATCCAATACACGGGTGAGCAGTGGAGGCTGGGCAATGTGGCAGCAGGCCGCGCCTCTGATGTGCTGAATTTCCAGTACAGCTTGGACGCCATTTCCTTGACTTCAGGCACATGGGTCGATGTGGACTCTTTGGACTTCCGCTCGTTGGTGTTGACCGGCGGTACAGTTGGTGCAAGAGACGGCAACGCGGCTGATTTCAGGGTCAATGTGCAAGGCTCAATCACCGGCCTTAACTTGGCTGCAAACCAAACTGTATGGATCCGCTGGGTAGACCCAGACATTGCCGGTGCTGATGATGGCTTGGCAATCGACGACTTCAGCTTGACCTTGGTGGGGCAGGAGTTGTTGGTGTAAGCGCTTTAACGATGACCTAATCTTTCGAGCTTAGGTCATCAAAAAGGGGCACTATGCTCAAAGCACCCAGGGCGAGCGCAATGGGTGCTGCCGTCAAGCTTCCAAAAGTTTTGAAGCCTAAAGCACCTAAAATTCCACCCAGAAAAAACACAGAGACCAATGACGCAAGGGTGCCTAATTTGGCACGGTTTGCGTAAACTTTGACGTCTGAACTCCCACCGCTGCGATTCCAATAGACCAGCTTGCCAATTTCAATGCCTAGGTCAGTAATCATCCCGGTTACATGTGTGGTTCTAACCACCGAGCCTGATACTTTGGTGATTAACGCGTTCTGAAGACCCATCACAAAACACAGCAAATAAAGTAGCGAAAAATGTAAGCCTGAAAACGTACCTAAAACCGCAAACAGCAACAACAATACCGACTCGACCAGCACGGGCAACGCATAGCGAGAATCCAGCTGACGTCGACGCATAAATGACACGATAAGTGAGCAGCATGCTGCGCCTAGAAAAAACACAAGCACAGCAAGCAATGCTTTTAGAACAAGTGCCAAGTTACCGAGTGCAAGGTTGTCGGCCGCCGAGGACAGTAGGCCCGTCATGTGGCTTGTATAGGCATTTACAATCAAAAAGCCACCCGCGTTGATTGCACCAGCAACAAAAGCAAGCCACATACCCAACTGCAAGTTGTTGGCCTCGTGCCGAATTCGGCCTGTTAGCCACCTTGAATAGTAAATAAAACGCATGACTGAATGGGTCCAAGAAGAGGGCGTATTGGGTCTAATGTAGACGCTTCTCTTCGTATCATGCAACCATTGCTACTCAATCGCCCCAATTTACCGCTGGATGCTGTGGCTGGCTACACTGGGTTGAGTTTGTTGGTGCCCACTGGTACCACGTAGCTTGTGCGCATGGCTTGGTTTTCCACGCCAATTAGTTTTTCATCCGTGATGCTTTGCGCGTATTTCCAAGTGGCAGTCATTTTTTCGCGTGTCATTTCAACCAGCACAAAGCCCTTGGTTTTTAGCTCGTTGTACTTGATGTGTGGGTTGGCCAATGGAATGGCGGCAGAAACTGCATCCGCAACCTCATCTGGAAATCCGGGTGAAGTCACCGAGGGTGTAACCAGCTCCACGCCCAAGCTGCGTTGAGCCAAGCCACCCAGCAAAGCAAGCGGATTTTCATACAACTCGATTGCCCAGCTGGTGTGAATATCCCCAGTCAACACGACAAAGTTTTCAATGCCAACGTCTTTAATTAAATTGAAGACGCGGTTGCGCTCAGCCACGTAGCCATCCCACTGGTCCATGTTCAAAGCAACCAAGTTTCCTAAAAGTGATTGGCCCAATAGCTTCACCTGGGGTACTTCGACCAAATTCAATTGGCCAAACATGACCTGTTGCCCCAGCACAGTCCAAATGCTGTTGTTCGATTTTGAATCGTACAAGCGGGAGCTTAACCACTTGCGCTGTTCAAAACCAATCAGGTTTCGATTTGCATCAAATCGCGCGGGGTCAACCGCCGGTGTCGAAGCCTGTTTGTCGCGGCCTACGATGCGGGTGTCCAACATAATCAGGTCCATCAAGTCACCCACTCGGAAGTCGCGGTAAATCACTTCACGCGGATCGGGTTCCGTGGTGTTGGCAAGGCGCGGAAATTTTTCTCCCAAAGGCATCCAGTTGAAGTAGGCGCGAATGGCCTTGGCCTTTCTCTCCTGATAATCGCCTTCTCCTTCGTTGTGATTTTCTGCACCGTCCTTGTAGGCGTCATTCGTAATCTCATGATCGTCCCACACGGTAATCATGGGATGGCTTCCATGCAAAGCTTGCAAGTCGGCATCCATCTTGTATTGCTGGTGACGCAACACATAATCTTCTTGACTTACCATTTCCTTGGGTGGGTTTGGAATACGCGCCATGCCGTTGCGTGTTAGTGCCTCACCGTCACCGTACTGGCCGCTTCCGTACTCATACAAATAATCGCCCAGGTGAACCACAAAATCCAATTGCTCTTTGCGGATCATTTCATACACAGAGAAGTACCCAGCTGGCAAATTGGAGCAGCTGGTGACTGCATATTTACAAGAATTCACTGTACCTGTGGGTAATGTTTTGCTGCGCCCAATACGAGACTTAAACTCGCCAGCCACAAAGCGGAAATAAACAAATTGATTGGCGGGTAGGGCAGCTATTTTGCCCTGATTGAATTGCACGCGGTTGTACAAAGCCTCATTGCCCAAATCCACTTTGATGGTGAAGTCCCTGCTGCGCATGGCCACAAAGGTGCCTAGCGTTTGGGTTGATGCAGCCGTAAAAAGGCTCATCCATTGAGCTTCGTCTGTAAGCTCATTGGGGCCAAGCACATATTCAAGTTTGAGGGGAATGGCCTCAACACTGCTGTTTTTTGGTACAACCGCACTCCACAAAATGACGGATTTCGAAGTGGGGTCACCACTGGCCACACCAAATGGGAACGGATTTTGAGTGTCAATCAGCTCGGCCGCATTGGCGGTGATCAGGAGGTTGCTGCTGTTGGGTGCAGTTGGGTTGTTCGAATTATTTGCAGTGTTGGTACTGTCTGTGCCGCAGGCCACCAAAGCGGGTAGTGACAAGCCAGCTACGCTGTAACGAAGAAAATGACGTCTATCCATGATGAATCAACCCGTAAAAAGCACTGACAAATGACAATTGCCGACCCACTGATACATAGCAAGCTGGCTTTGGGATTTGTATCAAAGGTCTAAGTGACATGTCCTGAATTTGTCACAAAGACAATTCCAATAACCCGATGGTTTAGGTCAATCCACTGAAACAGTATTGTCACAAATCAGGGTTAATCTTCCGCCTTTACCCTCACAATAGAGTTGCCATGTTCAAGCAAAAATTTGCCCTGCTGTCGCTGAGTGTTGTTTTGGGTTTAAGCGCCTGTAACTCTGACGACACGCCTGTCGATGTAACCCCCAATACGCTGAAGCTCAGCCTGTTAAGCCGGTTTGAGAACAATGGCGCTGCAGAAATCACTGCATATCATGCCCCTTCGCAACGTGCATTCGTGGTCAATGGTACGTCTGGTCAAGTGGATGTTTTGGATTTGAGCAAGCCCGCAAGCCCCACTTTACTTCGCCGTCTAAGCGTCAGTGATTTGGGCGGTGGCGTTAACTCAGTTGCCATTTCAGGCAACTTAGTTGCTTTGGCAATAGAGGCAAGCAACAAACAAGCAAATGGATTGGTTCTGCTGTTAAATGCCACCACTTTGGAACGCATTTCAACCGCCACAGTGGGCGCCTTGCCTGACATGCTGACTTTCACTCCAGATGGAAAGTCCATTCTGGTGGCCAACGAAGGTGAGCCCAATTCATATGGTCAGGCTGACTCTGTGGACCCAGTCGGTTCAGTCAGTATTGTCAACGTGACTGACCCTGCACGGCCAACCGTAGCAACTGCCGGTTTCACCCAATTTAATTCACAGGCCGACCAACTGCGTGCGCAAGGCATCCGCATTTACGGGCCTAATGCAACCGTGGCTCAAGATTTAGAGCCTGAGTACATTACAACGGATGCTGAGGGCCGCAAAGCCTACGTGGCCTTGCAAGAGAACAACGCATTTGCCGTGATTGATATTGCCACAGCCACAGTGGAAAGGCTGACCCCATTCGGATTCAAAGACCATTCAGTGGTCGGGAATGAGCTGGACGCAAGTGACCGTGACAACGGAATCAGCATTGTTCGCCGCCCTGTATTGGGCATGTATCAGCCGGACGCAATCGCTTATTACCAAGTAGACGGGCAGGGCTATTTGCTGACTGCCAATGAAGGAGACGCACGCGATTACACTGGTTTTGCAGAAGAAGCCCGGGTTAGCACACTCACCTTGGCCCCTAATTTTGATCAAACCCTGTGTGGCGGCAATTGCAAGGCTGACAACACTTTGGGCCGTTTAACAGTGACTCGTGCACTGGGTTCGACCACTGCAGGTGGCGTCAGTACCTTCGACAAGCTGTATGTGTTGGGTGGTCGCTCCATGTCTGTTTTCAAAACAACGGGTGAGTTGGTTGCTGACACGGGTAGCCAGCTAGAAAACCTGACTGCAAACGATGCAAGCACCAAAAACAACTTCAACGCATCGCATGACAGCAACAGCTTGGACAACCGCTCTGACAACAAAGGCCCGGAGCCTGAAGCCGTGGTGATTGGTCAATTCGGAACCAAGAAGTTTGCGTTTCTTGGGTTGGAGCGCGTGGGTGGTGTAGTGGTGTACGACGTCACCAAACCCACCAGCCCTAGCTTTGTAACCTACTTGAACACACGCAACTTTGCGGGTGATGCCACTGCGATGAATGCCACAGGCGGCGACCGCGGGCCAGAAGGAATTACCTTCGTGAAGCCTTCTGATTCGCCAACAGGCAAGGCTTTGCTGATTATTGGCAATGAGATCAGTGGGACAACATCTATCCTACAAGTCGACACACTTTAAGCGGGTTAGACTGCGCCCCAAACTCGTTGGGGCGCATGTTTTTGGTTTGAGCGGTGCTTTAGACGTTTTGGCTGAAATCCAAACTTGAACTGAACAAATCATCATCCAGATCACGACGGCCGATGGATCGACCGCGGCCTCGCCCACCACCACACACATCCCCCAGTAAATCTGCTATACCGGATGGGTCACGGTCAGAAAAGTCGCTTATACCTCTACCTACACCCCTGCAACCATTGGCTACCGCTTTTACCACAGCACTTGCACCCATGGTCACGGGCGCCAATGGCTCAAGCGCGCTTTGCGAAGTCAGGTCTGTTAAACCGTCAGCAGCTTTGTCCAAGGTACTTGGCAATCCACTTTCAACACCTTGGCTTTGACCCACAACTGGGGACAGCAAACCGCTGGTCAGGGGCGACAATACAGAATCGTCCAAAGCCAGCGTCGTGCCCAGTGCACCCACTCCTGCAGCAAGGCCAGATGTGGCACCTTCCTGCGAGCCTACCAAATCAGCAACGGGGTCAATCAACACTTCCAGTGGTCCACCCTGTGTGCCTTTGTCCAAGCCGGTCGCCAAGCCGTTCAAACCACCCACCAAACCTGTATCCGCGCTGGTGCTTGAATCGGAGGTGCCAAACACGTGGCCCAACAAAGGAGTCAGGCCAGATGGGTCTTGTGCAGAAACTTCAGCGATTGTGTCGCCCACTTGCAAAAATCCAGAAGATAGTGGGTCAGTCAAGGCCGTCAGGGGTTCCAGCGGTGTTTGGCTGAGGCCTGAGCCCAAGTCATTCAATAAGCCTGAGAGTCCATCGATGTTTTCTGGGGGCGTTGGTTCTGAAGGTTGTTCAGGTTGTGTAGCCACATTTCCACCCAACACATCGGCAAGGAAAGCCAAGGTGCCTGTGGGGTCAGCGCCCGCGTTTTCTGCCAAGGCTGTGCCAGCACTGTCTAGCCCTTCAGCAAGGGTGTCAACAGCAGTGGACAAACCTTCAGTGACGGGGCTCAAAGGCTCCAGTGCGCTGTCGGTGGTCAATTCTTCCAAGCCCAGACCCACATCTGTCAGGGTGCCGGGCAGTCCATCATTGTCTGCGCTTGTATTGTTTGAGGTTCCAACAACGGGGCCGAGTACATCAGAGGTAACAGGTGCCAAGGGGCTTGCGTCGTCCAACAACACGCCACCCAACTCTGCCAAGCCCAAAGATGTGCCGGTTGTTTGGCCTTCATCGCTGCCCAAAGTGCGTGAAAGTGGGTCAACCACTTCGGCCAGTGGGGTGTTCTCTGTACCTTTGTCCAAGCCTGTGGACAGTGCATTGACGCCACCCACCAAGCCCGTGTCACCTGAACTTTCAAATGCGTTGCTACCCACCAAAGTACCCAGTACGGTAGTTAAGCCGCTTGGGTCTTGTTCAGAGGCTGAAGCAACTGCTTCGCCTACGGTCAGAAGCCCGTCCGCAAGCGGTGTAGTGGCTGCAGTCAGGGGTTCCAGAGGTGTGGGTTCAATCGCTTTGCTGACATCTGCCACTGTGCCTGCAAGGCCGACTGTGGACTCATCTGCTCCACTTTCAGTTGAATCTGGGGCTTTGGGCTCAACCGGTGCGCCCAATACTTCAGCCAAGGTTTCGACTACACCGGAAGGGTCTGCCGCGCTTTGCTCATCCAATGCCGCACCTGCCGTGCTAAGCCCTTCGGACAAGGCCGCCAAGCCCTGAGCTGCGCCAGCCGTAACAGGGGCCAGTGGTTCTAGGGGCCCTTGAGCAGTCAGCGATTCCAGCCCGGCTGAAGTTTCATCCAATGTTGCCGGTACGCCTTGAGTACCTGTTTCATCACCACCCGCCACTGGGCCTAATAAGTCTGATGTAACAGGTGCCAAAGCGCTGCTGTCGTTGAGTAAAACGGTACCCACCCCTGCCAGACCAGAGGCCACGCCAGTTGTGGCGCCCTGATCAGACCCAACCGTGGTTGCCAGTGGAGCGCCAAGGGCCTCCAGTGGAGTGCCCGCAGTGCCTTTGTCTACAGCGGTGGCCAGTGAATTGACACCGCCCACTAGGCCTTGATCTTCAGAGCCAGCGCTGGCCGCAGGAACACCCACTACTTCTGCTAGCAGTCCTGTTACGCCTGTGGGGTCGTTTGCGGAGACTTCTTTTAGTGCATCACCGGCTTGAGCCAAGGCACCTGAAACGGGTTCTAGCACCGAAGAAACCGGTGCCAATGGTGTTTGAGCGGTAGACTCGCTTAACGCATCAACCGTACCAGCAAGCCCGCCAGAGGAATCCGCTGGGCTAGCAGGTGGCATATTGGGATCGTCCTCTGAAGCGGCTGAGGATGAACCTCCGCCGCTGAGTGCAATCAATCCGCCCACGGCCGCTATGGCACCCAGTGGCCCACTGCCTGCAGCCAAAAGTCCAGAACCCGCCAAACCCAACATCGCGCAGTTTTCGTTGTCGATTAAGACTGCAGAAGCCAATTCTTCATCTGACGTATCAAGGCTTACACCAGTAGGGCAAGTGGGGACTACCTCGGCCTGCTCAATCCCGGTGGAAGTGTCCAAACGCTTTTGAAACTTCGCTGTTGCCTCGGGTTCGATTTTAAGCAGCGAGGGTGTTTGCCCCTCGGCCATTGGCAGAATTTCTACAACAGCATCAACCGACCCGGAATTGATGACTTCATCCTCGTACTGAAGTGCATCGCCTGTAGTAAGTACTTGTTGTTGCCCGTTCCGTAGAACGCTCAATTCGCCAGCTTTTAACTGCATTTTACTCATAATTTTCCCCAGAAATAGTGTCGATTACCATCGCACATGTATGCTTTTACTTAGGTAATACTTCTACTGCTGAGGCTGTGGATTCGAGGCAAATACCTATATTTTATGTAGTGATTATTTTGATAAATGTAAAATAAAATCGCGTTTAACAATGTTATTTTTTATGTGATATTTGTGTCATAGGCTTGTTTCGTTATGTAATCTTTCAGGTGTCTACCCATCCTTTGACGCCCAGTTGCACCCCAAGTCCACCCATCATCAATTCCATTCCATCAATCAACTCCTGCATGGGTTGCTTAAAGTCGGTGGCAATCCAGCCTTGGCACAGGTGAATCAGCGCGCCGACCACACCCTTGGCAAGCACCCTGAATGTGCGTTCATCCGGGGCGGCTTGTGTAAGCAATGGCCGCGTGAACTCAAGCAGCAGGTTTACAAACTCATCGTATCGCTTGCCATACACCTTACCCAACTGGCCTCTGACTGACATGGCCTCAATCATCATCAAGCGGCCTTTGTCAGGGTTGCGTTGCACAAACCCAAATGTTTCTGTAAGCCCCGCGCGCACCAATCGGCGTGAGTCTTGAAGGTGGGGCGCTGCGGCCACCAATATTGACTGAAGAAATTCCTGTGTAACCCGCTCGTATGCAGCGGTGAGTAAAGCTTCGCGGTCGGGAAATGCTTCGTAAAAATAACGTTTGGTTAAACCCGCATCTGCGCATATCGCATCAATGCTGACTGCGGAAAATCCATCCTTGCCAAACAGGCGGACACTGGATTGGACCAGTTGATCTTTTCGTTCCTTTTGACGCAAACCGGCATCTTTGCCTGCGTAGGGTCTTTGAGTTTTGGAGGAGGGGGATGAGGTGGTCATGTTGCTGCGAAAAGTATTTGACACTGAACCGTATCACATATATTGTGACACGCGTTAGTGTCAGTTAAAAATGCTAGAAGGCAGGCAACCCAACATGATCAAATTCTCCATGATGCAACGCCTGCTTTGCCTGTTCGCTATTGCAGCCATTTTTTACCTCACAGGCTGCGATTCACAAGGCGCAAATATTCAATCAAGTCCACAAGTGGCCAGGTCAATGGTTCAGCCTGCTGCAGGCAATTTGTGTACTCAGCTTGAGTCGCTTGAGGCTGACCAGCACCCCGTTACAGCATGGATGGCTGCGCCAAGCGATGCTTTGCTAACCCACCCTATTACTGGCTTAACGGTGAGGCAATCCTTTGCGCCGCATTGGAGTGGCAATGTGATGCGGCTGCGGCTAAGCAACCGGTACTCCGGTTTGCCTGTTACTTTTGAGAATATTCACATTGCCAAGGAAGAAAAGCCGGGCTCCTCGGCCATGGTGCCGGGCAGCCAGTGCAAGCTGCTGTTTGCAGGGCAACCCAAGGTAAGGCTGGCACCGGGCGAATCTGCCTACAGCGACTGGATGACCTACCCGATTCAGCCATTCGAGCGGGTTGGCATCAGCTTTTTTGCGCCCGAGTTTACGCCCCAAGTTACTCGGCATTTGAACTCCAATGAGGCTTTGTACATCAGCTTACCCGGTGACCATTCTGCCAATGTGGATGGGACGCCTTTCGTAAGAATGCCTGAGGGTTACATCAGTAATTTTTTGGTGATCGACGCGTTGGAGGTGGCTGCCCCTAAAACCGTATCCACAGTGGTTACCGTGGGGGATTCCATCACCGATGGGTCGGATTCAACCACAGGTTTTAAAGACGGATCAGCCTCACCCATGATTGCCAGCGATCAACGCTACCCCAACCATTTGCAAGCTCTGTTTCTTAAAACCGGAATGCAGTATGCCGTTGCAAATGCGGGTATTGGTGGTAACGAACTTTTGCGTGATGGTTGGCTACCGCAGTTTGGCCCAGCGCTGTTAAGCCGACTTGACATGGATGTGCTGAAAGTTGCAGGCGCCACTCATGTGTTGCTGATGATAGGCACCAATGATTTAGGCAACCCCAGATTGGATACGCCACCCACATCCGAGCAACTGATTGCGGGGTATAAGAAGGTCATAGAACGGGTACATGCGGCGGGGTTGAAAATTATCCTTGGCACTATACCACCTGCTGAGGGGACCCTTACTGATGGACTCACCGCTGGACTTGCGTTGCCTGCTCCATTCCAACTGAGTTTGCCAGTGATGCACGGCACCGCGCAGGCCAGACGCGGGCGCGACGAGGTCAACATTTGGATTAAGCAACAAGCGTTGAGTGACGGTATTGTGGATTTTGATGCCTGCCTTGCCGATGAAAAAAGGCTGGGCTATTTGGCACCACAGTACAACAGTGGTGACAACCTTCACCCCACACCCGCGGGCTACAAAGCCATGGCGGGCTGTGTGGATTTGAACCTTTTTCGCAAACTTGATTGAGAAACCGTATGTTGAGTCTATTTCCCAAGGCCGTAATTGTTGTCACCGCACTGTTTGTTCTCAACGCATGCAATGACTCCACTTCGCAATCAGGCTCGACAGGTACGCAGGTGGTACAGCCTTCTCAACTTAATTTGGGCGAACAGCGCATCACCCTAACAAGTGCGAACGGCAGTGTAGAAATTGATAAAAACCCGCTGAGGATGCGATTTTTAAATGCACAAGGCCAGATTGTTTTGGAGCAAGTGGCAAGCCAAGGTGGCGCTTTACAACCTGGCCTAATGCTGGATGAGCCTTTGGGCAGCGACTATGTTCCAGACGTGTTGTTGAATGCACCTTTTAGTTATTTGGTGGGTGCTGAAGTTTCCCCCCAATTGCGTGCAACACCCTGGGTGGGCAACTACATTACTCAGGCCATGGTGGGAATTCAATACCACGGCGTTGCTGTGAAGGAATCCAAGTCCATTGGCAATGGAATCGAGCTGACTGTGTCCACCAATGACCCCACTGGTCGAACTATTGTGGCACGCATCATGCCAGATTCTGCGGGTAGTTTTTCTGTGAGTCTCAAAGTGCTGCCCGCGCAAGGCGTGGCTTTTATTGCAGACAGTTTTGTGATCAAGGCCGATGAGTCTTTTCATGGTTTTGGTGGGCGCCACAATGCGGTCGATCAGCGTGGCAAATCGCTGACCAATTTTATACAGACGCAAAACGTGGGGGCAGGCCCGATTGGTGGTGTTGCTGGTGTTTTGTCGGGTGGAGGGGATCGTTTTATGTTCCCCTCGGGTGAGGATGCAGCCTATTACATTTCCACAGCATTTGCCTCCACCGGGGGGTATGGTTTTATGCTGGACAGCACCAAGCCCTCGCGATACAACATGGGTGCTGCAAACCCGCAAGCTTGGCAGGTCAACACCTCGGGCGCAGAGATGAGTTACCTTGTCATTCCCGGTGATGAACCCACAGCATTGCGCAGCCTGTCGGAAATTCAAGGCCGGCACCGTGTGCCCCAGCTTGGCGATTTGGGCCCTACATTGTCCCGTGCGGTGAGGGTCCTGTCTGCCCAAGCCGATGATGCTGCAACCTATGAAGCCAAGGTTTGGGACGATATTCAACGCATCGACGCTGGGAAATTGCCTGTCAAAGGCTATGTGTTTGAGGGTTGGGAAATTTTACCCCGCGAATCAAGCCGTACCATCATCAAAGCACTGCATGACCGGGGCATCAGGGCTTACTTGTACATTCGTAACTATGTGGGGCTTGACCCTGCAAACACAGAGCGTCCAGAAACATTCACTGAAGCACTCAGCGAGGGTTATGTCGCTAAAGACCTAACGGGTGCGCCTTATTTGTTTGGTACGCCATTTGGTGGGCTGGGTGCCGCCATCGATTTCACCAATCCCGAGGCGGTGCAATGGTGGGGCGGGCGTATTCGAGAAATGATTGTGGACTTGAAGGCCGATGGATTCATGCAGGATTTTGGTGAGCACATTGCGCTGGACATGCAATTCCATGACGGAAGCACCGGCGTCACCATGCACAACCACTACCCCACCTTGTTCCACAAAACAACCCGGGCAGTCACCGACGACGTTGAGAAAAAAACAGGCCGCCGTATTTTTTTCTGGACCCGTGCTGGTTATTCAGCCCGAGGTGGAAGCTCCGCATTTGAATCTTCCAATTTCCCCGGGGATGAAACCAGTGATTGGTCACGCGCATCAGGGTTGGCCTCTCTCACCACCGACATGCTAAGCCGCAGCGCCACCGGCTCCTATGGTTTTAACACCGACATTGGCGGGTATTTTGATTACCACACCGGGCCACCCAACGCTGAGTTGTTTACTCGGTGGTCTTTCTGGGCTGCACTTTCACCTGTGTTTAGGGTCCACAATTCTTCAAGCAATGGTGTGCGCATGCCATGGTTCTATGGCGAAAAAACTTTGGAACATTGGCGCAAGGCCGCAAACCTGCATTTGGCCGCAGCCCCATTGATTATGCAATTGTGGGAGGAGGCCCAAACCACTGGCATTCCACCCACCCGTGGCATGTGGTTTCACTTTCCCGATGACAAACGCGCCAAAAGTGAAGACCAGCAATGGATGCTTGGGCCAGACGTGATTGTTGCGCCCGTGGTGCTTCCGGGTGCGCTGAGTCGAAAGGTGTATTTGCCCAAAGGTTGCTGGAAGCATGTGGACAGCAGCAAACAATTTGAAGGACCCAAAGACGTCACCGTGGATGCGCCAATCGATTCACTGCCTTATTTTTTCCGGTGTGGAACACAGCCGTTTTAATTGTGCTCTCGGAATGTCATGTTTTGTAAGCTTCACAAAATTTAGTCTGCTGGATTGGATTTCGGTCAGGTAGGATAGTGTTTTAGTCCAAAGTGAATGGGATGCCTGCATGGATTGGAAACACGGCTATTTTGCCGAAAGCGGATACACCTACGGTTATTATCCTGAAACCTCGCCTGCCCGGCTGCGCTGGGCTGCCCTGCTGAAGGGTATCAAAGCACCATCCAGCCATTTTCGCTATTTGGACTTGGGTTGTGGGCAGGGTTTAAACTTGATTTTGATGGCGGCCAACCACCCAGACAGTGAGTTTGTGGGCATCGACTTTATGCCAGAGCATGTGGCCCATGGCCGGGCATTGGCAGAGTCTGCAGGCTTGAGCAATGTCCGGTTTATCGAGGGCGATTTTATCCAGTTGGCAGAGGGCTTGGCTACCTTGGAGTCCAGCTTAGGTACCTTTGACTATGCTGTTGCGCATGGCATCACCACATGGATAGCACCAGCCGTGCGTGAGGCCCTATTCAAGCTTGCAGGCTCACTGCTTAAGCCTAGCGGGTTGATGTACAACAGCTACAACACCTACCCCGGTTGGCTGCCTGCTTCACCGTTTCAGCATTTGGTGATGCAGTTGCAACAGCGTTACAGTGGCCCTCAAGCTTTGCAATTGGCACAACAACACATGGCCGCATTGAAAGAAAGTGGCAGTGCGCTTTACTCATTGGTGCCTTTGTTGGATGGCCGTCTGGACAACATGAAGAAGCAGGACGCTACCTACTTGGTACAGGAGTACAACAACCAGTATTGGCAGCCGGTTTATTGCAGTCAGATGTTGCAACTCGCTCGCCAATACAAGCTGGATTTTGCAGTGTCTGCCACTTTGCCCGAAGTGTTTGAAGGGGCCTATCCGCCCAAGTTGCTGGCACAAATCAATTCCGAGACTGACCCTGTGGTTCGAGAAACTCTGCGTGACCTTGCTCTGGGCCAAAGCTTTAGGCGTGACCTGTATGTGAAGGGTGCTTTGATTTATTGGAGCAAAGACAAATCCGACCAATTGTTGGATCAGCGTTTTTTAGCAACCCAATCAGTGCCAGCACCCACTGCGGATTCTAACTTTGAAATAAAAGGAGGGGCTCTCAGCTTAAACGGAAAGCGTGAAGCTTATATGGAGGTATTGGATGCCTTCGGTCCAGATGGGGCTAGCCTTAGGCAGGTGCAAGAAGCACTTCCTAAAGTGAGTTTTCCCACACTGGTGCAAATCACCAGTTTGTTGATGCATGGCGGATGGATGGCATTGGACTGTGCGGGTGGCAATACCCATTCCAATACTGCCCCACCGTTCTATGCCTCCTCACTGAATGCTGCCATTGGGGTTGCTGTGTTGGCAGGTGCGCCTTACCGTTATGTGGCACTGGGGCGTGTGCAAAGTGCTATGGGGGTCAGTGATCTGGATTTGATGTTAATTGGACTAACTGCCCAAGGTGTTGAATCCGCTCAGCTTGGCCTCCAGTTGCACCTCGCAATGGGCCAGCTGGGTAAACGCTTTGTTGTAGAGGGTAAAACCCTAGAAGACGACGCAACTGCCAAGGCACATGCTATTGGCCTGGCTGGTCAGTTTATTTCAGAAAAGTTGCCCAATCTTAAAAGGCTGGGGGCAATCCAATCCCAGTTGCTTTGAGTCAAGTTGCTTCTTCATGACTGGGCAATGGTCAGCGGCAAATTAAGCCGGTAGCCGAAGCCACGTACTGCGGTTATGAGGCTGCCTGAAAGGCTCAGAGCCATTGTTTTGGTTCTTAGCCTGCTCACCATGACTGTCAGGTTGTCACGATTGAGGTCAGGGTCTGATTTTCTGGACATCACCTCCAGAATTTGGCTGGTTTCGGCCTCACGTTCTGGCATCAATGCCAGCATTTTCAATAGCATGGTTTCATTGGCAGTCAACTTGCAGCTTTGCCCAGACTGAGTCGTTAAAACGTTGCGAGCGCTATGCAGGGTTAATTCAGTGGCGGGCCGTGGGGCAAGCCGATTGAATAAATTGGCCACCACTGCAATTAACTCGTCCGGGTTTAGCGGTTTATTGAGATACACATCAGCGCCGCTTTGGTAGCCTTGCTGGCGGTCAACAGACCGGGTTCTTGCGGTAAGCATAATTAGCCCCAGGTTGGGGTGGCTGTTTTTTAGCCGGCTTGCAATGCTTAGGCCGTCTTCATGGGGCAGGTTTAAATCCAGTATGGCAATGTGATATTCCTTTTGCAGCAGCAGTGCATTAAGCTGCTCACCACAATCGGCACCATCTACATGCCAGCCCTGCCTTCGTAGCAGGACAATCAGTTCTTCACGTGTCAGCTCGTGGTCTTCCACCACAACCAAATTCAGCATGGTATCCATAGTTCAAAGCACACAAGATTAAGTTGTAATTGGGGTTTGTACCGCAACTCCCCGCCCATCTGTTTCGCCACTTGTTGTACCCAATATAAGCCCAAACCCGTACCGCTGATATTCATAACTTGAGTGGATCGGTAGTATTTTCGGAACAGCTGCGCAGGGTCTGGGTAACCAGCGGTGCTTACTTGATTTGATACTTCAAGGCTCAAGCCCTGATCCTCAATTTTTGCGCGCAGTTGTACTGGTGAGTCATTGGGCGAGTATTTCAGCGCGTTGTCAATTAAATTGCGCAGCATCATTAATACAAGGTTGGCATCCACATGGGCCCATAGGCTTTCAGGTTGTTCAAGTACCACCCGATCGTGCTCATTGGTTAGCATAATAAAGTCATCAAGCAGGGCGCTTACCTCGTAGTTTTGCTTGTCAATACTCATGGCGCCGTGTTCCAGCGTATCCACCTGCAGGCTGCGTTCAAGTACATTGTCAATCGCAGTCACTGAGGTTTTAATATGATTTAAGCGCTTAAGCGACTCCTGCGAAGACTGTAAGTCGTGCGATAAATTGTTGGTCGCAAGCCTGATGTAGTTCAGCGGGTTTTTAACCTCATGGATAATCATGCTTAAAAAGCTGGTTGCCTCGGCCAAGCGTTCTTTTTCAACGACTAAGCGTGCGCTAATCAGCTTTTGATCCTGCTCTAGCGTTTGACGTTGCTGGGCATTCAACCAACTTTGGTAGCCAAAAATCATCATCACCAGAAACAAAGAATACACATTGAAGTAGCCCGATCCCCATGAGGCCAATGTGATGGAAATTTCTTTGTCAGTCAGGATGGACGATATCCAAATGAGCAGCACTGAATTAAACAGAATGGTTAGCCCACGGTAGAAGTTAAGTATCCATGCATTTGAATGTTTGGCACACAGTAGTACGGGCAGGCCCCATATGCTGACCAACATAAGTCCAAAGTTGCTGGTTAGCAAGGAAAGTCCATTTTGACCTGTCACGAAAAAAACCAGACTTAGCGCAAAAAATAAGTAGCCCCCTTTGTAAACTTGCCTCATCCACTGGGGTAGCTTGAACAATGCTGTGATTCCCACTGAAATTCTTGTAGCGCTTATCAGTGAGAGCAGAATGGCTAAGACGTACAGCTCATTGGCTATGTCCATTGATTCGGGAATCAAATACCGCGCCACCATGCCAGATTGCATGCCCAGCAGGTACAGGTGCGCTGCATCAAAAAGTAGGGAATCTAGCCAGAATTTCTCGCGTGTTGCCATCCAGGCAATCATGCAAAAAAAGATGGTAAAAACGGATAGACCTAAATACAAGCCGAAAGCGTTGCCTAGGGTGGCGTCGTATTTGTAAGCCTGGGCCTCGGTCATTACTCTCAGAAGCACACCCGCGGTATCTGTCTTGATGTGGACATAAACATCCATCACCGCCTCAGGCCTAGGTTCGCTGTTGTTCGCTAGTTGTAGAGGTACCGTGAAGTGCACCGTGTCCATGGGCCGGGTTGAATAAGGTTTGGCATACCCGCCAGTTATCTTGCTCCATTGACCGTTGTTTGTTTGAAAAAAAACGTCCGCTTGATTGAGGTAGGCGGGCCCCACCATTAAAACCAGTGGATCAAGATTGTTTTGTGCTTGAGTCGGTTTTTGATTCTTGATTTGTACTTTCAGCCACACTTCCCTAGGTTGATTGCCTTTGATCAACATGCCTTTCAATGGTTTGTAATTTTGAGTTTGTGCCTGTTCCAATGTGACAGTTTCGCCATTCGGCGGCATCCAGTAACCCTTGCTGGCCAGGTGGCTATCATCGGGGAAATGCCTCATTGGGGTACTCAAAAGTGCTGCCAATGTGCCCATCAATGCTATGCATAGCAAAGCGATGGCCAGGACAGAGTTGTTGTGAGTAGAGTGGGTTGTGCTGAGTTTCATATCAAAACTCTAACATTCTTGTTTTACTGAACCTTGCAAAACATTGCAGTTTGAAGTGGGGGTGGTCAATGTTTATGATTTGTAAAATTATTTGACAATTACTTACATATATTTTTTGCATTTAGTCCATTTCTACCCGCACTTTCCCTAAAAAGTGCAATGTTTTGCAAGGTTCGGAATTTTCGGTTTGCTATGTTTGCGCCAATAGTTATTAAGCAGCCCTCAGGGTAATGGAGCAATCATCATGGCCACCACACAAAGCATCAATTCCGTCCAACGTCTGTACTTGGCATACTACGGTCGCCCTGCGGACCCTGTGGGCTTGAACTTCTGGGCGGACAAACTGGATGCAGCGCGTGGTTCACTGTCTGGGATACTGGATGCATTTGCCACCAGTGCAGAGTCCCAAACCTTGTTTGGCAATCGAGCCCCTGCC
Source organism: Limnobacter sp. (assembly GCA_029866125.1). Lineage (GTDB taxonomy): Bacteria > Pseudomonadota > Gammaproteobacteria > Burkholderiales > Burkholderiaceae_B > Limnobacter. Next base: position 25,605 of record JARWZZ010000008.1, read on the forward strand.
GACCAAATCAAA
>JARWZZ010000016.1 GCA_029866125.1 Limnobacter sp.
CCCAGGCTCAGGGTGGTCCACAAAATCCAGACCAACCAAAACAAGCCAAAAGCCATGGCTGCAACCGACATGCACAATGCAAAGGCGTTGACCTTCCGACGCTTCGATTGCATGGCCGCTTTCATGGCCTCTGACCGATCGATGTGCTGAGCCTTGTGTTCAGCTTCTTTTTCTAATTTACTCATTGTTGCTTCACCCATCATTTTCCGGCCCCTTACCCTTTCTTGCCTGCACTTTTAGCAAGCTGGGCCAATAGGATCTTGGACGCAACCAGCACGATGAAGGTAATCAGGAACAGGATCAAACCCAACTCCATCAACGCGGAGGTGTGTAAACCCGCCTCAGCTTCCGCAAACTCGTTGGCCAGCGCCGACGTAATGCTGTTTCCCGGGGAGAACAAGGACACATCATTGAGGTAGTTGGTGTTACCAATCACAAAGGTAACCGCCATGGTTTCGCCCAATGCGCGGCCTAGGCCCAGCATCACGCCACCAACAACTCCTACCTTGGTGTGGGGCAATATAATTTTCCAGATCACTTCCCAAGTGGTGCAACCAATGCCGTAGCCGGCTTCTTTCAACATCACTGGGGTGACTTCAAACACATCACGCATCACCGCTGCAATGTAGGGAATGATCATGATTGCCAGAATGACACCTGCGCACAACAGGCCAATACCAATCGGTGGGCCTTGAAACAAAGCACCAATCACAGGGATTTGACCCACGGTGGCATTCAGGGGTTTTTGTGCGTATTCAGCGAAGATGGGTGCAAATATCAGCAAACCCCACATGCCGTACACAATGGAAGGCACTGCGGCCAGCAACTCAATGGCAATACCCATCGGGCGGCGCAACCAAGGTGGGGCCAATTCAGTCAAAAACAAAGCAATACCAAAACTGACCGGTACGGCAATAATGAGGGCAATCAACGAGGTGACCAAGGTACCGTAGATGGGCACCAAAGCACCGTACTGATTATTGGGTGGATCCCAGTCCGCGGTCGTCAGAAAGCTCAGACCAAATGCCTCAATGGACTCCCAAGAGGAGATGAACAAGGAGGCTATGATTCCGCCCAGCAGAAACAAAGTGAGCAAGGCGGCTGACGTGGTCAACAGCCCGAACACAACATCACCAGACTTGCTCGGCGGCTTGATCGTAGAGGTATTTGACATAGTGGGTGCTTAAAAAAAGCGAAGATGGAGCGTCACAACGAACGCACAATCGACGAGCCAATCGTTTACAGACCGTAGCTTAATCATTATTTATGACAAAACAAAGACAAATGGGCACGGCGATGCATTTTATGACAATTCATAATTCAGGCCAACCCACTCCAACATCAACTTCCAATCACTGGGCTGGGCGCTGCTTGAAAAACTTCAGCTCAACCACGCTGGGCGGTGCGCTTTTGAAAATTTCCGGGCGCATTTTACCCATGATGTGCATTTCACACGGCTTGCAATCAAACACGAGGGTGTATTTTTGGTCGCCATTGATTAGGGTCATAGGCTCTGCTTTGACTTGCCCTTGAACGCCTTTTACACCTTTGGCCTGTTTTGGGCACAAATTAAACGAGAATCGCAGACAATGCTTGGTGATCATCACCGGCACTTCGCCTGCCTCTTCGTGTGCCTCATAGGCTGCGGCAATCATTTCCACGCCATGCTGAGCATAAAAGTCACGCGCCTTCTGGTTGTACACGTTGGCCAAAAAGCTCAGTGACTTTTCTGGGTACTGGGCCAAGGGCTGCACTTTTTCGCGACGTAGAGGCCGCGCCCAAGCCGCCACACGGGCTTTGTCCAGCGCAGCCACCGCATCGCGGCGTAAAGCATTCAACACGCTGGAAGGTAAAAACCAAGGCTGACTCAAAGCCAGCTTCACACCCAAAGCGGCGTAATCGCTGCCCCCCAACTTGCCCAACTGGGTTTCTGCCGTTTTCAAAGCCTTTTCAGCTTGGTCGGCCACTTGCAAATCCAAGTCTTGGTGCAGGGTGACGGTTACGCCATCTTCATCCACCAAAGTCAGTTTCAAACCACGGGGCTTGTTGACCGCATCGGGCGAATCATTGTGCCAATCCTCAAGGCTAAGCCACACATCAATTTTACGTTCAGCACTGGCCTTGGCCAAAGCCATGTCCCAAGCGTGGTCCCGGTTGCGGTGAATGGGCAGGCCCGCCTTCAAACCGGTGTAAGTGGCAATGGGGTCACGCGGGAAAATGCGGTACATACCCCCCACTTTCTCGGCGCGGTTCACCGACACCCCCACCACCTCTCGCTTGTTCATGAAGTTCAAGCCATCGGCATTGTTCAAAGTTTCCGTGCTTTCTACATCAAACCAACGGTCGCCCACCTGCGCCACAGTGCCCACAGGCAAACCGATGAATTTGGGCGAATCAAATGCACCAATGTCTTCTTTGCGGCCAGTTGCAAAATAGTCGGTCGAACCACGGTGGAAATTGCGGTCTGGGTCGGGGCGGAAATAGTGGCGGGTTGTCCCGCTGGATGCGCGGCTAAACTCGCTGCGGCTTTCCATAATCTCATCCAGCAACAAGCGGTAATGGGCTGTGATGTTTTTCACATAGGCCATGTCTTTGTAACGGCCTTCAATCTTGAATGACCGCACACCCGCATCAATCAGGGCTTCCAAGTTACCACTTTGGTTGTTGTCTTTCATGGACAGCAAATGCTTGTCAAAGGCCACCACGCCACCCTCTTGGTCAGTCAGGGTGTACGGCAAGCGGCAAGCTTGGGAGCAATCGCCCCGGTTTGCACTGCGCCCAGTTTCGGCATGGCTAATGTTGCATTGGCCTGAAAAGGCCACACACAATGCACCGTGTATGAAGTATTCCAAAGTGGCATCCACCTTGGCATGGAATTCGTGGATCTGACCCACAGTCAACTCACGCGGCAAAACCAATTGAGAAAACCCGCTGGCCGCCAAAAACTGGGCTTTTTCTACGGTGCGGATGTCGCACTGGGTACTGGCATGGATTTGGATAGGGGGAATATCCATCTCCATCACACCCATGTCCTGCACAATCAAAGCATCCACGCCCGCGTCGTACAACTGATGAATCAGCTTTCGGGCTTCTTCCAACTCAGCATCATGCAAAATGGTATTCAGGGTGGTGAATATGCGAACATGGTATTTGTGCGCAAATTCCACCAATTTGGCGATATCTTGCACCGAATTACTGGCATTGTGCCTCGCCCCAAAAATAGGCCCGCCAATGTAAATGGCATCTGCCCCATGAAGAATGGCTTCACGGGCAATCTCCGTGTCACGCGCAGGGGCAAGCAATTCAAGTTCGTAGGGCAGCAAGCTCATGATTTTTTTGATAGTTTTCGGTTAAGGGTTGCCATTATTTCAAAAAGCAGCCCAAAGGGAAAGCTATTCCTTAGAAGAGTGACCCAATGGCCCCTCACCCCGCCTGTCTACAGAACCCAATACAGCGCCAAAGAGACAAACACCAAGCTCATCAGGTTGCCAATCATCACCATGGAGGCCACTTTGCTGGGCTCCACATTGTACTTTTCAGCAAAAACGAAGTTCAACACCGCCGGTGGCAGCGCCCCAAACACAATCAACATGGCCTGATGCTCTGGGCTCAAAGGCAACATCATGGCCATGGGCCAGGCAATCAGTAAACCAGTCAATGGGCAAACCACGCCTGCGATCACACCCATTTTGAAATCACCAAAGGCCGACTGGGTCAGGCGCACCCCCAGGCTGAACAACAAAAGCGGAATGGACACATCGCCCGTCAATTTAATCGCAAAATTCAGGGGGGGCCAGATGCTCCATTCCATCATGCTGATGGTTAAACCAATGATGGATGCAATCACCACCGGCTGTTTGAGCACATGCAGGGGGTTGGACTTTCGACTCAGCGCCCAAGTACCCAGGGAGTAATGCATGGTGTTTTCCACCATAAACATCACCACGGCAGCAGGCACTGCCGCCTCACCAAACGCCAACAAAGCCAAAGGAATACCCATATTCCCGCTGTTGTTAAACATGATGGGCGGAATAAAAGTACGGGGGCTTTGATTGAGCCACCTTGCAATAGGGTAGGCCAACAAACCCGAACCCAGCACCACCGCCAAGGCCCCCAAAGCCAGCATGGAATAAGTAGACAGTTGAATGGACTTGCCAGCCAAGGAGGACAGCACCAGTGCAGGTACAAAAACATCCATGTTCAGCTGGTTGGCAAACTTCATTTCCGGTTTTTTAAACCGACCATACAAGTAACCAAGGCCAATAATGGCGAAGATGGGGAAAATCACCGCCACAATGCGCATAAACATAAAAACAATTCCTGCTGGGGTCGCTTAGGCGCAAAGTGTAATGACTCTGCGTTCAGTTTTCCAATCCGGCATTACCCGCAGCGTGATAAGCCCACCCTCACTGAATCACATCACATCGAGCATATCGAACAAATAATCAGTTTTTATTCGATTTATTCTTATAGTCCAATCACATACACTGAACCCGCTTCTTCTTTCCTTGTCTTACATTTGCCGATGGATGCTCATCCCTTCGGTAAATACCCCGAACCAAGGCAATGTAAGAGGAAGCTCCCCTTAAAACGGGATACTCTTGTAAAAAGAAAAACTCACAGGAAAATAAGCACTATGAAAAGGATCGTTCTTTTTCTCGTAACCAACATGGCAATCATGCTGGTGTTGGGCATTACAGTTCAAGTACTGGGCATTAACCAGTTTATGGCTGGCGGCAATTTGAACCTCACCATGTTGCTGGCATTCAGCGCGGTGATGGGCTTCGGCGGTTCTTTCATCAGTTTGATGATGAGTAAAACCATCGCCAAATGGAGCACAGGCGCCAGGGTGATTGAACAACCCAGCAACGACATGGAACGCTGGCTAGTCAGCACCGTGCAGCGCTTGGCCCAGCGCGCCAACATTGCCATGCCTGAGGTGGCTTTGTACGAGGGCGCCCCCAACGCATTTGCGACGGGCCCCAGCAAATCCAACTCGCTGGTGGCTGTTAGCACGGGCTTGTTGCAGTCCATGACCAAAGAGGAAGTGGAAGCTGTGCTTGCCCACGAGGTTGCACACGTGGCCAATGGTGACATGGTGACTCTGACCCTGATCCAAGGTGTGGTCAACACGTTTGTGTTCTTCCTTGCTCGGGTGGTGGGCTTTTTGGTGGATCAGGCTTTGCGCAAAAACGATTCCGAATCGTCAGGCCCCGGCATTGGTTACATGGTCACCGTGATTGTGATGGAAATAACTTTGGGCATTTTGGCCAGCATCATTGTGATGTACTTTTCGCGTCAGCGTGAATTCCGCGCCGACTCAGGTGCCGCACATTTGATGGGTAACCGCCAACCCATGATTTCAGCCTTGCGTCGCTTGGGCGGTTTGGAATCGGGTGCACTGCCCTCGCAAATGGCTGCTTCGGGTATTGCAGGCAAAGGTGGTGTAATGGCTTTGTTTACAAGCCACCCGCCCATTGAGCAACGCATTGAAGCCTTGCAAAACAACCGGGGCTAAACAAGCCCTTAGTCGGGTTTGAACAAATCCCGGAACAAAGGGTGGTCGACGCTGCGGGGGTGAACAAAAGCAAAATACTGCTCAATCACCCCTTCAGCTTCACCCAAGCAGTCCAAGCCCTCATCCAGCGCGTTGGGGGACAATCGGGAAGAGGGCATGGGAAACACGCCCACGCCCTTTCTTCCAAACACTTCCATCAAGGCCAAATCATCAAACTCGCCCACCACATGGGGTTTGATGTCCAATGAATCAAACCATTGCTCCAACCGGATACGCAGCATGTTGCCGCGTGAAGGCAGCAAGATGGGCGCAGTTTGAAGCACCTCCACCAAATCAAAACCGTATTTTGCGGTCAAAGGGTGGTTGGCAAAAAACTGGACCGGGAATGAAGACAGTGAGCGGGATTGAAGTTGAGCGGTGCCCTGCCCCCCAGGCCGCTCTGCCAGTACCAAATCAATACGGTGTTGTGACAACTCGCTGCATAGCCAAGTAAATTGCCCCTCTTTACACACCAAACGCACCGGGTGTTTGTCCAACACGGGGGCCAAAAGGCTATAACAAACGGGCTTGGGCAGCGCATCGGCAATACCCAATGTAAGCCGCATGGTGCTGTCTAGGTTTTCATCTTGGAGGCTGTCCACCAACTGGTCGCCAATTTGAAATATTTGGTCGGCATAGCGCAGCGCTACCAAACCCGCCTCGGTAAGGACTAACCCCCTACCTTGGGGTTTAAAAAGGGACCGACCCAGACTAAGCTCTAGGGCACGGACTTGGCTGGAAAGGGTCTGAGGGCGAAGCCCAGCCTGATCCGCAGCCTGCGTCATACTGCCGTACTTCGCAACCATCCAGAAGTAACGTAGGTGGTGGTAATTGAGATGTTCAGAGTTCATGCTTCAATATTTTCGAAACAATAGTCCCCTATAATCTCATTTATTCTTAGAATCACAAAAATTAAAATTGACCGGTTGAAGCAAAACATCGATAAAAACTTCGCACGGCAGAGGAGCAAACGCAATGAAGACATCCATTTTGAGTCGCCATCAAGAAATTGATGAAACGATCAAACGTTACGTGCATCAACGTATTCAATCCGCTTTGAAGTTGTTGATTACGCAGGTGCAAGACATCACTGTGCATTTAAGTGCCGAACACGCGGCCGATGGGTCACGCCAAAAAGCATGTGAAATTGAAATACAACTGGGCGAAAACCAATTGGTGGTTGTCAAAAGCAACACCAGCCACTGGCTGGCCGCAATTGATCAAGCTGTGGAAGCGGCTGCACGCGCAGTGCGCCGTAAACTAAGTCAAACCTTGAAGACCATCGCGCTCAAGCCCATGGTCATCAAGGGGTCTTCCATTTAACCCCACACACTGGCTCTACAAATAAGCTTAATAAGTCACACCCAAGCTGACGCTCAAAGAGTTCTGGTGCATGTAGATGGACTCCCGGGGACTGATTCCCGGCAAAGACAAGATCGACGCACCAGACACATTCACTTCAGTGGCCCTCATGTAATGGCCAGACAACTCGACGTTCTCTGCCACTTTGTAAGTGCCTCCCAAGGTGTAGTGTTTGCTTACAACGCCTGGGGCAAGGATGTTGAAGCTGACATCCCTTGGGCTGACTGGGTTGTCCCCTTTGTTAAAACCACCACGTACAGTCAGTTTGGGCGACAACTTGTACTCAACCGCAAATTTTTGAACTTTGACATTGCCCCATCCAAAACCGGGTCCATCTGAATTACCCAAGCAGTTGCAGCCCATGGTGGCGCTTGTACTTGGATTCCCCACTGAGGGTACTTCACTGAATTTGATGACTGAGTAATCAAAACCCACCAACAAACGCGGGCTAGGGCGGAACGCCACACCGACACCATAGTTGGTGGGAATATCAAAATCACCCTGCCCTGCAAATAAGCCGGCGTATTCCTTGAACTTGCTCATGTTAATGCGAGGCGAGTAAGCCGCACCCACTGTCACTTGGTCAAAGTTTCCGAAGTAGCCTACTCGATAGCCTTTACCAAAACTCGTGCTGGTGCCATTGTTGGTCAGCTTGTCGGGGTCGCTGCTGTAATTACCTAACAAGGGGTTTGCAAAAAACTGCAAACCCATCGCAGCAAAGCGCTGATACACAAACAATGGGCTGATGCCCACTGAGTGATTCCTATCGAATTGATAGGCCAATGTGGGTGCCACCACCAACTGCTCGAGATTCACCCCAGCAGCACCCTGACCACAAAACGGATTTCCCCGACCTGAAGTGGTCACGATGGGGCAACTGGTGCTATCTCCTTCCTGATACTCGGTATTCAACCCACCATTGCCATACACATGCAAACCAATTGCAGTCGACTTTGAAAGCGTCTTGCTCATCGCCAAATCAGGAATGACAAAGACATCTCTGTCGCTGTCTTCCTTAAACCCAAAACCGTTGGTACGTTCTGCGCCACGCTTGGGCACAAATATTTCAAATGCCGCATCAACTCGGTTACCAACCTCGACCAACACAGCGGGGTTGTTTGCACCCGCAGTGGCGTCGTCTGCAATGGCCAGGGACACTCCACCCCGGCCCTTGGCCTTTGTGCCGTAGCCATGCGCGAAGTATCCATTGGTGGCTGATACATCGGAGGTATTGAGCAAGAGGATGCCGCTGATCGAAATGGCGAGAAAGGAATACAGATTCGGGGTGCTCATGGAGAACGGACACTTGTTAACAAGGCGCCCAATCTACCAGACCTACCCGATTTATGAACTGATATTTTTGATTTTACTTATATGAAAAACGCATAGTCTTCAAAATGAGAAGGTTCCCAATCATTCCCTTAGAAATGGAAGCACGCGCTTGGCCGTCACATAGCGGCTGCGCCAGTAGGGGTCGTTCAGGCTGGCAGTGCTGACGCCCACACTGGAAGCGGCGTGGATGAACAAATCCTCACCCACGTAAATGCCCACATGGGGTTGCTTGGCACTGATTTGAAAAAAAACCAAATCGCCGGGAATGATGCTGCGGCGGGAAATGGGGTCACCTTCCCGCTGCTGATCATAAGTGGCACGTGGCAGGGCATAGCCAAAGGCATTTCGCATCACCTGCTGCACAAAGGCTGAGCAATCCACCCCAGCTTTGGAGCTACCCCCGTACTTGTATGGGGTGCCTAGCCACTGGTCATATTGCCCTCTAAGGGCAACAAGCAGCTCGCCCCGATCGCCAGACCACTCGTATTTACTTTTTTTACCAGGCCCAACCGAGGAGCATGCGGTTAAAACCAGCACCAAACCGAGCAAAAACCATCGAATCAACTACACCACCGCCTTTCGCTCTACAAAACGCAAACCACCTTTGACGTATCTGTACAACTGCCAAAAGAAAACGCCAACGTAAATTAACCACCCTAAACCAAACAGCCAAAAGGTTGCAAATGACACAATGCTGCCGATGATACCAATCCAAAATGTCTTGATCAGCCAAGTGTAGTGCGACAAATAAATACTACCGCCAGACTCGTCTTTTTTAATGTACGCAATAATCAAAGCCACCACCGTGGCCAGTGCCCCTGTAAACATACCCACCGCCCCCAGCAGGTAACAAACCAAGACCAGCGTACGTGCAGTGTCGTCGGTAGAGCCCGGATTGGGCGTGAGTTGGTTCATGAATCTTCCTGTGAGTGAGCCTAAGCTGCAGTTTAAATGATTCTGCTGATTCCCCCGAATACACCACTCGATTCAGGTAAAGGCATGTGAAATCAGTGATTGTCAGATATTACTTATTTTTGCATTTGACAAAGATTTCTGTCATTTTTACAAGGGGTTTGAACAGGCCCTCTAGTCCAAACACTTGTTAACCTACAAAGGTAAGTACCTTCGGGTAACTCGACCCAGTGTTTACGCCACTTTCACCACAAAATACGCTTTTTTGTAAGCTTTTTACGAGCTTGTCAGCCTTGCATTGCTCACCTACACTGGGTCCGTGAAAAACGCTGTCGCAGCGGCTTTTGCAATTTTAAAAAAGCTCCGAAGCAGAGAGCCTAACAACAAAAAACTCAACAGGAGACAGCCGCAATGCGTCTTGTTTTTTCCAACACAGCATTAGCCATTGGGCTGAGCGCTGCGCTTGTCGCAGGATTTCTAGCCCCAGCGGCTTCAGCCGCCCCCCCAATCGAGAAGAAAACAGGTGTAGTGCCCGCGCCAGACTACTGGCCTGCAAGTGCAAATGTGCCGATACCCAAAACACCGCACAAAGAAACAATCCGCTCGGTGTCGCTGGAAGATTTGGACAAACGCGGCGTGTTGCCTCTGGGGGTTTACAACGGCACACCGCAACTGAATACCAACCTGAAATGGTACGAAGACAACTTTTACGCCACCTTGGCCGCCAAAAAGGTGTGGAACAAAGGCACCAGCCCCAAAAAGCATGAGTTTCAAGGCCCAATTACTTGGACCTACGCGCCCATTCCCCAAAAGGCACCACCCCCTTGCGACCAGCCCCAGCCCACTGGCTATGATGCCGACAGCTGCCGGTATGTGTTGACCCTGTTTAAAGACGTGGAAGCCAAGGACCCCGCCAAAGCAACTGCTTTGCGCAACCAAGTGCGCCGTGGCCGAGATGTTTGGTACAAAGGCACGTTCGGCAATCAAGACGAGCCCTATTTGCACTTTGCCCGCGCTGCGGGTGGGCAAGACAAAATTTGGTACCCGTGGCTAGACACCCGTGAGCGTAAAAACCGCTTTACCAAGTACGGCTTGATCAATGACCCTGATTGCACGGAAGGCGATGCGTCAACCAACTGGTGGGACAAATGCCAAGACCCGCACAGCTCGGGAGTACTGGGTTATCGCAAGTACTATGCAGACCCAACCGTGGATGAAAAATCAGGCAAGGTGGTGTTTGACCCTAAAAAGTCCCCGTACCAGAAAGACGAGCTGCAGAAAAACATGCGCTACGTGGTTGGGCACCCCTGCATTCAGTGCCACGTGGGCATGAACCCCAATAACCCGCCAAGCAACCCCAACGAACCCAAGTGGGAAAACCTGTCGGGCACCATCGGCAACCAGCACATTATTCAGCCTTTGATGTTTTTTCAAGGTGCTGACCATGACGCAGTGGCCAAGCACATCCTGAAAGCTGGGCGCCCAGGAACCATTGACACCTCCCTGGTGGCCAATGACTTCATGAACAACCCGGGCACGCAAAACAACATCATGGACTTTCAGAACCGCCGGGTGTTCAAGCACAAAATGAAAGACCCCATTACGGGCGAAATCAAGGAAGGCTTGACCCAGAACGTGCTGAAAGGCGGTGAAGACTCTGTGGGCGACCGTTTGGCTTTGATCCGCGTGTACGTGAACATTGGTATGTGCACCGAAGAATGCTGGACGCCCAACTTCCCGACACCGGGTAAGTTTTTGGGTGAACGCGCCAAGCAAAGCCCATTCAGCATCAAACAGTGCGCGGCAGAATGCGAGCCTTGGAATTATGCAGATGCCAAAATGCATGACTTGGCCGCCTACCTGATTACCGGCGGCCCCAATTACCTGCTGAAGTCGCAGGAGGCGGACGGCACGCCCGGTGCGAAATACGTGGACTTGAGCAAAGTGCCTCAGGGACGCAAAATTTTCGCGCAGGAATGTGCAAGTTGCCACTCTTCCAAAGTGGCTCCTGAAAACATTCGTCGGGACAAAGCTGCGGTGGCCCGCTTCTACGAAGGCCATGTGTTTGGTAACGAAGAATTTTGGCAATACGAGTTCACGAAAGAAGAACGCGAGTCGGCTGAGTTCATTGCCAAATACCTGACCAAAGATGCGAAAGGCGTGTTGAAACCCAAGCAGTTCGCGGAGAAAGGCGTGTTTGGTCAAGATTGGTTAGGCAGTGATGAACCCACTCCCTTCCATGAAATTGGTACCAATATGTGTCGCGCCATGCATGACAACCACAACAAAGGCCAAATTTGGGAAGAGTTCTCCTCCGAGACCTTTAAGCAGCGCAAATCCCCCGGCAAAGTGGATGTGGTGATGAACCGCATGGTGCCAGGGCTTGGTGGCGTGAAAGTGGGCGAGAAGGAAGTGACAGGCGGCCCTGGGTATTACCGCAACATCAGCTTGTTGTCGGCATGGGCTACATCACCCTTCTTGCACAACAATGCAATTGGTGAAATGCCTGTGCTGAAAGACGGCACGCCTGATGTATCTATCCGTGGTCGAATCAAAGCCTTTGAAGACGCATTTGCTGAACTCATGATGAGTGACGACCCGAACGTCAAGCCCAGCCGTCCGCAAAAAATCTCAAAGACCGATGTTGACCTGAAAATTGCGCCTAGGGAAGACATGCAAGGCCCCATCAAACTGCCTGTGTCCAAAGGTACACCGTATGCGAACTTTGCATCCAGCGACCCCCACAGGCCCATCACACAAAAATGTGATGATTTGGTGGAAAACAAGGGGCACCAGTTTGGCGTCTCACTCACACCCGAGCAAAAAACGGCTCTGCGTGAGTTCCTGAAAGTGATGTAATAGAAACCACCGCCGAGGGCTATAAACCTTCGGCGGTTTGTTTTTGGCTTGATCACCTACATAATTGGGAAATTCAAACAGCATCCTATGACTATTTTTAATCCTTTAATCGGTATTAAAACCTTTCCCATTGCAGTGATGGCTCTGACCTTCAGCTTGTTAGGCTGCAGCAAATCGGATGAACCTTTGTCCACCGCACAAGTGACAGACTTGGCCTCAGCACAAGTCCAAACCCAAACGGACGAAGGCAGCGAGAAGTTGGAAATTACACCCCGCGTAATTCCGCAAACCGACTTGCCGCCTGAAGGCACAAGGTCGCTTTTTGACCACTTTGCCGCACAAAACCATGGCGTGCCCTACCCCTTCAGCAAACTGGTAGAAACGCTGGGCAAACTAAACCCTGAAGGCAAAGCACCTGTGGTGGTGATGCTGCCCCATGGCCGTTCCCTGTTAAAAGGGCAAGCCAATGATGAAAAGCCAAGGGTGCTGCTGGCTGCTGACTTTCAAGCCCCCAACACCGAAGCCGCATTGGGCGTGAACATGCGCGGGCAAATGTTTTTGGGCTTTACCGAAAATGCGGACGAAATTGAAGTCCTGAGTTACAACGAGGCGGCAGGCCGATTTGAATTTCAACTGGTGCAGGACTACACCGAAACGGGCTCACGCAAGCTGGTGTATGCCAAACGGCAAATTTGCCTGACCTGCCACCAAGGCGGTGCGCCTATATTCTCGCAACGCCCGTGGAACGAGACCAACGCCTCCACCCAAACCATTCAAAACATATTGACTGCCAGAAAAGGCGCTGGGCTGGACCCCCACAGCTATTTGGGCTTACCCACTTCTGTGCCCCTATCCGAACCCGAGCGTTACGATGAATTAACCGATGTTGCCAGCTTTTTCGCAACCACCCAGAAGCTTTGGCTAGACGGCTGCGGCAAAGGCGATGAAGGCATGGCTTGCCGCAAAACCCTGTTTAAACTGGCCCTGGAGTACAAAGCACAGCCCGGCGATTTCAAAGAGGAAGGCCCGATTGTCAGCACACTGAAAGAGTTGCAAAAAGCAAGTTTGGGCAACAAGCCGATCTTGGTTGCAGAGTCGGATTTGGTAAACCGGGACCCGTATGCCGAAATTGGCGGATGGAAAGGCTTTGTCCGCAAATTCACCAGCGCCAACATCAAGCTGGGCGACGGCGCCAAAAACAATGAAGACTTGGAGGCGTTTGACAAACTACCCAAATTGCCCGTTGCCTTGGACCCGCTCACCAAGCGCCAGCCCAAACGCACACTCACGGCAGACCACATTGACGGCGTATACGGCGTGGCCAGCTTGCTGACTGAAAGCGACATTCAAAGCCTGATGAAACGGGCAGACTTTCAAATTGGAACGCTGACCCGCGCGGTTGACCAATTGCCCAACGAGCTGTTTGGTGAACGGCAATTCGAACGCGTCAAACTGGTCCAAGCCTTGATGGAATCCAAGAATCTTCCCGGTCCGTCCAAAAACTTGCAGTACGCGTTTACAGACGTGTCGGAGATGTCGCCCCCAGTTGCATCAGGCGAGCCGCCTTTGGAACTCTCAGCCAACTCCCCGCTACTGGCCTACAAGGAGTACTGCTTCTCCTGCCACCGAGGCAACCCCTCCAAGCGCCTTAACTTTTTGGGTGCCGACACGGAGGACAAAGTATTGGCTGAGTTGAAAGATAAAATCGAAGTACGGGACGCGCTGGACTGGGACAGGTACAAAGGCACGGACAAGGCTTCCATACTGATGCCCCCCACAGACTCTGCCCAATATGCAAAACTGGTGGACCATTTGAAAAAAGACCCCGACGCTTTGAAAACCATGCGGGCCACAGTGCCGGGTTTGTTTGGCCTGTAAATTAAAACAAAACCAAGCCGAAAGCACAGGCAGGAGACCCCAAAAGTGAATATGAATTTGAAGACAATACCACTGGCACTGACCTTGACGATGAGCTGCTTTGCAACTGCGCAAGCACAGCCCCTATTTGCCAACCTGTACAAGCAGCAGTACGGTTACACACCTGCCTGTATTGCCTGCCACCGGGATGGCGGGGGCTCGGTGCTTAACAGCTATGGTGAACAGTTCAAAAAGGCCGGTGAATCAGCCGCCGCATTCAAAGCGGTTGCGGACAAAGACTCCGATGGCGATGGATTTGCCAATGCGGTCGAAGCTTTGGCCAAAGCCAACCCGGGCAGGAAGGACTCCACGCCCAAAGACAAAGGCCAATGGCTGGATGTTTCAAGCTTGATTCCCAAGGAAGTTCAGGATCAATTCCCAACCGTCAAAGAATACCTGCCGCGCGATGCCATGCTGACCGAGCAAGACATCAGCCGCGCCAAATCCATGGGCGCAACTCTGAGCAATGCGGACATCAACACGATTTACATCCCGTTGGTGGACCGCAAACCGGCAGGTACCGGCCTGATTTTTCAAGCTGAGTTTAAGGGCAAGCCCTTTTTCCTGATGATGACCACCGACCGCAACCTGAACATCACCAAAGTGGCCCCGGTAAACACTCGTCAAGTGGAAGCAGCAGCCAAAGCCACGGTGTACAAAATCTTTGAGGGTGTGGCGTTGGACAAGTTACCCGAAGCCAAGGGCGATGATTTGAATGCTGCCATTACCCAAGCGGTCAAGAAGGCAGGCACACTGGTCTTTGTTCGATTGAAAAGCGCCTGAGTGGGCTGATGAGAGTGGCTGGTATGCAAAGTTTTTTGCAAAAGTTTATTTTGACAGCGGTACTGGGTGTTTCGATTGGATCTGGATTTGGGCTAACCCAAGGATTCAAAATAGATACCCCTTCGGCCAATGCTCAAACCCAGGAGCAGGCTCAGAGCTCAGCAACAACAGCTTCATCAATCGATGCAAGCCCCGCTGCCCCCCCCGCTGAAAACTTTGATTTTTTCAGTGATGCCCCAGTGGAATCCAAGGAGATTGTGGTCATTCCACCCGCCAATTCAAAGTGGATTACGGTGGGCGGCCCCGCAGCCCTGCTGTCTTTCATGGTGTTGCTGCTGTGGATCACCAAAATACTGATTCCATTTGAAAAGCACACGGTTGACATCAACTTGCGCAACTTCCCCCCTGCTGCCAAACGGGGCATGGCCATTGCCGTGGTGTTGTTTGGAATTGCGTTTACTTTCGGTGCAAGTCAGGTTTGGTATCAAATGCAGTTTTTCAGCAGCTCGGCTGAATACATTGCCAGCATGTCCATGGGCAAACTCATCGTCATGACCCATGCCCACTTGTTTGGTTTCACCACCGCATTTTTTATTGTGGGCATCCCGTTTTCGATGCAATTCAATCACATCCGCTTTTACCAATGGATTTTCCCGATCGGACTTGCGGCTTCATTGACTGACGTGATGAGCTGGTGGGGAATCAAATACATTGACCATTCTTTCGAATGGGTGTCGATGGTGTGTGCGCTTTTGTTTTCAGCCACCTACCTGTTTATGCTGATTGGCTTGCTTCGTACTTTGGCCTTCCCTGAGGTAATTTGGGCCTCAGACAAAGACAGGGCAGCCCGCATCGAGAGAATTCAACGAAAACGGGCCGCCAGCAAAGAGTTCAAGAAGTTTTTTGATCAATAAGTCTTAATCACAGGCCCAAAGCTGCGATGCCGGCTTTGGCGATTTGTGCATCTTGGTCTGATTTCACGCCTGATACACCCACAGCACCTACCACCTGCCCATTGACCAACACAGGCACGCCACCTTCCAACAAGCCATCCACGTAAGGAGCTGTTACAAAGGCTGTTCTTCCGTTGTTGATAATGTCTTCGAGAATTTTGGTTTCGCGCCGGGCCACTGCCGCAGTTTTGGCTTTGGAAGGGCCAATGTGTGCACTCATTGGGGGAGCACCATCCAAGCGAAGCATGCCCAGTAAGTGGCCACCGTCGTCCGCCACGGCAATGGTGACTGCCCATTGATTGGCCAATGCCTCAGCCTTGGCGGCTTGCAAGATGGTTTCGACGTCCGCGCAGGACAAAGCTGATTTGGTGTACATGTGATCCCCAAAGGTGTGAAATGAAGGTGTGGAAATGATCATGAGATTAAACAATCTCAGATTATGACGCATCTGGGGATTACCCCTCACTGTGCAACTGAAACCGTGGGCTGAGTTGTGGATTCCACCGTGGGCTCAACTTTCTGGTCGCTCATTGACTCCCTCATTGGCTCGCTGGGTGCTTCTATCACCGGCTCGGGCTCGGGCAAAGGTGGAGGCACCACCACTCCGCAAGTAAGTCCTTCCGTGGGTGGCGGGCAAAGCGCGGGCTTGGCAGCCTCACCCGCACCAGCAGTGACGGATTTGCCTGCACCAATCTCAACAATCACTTCGTTTTGTAAGCGAAACTGCGTGCTGTCTGTTCGAATCAGCAAACGCTCTTGATCCTGGACCACTTCACGCATACCGGCACCAAAGCCCGAACTGAAGCCCGAACTGAAGTCGGTACCGAACCCACCCGAAAGCCCCGAAGAGCCCGAAAAAACTGGCCCCTGAGCGACAGCCAGATTCAAAAACAAAGTAGTCACCAACAATGAGCCCACAGACACAACAGCGGCAAATTTTCTCACGATGCAAGCATCCTTAAAAATGGTAGCGCAAGGCACCAAACAAGCGACGCGTTTCCGTCTGCTCTGCAAAAACCCCATGAAGCGAGGGTTTGGACCACACCAACTCGACACTCAAGGGTGAGGGCTCATTTCCAGCGGCTTGATTGCTAAAATCTGCAAACGCTTTGCCCAAATCCATATTGAGTGAAACGCCGTAGCCACTGAGGTCATTTTCATTGCCGATTTGTGCAAATCGAAAATCTGCATCTTCACGAAAACGCACGGTACCCCGGTCGTAAAAAAGATTGACCGACAATGATTTGATTCCACTGGGCAACCAATCCCGAGGCACAATGTATCGGGCCTCAGCGGTCATGATCATGCAGCTGTCACCCGGCGCTGCGCCCTGCGCAAAGGCGCGAACATTCCTTGCGCCGCCCAATGCACACTGGTTGGTCGAGTCCAAGTTGTTCTCGGCCTCTTGTCCGCGAATGGAAACCCAACCCAACACCCGACCAGGAATCAAAGACTGCAAACGGGAAAAATTGTATTTAAAGGCTGAGGTTCGAGGCTCATCATCCAAGCCCAGCGGACGACCGTTGTCGTACTCGACTTGACTGTAACGCCAAGACACTTCAAACGCCGTAATACCGCCGCCCATCCAATCATCACGAGAGTCACCACTCACGAAAGCTTCGATGGAGTCGACATCTTTCTCAACATTGGATTGACCGCCTTGGAATTGATCTGAATAGCGGCCATGCTCCAAACTCAGCAAACCAAACACATTCAAATTTCTAGACCGAATCCAGGGGTAAAGCCCATACAGATTGAATGTTTGAGAATCGCCTTCAAGACGATCTTGGCCATTGGTTTGTACAGGCTCATTCAACTCGTAATCCAAGTTGGAAACCGAAGCCCCCAAGCGCAAACCGGAATTGCCCACGGGTGAGGAATAATTCAACAGGCTGAACTCCAACTCGCCACCGAAAGACCTCAAGTGGCTCGCACTGAGCGAATCCCCACGGCCAAACGGGCTGTTTAAAGTGGCAGCAACGCCAATCCTTTCTCGGCCAATGGCTTTGGACCCATGATTGTCCAACGTTACCCGTCCAGTAACCACTTGATCCAAGGAAGGTTGAACCACCAACACGGCATAGCCCGCCTTGGTTCCGGGCTTGACTTTGACGGTGAAACGGATGCCCTTCAAATCGTTCAGGAGGAACAACACGCGCTCGACTTCGTCCACACGCAGCACACTTTCTGGCTGCAATTGCGACAGGTGGCTGTCCACCACACTCCGCTGCACGGGCAAGCCCTCTGACCACACCAACTCCACCTCTTGCAACTTGCCGGGCAAAACCTGAATACGAATGACGCCATCCAGCATGCGCTGTGAAGGCAAGTAAGCATAGGCCAAGTAAAGCCCTTCCTCGCTTTGCATGTAGCGTGTCACCACAGTCACCGCGTGGCTCAGGTCTTCATAAGTTTTTCCCGGCCCAATGAAGGATTGCAATTTGGGCAACAAACGTTGAACCACCTCGGGGTCAACGCCTTGAATATCAAATTGGCGAATGTCCACTCGCAGATCTTGCGTCGGGGGAAGCGGCTCAAGCAACTGAGGGGCTTCCTCCTTTTCAAGTTGACCTTTGCGGTCATCCAAAATCTCGCGAACGGGGGCATCCCGAAGCGGCCCAGAGTACAACAGCACCTCCGGTGTTGCCACTTGAGCGAAAACCTGAGGCATAGAAAAACCGAGCAGTAGGAGTAAAAAAATATTAAAAATGGGGCCCAACAAGCGCATGTGTAAAGTAATCAATTTCGGAAAGATCCTATTGAACCATTGACTTGAAAATAAGAGAAACGGGTGCTTAGACCACAGTCATCCGATGTAATGACCCTAAGAGGGGCATAGCACGGCCACAGCGCTTAAGTTGTCGATAGACCCAGTCGAACCTTTTAGGATCTGAGCACCCAAGGCATCCAAATGCTGCTGCAAGTTAAAGCCCTCGGGCACTGTGTCCAGCGCCCAATCGGTATCCACAAAACCAGTCCAGAAGCCATCGGTTAAAAGTAAAAAAGAGGATGACTCAGGTATGCGCCTAGGCTGCGCCGTTACCTGAACTTGCAGGGAAGACTCTGGCTCGCCCAAGGCGGTGTAAAGTGCGGACTGATGAACGGGTAGCTCATCCGAAAGTCCGCGATCACGCCACAACTGCATCAAACTGTGGTCATGCGTGCGCTCCAGCAGCACGCCGTTGCAATAAAAATAAAGCCGGCTGTCACCGCTGTGGCACCAAGTGGCCATGCGGTCGATTTTGTCGATGAATACAGCAACCACCGTGGCATGCATGTCCGCACAAGAAGGGGTTACTTTTTGCAAGTGGAGCAACTGGGCATTGGTTTGTTTCACCAGATCAGCAATGTAAGCAGACTCCAATGCGGGTTGCGACGAAAACCTGCGCAGCAAATCAGAGACTACCGTGTTGGCTGCCAACTCACCGCCCACATGGCCACCCGCGCCATCGGCCACCACGGCGCAAAGCCAGCGCTCATTTTCCCAAACACCAAGGGCATCTTGATTGCTGTCGCGCCCACCAATGTCCGTGTAGGTAGCAACACGAAAACGATCAACGGAGGAACTGGGGCATTCAGTCAGCTTATCCAACTCTTGCATCAGGTTTGAAAATTGACTTTGGCTCATGGCTGCGTGCCTTTGTTGTATTGCTCAAACGCAAGTCGAAAGGCATCTGCCAACAATGCAGAAACCGGGTCCGCCGCATGACCAAAAATTGAGCGGTATGTCTCCACATGCGCCTCCCATCGGGCTTTGTATTTTCTGAACTCCCAAGCGGCAGAGTTTTCTTCAGTTTTTGAAATCAAAACATCTGGGTCAAATGACTCTGCCAACTGTCCAATCACCATTCGCAAAGCCAATGCAGTGGCACGCTGTTGCCCCAACAAATCTTGGGTTGTAGCCTCAATGGTTTGAGTGGGCTTGAGGTAAGAGTCATTAACCCCAGCAAACCAACGCAGAAAAAGGTCATCCACATTCGGGCAGGACTTCAAGGGGTTGTTGTCCCGTGGGACCAAGGTGGTGTGCTCGGCATGCATTTGGTTTTTGAGCAAAGTACGCGCTGACATCAGCGCCATCATGCCTTCCAACGTTTTGCGATAGCTCAAACCCATCTCGTAAGCAAAATCTGGGCTCACCTCATGCGCCTGTTTAAGCACCCAAGCGCTTAAACCCAAACCTTCAATAAAGCGAGACTCAAAGTCAGCAGTGCCTTGGGGGCGCTCAACCGGCCTAGTGATTGAATCACTTTTTGACTCACTTTTTGACTCACTTTTTGATTCACTTATTGACTCAGCCATTCGCGCATCCTTCGCTGGGGCTGCTGACGGTGCCACGGGTTCTGTCGTGACTGAAAAACCATGCCGCGCATGTAACTCATCCATCCAAACAGGTGCACTTGCAGTCGAGGTCGAAGCCACTGAGTTGGACGGGCCCAAACCCAGCAGGTCGTCGATTGGTGAGGCTTCAGCAAACAAGGTGTTTTCGGGCGCTTTTGATTCGGTATTGGCCTCAAGCTCGGTCTGTTGAAAAATGCTGTTCAGCTTGTCTTCTTTGAATTGATTCGGCATGAAGTCATTGCTAAGCAACTCCACAGGCGCAGCGGGTAACTCCATCGGGTTCCAGTCCTCAGGTATTGCGGCCACAGCCACTGAAGGTGTACGCAACGCAACTTGAAAAACATACGGATCCAAACAAATCACATCATTGACTTTCAGAATTTTCTGAGTGCCCTTTTCCAACGGAACTTCATTCACCCAACTTGGGTTGGAGCCTAGCTGCTGCCACACTGCATTGCCCTGAATCAAGGCCACACGCGCCTGCACTCTGGAAATTAAACGGGCTTGGTCAGCCAAACTGATGGTGCAATCAGGCGCCCTGCCCACAGTTAAGCCCGCTTCACTGATGATCCAGAAAGGACGAGACCCAGACACGGCCAGAGGGCCTTGCTCCAAGCGCAACAAATACACAGACTCAGGATGAGAATCACTTTTATCGAACAACATAAACTTGCCTTTGAATGACGGCCAGGTGCAGGGGGATGCTCCACTCACCAGCGGGATCCACCCAATTTAGAAAAGGTCGACTCGCCTTATCACTCAGGTAATAAAGGGGAGAAGACCCAGTGGGAATACCCGTTGGAATGCAAACGCAATCTTCGGGATTGATGTAAAACGAGGCACTTTCCATGGACTGTGAAAGTTCCATCACGCGTTTTTTGAAACTGTCCGCAAAGTCGATTGTGTCCAGCCCATACGCGGCGCACAACTCTTTGTTGCGAATGGAGAACATGGCATGAAGCATTGCAAAATCACGCTTTAACAAAGCGCCGAGTAACTCAGGCAGAAAGTACTGAATGCAAACAGCATCACTGGGCTCAGCTTTCATTTGCTGTATGTCCAAGAATTTCCATCGAGGAAAACTAACTGGCAAATCCACATCAACTTGCAGCAGGCATCCACCTTTGATCCATTTCAAACCTGGGTGGCTTGTATTCCAGCGGTGCAGCATTTGGTTTTTGTCTTTGCCCATCAACTGGATATTGAGGTGCACCCACACCTCAGTTTTGGGTAGAAAATTGGCAGCGTCCACCCTCTGTAGGCGAATGTCATTCGCGCCGCGAACCAAATACTGATGAATGGACTGGACCCAGGTGGCACCCGGTTCCACCAAACCCACCACAACACCATTGACCCACAACCACGCGCTAGAACCTTGAATTTGAGCGGTCAAAACAATCAGGCTATCCATGCGGACCAAACTCCATGCCGAATATCAAAGCCTCGGGCAGCAGGGCTTGAATGCGCTTTTGTTGACCCAGGGTCAGGTGAGTTTCATGCAGGTGCAAATGAAGCGGCGTCACCTTTGCCATCACGCGCAATTTCAAATTGGACGGGGCTTCACCGTAAATAACTTGGTATTTCAGCTGAACCTCGCCACACTGGCGATTCGCCAAATGGGCTTGATGCATAGGCACCTGGTGCAACTGCTCAGGGCTACAAGCATCCATCATCACTTCAAGGGGAATGCTGATCGAGCCCTCACTCACTACGGCATTGCCCTTCAAGGCTTCAATTGGGATTTCAACATCGCGGTCCACACGCCAGTCAATCGCCTTGGAGGGGCGAATGCGCAAAGTGGAGTCCACGGCGCCCGCCGGGGCCAATGCGGACAAAAGCAGAAAATCTTCTGACCAAACCCATGCCAAACCAAGGCCCAACTTGACCTTGGAATTGCAGTCGCTCAATGCCCACCGCATACGAATGTTGATGGCGGGAAACACCTCGCGGCACTCCAGCACTGCGGCTTTGAGCAAATTGGCTGATGGAGTGAACCACGCAGGCCCAATGCTTTGATTGTCGACAAAAGGGTCGCCGCTGTGGGGTGCGGTAACCATGCTGCACCATTTGAAATGAGCTGGATCGGCGGGGCTGCATGTAGCATCCAGTACCTTGTTTGCGATCAAACCCGACGCCACGGCGGGGCGCTCCCCCACGGAGGAAATACCTTGCTGCAAAGAAAGCCGCTGATGCCCGGATGCAGGCATGGACATGGTTAATCCATACACCGTGCGATTGATCAAGCATATGGGCTTTTCCAACTGCAGGACGCTCAGGTTGACATGGCCCAAAGGCTTCGAATTTAATCGAGTGGGGACCAACCGGGTTTTGTACACCGCAGGCAGCAAGGGCCGAGAAACATCGGGGGGTTGCTTGGTTTGCAAAAAATGATTCAGCGTGGCGTCAATTTGATTGGGCTCAAACAATGAGCTTGAACCACCTGAGTCATCCATGAGCTGGAACTCCACCCGATGCGCTTCGGGGCTTAAGGTGACATGGTTTTGAATTCCATGGGAATTGAAAACAACATCACTGCCGTTGACTTTGATTTTCGACAACGCTTGGAAGTCCCAAATGGTGTGCGGGCTGGCACCGCTCAACCAAGGAAAACGAACATCGCCCCAAGCCTGAAAACATTGACTCAAGGCAGCCAACATTTTCTGAGTCAAACCAGCCTGCAGGGCCGAATCCAAAAGCCGGGCACTGTTTCCATCCGACTGAGGCAAGCCCTGTTGGCTACCCGCTTGAATCAAGCCCATCATGACCCAAATGCCGATGAGCTCGGCAGAGCAATAGCCTTGAGCCAGCGCCAAGGGGATTGCCTGGCTGCAAATAACGTCCAGTTTGACATTCGCACTGATGGACAATTCACCCCTGTACTGCTTAAGAAACTCAGCCAAGGCGTGCGCATAATCATTCAATGAAAACTGCACAAATGCGCCTAAATCGCTGGACACTGGAGGCGGCACCGAAGCGGAACTCCGATCATCATCATGGGTTTCCCGTTTGTGAATGCAGTGCCAAGCACCCTCGACATTTGAAGCCACAGAAAGGATGGGACCAAACAGGCCTTGCCTTTTCAGGCCGGTGGTTTGCTGGCAGTACGCCACAAAATACGAAGCCCTAAACCACGGCCACTGCACCAGCCGCCGGTTTTCTGTCTCAATAAATCGCAGCCCAATGAAATGATTTTTCACAACGCTGATGGTGCAGTTCTCAACCCGAATCAGGTAAGTTGTTGGGTAGCGCTGAAGCAGTGCAGCGCCCCATTCCGACCAGTCCTGATTGCAAACGCCAAACTGGATTAGCCCGATGGTTTGGGGGTGCAAGGGATGGCAGGAAGGCTCCGCCTGCAAGCGGACAAGGCGGAAATCTGCAAGCTGCAAATCTGCTGCGCCCACAGCGTTTGCATGTTGGCGAAAGTGTGCAAGGCTTTCAGGCGTGGCTTGCTCCCCAACCCAAAAAATCGATTCGGATTTCAAGTCGCTGGTCACGCGGCTACTTCAACTGACTGTGGGACTGAACTTCATTCGTGGGTGTGGCATCTGGAATTTCCGGCACCTCAGCAGGACGCGGTTGCGCAGGTATTGCACCACCGCCTTGTATGACTGGGCCATTCAAGTAAATTGCATTGGGGCCAATAATGATGGAACACCCACCCGCACTGAGTGTAATGGTTTCGCCTGCACTCACATTCAGCTGCGTACCCACCTTGATTTGGCCATCACTCCCCGCATTCAGGGAGTATTGGGCATCCGTGGATTGAATCAAGTCGCTTTTGGATGAAACGCTGACTGTGGAGTCGGAGTGAAGTACCCACTCACCCGTTGCGTGGGTTTGCATTTGGCCGTTGATGCGGCTCAGCGATGCACCTTCGGTCTCCAAGCTGTCAGACCCTTGAATAATTTGCTGCCGGTTTCGGTGGATGTGCACAAAATGGTCGCGCCGAATTTCATCATGCCGATCATTTTTGGTCAGGCAGAAAAAATCTTTCTGCGCCTGCACGTACACATATTCCTCACCCTTCTTGTCTTCAAACCTCAGTTCATTGAACTCGGAGGCGCCCCCCTGCAAAGTGGAGCGGGTTTTAATCCCAGACACGGTTTTCTCTGCCACCAAAGGGTAAGTCACTTCTTGTTCGGCGTTGTGAATACGGCCTGTCAAAATGGGGCGATCGGGGTCACCATTTTCAAACTCGATCAGTACTTCTTGACCAATGCGCGGCACGCTGGCGAAGCCCCAGCCTTTTCCAGCCATGGGTTGTGCCACACGGATCCAGCAAGAGGCCTCTTCCATTTTTCGAACATTCCTGTCCCAAAAAAAGAAAACCCGAACACGACCAAACTCATCGGTGTGAATTTCCTCACCGGGTGGTCCAACCACCTTGGCCAAATAAATGCCATGTGCTTTGGGCTTCGGTGTGGGTCGCCCGGGCCGGAAGGGTGTGGACAAGGGCACGGCACCAAAACCGCATTCCACCCCAGAAGAGCGTTGGGTATTTGCCTCTTGGTCTGGCAGAGTCAACACCATTTGAATGCTGGCAATCAGCATCGGTTCCTGCAGACCCGACACTTGATGCTCGGTGGCGGTTACAACATGGCCCACTGCAATACCGCGACACCTTGCAGTACCCGACATCACCTTTTCTTTGGCTTGCTCTTCCTCTCGGCGTACATCGACGTAATGCTGGCCTTTACCCGTGTCGGGGTAGTTGCCCGGAAAGTCGTACTTCTCGTATTTTGAGTTGGCCTTGGTTTGTGGCCCAACTGCCTTCACCTCAAGCGGGTCTGATGGCTTCTTGAAGTTGTAGTCCTTCAGCATGTACTTGGGCGTGCGTATGACCTTTGCAAATCCAAGGGCATGAATCAGCTCCATCTCCGACTCCATCCACTGATTGTGGTTGGGGCTGTAGGGAATGCTGGCATAGCCCGGGAAGGGCTGGTGGTGGCCCGCATGGTCAACCAACATCATGGTGTGGCTGCCCGCCTGATGTTTGAAGTAGAAGTAAATGCCCTCCTGCTCCATCAACCTGCGAACAAAACTGGCGTCCGTTTCCCCGAACTGAACACAGTACTCCAGCGCAGGGTAAGATTTACTGAGCCCAGCCAGACTGTAGTCAGACCCACCACGGCCATTTCGCTTGAACACCTCTTCGATGATGGCGGGAATGGTTTTGTCTTGGTAAATCCAGAAGTCTTGATTGCGCTTGAGCAACTCAGTCCAGCTGGATACAGTCAGCTGATAGCGGGTTTTTGACGCATGGGTGTCATGCATGTGAGCCATCGACACCACAATGCCGTGGTAGTACCGTCTACCCGCACTGGTTTTGATGTCCAAGCACAGGGTTTCGCCCAGGAAGTCCTCTGGACTCAAGTTCTGATTGGGCGAGTCAACAACCAAGAGCGCCGAAGAGTCTTCCGAAAAAGACTCATTGACGCTTGCTTGCCGCAAGACCAGCTTATCCAAGATCCCCGAGGAGACAGAGCCTGTGAGTTTAACGGACTTCTCGGACATGGATTATTGAATTCCCATTCGACCAATTTCAACCCGACGGTTGACCGAACCCAAAGGATTGGCAGGGTCTGCCAAACGGCGCGCGCCATCGCCATGCACCACCAAAAGCTTGGGCTGTACACCTTGGGCAATCAGGTAGGACTTCACCGCTTGAGCACGTTGGCGCGACAAGGCGTTGTTCACCTCTTCGGTGCCGCTTGCATCTGCATGCCCAACGATGCGAATTTCTGGCCCGGTGGCTGAACGCTCTTTTAAAACCGTCGCAAACACGTCAAGTTGAACCCTCAAAGCATCCGACAACTCAGAAGAGCCCAATGCAAAACGGGTGGCCGGCAATGAAAAATTCAAGGCGGGCTTAAAGCCCATACATTTAAAGCCAGTTTGTTTCAGCTCCTCGCACATTTGGTCGGGGTAAAGGCCTTCTTTGACTTGCTCAGCCGTTGGCACGTCCGCACCCAAGTGGACGGTGGACTGTTTTGAAGCGTCTTTGGCTTGGCTCACACCGGGGAAAATCATTAAAGCCGTGAGGGCAGATAGAAACAGTCGAGCTTTCATACGTATGAGTACTCCCTTATAGGTAGGAAAAAAGGGGATCAATCCCCCTTCAATTAACGCGTGCTAGGATTCGTTCAATTTTTCGAGGCGAGTCTATTCCTTCTTTGGCGAAGTACCAAAAAAGACTCCCCCACTTAACTCGAAGTGAGCAACCCCACTAACAATGAGTAGATTCAGCAAAGTGGTCTGGAGTGATGGACTTTTCCTTCAGCCCCAGCATTTCCAGCAGCAGGACCGTCACGTCACACATGAGATTCAGGTGCGGCAAACTCGGCTGGCCTCGCACGCTTATGGATTCAAAAAACTTGTTTTGGATCAGGAGCTTCTGCAGCAGGGGCAGATCGGAATTCTGGAAGCAGAAGGTTTTTTCGAAGACGGCACCTACTTCCAAATCCCCAATCACTGCCCTGCCCCACACACCTTAAGCATTCCGATTCAGCAAGCCGGGGAGCTTGTTTACCTTGTTGTTCCCACCCACCATTGGAAAACTTGCGAGTTGGAGCGAGAACAGGGCAAAAAAGGGGAATCGGCGCGATTCACATCGGAAATCATTGAATGCAGCAACATTCACGAGCAGGAAGTGCAGCTTGAGGAAGTTGAAATTGCCCAGCTGAAACTTGAACTGCGCCTTGAGTCTGAGGGCTTGAGTGGTTACATGCACCTGCCGCTGGTTCAAATTTTAGACCACCTTGAGACCAAAGGTATTGTGTTGGAGCAGCGCTTCATACCCCCGGCATTGGATATTTTTACCAGTGTGTACTTGCTGCAATTGATACGGCGTATCAAGGGGCTTTTGGAACAGAAAATCAACTTGATTCAATCCCGTCGGCTGGGGAAAACTGCGCAAACTGCAGAGTTGGGTGACTTCTTGCTGTTGCAAACCGCCTGCCGCTATCGGCATGTGCTGCAATATTTTGAGACGCACGCCAGCATACACCCCGAGCAGATTTACATTGAATTGCTGAAATTGCTGGGGGATGCAAGCCTGTTTCACCCCTCGCAGAAAAACCTCGAATTTACTCCGCGATACAGGCACAGGCAGCTGAGGGAAACTTTTGAATCGGTGATGGCTGCGCTGGAGTTCGTGCTGATGGGCGTCAGCGAGCAACGGGCATTCATGATTGAGCTGGTTGAAAGGCAGTTTGGGGTGCGCTTGGGGCAAGTGCGCAACTTGCAGTTGTTTGCAGATTGTTATTTTGTACTGGCAGTCAAAGCCAACGACCCCGTGGAAACCATTCTGCGTGAGTTTCCAAGCACAGTCAAAATGGGGCCGCCCGAACACATTCGCGACTTGGTCAACCTCAACCTGCCCGCAGTCGCTTTGCGCCACTTGCCGCACCCGCCACGTGAAATGCCATTCTATTCCGAGTCGGTTTATTTCCGCCTAGAAACCCAAGGCAATGCCTTGTGGCAACAGGTTGCTGAAAAGGGCAACCTTGCCTTGCATTATGCCGGGCCATTGAACAGCTTGTATTTGGAGTTGTGGGCAATCCGTAAGGACGAAGGAGACGGTGCATGAACCCAGCCAACCCTTTCGACTCTGTCGAGTCTGATAAAACAATCATTAAACCCAGATTGGGAAAAGCGCCAGCCAAACCAGAAGAGCACCGAGAACCGAAAGATGTGAATTTCTTTGAGGCTCGCTTTGAAGCTCAATCACTGAGCTTCAAATCATTTCCAGAATCGGCAACCGCTTCCAACCCTGCATCGCCTGAAAAATTGTGGGCAACAATTGCCCACGCCAGCGAAGATTGGATTGAAGGTGCAAACCCCAACGCTTTGCTGGCGTCGGCCAAGCCACTCATACGCTATGCAAGGCTTTTGAAAGAGCACAGTTTTGATGCAGAAGCCATGAGCCGCTTCCTCACCCTTCAACTCGGAAAATTTGAGCAACGCGCCCAACAAGCCGCTTGCGACAAAGTGGAAACCGAGGCTGCGAAGTATGTACTTTGCACGGTACTGGATGAGTTTGCTGGGGACAGCATTTGGGGTGGATCAGGCGTGTGGGCCAGACACAGCATGCTTTTGATTCACTTCCGTGAAACCTGGGGTGGCGAAAAAGTGTTTCAGCTTTTGGAGCGTTTTCAGCGTGACCCCAAGCGCTTTATCCAAAGCCTTGAATTGATTTATTGCTGCATGGGTGTGGGCTTCAAAGGCAAGTTTCACATTCAGCACGAGGGCGACTTGGCGCATCAGGCTTTAAAAAGCCAGCTGTTCAAGCAAATACGCTTGCAAAGGGGAAATACGCCCGAGGCACTGGCGGATGATTGGACCAGCAAAGCGCCAAAGCACCGAACACGCCTGCGGGTTATTCCATGGTGGTTAGCGCCTGTGGGCACAGTGTGCCTGTTAAGCCTACTGTACATGGGCGTCTTGTTTCACCTCCACGGAATTGCGCAAGACAGCGCCAATGTGATTGCAAACATACGACCCACACCCCCCAATTTCGGATCGATTGCAGAAGTCAAATCCGACATGAGTTTGAGCATTCGGCTGCGTGATTTATTATCGGACGAGATTGCACGCTCTGCAGTCAGCCTTGATCAACGGGGTGTGAACACCGTGCTGACTGTGGGCGGCGACGGCATGTTTGACTCAGGCCAAGTCACCCTGAAGCCGCAAATTTTGGCTTTGATGAACCGAGTTGTGCAATCGCTCCAGCAAGTTGAAGTGACTGTGCTGGTGCAAGGGCATACGGACGGGCAAGCCATTCGATCGCTGCGCTTTCCTTCCAACTGGGAATTGTCTGAAGCACGGGCAGAAGCGGTCAGTAATTACTTTCAAAGCCGCGGCCTGCGCCATGCCATTCGTAAAGAGGGTTTGGGCGAGTCGCAACCTGTTGCCAACAACGCCACCCCCGAAGGGCGTGCGTTGAATCGTCGGGTGGAAATTCAACTCACCCCATTGAACAATCAAGTTCTCTAGAGAATACCCATGTGGATTCAACTGCTGCTTAGTACCCTAGGATTTGGCCTGGCGGGCGCCTTGATCTGGTGGATCGGCCCTTTGGTTTCGATTGGTGATTTCACGCCCCTTTTGGAAGAGTGGGCACGAATGCTGACGATTGGGCTTGTTGGCCTTGCCATATTCCTTCCGCTGACATTCAAATGGGTGCGTCACAAGCGCGCTGAACGGGCATTGAACCGGGCACTGACCGAATCCGACGAACGGGTACAAGCCCAAGAGTCGAAGCTGGAAAGCATATTCAGTGATGCGATTCGCACACTGAACCAAGGAACCAAAGCGGGCAATCAAGCGGGCACACAACCGGGTAATCAGCCCGGTACCAACAAGCAGCCGTGGTGGAAGCGAATTCTAAGCAGTAACGAGAAGGGTTTGTACCAAATGCCTTGGTACGTCTTCATAGGCCCACCCGGTTCAGGCAAAACAACCGCACTGATGAATTCAGGCCTGCGCTTCCCCTTGCAGCAAAAACCGGGCACTGGCTCCATCAAAGGCATAGGCGGCACCCGGCAATGCGACTGGTGGTTTTCAGAAGAAGCCGTGTGGATTGACACGGCTGGCCGCTTTACGACTCAAGATTCTGACCCCCACACCGATGCAGCCGGTTGGAAACGCTTCCTAAGCTTGCTCAAAACCCACAGGCCGCTGCAACCTTTGAACGGAGTCGTACTGACCTTGAGTGCGAGCGATTTGCTTGCAGACGAGCAAACACGCGAATCCACATTCAACCGGATACGCTTGCGCATACAAGAGCTTGTGGATGGCTTGGGCATGTGCCCACCCGTTTATTTGCTTTTGACCAAGCTGGACCATGTCAGTGGCTTTGAAGAAACCTTTGAACTGCTGTCCAAGGACTCTGCCCGCCAAGGCTGGGGCGTGAATTTTGAATACGGAAAGCCCTTGGGCGACATTCTGAACCAAGACTCCGCAGACGGCTTGCAAGCCAGTTTGAAAGCACTGTTGACCCGTTTGAACGAGCAAACTGTGGAACGCATGGAGAATGAACCTGCGAACAATAGACGAGTCAAAATCTTTGGTTTTTCTCACGAACTGGGAAAAATTTTCCCCTACCTTTTGACTTGCGTGCAACAGGTGTTTGCGGGGCAAAGCGTATTTGAAAAGTCCGTCATGCTGAGGGGCATTTACCTGTCCAGCGGCACACAGTTTGGCACGGGGCTGGACAGGCTAGTGGGTGAACTTTCACACTTGAGCGAACCCAGCAAAGGGCGGGCCTACTTCATTCAATCCATGTTGAAGGACGTGATTCTGGCCGAACGCCATTTGGCATCGTGGAGCAAACGCCATGTCCGTTTGCAATGGATTTTGCTGCATGGCGGTGCCTTGTTTTCAGCTGCATTGCTGATTCTGACTTTGATTGCATGGGTCAGCAGTTACAGCAACAACGCCAGCTGGCTGGAATCGGTGCATGCCAAAGCCTCAGGCCTTGAGGAGCGCGCAAAAAACCTGAGTTCAAAGGACGAAGAATCCCGCGAGCCGCTAATTCGATTGATGGACGACTTGGAAACGTTGACCCTGTACATGGGACAGGAGAATGATTTTCCGTGGTCTTACAAAATGGGTTTAAATCAAACAGACAACATCCAAAAGGCCAGCCAGTCGCGCTATGTGCAAATTCTGGACGACTCCATCATTCCCCGCATTTACAAGTCTCTTGAATTGCAACTGCAACAAGATGTTGAAAAAAACGCGGCAACTTTGCGTAGCAGCCTAAAAGCCTACTTGATGATGAGCACACCCGCGCACTACAAAGCCGATGAGCTTTGGCCAGTGGTGGAAAAAAACTGGAGCATGAACGCATTCAAAGGTTGGTCCGACGAGGAGCAAGCCAAGGCACTTCGGCACCTGAAGGCCGCAATCGACAAAGGCCCGCCCGCCCGTTTGCCCGAAACGCATATGGGCTTGATTAGCCAAGCGCGTCAGATACTGAGTCAACTTGGACCTGAAGAGTTGATTTTTCAAGGACTGAAAGCACAAGTAGAAGCGATGAAGCTGGGGCACTTTGATGCGGTCAGGCGCGTAGGGCCAGAAATTTCCAGCCTGCTGGTGCGTGAAGGGGGTAGGCCTTTACAGGACGGACCCTCCACCTTTTACACGCGCGAGGGCTTCCTCAAAGGCTTTAGTACGCAACTGGCAGTCAACATTCAGGTGCAAACTGAGGAATACAAATGGGTGATGGGCGAGGAAGGCCAAGAGGCCAACGGCAAGCTTTCGTTCGGTGATTTGTCCAAGCGAATTCGCGAAATGTACGTGAGTGCGTACATTCAGGAGTGGGAGGGCTTTTTGAGCCAAATCCGCGTTAGGCCAATCGGTCAATTGACCTCCGCTGTGGAACTGGCAAGGCTGATGGCATCGCCCAACTCGACGCTGAAGCGATTCATGAAGGAAATTTCTGAAGAAACCACCTTGGTAGGGCAGACGGAACGGGTTGCGCAAGCGATTGGCGACCGAGTGACGGAACGGATCAACAGAAAAGCAAACATGATTCCCCGCGATGTTTTGAAGAAAAGCATGGACAAGGAAGTGTCTGACAGTTTGATTGAACAAAGGGTGGACGAGCACTTCTTTGCGATTCACCGCTTGTTTTTGGACAAGAATGCAGGTTATGCGGAAATTGAAGCCTTGTTCAATCGCTTGTACACGCAATTGTCTGCTGTGCTTGCAGCACAACGGGGCAAAACCCTTGCACCAGACCCAGCGGTGTTTTTGGAAATCCAATCGCAAGCAGGCTTACTGCCTGAGCCCATGCGCAGCATGATTACGCAGTTGGGCACACGGGCCAGTGAGCAAAATGAAAGCACCCTAAAGTCCCAACTGAGCACTGAGCTGACCCACTCGCTGGACATGTGCAGACGCATGACTGAGGGGCGTTACCCCTTTTACGCGCAGGCCAATTTTGATGTATTGCCGGAGGACTTCGTTCGCCTGTTTTCTCGGCAAGGCCTGATGAATGAATTACAAAACACTCAGCTACAAAACAACCCGCCGGGTAAGGCACTGTGGAACCCTGACGCACAAAGTAATTTAGACAGGGCCAAACGGATTCAGGAAGCATTTCTTGCCAATGGAAACAAGGCTGGGTTTTCAGTGGAGGTTCGCTTGATCAGTAGCAGTAACCCCAATGATACTTTTTACTGGGAACAAGACGGCAAGCTGCTGATGTTCTCACAACAATTTGACCCCAAGCATGTGGTGAACTGGAATTTAAATTCAGGCAACGGGGATTTGAAACTGCGGTCCAGTGACGACTCCAACAGCGTCACTTACAAAGGCCCGTGGTCTTTGTTCAGATTTTTGGATGCCGGTCAAATCCAATTGGGCTCTGGGCCTGAGCGTTTTCAATTCACCTACCGACTCAATGGCAAGGTGTTTGAGTTTGAAATGATCTCCCAGTCCACACTGAACCCACTGCGCCTGAGTGACCTTAAATTGTTCAAATGCCCGAGGGTGTCATGAACGCGGGCAGTTTACGAGGATGGTTTGGCAAGTTGCCTTGCGCGGGGGATTTTCTTTCCCAAGGCTTGCCGCTGAGCATGTCGGCAGCACTCGACAACTGGCTAAGTAACAAACTGCATTGGTTGAACGAGAATCAAGCCGATTGGACCACCCTTTACTTTGAGGCCCCTGCCAGCGGCTTTTTGATTGAAGGTGCCAGTGCAAACAGCCAAGGCAAACCGTGCGAGGTGGTGGGTATATTGATGCCGTCAGTTGATTCTGTGGGCCGACTGTATCCATTTGTGATGCTTCAGTCCTTTGAACACTTGGGCAAACCCAGTGGCCAGACACTGCACTCGGCTTTGACTGCCATGTGGTCAGCCTGCTCACAAACCTTAGAACACAATTGGACCCCAAGCGAATTGCTTAAAGTGCTGGATGAAGAGATGCAGACCTATGGGTTGACAAATTCTGTAGGCTCATGGATTGAGCCTGCTTTGCTATCAGGACCTGGTTCTTGGTTGAGTTTGCAACCCGAAGTCAATCAGCCACTGGCAATATCGGAAATTTCAGGCCTAAGGGGTTGGCCACAAGGCGCATCATTTCTTCAGTTGTTGCGCCCGACACGAGGTGAAGCATGAGTGAGGACGACCAAACTTTCATTATCCGCAAAGAGACTAAGCCTGAGTCAAACCCCGCGGTAGAGGCTGACTTAGACGTTTCTGAAGACACTTCAGTGGATACTTCGGCGGATACTTCAGCAAATATTTCTTCGGATACTTCTGCTGACTCCAAGGCAACGCCGCCCGCTTTGACTATCCATGCATCGTCCGGCCATTTACCCAAAGGCACTCGAATTGAAGGGTTTGAAATCATCAACCTGTTGGGCATGGGTGGATTTGGCTTGGTCTACAAAGCGTGGGACCCCACCCTTGAGCGCGAAGTGGCGCTGAAAGAGTACCTACCAGAAAGCCTGGCTTACCGGGATGCGCAAGGCTTGGTGCGGCTTAAGAAGGAAGGCCACAAAGAAACTTTTGACGCGGGCATGAGAAGCTTTGTGAACGAGGCCAAGCTTTTGGCTCGATTTGATCACCCCGCGTTGATTAAGGTTTTCCGGTTCTGGGAGTCCAATGGCACCGCCTACATGGTGATGCCCTATTACAAAGGTAAAACGCTTAAGGCGCGCCAAGCTGACATTCAAAGCCCAATCACAGAACACCTGCTGCTCGACATGATTTTGCCGATGTGTGACGCCTTGCACATCATGCATCAGCAGCATTGTATTCACCGGGATGTTTCGCCTGACAATGTGATCGTGCAGGAAGAAAGTGGCAATCCGATTCTGTTGGATTTTGGTGCGGCACGCAGGGCCATTGGTCAATGCGGGCAGTCCTTCACTGTGATTTTAAAATCGGGTTATGCGCCGATTGAACAGTACGCCGAAATACCCCATTACCAGCAAGGCCCGTGGACCGATGTTTACGCCCTAGCAGCATTGGCACACTACCTGATTCGTGGCAAAGCCCCTTCACCCGCGGTTGGACGGATGGTGCACGACACCCATCAACCTTTGGCGGAGGATGTCACATTGCCCTATGCAAAACACCTCTTGAAGGCATTGGATTGGGGCTTACAGATTGAGCCTGACAAAAGACCACAGTCGATGCATGAGTTTCGTGCAGCGTTGGTTGGGGCGTCCTTGTTTGGAACCGCATTGTCGGGCTCCAAATCGGATGAAGACTCGTTACTGACTGCGTTTCTCAATGAATCTGAATCTAGCTCGGGAAGTTCTGAGAGCGATGCGACCGGAGATGAAGCACGACAGTCTATCCGCTTGACGGGCAAACAATGGATGAAATGGATGGGCTTGGTGCTTATTCCGTTGGCGTGTTTGGTGTATGTGTTGACCGCGGTTGAACTAACCCCACCAGCAGCACCTGAAGTGCCCAGTGCTCCGATTGTTCCCGACATTCCGGATGTTCCAAGTGTGCAGGTTACCCCGCAAGTTCATGCTGAGGCTGCTGAGCCAAATCCATTCGAACTGATTTTACAATCTGCCACGCCGGGTTGGACTGTAACCGTCGATAGCCCTCTGAAGCAGCTGCGAATCGACAAAGACCTTCTGCGTCTGAACATTACCAGTGCGAAAGATGGCTACTTGATGGTTTGGGTTGAATCAGCAGGCGGTGCGGTGGACGTATTGCCATTGAGCTCCAAGTCCAAACCACTGAAGGTGAAGGCAGGGCAGGCCATTCAAGCCCCAGACATTTCTGAACCCTTACTGGCAGGCGGGCCTGAGGGTAAAAACCGGATTCTGGTACTTGTTACCGAGAATCCGCTTGACCGCAAAACGGTGGCTTCGCTTGAAATAGCGACAAAGGGCTTGGTGAATTATGGCGCGGGGGTGCTGGAGATTGAGCAGGTGGCCTCGGCAAATTAAGCAAATACGAGGCCCCTGTTAATTGTCTGATTAGCTGGCCGAGGAATTGATATCCACCCCCGCCCCATGCGCTTGTTGATCCGCATGGTAGCTGGACCGAACCATTGCACCCACCGCCGCATGGACGAAGCCCATTTCGTACGCTTTTTCCTCAAACATTTTGAACACATCGGGGTGCACATAGCGGCGCACGGGCAAATGGTGCCCAGACGGTGCAAGGTACTGGCCAATGGTCAGCATGTCCACATTGTGGGCGCGCAGGTCTTTCATCACTTCTAGAATTTCTTCATCGGTCTCGCCCAAGCCAACCATCAAACCGCTTTTGGTGGGCACGTCTGGGTGCACGTCTTTGAAATCTTTCAGCAGCTTCAGCGAATGGTGGTAATCCGAACCGGGGCGTGCCTCTTTGTACAAACGGGGCACAGTTTCCAAGTTGTGGTTCATCACATCGGGTGGGGCAGCTTTCAAAATACCAAGTGAGCGGTCTAGGCGGCCACGGAAATCGGGCACCAAAATTTCGATGCGGGTGTTGGGTGACAATTCACGGGTTTTCTCAATGCAAGCCACAAAATGCCCGGCACCGCCGTCGCGCAAATCGTCACGGTCCACCGAGGTAATCACCACGTAATTCAACTTAAGGGCTGCAATGGTTTTGGCCAGGTTGAGCGGTTCGTCTTGATCAAGCGGGTCGGGGCGACCATGACCCACGTCACAGAAGGGGCAACGGCGGGTGCACTTGTCGCCCATGATCATGAAGGTGGCGGTGCCTTTGCCAAAGCACTCGCCGATGTTGGGGCAAGAGGCCTCTTCACACACGGTGTGCAGCTTGTGCTCGCGCAGAATTTCCTTGATTTCATAAAAACGCGTGCTGGGCGAACCAGCCTTGACTCGAATCCAACTGGGCTTTTTCAACTGCTCGGCAGGCACAATCTTGATTGGGATTCGCGCTGTTTTGGCGGCAGCCTTTTGCTTGAGGCTGGGGTCGGACACCGCATCAAGTGTACGCACGGCCTCGGGTTTGGATTCCAGATCTGACACGGTTTGCTCCTGCACGGGCCTGTGTTGAGGCCCAGCTTGTGGTTGGTTTGCTGAAATGAGTTTAATTCAGCAAGCTTTCATCAGTTTGACTCCACGGCTTTGGGTTTCAAGGCTTGGAGTTTTTCAATCAATAATTTCACAATATGCAATTGCATCTCGTTAAATGAGATTTTAACACCTGCACCGAATAAGTCTACGGTCTCCAGACCGGAATAACCACATGGGTTGATCCAAGTGAAGGGAGTGAGGTCCATCTCGATATTGAGGGACAGGCCGTGGTAAGTGCAACCCTTGCGGATTTTGATGCCCAAGGCTGCAATTTTGGCCAACTGCCCGGTGGGAAGCGCCTCCCTTTTCTTGAGACTTTGATTCCAACCGATGTAAACACCGGGTGCGTCGGGCTTGCGTTGGGCGTCGTTCAAACCCAAAGCCACCAAGCTGTCGATGATGACTTGCTCAAGCAGTTGCACGTATTCACGCACTTTGAGGTTGTAACGCTTGAGGTCCAAAAGAGGATAAACCACCAGTTGGCCGGGGCCGTGGTAAGTGATTTGCCCGCCACGGTCGGTTTTAACCAAGGGGATGTGGCTAGACTGCAACAAGTGGGAAGGGTCGCCCGCCAAGCCTAGGGTGTAAACGGGGTCGTGCTCACACACCCAAATCTCGTCTGGAGTTGAATCCTGCCGCGCTTCGGTGAAATCTTTCATGGCTTGCCAAGTGTCTGGGTAGTTCACTCGACCAAGCTGCTGTATCTTTATGCTCATATACTTTAGATGGATGCCAAGTTTGGCATTTCAATGGGTTGAATGAATTATGTCAGTAGAATCGCTGGAGTGGTTTGATATTCCCGCCGTCTTGGGCAGAACAGCGGCATCGGTACTGGGCTTGTCCAAGGTGCCGATTGTGGATTTGGATGAAACCCATCGCCCCTTGGTGCTGGCCCATTTGCTGGCCCTGGATGCAGAAGACCGCCGCCTGCGCTTTAGCCATGCCTTGAGCGATTTGGGCATTGCCCGCTACATGAACAATGTGGACTTTAAGCGGGACTCCTTGTTTGGAATTTTCGGCAAGGACGACATGCTGGTGGGCGTGCTGCATTTGGCCTTGATTCCCCATGAGGAGGGCTCCACCACGCCTGTGGCGGCTGAGTTGGGCCTATCCCTTCGGCCTGAAGTGCGGGGCCATGGCTTGGGTACGGCCTTGTTTAAAAGGGCGTTGCGGCATGCGCGCAATTTGGGCGTGGAGCGCCTGTTTATTTTCACACTGATGGACAATGAGCCCATGTTGGGCATTGCCCGCAAGCTGGAAATGGATGTGGTGAAATCCGACGGGCAATGCGAGGCACACTTGAAACTGCCTTCAGCCAGCGCCATGTCAACGGTGACCGAGTTTGTGGACGAGAATTTGGCGGAACTGGATAAACTGTTTAAACGCAGTTTGAATCAAGTGCTGAGTTGGGTGGATTTGTGATGCGAAGTTGTAAAGCTCATTTAAATGCAGGATATTGACACACAGGTCACAAGTCTCCCTTTTCAAAAAGGTCAATTAGACCTCCCGAGGTGTTATCAAAGTCATCAGCAACTTGTATTTGTTTGGCATAAACTCCAGCGCTCCGAAATGGCTGACTTTGATGAACGAGCAAATGCCCAGTCTTCACAAAAATCAAACACCCTTCAGGGCTTGATGGCTTATGGGTGCTGAGGTGTGGGCTTCGAATCCAGTCGCCTTGATGGTAAACACCATTCTCGTCTTGCAGGCTGCCTTCAATCACAAAGATTTCTTCCCCGCCCATGTGGCGGTGCATGTTAAACACGGTGCCCGGTGCCCAGCGGACCAACGCGGTGTGTTGGGTTTCAAATTCGGCAAGCGGCAGCACTTTTAAACCGGGTACCAAACCTTGACGCCACTGCGCCGTAGGCCAATGGATTCGAGCTTGTTCGGTGTCGCGGCTGTCCATGTGGCGCAGCTTGACAAACAATGTGCAGCCCTTGGATGAGCCGGGCGCGTGTGAGGTGCCCACCGGGTTTTTGAGGTAAGTGCCTGCGGGGTGGCTGCCGTATTCGTCTTCAAACACGCCTTCCAACACCAAAATTTCCTCTCCACCGCCGTGCGTGTGCGTGGGGAATTGCGAACCTTGGGCATAACGCACGATGGAGGTGGCCCGGGCTACCTCTTCACCATCCCGTTCCAACATTTTGCGGTGAATGCCTGCTGCGGGTGAAGGCACCCAGTCCAGCTGGGCAGAGCGCATGACTGCGCGTTGGGAGAGGTTTGCGTTGAGTTGCATGGTCTTGGAAACTGGGTGCTGCTGGATGCCTTAGTGTAACAAATAGACCTCGGATAATCACCCTTGCGTCCCAGGCAAAACATAGGAAGAGCTTATTTCACCCCAAGCCGCCACAGTGAAGTCACTTCTTTGGAGCGGGCTTTGTGCAAAGGGTCGCTTGGGTCGATGGCTTTGGCGTGGCGGGGCTTGATGTCGCTTTTGCCCAGCAGTTTGAGGCCAGCGGCGTCAATGGCTTGCAGCAGTTCGTCGCGGGTGCGTAAGCCAAGATGCTCAGCAATGTCAGACAAAATCAACCAGCCTTCGCCTTTGGGCAGCAGATGTTGGGCGAGGCCGTTGATGAAGCCCATCAACATGTGGCTGCCTTCGTCGTACACGGCACGTTCAATCGGGGCACTGGCCTTGGCGGGTATCCACGGTGGGTTGCACACAATCAGGTTGGCTTTGCCTTCGGGAAACAAATCGGCTTTGACCAACTGCACCATGCTGCCGCATTGCAAATTTTCAAAGTTGAAGGCGGCACATTCCAAGGCGCGGTCTTCCGTCTCGGTGGCAACTACCTTGAGTACCCCACGGTGCAAAAGCAGCGCAGTCAAAACGCCAGTACCCGTACCAATGTCGAAGGCCAGAACACCACCTTCCACTTGCGGAATGGGGGCTTTGGCAACCAGCTCCAAGTATTCGCCACGTACGGGGGAATACACGCCGTAGTACGGGTGGATTCGGTTGTAAGGTGGCTTGCCCAGCTCGGGAATTTCCAAGCCTTTGCGGCGCCATTCATAGGCACCAATCAGGCCTTGTATTTCACGCAAGGGGGTCAGAATGCGAATGGGCTTGTTGAGTTGATCGGATGCAGAACCTGCTTCCATGCCTGCATCGTAGGGCTTTTCTTCTTCAGGAGGGGCGTTGGGGTCAATGGTGACGGGCGGCAGGTGCAATGCAGATGCTGGGCCCCATGACTGCTCACACACCTCTTGAATATCTGGGGCGCGGCGCAGGGGCACGGTGTAATCGTCGGCTAGGGGAATCAGAACGCTGCTGAGAATCTTGCTGCGCTGCAGCTGTGCCAAACGGTGCGCATGGAATGCATGCGCGGGGCTAAGTTGTTCCGATTTTGAGTTTGTGTCAGCGTCTTGTGAAGCACTGGCTTTGGCAGCACCACGCTTGGCTTCCTTGCCTTTTTTGCTGAGCTTTTTTTCCACATTTTTTTCAATGCGGCGTGCCATGGCTTGAATCAGCTGGCGTGCATTTTGAAAATCGCTACACCACAGTAGGGCTGTGCCCTCACATGCAAGGCGATAGGCTGTGTCTGCCGACAGGGTGTCGTCTGCAAGAACCACGCGCTTAGGCGGCGCAGACCCGCGCTCGGTCTGCCACAGGGCGGTGTGGACAAGACCGTTTTCTTCCCATTGGACAAACGCTTGGGGCTGAACTGCGGACGGGTGATTCGACATACCTAAAACCTTGAAATTGAAAGCGTATGCACTGTATCAGAAGCCGCAGTCCAGTGGTGGAATTGAATTCTAAGTCGTTGATGCCTCGTCCAGATTTTTCGCCATAAAATCAGCCAAATCCACCAAGGCCCGGCGTGCCGAGCTCAAGTACAAGGATTGCAGGTGAAACACATGCCAACGCTTCTCAAAAATATCCAGTTGGCACGGTACGCCATGCACCTTTAAACGAGCAGCCAAGCGAGTCGAGTCAGACAACAAGATTTCACGCTCGCCCACTTGAATGTACACAGGTGGAAGGCCGGTCAGGTCAGCATCCAGCGGCCGCAAGGCTTCATCATCCAAGTGGGGAGCGAATGCGGATACGCCTTGCTTGAGCCACCCCAAGCGGACCATGGGGTCTTGGGACGCCAAGCTGTTGATGGTGCTGCCTTGCAGGTTCAAGTCTGTGACTGGGGAGATCAAAGCCAAAGCAGCGGGCATAGGCAGGCCCTCTTGCTTTAAACGCAAGGCCAAGGCAAGGCTGAGGAAGCCCCCTGCGGAATCGCCAGACACCACAATTTCAGACCCGGCATAACCTTGGGCCAGCAGGGCTTTGTAAGCCACCACACAATCGTCGATTGCGGCTGGGCAAGGATGCTCGGGTGCCAATCGATAGGCGGGCGTGTACACGGTGCGCCCAGACTGGTGCGCCAAATAACTGGTGACAGACACATGGCTTTTGTGTGAGCCCAGCACGAATGCGCCACCATGCAGGTACAAAATGGCCCCGCGCTTTTCGCCAGTTTGGGGTACGCACACGTCTGAGTCCAAACGCCCCAATTTGGAGGTGTAATGTGTTACACCACCGCGACCGGGCATAAGGGGGCCTAAGGCTCGCACGATGAACCTCTGCACTTTGGGCGGAGTGGGATTACCCACTGGTGTTTTAAAAGCGACCGTGAGAAACCCTGCGAAAAAATGCCCCAACGCATTGTCGAGCTTGCTGTGTGAGGCGCGCACCCGTACAGGTACCCCCGGGGATACTTCGGCGTGTTTGGTTTTGGTGAACTTGAACTCGTTCAAGCGGGAGCTACTGGTCAACCACCTGTACGTTAAAGTAAAGCCTGGCCATGACACGCTGTTGTGGCCTTTGTCGTCGATGTACCAGCTCTTGCAGCCGTTCCACACCGTGTGGCCCAAGGCGGATTGAATGTCCTCGTTGTAGGTTTTGTAGGTGTCTTCATGCAGCTCAATACGCTGGGCATGCTGCAGGCGCATTTCTTCAAATGCACGCATCACGTAGCGGATTTGACTTTCCAACATGTACACAATCGAGTTGTGACCCAAGTTGGTGTTGGGGCCGTACAGCATGAACATGTTCGGAAAGCCGGGCACGGTAATGCCCAAATGGGCTTTGGCGCCCTGCTTCCAAGCTTGCTTGAGGGTTTGACCATTCAGGCCTGTGATCTCCAAAGGGGCAAGGAAGTCGGTTGCGGCAAAACCGGTGCCATAAATGATGGTGTCAACTTCGTGCTTTACACCGTCTTTGGTTTGAATGCCGTTCTCGTACACGCAGTCGATACCATCGGTAATCAACTCCACATTGGGGCGCGTCATGGTGCGCAGGTATTCGCTGGACAACAGCAAACGCTTGCAACCCACTGGGTAATCCGGAATCAATTTTTCGCGCAGGGCTGGGTCTTTGACCTGCCTGTTGAGCATTTTTTCGAACGGGCCAGCAGCGGCCACTTTCATCAAACCTTTGAAGCGGGTAAATGCCAACGCCCGTGACTCATAAGTGAGGTAAATACCCAAGCGATGCAAGCGGTTGATGACCGGCAGGCTGCTGTGAATTGATTTGGTGAGATCGGAATACCTGCGATTTTGCCGTGGCAAAATATAACTGGCAGAGCGCTGGAAAAGCTTTAGGTGCTGGACTTCAGGCGCAATGGCGGGTACAAACTGAATGGCCGACGCACCCGTACCCACTACAGCAATACGCTTGCCTTTTAGGCTCACATCATGAGCCCACTTCGCGGAATGAAATGATTTACCTTTGAATGTTTCAATGCCTTTGATTTTGGGAATGGAGGGGCGACTCAATTGCCCCATGGCGGTGATGAACAAACGTGAGCGCACGGTTTGCCCATTCAACAGGGTGATGTGCCAAATGGAATCCTGCTCATCAAACCGGGCAGAGGCCACTTCGCAACCAAACTTGAAATGCTCTTGCAACTTGTATTTTTCAACACAGTTTTTAAGATAGGCGTGAATTTCCGCTTGTGGGGCAAAGGTGTGAGTCCAATTGGGATTCAATTCAAAAGAGAATGAATACAAATGCGAGGGCACATCACAGGCAGCACCGGGGTAGGTGTTGTCACGCCACACGCCACCAGCGTCTGCACCTTTTTCAAG
Organism: Limnobacter sp.; assembly: GCA_029866125.1. Lineage (GTDB taxonomy): Bacteria > Pseudomonadota > Gammaproteobacteria > Burkholderiales > Burkholderiaceae_B > Limnobacter. Next base: position 42,110 of record JARWZZ010000016.1, read on the forward strand.
AATGATAAAATCGCGTATGAATTTTTTGCGCAACTCAATGGCCATGCCAATGCCGCCAAAGCCACTGCCTACGATGACTGCAGACAGCACTTCGGTGGGCAACGAGGATGAGGCGTTTGCAGCTTCTTGCTGAGCAGTGCCTACTCCCGGTTTTTTTGACAACAACGCATCTGAAATGGGGGCATTCATACTGTAGCCTCAGTGGACTTCAAGCTGGCTTTTACGTCAGGCTGCACGTCGGATTGTTGAGCAGTGGCCAAAATAAGCTGCGCCTCGGGCGACACACGGGAAAACCCACGAATCATGTCCACCGCTTTTTCCGCCATCATGACAATAGGCGCATTGGTGTTGCCACCGACCAAGCTGGGCATCGCAGAGCCGTCCACAATACGCAGGCCTTCAATGCCATGCACTCTCAACTCAGGGTCAACCACGGACATGGCATCGGTACCCATTTTGCAGGTGCCTGTGGGGTGGTAAACCGTGTCGGTGCGCTTGCGCAAAATGTCGCGAATGTCGTCGTCGGTTTTGACATCGGCGGTGAATAAATCTTTCTCAATCCATTCAGCCATGGCGGGGGCTTTCATCAACTTTTCAGTCATTTTGTAGCCGGCCACCATGTCTTCCAAGTCTTGTGGGTCATTCAAGAAACCGATGTCAATGACCGGGGCTTGGCTCATGGACTTGCCTTGCAACTGAACACTTCCACGGCTGCGCGGGCGCAGCAAGCAAACGTGGCAGGACACGCCGTGGCTGGTGTGGAAATTACGGGCATGGTCATCCACCAAGGCAATCACGAAGTGCAGCTGCACATCGGGTGCGGGCAGTTCGGGTTTGGTTTTGAGGAAAGCGCCACCTTCGGCGAAGTTGCTGGTCAACATGCCCCGGCGTTCACGGCGGAAGCGGAAAATCTCTTTCAACATTTTCCATGAACCCCTGAGCGAGATGCCCATGGTGTCCACGCTTTTGTTGGCGTATCCAAAAATGAAGTCCGGGTGGTCTTGCAAATTTTTGCCTACACCAGGTAGGTGATGCACCAGCGGAATGCCATGCTGAGCCAACTCGCTGCTGTCACCCACACCGGACACCATCAACAACTGGGGTGTTTGCAATGCGCCTGCGGCCAAAATAATTTCCTTGCGGGCTTCCAGCGTAAACATTTGGCCATTGATATTGACTTCCACAGCCACGGCGCGTTTGCCTTTGAACACGATGCGCTCGACCAAGGCCTTGGTGTGCACTGTTAAGTTGTCGCGCTTGCCAATGTAGGGCAGCAAGTAACCACGGGCCACGCTCCAGCGCTCGCCGTGCTTTTGGGTGACTTGGTAAATGCCCACGCCTTCTTGGTCGGCACCGTTGAAGTCGTCAGTGATTTTGTACCCAGCTTGCTCGCCCGCTTTCAAGTACCGTTGTTGGAATGGGTTGTCAGTGCGCAAATCGCTGACATTCAAAAGCCCAGTGCGGCCATGGTACTCGTTTTGAATTCGCTCATTGCATTCAGACAATTTGAAATAAGGCAGCACGTCTTTGTAGGACCAACCTGCGCAGCCCTCTTCATTGGCCCAGCGGTCGTAATCGGTTTTATCGCCACGGATATACACCATCGCATTGATGGCGGATGAACCACCCAAGGTTTTGCCACGGGGTTGGTATCCGCGACGGCCATTTAAACCGGGTTGCGGCGTGGTTTCAAACGCCCAGTTGTTGATTTTGGTGGGCAGCATGGCCACGGCACCGGCTGGAATGTTGATGATTGCACCTGTGCCATCACCACCCGCTTCCAACAAACAGACTGAAGTGGATGGGTCTTCGCTGAGCCTGCTGGCCACTACGCAACCGCCGGAACCACCGCCCACTACAATGTAGTCGAAACTTGTTTTCATATGCGTCTCCTTAGCCCAATGAAATTTCTATTTTTTATGTGTACTTGTTTTTAGTGACACTATCATAGGCTGACTCAGGGACAAAAAGCCATGACAAAATTCTATTCTTACTTTATTATTTAGGCCATTGTATTTTAAAAAAGTCTTTATAACTCATGCGCTTCTGGGACTTCAACCGAAACATTGGCAGTGTATTGATCCTGCTGGAATTCGCAAAAAAACTGGGCCTCAACCCGCATGATTTGCTGGAAAACTCTGGCATTACAGAGTCGCAATTGCAGGAGCCTGATGCCGAGCTGAGCGCCGCGCAGGAATTGCAAGTGATACACAACCTGCTGCAGAAGCACCCCCGCCCCCAGGCACTGGGCCTCAAATGCGGGCAAATTTACACTTTGGACTCCTTCGGTATTTGGGGCTACGGTTTGCGCAGCAGCCCTACGCTTGGGGAGGCAGTTAAGTTGGCCCTACGCTTTATTCGATTGACCTATGCTTTTTCGCTGATTTCCCTGTATGAAACCAAAAACCATGTGATTTTGACCTTTGGCGAACCCAATTTGAATGGGGACATGACCCGCTTTTTGGTGGAAAGGGACATGATTGCTGCGGTGGGGCTTTTGTATGAGCTGGCGGGGCCTCATTTGAAAATAGAAAACTTGAGTTTTAGATTCAAGTCCTTGGGCACTGAGAAAGACATTTTGGCTGGGCTTAAAGCGGATTTCGGGGCGCGATTCAATTCCATCACCATTCCGCGTGATTACTTTGCACTACCCCTACCCAACTCCGACCCAAGCATGGTGGCCGTGGTTGAAAAAATGTGTTCAGACCTTTTGGAAAGGCGGCGGCTGAGCATCAGCATCAGCCAACAAGTCAAACAGTACTTGCGTGTACCGGGCATGGACATCCCCGACCAACCGACCATGGCCCAGCTGATGAGCATGAGCGAGCGCACCTTGAAGCGCCGTTTGGCTGCTGAGGGCACGAGTTTTCGAGAAATTTCAAGTGCGGTGCGTAAAACCATGGCGGCAGATTTGCTGAAGAAACCTCAGTTCAGCATCTCCGAAGTGGGTGCACGGCTGGGCTTCAGCGACCTGTCCAGCTTTTCGCAGGCATTCAAACGCTGGTACCAATGCTCGCCCCAGCAATTCAGAACACTGAACGACCCTCAAGCCAGTCAGACTGCATCTGCGGATTCTGCAGCACTTTAAGCAAAGCGTCACACAGCTCCAGGATTGGGCTTTGGAAGCCTGCAGCCTCATACCCTTGGGCCACACCCGCCATCCACACCTCCGCCCCCAATACAAAACCGTAATGCAAAGGCAATTCGGCTTGGTCAGCCTTGCAGGCTTGGGCATCGTAGGAATGCCCCTTGCGGCACGCAGCTGGGCGCACGGGGTACACGCTGCAACGGTTATCAACCAACAACGCGCAAGCGGGCCGGGTACTCCAATGTGACTCGGGGGCTGGGGCGGCTGAACGAGAAACCAGGCGGGAAATAAATACTGGGCGGCGGTCTTCCTGTTCCGCAGCGAGGTAATTGGCAATCGCAAAAACCTCGGGGGGCGTGACCTCCACCCGCGCATGACAGCAACTGGTGCAACCTTCTTTGCAAGCGAATGCGCCAGTGGAAAGCTGGGCGGTTTGTGCCAGAAGGTCCACCTGCGAATGCAATTCCTGAATCCATTGGACGGGATAATGAGAAGGTGCGCCACCCGCCCCTTCCTCACCAGCCCGTGGCGCTTGCCCTTGCGTCAAAGCATGGAGAGCTTTGACTTTGATGTTGCCCACCGATTGCTCCACAGACTGACGCAGTTGATTCAGTCGGGCTGGATCCTGGAGGTTGGGATCTTGATCTGTGGAATTTGGCAAATCATTCACTCCCTTGAGTGATAGAAACTGCCCCAGTTTGACCTGCTGCGCCGCCTTGTGCAATCGTCCGTGCTGATCAAACCCCTTTGAGTGAGCAGAAACATGTTGCTCTTTTATTCCACCATGATTTTGCAGCTCGTTTTAATCTATTGCGGTGCGTACCATGTGGTCAAACAATTGTTGCGTGCCCAGTCCGCGCAACTCATCGGCACTTGGCAAATTGCTTCACAATTCTTGATGCTGTTGCTGTTTGCCAATGTGTGCTTTTTTGGGGTGTGGCACCCTTGGTTGACTTGGACGCAGCTGCTACTGGCTGTGCTGTTTTTCAATGCTGGCATGGCCTTGCCAGCGGGTTGCGCACATGCAATGCACATGGAACGCCTTCAAGTGTCGAGAAACCCGAGGAACCGGGGAAAGCCTATTCAATGATGGGCTCACGCAATTGAATTAGATGTGCGTCAGACCGTTTTCTGGCAGCCCATGCAGAAAACATGTCCACCAAACTTCGGCTTATTGAACCAGCAGAACTTTGCCACACTGTATGTGACCGCTTCTTCGCAAGAATGGCAGATTAACTTCTGCTTGGGCTTCTGTTCTTGTTGCGGCTCAGCTTTCTGTTCTTGGTGCTGTTCAAGCTTGTGCTCTGGCTTGAGTTCTGGTTTTGCCTCGTCGGCTGGAAGGCCAAACTTGGCTGCCCAGTTGAACTGAAGACTAGCATGGCGATGTGGGCGGTCAATCCCTCGAATGGACCCTACTCACTGGACTGGCGGGCGCTCATTTTGACTTTTGGTCAGACAATGTGGATTGCACCCCACCGTCCTGATGTTGCCGTTCCAACCGATCCATTTGCCACGCGAAGTACGCCACTGCGCCCAAAAAGCCCAGCAGCAAAACGCCGGATATGAGCCAGTAAGCCAAGGGAATTCCAAACACTTGCAGTTTGATCATGGGGCTAAGCAGCACCGCGGCCAAAATGGACACCACCCAAAACACCAGCACTTTCCAAGTCAGTTGCTTGACTGCATTCCAGTAGGGGCTGTAAAGAGGGGATTGATCGGGCTTGGTGTTCATGGCTGAAGTGTCAATCCCTCGTTGCTAAGCGAAGCGTGGCTTGAAGCGGTAAACTGCCAGCGTGCTGCGCAGGTGGCCTAGAAAATCCACCACTTGCCCATCAAGGAACAATTGCTTGCCCAGCACGGTGTAACCGATTTGCTCAATCAGGGCTTCAAAGTCCTTGGGCGTACACAGGTGGATATTGGGTGTGTCGTACCACTGGTAAGGCATTTGCTTGGACACGGGCATGCGGCCCAGTGCAATGGACACCACATGGTACCAATGCCCAAAGTTGGGAAAGGACACAATACCTTCTCGCCCTACACGCGCGATTTCTTGCAGAATGCGCTCGGTGTTGTGCATGGCTTGCAAGGTTTGGGACAGGATGACGACATCAAAGGAATGATCGTCGAACATGGCCAAACCCGCTTCCAAATCCTGCTGGATGACATTGATGCCGCTTTTGATGCTGGCCCGTATGTTGTCATCCAGAATATCCACGCCATAGCCGCTTACATTTTTATTGCGCATCAGGCGGGCAAGGAGGGAGCCATCCCCGCAACCTAAATCCAGCACGCGGGCGCCTTGGGGCACCCAACTTTCAATCAGGTCAAGGTCTGCACGCGGCAAAACAATGGGTAAGGGGGCAAAGTCTTTTTTAACGGGGGTGATGTTTTTCATGCGCTCACCTCCACTTGAATGGGTTTTAACTCAGCAGTCAGTTCAGCTGCAATTCGCTCAAAGTAGCTGCCGACCACGGCGTGATAACGCTCATCGGTCAACAAGAAGGCATCATGACCGTGCGGCGCATCAATCTCTGCGTAAGTCACATCCCGTTTGTTGGCCATCAAGGCTTCAACAATTTCGCGGGTGCGCTCGGGTGCAAAACGCCAGTCTGTGGTGAAGGACACCAGCAAAAACTTGGCTTTGGCTTTGGCCAATGCGAGCTTTAAATCGCCACCGGTGTGACGCGCTGGGTCAAAATAATCCAGCGCCTTGGTAATCAGGATGTAGGTGTTGGCATCAAAGTATTCGGCAAACTTTTCGCCTTGGTAGCGCAAGTAACTTTCCACTTGAAAGTCCACATCCAGCCCGTAGTTGTAGTCGTCGCCTTTCAGAGTTCGGCCAAACTTTTCGGACATGTCATCGCCCGACAAGTAGGTGATGTGACCAATCATGCGGGCCAGTTTGAGGCCGCTTTTGGGTATGACACCATGCGCATAATAGTTGCCACCATGAAAGTCAGGGTCGCTGACTATGGACTGCCTTGCCACTTCGTTGAATGCAATGTTTTGGGTGGACAATTTGGGCGTGGAAGCAATCACCAAGCAATGGCGCACCCGGTCTGGATAACTCAAGCCCCACTGCAGGGCTTGCATGCCACCCAAGCTGCCGCCCATGACAGCCGCAAATTGCGCGATGCCCAAGCGGTCGGCCAAGCGGGCCTGCGCTTCAACCCAATCTTCCACCGTGACAAACGGGAAGCTGGCGCCGTAAGGCTGGCCTGTGGCTGGGTTAATCGACATGGGCCCTGTAGACCCAAAACATGAACCTAAATTGTTAACGCCCACCACAAAAAAACGATTGGTGTCCAAGGGTTTGCCGGGGCCAACCATGTTGTCCCACCAGCCGGTGCTGCGCTCTTGACCTTGGTACTCCCCCGCCACGTGGTGGGATGCATTTAGGGCATGACATACCAGTACTGCGTTGCTTTTGTCTGCATTCAGGGTGCCGTAGGTTTCCACCATCAAATCGTAGCTAGGCAAAGTCAGTCCGCAGGCGAGTTTGATCGGTTCAGTGAATGAATACAGGGTGGGCTCTACAAAGCCCACCGATTGTGGATTGGACACGGTACAGGTTCGACGAAAATGGGTTGAACTAATTGGGCTGCAATACGTTGGGCTGCAATACGTGACACAGTATAAATCGCAATCGGGGACAAGTGACCCAGCCCGCGCCGCTTGCGGTCAATCCATGGCGAGTTGCTTCATCAGTTTTTCTATTTTTTCAGGCTCAAAGGTGCGGGTCATCAGTTTGACTTGCTTGTGCACAGCATCAAACTCGGTTTTCAGCAAAAGTTCTTTCACATCCAGCAGTTGGGAGGTGTGCATGGAAAAGTTGGTCAAACCCATGCCCAGCAACAGGCGAGTCAGACGCACGTCGCCAGCCATTTCGCCGCACACGCTAACCGGCACACTGGCTTTTTCAGATTGGGTAATCACCTCGTACACCAAACGCAAAATAGCAGGGTGCAAGGGGTCGTACAGGTGGGCAACCTGGTGGTCTACCCGGTCCACCGCCAAAGCGTATTGAATCAAGTCGTTGGTACCAATGGACACAAAGCTGAGGTATTTCAGGAAATGGCTCAAGCACAAAGCAGCGGCGGGCACTTCAATCATGCCGCCAATGGTGACTTCGTTTTTGATTTGAAAACGGCGGCTTGTCAACTGCTCCCGCGCCATGTCAATGTAAGTCAGTGCTTGCTGGGCTTCCCGAATATTGGTCAGCATGGGCAGCAAAATTTTAACCGGGCCAAATTTGGTGGCACGCAACAAGGCGCGAATTTGGGTGAGAAAAATGGCAGGCTCAGCCAAACTGAATCGGATTGAGCGCAAACCCAATGCCGAGGTGGTGGACAAGCCAGGCCCGCCGCTGTTGGGGCCAAATTGCAAGGTTTTGTCGGCCCCCAAATCCAAAGTGCGCACCGTGACAGGTTTGCCCTTCATGGCTTTGATAACTTTGCCGTAGGCTTCAAACTGCTCGTCCTCGGACGGCCAGTCTTTGCGGTTCATGAACAAAAATTCAGAACGGAACAAACCAACCCCATCCGCGCCCACATCCACCACGCTGTCAATGTCGTCAGGCAACTCAATGTTGGCCATCAGCTCCACACGGCGGCCGCATTGGGTGCGGGTTTCAGACTTTTTAAGGCGCTTAAGACGTTGACGGGCCAAGGCCAAAATAGCCTGCTTGCGCTGGTATTCCTCCACCACGCTTTGGGTGGGGTCAAGAAAAACGGCACCAATTTTACCGTCCACCACCACCAAATCGCCGTTGTGCACAAACTCCAATGCACGGGGTACACCCACCACCGCCGGTATGCCCAAGCTGCGAGCCACAATTGCAGTGTGTGAGGTTGCGCCACCCATTTCCGTCACGAATGCACCCACGCGGCGGCCTTTAAGCTGCACCATGTCGGCTGGGGAAATGTCGTGCGCTACAATCAACCAAGGGTCTTCATCATCGCCCTCGGGGGGCAGCGGCATGCTCATGGCATTGCCACTTAAAGCTTTCAGCACCCGCTCGGACACTTGGCGCACATCGGCGTTGCGCTCTCGGAAGTACTGGTCTTCAATACTCGCAAATTGCTCCAGCAACACTTCCATTTGCTGAGTCAGCGCCCATTCGGCATTGATCAGCTTTTCCTGAATCAACTCTTTGGGTACTTCTGACAAAGTGGGGTCTTGCAGAATCAGGGAGTGCAAATTCAACAGCGCATCAAACTCGGCTGGCGAGTCCGAGGTCAGCTGCCCGCGTAAATCGTCCAGCTCGTCGGTGACGCGCTTGACTGCGTTTTCAAAGCGCTTGATTTCAAATTTGACTGACTTTTTGTCGATGCGATTGCGTGGCACATCGCGAAACGCGCTGTCCCAAACCAATGCGCGGCTGACTGCAATACCCCGCGAGACCGCGATGCCATGTAAGGCAAGGGTCATAGTGTTGTGCTCCTGAGTGTGAGAGGCCTTGTGACCTTCTTCTTTGTGTCTTGTTTTATTTTGTAAGTGTTTTTTATGACCTGATGCGCTATTCGCCTTCGCCAAATTTGTCTTCAAACAACTCAGCCAAGGCAGTCATGGCTTCTTTTTCATCAGAACCTTCGATTTCCAAGGTGACGGTGGAACCCAAGCCTGCAGCCAACATCATGACACCCATGATGCTTTTGGCGTTGACGCGCCGGCCGCCTTTTGAGATCCAGATGTCACTCTGAAAACTGCTGGCCATTTTGGTCAGCTTGACTGAAGCCCGGGCGTGCAAGCCCAGTTTATTGCTGATGCTGATTTCTTGCTGAATCATCTGTTTCTGCCGGATTAAAAGTTTGTTGTTGGGGTGCCGTCGTCCCAGTGCTCACAATCCCGTTACGCCCACCGGCGACCAAGCGCTCGGCCATTTCAGAAATGGGTAAATCCCGATAACTGATGGCCCGCAGCACCATAGGTAGGTTTGCACCCGCAACCAGCACAGTGGCCATGTTGGCGCAAGCCAACCCTGCTTTCATGCTGGCATTGCTGGGCGTTGCACCAAACAAGTCTGTCAAAAATACCACGCCTTCGCTGTTGTTGACTTCACGTGCAAGAGTTTGAATTTTGCTGACCGTTAAATCAACTGGTTCGTCGGGTGGTACGTCCAAGACGCGAAACGCCTCGGGCATTTCACCCATGACGTGTTTGACGCAGACCAACATGGCACTGGCCAAAGGCTCGTGCATCACGACGACCAAACCAATCATGCCTGCCCCCCTTGAGAAAGGGCGACTGCTTTTTCAATGGCTTGGACAAAGGTGTCTGCAACTGGAAAGCCGGTTTGGTCCATGATTTCACGGAAACAGGTGGGGCTGGTTACATTCACTTCAGTCAAATTTGTACCAATCACATCCAGCCCAACCAGCATCAGGCCACGTCGAATAAGTTCGGGGCCCAAGGTATTGGCAATGTGCATGTCGGTATCAGACAAAGGTTGCGCCCTGCCCGTTCCACCTGCGGCCAAGTTGCCACGGTGCTCGCCCTCTTTGGGCAAACGGGCCAAAGCATAGGGCACGGGTTGCCCCGCAATAATCAAAATGCGCTTGTCGCCATCCACAATTTCGGGAATGTAGCGTTGAATCATGGCGGTTTTGCGGCCGTAGTCGGTCAGGGTTTCCAGAATAACGCCCACGTTCTGGTCGCCCTTTTTCATCCTGAAAATGGAGGTGCCGCCCATGCCATCCAAGGGTTTGGCGATGGCATCGGGATACTCGTCCAAAAAGGCTTTCAGTTGTGCGGCATTGCGCGACACCAAGGTGGGCACGATGAATTGGCGAAACTGCGCAATGGTGAACTTCTCGTTGTGGTCGCGAATGGCAGAGGGTTTGTTGAACACCCGCGCCCCTTCACGCTCGGCTTGCTCCAGCAGCCAGGTGGCGGTGACAAACTCGGCATCAAAAGGTGGGTCTTTGCGCATAATTACGGCAGTCAAAGACTTAATCGGCAAAGTGTCGCGGCTAAGTTCTGTAAACCAAACCTTTTGGCTGCGGTCAATTTTGATCCACACCACCTCGGCGCACACACCCAATTTGTGGGACCAAAACAGCCCTCCGTCTTGAATCACGCCCACCCGCCACGCCCGGCTTTGCGCAGCCTCCATCATGGCGATGGATGAATCTTTTTTGGGATTCAAAGACGCCAAGGGGTCGATGACGCAAACAAAGGTTTGAACGGTCATGCAGGCTGCTCCACCGGGGCCATGCGATCCAACTCATACGATGCAGCCAATGCGGCCATGCGGCCAATGACGCCATAGGCATAAAAACGATTCACCGCCGCGTCGGGCCGGTCTGCGCAGTCCGGCGTGTTGCAAGGCTTTTCAAAGGCCAGGGGCACAAAATGCATGCCGGGGGCGTTGAGGTTTTCGTCACGGCCACGGCCTGTGTGCACGCGGTAAAAGCCGCCCACCACATAGCGGTCGATCATGTAAACCACGGGCTCGGCCACGGCGTCATCAATGCTTTCGAAGGTGTGCACACCCTCTTGAATAATGACATCCGACACTTCAAGGCCTTCCTTGACGACTGACATTTTGTTGCGCTGTTTGCGGTTGAGGTTAACCACCTCTTCACCGCTTTTGACAGTCATGATGCCCATGCCGTAGGTGCCTGCATCGGCTTTGACCACTACATAGGGCTCTTCGGTGATGCCGTACTCGGCATATTTGGCGCGGGTTTTGGCCAATACGGATTCCACCGCTTCCGCCAAACTGTCTTCACCCACTCGCTCGTGGAAATTCAATTGGCTGCGGCTGTCGAAGTAAGGGTCCATCAGCCAAGGGTCGATGCTGAGCATTTCAGCGAAACTTTCGGCAACCTCTTTGTAAGCTGCAAAATGCAGGCTTTTGCGACGCGTGGCCCAACCGGCATGCAAAGGTGGAAGCACCACTTGCTCGGTCAAGCCGCGCAAAATGGGCGGCACACCTGCCGACAAATCGTTGTTCAACAACACGGCGCAGGGGTCCAGCCCAGCGACTCCGACCCGGTCACCTTTTCGAATCAGGGGTTCCATGGTCAAAAATTGGCCATCGGGCAGTTCAAACTTGGTGGGGCCGGTGATTTCATCAGAAACCGATGCAATCCGAATGTCCAAGCCGGTTTGCTTCAAAATGGCGGCCAAGCGGGCCACATTGCTGAGGTAAAAGGTGTTTCGGGTGTGTTTTTCGGGCACCAGCACCAAGCTACGGGCTTCGGGGCAGATTTTTTCAATCGCGCTCATCGCAGCCTGAATGGCCAAGGGAATCATCTCAGGGGCTAGGTTGTTGAAGCCACCGGGAAACAGATTGGTGTCCACCGGGGCCAATTTAAAGCCTGCGTTGCGGACGTCCACTGAGGAATAAAATGGCGGTGTGGACTCATTCCAAGCCAAGCGGAACCAACGCTCAATCTCGGTGGTTTTGTCCAGCATGCGCTTTTCTAAGTCCAGCAATGGGCCGGTGAGTGCGGTAATTAGGTGGGGAACCATCAAACTTCCTGTGAAACTGACAGGAAGAGTGTAATCCAAAATGGGGGATTTGTTATTGCAATGCGGCAAGCTCGTTGTTGAAATGGCTTATCACATAGGCTTCCAAGTTTCTGCGCAGGTGGGGGTTGACGGCCAGCGGGTGGTTTGCGTAGTGAAAAGTTATTGCGGAAACACCTTGCGACCTAAGTTCACGTTCGTAATCAGCTTTTTCTTCGGGGGTTGCTGTTTGCCGGAATTGCGCCTCGCCTTTTAAGGCTTCTTTGATAATTTCCGGTTTGATGGCTGCACGGCCTATTAAATATTGCATGTTTCTAAAGTTATTTTTAACAGCCTGCATGCCGATTGTGACGTCACTGCGAATTCTTGTCGAAGTATTCCCGAAAGGACCCCATGCGTGACTGGCGGCCAAGGCTATCTGTTCGTCGTCTCGAAAGGCTTCCGAAATGTAGTGCATGTTCAGAGCATCGGCATTGATGCCATCCAATGCCAAGTCTCGGTCTTCAGCCAATTCAGCCTTTAAGGGCTGGGTCACAAATTCAATGGCTGAATAAGCTTGCTGCACTGCCGCGCGCGCAATCACAGGGTCGCCTTTAAACTGGGGCAAGGCATGCATAAGGGTTTCTCCGCTTGCCTGCACGGACCTTAAAACAAGTCCTCGATCGAGTTTTAACCTGTCACTGAGGTGCTCCAAGGGGCTGGAGTACCCCGCTTCCAGACCGCCTTTTTGGTTGTCCAAGGCCAAGCAAGCCACTTCATAATCGTCATGAAACTCAGTTAAATACTGGAATGCTTCACTGCTGACTTGCACTGCTGCTTTGGCAAAGTCAAGATTGCGACGCAACTCATCGGGCAAGTTTCTAACAGCTTCCACGTTGTGTTTCAGTACATAGAGAATGAACTCAGGGTCCAAGCGCAGGTAATCTGGGGCTTTATTTACATCGAAGGTAGGGACTTGAACAAAGGCAGACAGCAGTTCTTGGCACCTTAAGTTTTGGTATGCCCATGCGGCATCCGATTCCGGCACAAAACACCGTTTTTGCAGTGTGTTGAGTATTCGCGTTTTTGAAGATCGCATCAAATTGGCGGTGTTTGCGAAGGTTGCCATGGCTTCGTCGTGGGGGTAAATGCTTGCAAACAAATCACTCAGGCTATCAAGGCCTGTGGTGTGCAATATGCCGAGGGCAATCTTGGGTTCGGGATCGGTCTCATTCATGGACTCGGACTTGGACGCGGTTAAATCCATGGCCAAAAGGGCCAAGCCTTTCAGCAGCTCATTTTTTGCGGCGACTTCTTGCGGCGTATGAGCCTCTTGCTGAAGGGCGGTTTCAACCACCTCAGCAAATGCAGTGGACATCAATTCACTCCATGGGTCCATCTCGGTGAAAGGGTGGGGTGTTTCACTGAATAACAAGTGACCCAATGTGCTTTTAAGCGATTGCGCACTGGGCAACTGCTGAGCATTGCGTGCGTAAAGCAGCTGGGTCAAGGGGTAGGCCGTAGAAGTTGCCCTATTGGCGGCAAGGGCATGGGCGTGCCCCACCACATCCGGCACTTTGCCAGTAAAAAGTTCGTTTGCATCCAAACACACTCTCAAGGCCTTCAACAGGGTAATTAGCTGCCCCCGTGGGCTTGACCCTACCCAAGGATATGGATTGGAGGGCGGGGCGGGTGAATTCGCTTGGAGGCTTGGGGCCTCTTCGTCATTTGCAGCCCACTGGTTTAACACATCGGCAAGCCTGGGTGTGGAAAGCGGGCTGCCTGCTGCCGCTTGCGCGGGGTGAGTAAACACGGGGCCCCTGCTTGTAGGGCTCGCATCGGCTGCGCGGCTGTTGGTAGGGCCATTGGAGCGTAAGGCAGCAAACAGATTGCGCGCAACGTTGAGCAACCTGCGCCCCGGCCCGGCGGAAACTTGCGTGCTCTGCGTGGTAATCGGTGAGGCACTCAATGAGGGATTGAGTGCTGTAGCGGGGTTGGTCTGAGTATTTCGGGAAATTCTGAACATAAACCACCACCGCCGCAAAGTTTGAATACCGTCTTGCTGGGTGAGGGAATACGAGCAAATGGTTCCAATCTGGTCACTAAATGACTAACCCTTCATTGAAGACCAGAACCAAAATTGGGTAAGTAGCGAAGGACCGTGATGTTGAACGTAAACTTGAAGGAAATCAAAGAACAATAAAAAAACGGCACCCGAAGGTGCCGTTTTTTATTACACAGATGTTTGGTGAGCCACCGAAGTGCCTCACCATCGAATCTGCAATTAACGTGTGTAAGCCTGCTCACCGTGTGATGTGATGTCCAAGCCTTCACGCTCGTCTTCTTCGCTCACTCGTAGACCGATAGTCAGGTCAACCAGTTTGAACGCGATTACAGATACAACACCAGACCAGACGATAGTGATCAACACGCCCTTGGCTTGTGTCCACAACTGACCAGCGATTGAGAAGTCAGCAGCGGCAACCATAGTCACTGTTGTCCAATCGGCCACCAGTGATGGGCCACCCAAGGATGGGGAGTTGAATACACCTGTCAACAGGGCACCCAAGATACCACCTACGCCGTGAACACCAAACACGTCCAGTGAGTCGTCTGCGCCCAGCATCTTCTTGAGGCCAGAAACACCCCACAAGCAGACGAAACCAGCGATCAAACCAATCACCAAAGCACCGCCGATGCCAACGTTACCTGCAGCGGGCGTGATGGCAACCAAGCCAGCAACCGCACCAGAGGCTGCACCCAGCATAGAGGCCTTACCTTTGTGCAATGCTTCACCCAAGCACCATGCCAATACCGCAGCAGCAGTAGCCAACAGTGTGTTTGCGAAAGCCAAGGCTGCGAAACCGTTTGCTTCCAAAGCAGAACCTGCGTTGAAACCGAACCAGCCCACCCACAGCAGGGCAGCACCCACCATAGTCAGTGGCAAATTGTGTGGAGTCATGGACTCTTTGCCGTAACCGACGCGCTTGCCAACCATGTACGCACCCACCAAACCAGCAACAGCAGCGTTGATGTGAACAACGGTACCGCCAGCGAAGTCAAGGGCGCCCATTTGCCAGATAAAGCCGGCTTTGGCGTTCATTGCATCGACAACTTCTGCGCCTGTGTATGCATCAGGACCCATCCAGAACCACACCATGTGTGCGATTGGCAGGTAGCTGAATGTGAACCACAGCACCATGAACAGCAATACAGCAGAGAACTTGATACGCTCAGCAAATGCACCGACGATCAGCGCACAAGTGATGCCTGCAAAAGTGGCCTGGAAGAAGGCAAACACGATTTCAGGAATATATACACCCTTGCTGAATGTCGCTGCGTTGGCAAAAGTACCTGCAGCATTGTCCCAAACACCGGCCATCATCACGCGGTCAAAACCACCGATGAATGCACTGCCTTCAGTGAATGCAAGGCTGTAACCATACACAAACCAAAGCACGGTAATCAAAGAGAATGTAACAAACACTTGCATCAACACGGACAGCATGTTTTTACTGCGGACCAAACCGCCGTAGAACAATGCCAAACCGGGGATGGCCATCATGATCACCAGCAAAGTGGACACGAACATCCAAGCAGTGTCGCCTTTGTTGGGCACTGGGGCAGGGGCTGCAGCAGCTTCAGCAGGTGCAGCTTCAGCAGCGGGTGCGGCTTCGGCAGCCATGGGTGCTTCGGCAGCGGCCGGGGCAGCCGGGGCGGCTTCAGCAGCGGGTGCTTCCACAGCCGGGGCTGCAGGTGCAGTTTGGGCAACAGCCGTCGCCGACAGGGTGGCTAAACCCAGCGTGGCGGCAGTTAGCCATACGGTTAGAAGTTTTTTCATGTTAGTCCTCACTTCCTGTCGGGTTAGAGCGCGTCTTTACCGGTTTCGCCTGTGCGAATACGGGTAACGCTCAACAAGTCGAATACGAAAATTTTGCCATCGCCAATTTTTCCGGTCTTGGCCGCGCCTTCAATGGCTTCGCAAGCGCGATCAACCAGAGAATCGTCCACCGCAGCCTCAATCTTGACCTTGGGCAGGAAATCGACAACATATTCAGCACCGCGATACAGTTCGGTGTGACCCTTTTGGCGACCAAAACCTTTTACTTCGGTCACAGTGATGCCCTGTACACCAATGGCAGACAGTGCCTCACGGACTTCATCCAGCTTAAAAGGCTTAATGACGGCTGTTATTAGCTTCATTACGCTCTCCTGATAAAAGAATTGAAGAGGGTTTGAACAGCGCCCCTCTTCAGAGCACTGTCAAATCCAGTATTTAGAACACTTTCTTGACTGAGAAAACCACGTCGCCTTCAGCTGGATCTTTGCCGAAGAACTTTTCTGCGTCATTGTCAGAAGCGATGTAAGCAACGCCCAAGTCAAAGCCGTTCAGGTTGTATGTCAAACCAACGGAGTAATCAACATAGGAGTCGAAACCAGCCGCGATTGGACGGTCGAAGTCAGTTTGGCCCACAGCAGCAGTCAAAGACAATTTGTCGTTGAATGAATACTTGTATGCCAAGTTAACGTATGTGGAACCGCTCAAATCGGCTGGGTTTGCGCCAGAAACGGCGTTGTAACCAAAGTAGTCGTCAGACAGTGAGTAGTAACCGGCCAATGTGAAGCCCATGTAACCCAACTTACCGTAGATTTCCAGTGTGTCCAAACCAGAAGTGCCTGGGCCGCCTAGTGGGTCATTAGTACCTGAATAGACATACTGCAACAGACCAATGTCAGCAGCGACTGGGCCGATTGGGAATGTGTAACCGCCATAGATGTCGGTTTCCAGACCGTTACCGCCGGCTTGGTTACCGAAGCCAATATTGGAGTTCCATACACCTGCATAGAAACCACTGGAGTGTGCGTAATCGAAACCACCTTGGAAGGAGATGTCGTTTTGCGTTTGGCTTACACCACGGAAACGGTAGTCTGTAAACAGGCCAGCGTTACCGGTAATTGTGTGTGGACTTGCTGCAGCGTCAGCTGCAGATGCGGTTGTAAAAGCCCCGAATGTTGACACGGCTGCCATAACAGCGTTTGCCAGAATTAGTTTTTTCATCTCACTCTCCTAAAATAGATGAATGCCGTAGAATGTTGTTGGCATAGCCCTATTAGCGAGAAGTGTGCCAGCGTGGACAGGCCTTCTGGAAAGTCGGTAATTTGCTGAGACAAACCCCGTTTTGGTGCACCAAAACGGGTGAAGTGTCGGCTACTTGTCAATTCAAAGTCGCGGCGCACTGAATCAACGCACCAATGTGGTGCTTTTATTTTGACTTGAGGACTGAATTGAGCTCAAACCCATTCGACACCATCAGCCAAAGCCTGAGCGGTTTTTTTCAAGCCAAGGGCCTTCAAAACCTGGAAAACCCAGTCACGCAACTTATCAAGCAAAGTTTGCAAGACATGGAGTTTGTAAGCCTTGAGGAGTTTGAAACCCAAAGGCAAGTGTTAGAAAGATTACGCAGCAGGGTGAAACTGCTGGAAGAACGCATCGAAGTGCTAGAAAAACGCAATCACAGCAACTAGGGCACCTTGAACGGTTGATCCAGAACGAGGTAAGGATTAGACAAAACGGCTTGTGCTGAGACAATGAGGTCTTCGAACCTACAAAGACTTGCCCCAAAGTCGCAGTCCAAAGCCCCTATGCCATTGTCAAAACTGCATTGCCTTACTTTTGTCGGGATCCGGCATGTCCGGGTTTGTATCGAAGTTCATATTTCTGCGGGCCTGCCCTCTTTCGCTATTGTGGGCCTGCCCGACACCGAAATTCGTGAGTCCAAAGAGCGAGTGCGCTCTGCGCTGCTGAACAGCGGATTTGAGTTTCCGTCCCAACGCATTACCGTCAACCTTGCCCCTGCCGACTTGCCCAAAGGCACCGCCAGTTTTGATCTCGCAGTGGCCTTGGGCATTGCGCAAGCCTCTGGGCAACTGCCTGCAAAAAACTTGGACCACTGGCTGTTTGCGGGCGAACTTTCCCTTTCCGGCGAGTTGTGCAGCACACGCAACCCATTTGCACTGGCTGTGGCTGCCCGCAAAGAGGCAATTCGTCATGGCGAGACCCTGCACTTAATGCTGCCCCAAAGTGACGCGGTGCAAACAGCAGCCGTGCCCGACATTCCTATTTATGGTGCAAAAACCCTGTTTGAAGCCGCATCACACCTCGTGGGGCATGGCGAACCTTTGGTACCCAATGGACAGAAAGGGCAGCAAGACACACCAGTAGAACCGGACACCCTGCCTTTGGACGCCATGTTGGACATGCAAGATGTGGTTGGACACGAGGCTGCCAAATACGCTTTGTTGGTTGCCACCGCAGGCCACCACCACATCCGATTGGTTGGCCCCCCCGGCAGTGGCAAATCCATGTTGGCCCAACGGATGAGTGGCTTAATGCCCCAACTGCCTTTTGAAGAGGCACTGGAACTTGCAGCCATTAAAAGCTTAAAAGGCGAAACCCAAAGCCTAAGCATGCGGCGCCCTTACCGAAATCCCCATGCCAGCACCAGCCTGCCCGCCTTAATTGGTGGAGGCAACCCACCCTCGCCCGGTGAAATCACACTGGCACACCAAGGCATTTTGTTTACCGACGAAGTGTTGGAATTTGACAGGCGCACACTGGAAAGCCTGCGGGAACCCTTGGAAACGGGGCGGGTGAACATTTCAAGGTCGGGCCATCAGGCCACCTTTCCTGCGCGGTTTTTGTGGATTTGTGCTCACAACCCCTGCCCTTGTGGCTGGTTTGGGCACATGGTTAAGCCCTGCCGCTGCACGCCTGAGCAAATTCGCCGCTATCAGGGCAAGCTTTCTGGCCCATTGGCAGACCGCTTGGACATCTCAGTTGAAATCAACCCGGTAGACCACCGCGCCCTGATCAGTGTGAACACCGAGTTTCATGTTCAACCAGAAAGCTCTAGCAGCATGCGCGACAAAGTGGGTAAGGCACGGGACATTCAATTGAAACGCCAAGGCTGTTTGAATGGTGAACTGCCCGCAGGCCAAATACAGCGCTATTGCAAACCTGCGGTGGATGCAGAAAAGCTATTGTTGAGCTATGCCCACAAAAACCATTTGTCCAGCCGCGCAGTGCACCGCATTTGCCGTGTGGCCCGCACCTTGGCTGACTTGGACGGCAAGGCTGAAATTGAACGCAAGCACGTGGCCACCGCCATTCAATACCGTAAAAGTCTTAACGAACTGCATTCGGTGGCTACATCGCCGATTGTGAACAAATCCAATTCTGAGTTGGTGGAATAAGGCTTAGCCAGTCGCTGCTTAGTTCATAAGGTGGCTAGTTTTTCTGCCGGGGCGGGCAAACCACAGCCAAGACAAAGTCATGCACACCCAAAGCACGCCCATGCTGGTGCGGAAGGCGTTGGCTGGTGTAAAGCCCAAGGCTGAAAACCCGTCAATGCCCAAACCAATACCCCACTGGATGGAAAATGCACCCACAAAAATGGCCAGGTTTAGCCCGGTGCTGGACCGGCCAGTGAGGTGCTTGGGGAACGGCTTGTTGCAGGTGGTGTAAGTCATAATGCCAGTGGACACCAACAAGGCATGCAGCACCCAGCCCCAGATGGAAGAGTCAACCCCCATCCATATTTGAAATGCCAAAACAAGCAAGCTTAGCCCCATGCCAACCATCATGATTTGGTCTTCATCGCCCCCAGCCTCTGACACTTTTTTGGTGATGAAACCCAAAGTGAGATAACCCAGCATCAGGGTGCCTGATACCCAAAACATGGCTTGGGCGGCCTCCGCGTTACTAAGCCCGGCCATGCGAGTAAACCAAGGCCCCACCCACAAACCATGGAAGGCCATAAAGCCACCCTGCATGAAGGTGGCCAACGGCGCGACTCTCCAAAAGTGGGGGTGCTTGAACACCACTTTAAAACCCTGAAGCATGTCAGCCAAAGACTGCGACTTTTGGGGTTTAAACAGGACAGGCAGCCCGTACCAAAGCAGGGCCATAGCCAACAGGCACAAACCGCCTGTAATACCAAATACGCCGCGCCAGCCCAATGTAGGCAGCAATGCTTCAACCGGGGTGGTGACAGTCAATGCGCCCAGTGAGCCCGCAACCAACATCCAGCTGGACATGGTGGCCTGCATGTGCGGCCTAAAATACAGGGAATAGGCCTTGACTGCTGCCATTAGACACGCTGATACACCCACGCCAATAAGCGCCCTGCCCACCCACAGCCAAGCAAAAGTGTCGGCCACTGCAAAAATAAATGCGCCCAAGCCCGCAACCGCCATCAGTACGGCTTCGGTCCTTCGGGGACCATAACGGTCCAGCATGATGCCAACAGGCAGTTGCATCAACGCGAAAGTCAGCAAATAAGCGGAGGCCAGCAGACCCAACTGCCCAGCGCTTAAGCCCAGCTCGCGGACCAAAGGCTCTGCAATGACAGCGTTGATGGACCTAAATGCATAGGACAACACATAAGCCGCTGCGAAAATCAAAAACATACGGCGGGCCAAGCCACCGCTGACATAGCGATGCTCCACACCGTCTGCGCCCACTTCAATGGACACATCAGGGTGGTTCAAATACGGGTCAAACGTAGGGCGGTGCATCAATTACAAGCCCAGCAACTTGAAACCCGAAAAAAACTGAGTGACGGTGGCGGAGTCCACTTTCTGATCGGGCCCCACCAAAATCACTTCATACAGTTTGTTTTGATGCTGAAAAAACCGCCCCACCGCCCGGGCTTTGGAGCCATCGGGCAAAGTACCGTTGGCACTGACCCAGTCGACTGCTGGAAGCCCTGCCCACGGCTTTTGCTCCACCAGGGCTTTTTCAACCTTGACGTTGTTGGCCAAGGCTTGAATCAAGGCGTCGTTTAACTCTTTGCCTTTGGGGGCCAAATCACCTTTTAACTCCACCACGCCCACGGCAAAGTAAGCGCCCTCGACCACTGCAGCTTGTAGCGTCAAAGGCACTTTCAAGCCTGCCAAGTTTAAATCGCGGCTTGCAACCACCGGTTTGTCGGGAAATGTGGCTGAATAACCCGAGTCACTGTTGCTGATCACGCGCCAATTCATGGCAGGGCTGCAGGCATTCAACGCCAGCAGGGCAATGGGGGCAAGAATAGCGGCTACGAGGGAGTAATATCTCATGGTACGGCAATGGCTTTGGATGGATTGATGCGGGGCAACCTTCGCAGGGTTACCTTCGGTTTTTTTACATTGTAGCCCTTGGAACATCCTTTTTTTGAGTAATTACTAATGAGTTTTCAATGAGTATTCTTAAATTCAAATCCAAAGCGGCGGCTGATATTGTCATGCTGCGTCCCAATGCAGAAGCGCTTCTTAAAATCATCGGAATGGAAGCGGGTGATCGCGGCGTGATTGAAGCGTCTGACACACCCCGGGCAATCGCCCAGCTGGTGGCTGCAATCAACCACGAGCGCATGGGCAATGAGGGCAAGCCGGAAATTGATGTGACGGATTTAAGCCCAGAGGAAAGACGCGCCTTGGCCAACCATGTGTCGCTGGAGCAGCGGTCTTACCCCTTACTTAAAATGCTGGAGGCCGCCCACAAAAAAAATGTGGATGTGCATTGGGGGTTTTAGGCCAAAACGGGTTTGCGTACAGGGCCAGCAATGGCCTCCACTTCACGTTCCACCTTTTTACCTAAACCGACAAGAAAACCCGCTTCGGCCACGACAAACAGGGGGCCGATTACTAGGCCCATCAAGTCATCCACAAATGCAGGTTTGCGGCCTTCGTAATAATGGCCTACAAATTGGATGACCCAACCCACTACGAACAAGCCCACACCCCAGCACAGCCAAATCACGGTTGAGTTAAGGGCAAGGTTGTCCGCCAGTGTCAGCAATACCCCATGAACAAGGGCCATGACCAAGCCATAAGCCAAGTTGAGGCTCAAGTAATACAGGGTAGACACAATAAAAACCACGATGGCTGGGGTCAACATCACGCCCAACACGCTAACCGACGGTTTGGACAGCAGTACAAAAACAGCCAAAACAATCATCGGGATGCCCACAAAATGGGTTTGAATATTGCGGGAGTCGCGGTGGTAAGTCGCGTACTTGGACAATTGGGCAATCAGGGGGCTCATGGTTTAATTTTCCATTCTGGCTCAAGCTATTGATTTCTTAAGCTGTATTTAATAAAAGTTAAGGGTAGTGTGTCAGAGACGCATATAAACATCTGTCAACTCAGCGACATTGTTGGATAATCAAACCGAGGCCAAAGACGGGTAGACGACAAACAATGAAAGATCACATTTCAGATATCCTGATGCGCGGCCGGTGGTTCTCAGAATTACCGGAAAACCTGCGTACTTACTTAATTAACCAAGGTGTGATGAAGCACCTTCAACCGGGCCAGCGCCTGTTCTCCAGAGGGGATGCGCCCGATGGTATGTATGCGTCCATCAGCGGCACCATTCAAGTGGCTGGTTCGGGCCGAGTGGGTCAAGAGGACAAGCAAACCATTTTGACCTTGATTGACCCGCCCGACTGGTTTGGTGAAATTTGCCTGTTTGACGGCCAACCGCGCACGCATGATGCCACAGCCGACACGCCCGCCACGGTTTTGCATGTGCGCCAAGCGTCTTTTGATTTGTTGCTGGCTGAACGCCCGCAGCACTGGAAAGATTTCGGCTTGCTGTTGACTCAAAAAATTCGCCTGATGTTTGGTGCGATGGAGGACATTGCGCTGTTACCCACGCCCACCCGGCTGGTGCGGCGTTTGTTGCAAATGGCCGAGGGTTACGGCATTCGCACCAAGGGCACTGGCATGTTGGGTGTGCGCACCTTGAATGTGTCGCAAGAAAAGTTGTCGGCCATTTTGGCCATTTCACGCCAAACCACCAACCAGATTTTGAAACAACTGGAAGGTGAGGGGCTGATTCAGCTGCACCGCGGAACCATTGAAATTTTGGATTTCCATGGCCTGCGAAACAAGGCAGACCAGGTGCCTCAGCAGCAGGTTTAATTTTAAATTAAGTAGTTATTGAATGATGGTTCTGTCAATGACTGCCATGCCATTGTTGTGTACAGAGTTGAAGTAAAGCTTGCCGCCCACCGGTGTGACTTGGGTGATGTAGTAATACCCATCGGCCTTGGGCGCTTGTAAGTTGGCAATCAACTTGCCATTGGCATCAAAACCCAAGGCCATGGCGTAGGGCTTGACCGGAAATTCAATGTGCTTGAGCAATTTGGCCAAGACTTTCCGCACGGCGGGTTTGTCCGCCAATGTATCCACCAAACCATCGCGGGTAGTCGGTGCGGCCACCCAAAAGTTGCCGTCTGCATCGGTTCTAATGTTGTCAGGAAAGCCGGGCAAGTTGTCGGCAAACACATCGCTTTGGCCCGCTTTGGGGCCGCTTAACCAGTACCGGGTAATTCGGTAGGCGGCAGTTTCGTTCACCAACACAAAATCACCTGCTTTGGAAACGGCAACCCCGTTGGCAAACTGCAAATCCTTCAGCAAAGTTTTGGCTTCGCCGGTTTGCATGTCGTATTGAATCAAGCGGCCATTGCCCACATGCTCGATCACATCCGCAGTGAAGTTGGGGTACGGGAATTTCCAAGTCGCATCGGACAACCAGATGTACCGTCCATCCGCACTCACCGCCACATCATCTGCAAAGCCGTATTTCAAACCTTCAGATTCCGTACTGAGTACTTTGATGTCCCCTTTGGCGCTGACACTGACCAAGCCTTTAACCCCGTCCGCCACAATTAAATCGCCATTGGGGTGAAAAATCATGCCCAAGGGCCGCCCGCCTGTGTTGGCCAACAGCTCAAAAGGCGTGGTTTGTGGGTCTTTGGCTAAGGCGAGCGCGTTGGGGTCAATGCGCACAATTTCGCCAGTGTTCATACCGGTGTAAAGTTTGCCATCGGGGCCAAGCGCCACAGACTCGGGCTGCAGCAAGTTGCTTCGGCCAAAAGTTTTAGCGCCTGCCAACAAGGTATTGCGCGCGTAGGGGCCTGAATCCATGGACGGTGCTGGGGGAGGTGTCCATGCCACGGGCTCTGCGTGGGTGGTTTCAAACACCGCCACGGCTACAAGCAACGCAGCCGTCAACAAAACCACAGCACCGAATACTTTGGCAATTACGCGCATGGAAGCCTTCCTTTTTGATGGGTAATTTTCAATCCACCCTATCATAGCGGAAGCCTACCCCAATATTTA
Organism: Limnobacter sp.; assembly: GCA_029866125.1. Lineage (GTDB taxonomy): Bacteria > Pseudomonadota > Gammaproteobacteria > Burkholderiales > Burkholderiaceae_B > Limnobacter. The sequence continues at coordinate 65,823 of JARWZZ010000016.1, forward strand.
CATGGCGTTCAGCTCCATGCCAATCCATTGAAAGCACGCATTGTTCAGCTCAGGTAAAGCATCGGGTGAAGGGCGGCTAAGCAGCGCTTGGTACTCCTTGAGCTGTTCCATCACACGTTCGCGGCTTCCTGTTGAAACAGACACCGCGCACAGGTCAAACAGGGGTACCCAACCGGATTTTTTGGCTTGCTTGAGCTCCACCCAAGTTTGTTCAACCCCCAAGCCAAGCGACATGGATGCGGTGGAGTGGATTTTCACAGCCCCCCTTTGAGCAAGCGTGATGATTCTGCCATTTGCGCCGTACTTTGGTTCACTGCGGGCGTATACCCTAGCCACATTGGGCTCAAAACGGCCTGTTTCCGCGGTCTTTTTGACTGCGTAAGTCACTTTTGCCCAGTTTGGCGACTTTTTCCCTTTGCCTGTGGAAAGCGATTTTGCAGCCGCCTCCAAACGGTCCAAGCATGCTTGAGTCACCTTTTTATCAACAGCCCCAGTTTTTGCTGTTTCATGGACTGCCGCACGTGACGCCAAAAGCAGTGTCAGCTCGATTTGGGCGGGGGCTTCAATCAGGCCCGATGCACACACTTCAGACACCACCCCCTTCTGAGCCGCAATTTGCAGGACTAACTGCGGATTTTTCGGCAAGGCCCGTGACAGGTTGTTGAGTGCGCCCACCTTCACTGCTGCATCGGCTGAATCCAAACTTTCAGCGAGTGCGCCCAGGGCTTTTTCATCACCTAAGGTGGCAATTGGGACCTGAGTCCGGGGTGCGGGCTCTATGGCAAAGGCAGCGCCTGTGCATATTGAAAGGCACACAATCGGAGCGCTTAGCCAAAAATTGTTCATCTCACCACCTCACACAAAAGGAAAGAGACTAGATGAGGACATCGGCAGCTCAAAATTATCACTCGCCTAAGTCACCCTAATGGGTTAATTGGTTTACAGTAAATAAATAACAAAGCCCAAAGGCAAAAGGAGACACAGGGATGAATTTCGAACCCAGCGCACGCGCCAAAGATTACCTTCAACGCGTCAAAGCGTTTATGGCCGAGCACATTGAACCGATTGAAAAGGACTTCTGGCACGGCATTGAAAACCAATGCCACGGCAACGATTGGCGCACATGGACTATTCCCCCTGTTTTGGAAGAACTGAAAGCCAAAGCGCGAGCGGCAGGGCTTTGGAACCTGTTTTTACCCGATGACAAATTGGCCCCCGGCTTAACCACCATGGAATACGCATGGATTGCCGAAGCCACTGGGCGCAGCTTGTTGGCCCCGCAGGTGTTTAACTGCAACGCGCCGGACACGGGCAACATGGAAGTGCTGTGGAAGTACGGCAGCCCTGAGCAGAAAAAACAGTGGCTTGAGCCCTTGCTGGCGGGTGAAATACGCAGCGTGTTTTGCATGACCGAGCCGGATGTTGCCAGCTCGGACGCCACCAACATGGCCGCCACCGCCACGCTGGACGGGGATGAAGTGGTGATTGATGGCAAAAAATGGTGGAGCAGCGGGATTGGCGACCCCCGTGCAAAAATTGCAATCGTGATGGCATTGACGGCCAACGCAGAGGCTGGGCGCCACAGCCAACACAGCATGGTGCTGGTGCCGCTGGACACACCGGGCGTAGAAATACAGCGCATGTTGCCTGTGTTTGGCACCTACGACGAACCGCACGGCCACGGTGAGGTGCATTTCAACAAGGTGAGGGTGCCACGCGAGAATGTGATTGCTGGTTTGGGCAAGGGCTTTGAAATTGCCCAAGGCCGCTTGGGCCCGGGCCGCATCCACCACTGCATGCGGTGCATAGGCGCTGCAGAAAAGGCCCTTGAATTGATGATTGACCGGGGCATGAGTCGAGTTGCATTTGGTAAGCCTTTGCTGAACTTGGGCGGCAACCGCGAGAAGGTGGCCGAAGCCCGTTTGATGATTGACCAAGCCCGCCTATTAACCTTGTATGCCGCTTGGAAGTTAGACCAAGTTGGCCCGATGGGGGCGATGACAGAAATTTCAGCCATTAAAGTGGTGGCCCCCAATGTGCTGCAACAGGTCACGGATTGGGCCATGCAAATTCATGGTGGCGGCGGTTTAAGCAACGACACACTGCTTTCCGGGTTCTTTATTCAGGCTCGCAGCTTGCGCCTGGCCGATGGCCCAGACGAAGTACACAAAGGGGTGATTGCCCGCATTGAATTGATGAAGCGGGGTTTCTCCAAATGAGCGCCAATCCACAGGTACAGCAGCCACAGCAGCCGCGCGCAAGCCATCCAGGCACACAGCATGCGGCTGTGGATGTAGGTGGCTCCATTCGCCAAGGTGAGGATATTGACGCCAGCCGTGTGACCGACTGGCTGAACGACTTGGGCATAAAAGTACGCGGCACACCGGAGGTAACTCAATACGCAGGTGGGGCCTCCAACTGGACTTATCGATTCAAATACCCAAAGGCCGAAGAAGGCGCACCCACCGACTTGATTTTGCGCCGCCCACCCGCAGGCACCAAGGCCAAAAGCGCGCACGACATGGGGCGAGAATACACAGTCCAAAGCTTACTGAAACCCGCCTTGCCCGAAGTACCCACCATGGTGGGATTGTGCCGCGACCCTTCGGTGATAGGCAGCGAGTTTTATGTGATGGAGCGGATAGAGGGCCTAATACCCCGCCGCAAAATGCCCAAAGGCGTTGAGCTGACAGAGAAGCAGGCCCGCGCATTGTGTGAGGCCATGTGGTCCAAACTGGTAGACCTGCACAATGTGGACATTGAAAGCACAGGTTTAAGCACATTGAGTAAAGGCCCCGGCTACACCGAACGGCAAGTTGAAGGTTGGTCTACCCGGTTTGACAAAGCCAAAACATGGAACGTGACCTCGTTTGGAAAAGTGCGCCGCTGGCTAGAGGCCAATTGCCCGGCGGACTCGCGCCTGTGCATGATCCACAACGACTGGCGCATGGACAACCTGGTGCTGAACCCCCAAAACCCCACCGAGGTGATCGGCATTTTGGACTGGGAATTGTCCACCATTGGCGACCCGCTGATGGACTTGGGCGGGGCCATGGCCTATTGGACCCAAACCGACGACACCAAGCTGATGCGCATGACCCAGCGCCAGCCCTGCACCCTGCCCGGCATGATGTCCCGCAAGGAAATTGTGGACTTCTACATGAAACGCAACGGGCTGGAAATTGACAACTGGGTGTTCTACGAGGTGTTTGGCCTTTTCCGCTTGGCCGTGATTGCGCAGCAAATTTACTACCGTTACTTCCACAAGCAAACCCGTAACCCGATGTTTAAAAATTTGTGGATTTTGGTGGATTATTTTGACTGGAGGTGCAAGGGTTTGATCAGGAGGAATGGTTGATCACTTCGCAGTTGTAGCATTGACTTTCGGTCTATGATGAAAGCGTCCCCAGAAAGGAGAAACATCATGACCCATGACAACATTGGCGACACTTCCTCCGCAGACAGCGCCATGAACGCCACTCGAACAGAACGCGACGCCTTCGGCCCGATTGAGGTGCCTGCCAACCGTCTCTGGGGTGCGCAGACGCAACGCTCGCTGGAACACTTCGACATTTCCACCGAGCGCATGCCGGAAGAACTCATTCTCGCCCTCGCCACCGTGAAGTCCGCCTGCGCGAAGGTCAATTGCGATCTCGGCTTATTGCCTACAGACAGGGCGAGCGCGATCATCGCGGCGGCGGAAGAAGTTGTAAGTGGAATGCATGCGCAGGAATTCCCCTTGTCTGTATGGCAAACCGGCTCTGGCACACAGACCAATATGAACCTGAACGAAGTGCTCGCAAACCGCGCCTCGGAGATACTCGGCGGCGGGCGCGGTACCAATGCAGATGTGCGGCACCGCGTCCATCCCAACGATGAGGTCAACCTGGGTCAATCGTCGAACGACGTGTTTCCAACCGCCATGCACCTTGCGGTTGGCCTTGGCATTGCCCGGGCTGTGCAACCCGCACTGGCGCGGCTGCGGGCGGCGCTGGCAACGAAGTCCGATGCCTTCGCCGATATTGTTAAGATAGGTCGCACGCATTTGCAGGATGCGACGCCACTCACGCTGGGCCAGGAGTTTTCCGGCTACGTGGCCCAACTCGACCATGCAGACGCAGTCATCCATGCATTGCTGCCCTCGCTCTACCCGCTGGCCATTGGAGGCACGGCAGTCGGCACTGGCCTGAACACCCACGCCACCTTCGGCACGCGGGTGGCTGCAGAACTGGCTCACCGCAGCGGCTTAACCTTCGTCAGCGCCAGCAACAAGTTCGCAGCGCTGGCCGCCAACGACGAACTGGTCGCCGTCCACGGCGCCCTGAAGACGCTTGCTGTGGCGTTGATGAAAATCGCCAACGACATCCGTTGGATGGCGTCAGGGCCACGCTCTGGACTGGGGGAAATTACCCTTCCGCAAAACGAACCTGGCAGCTCGATCATGCCCGGCAAGGTCAATCCGACCCAGTGCGAGGCCCTGACCATGGTCTGTTGCCAAGTCATGGGCAATGACGTCGCAATCGGCATGGGCGGCGCTTGCGGCAATTTCGAACTGAATGTTTTCAAGCCGCTCTTCGCCCACAACGTCTTGCAAAGTCTGCGCTTACTTGCCGACGGCATGTCGAGTTTTCAGATTCATTGCGTCAGCGGAATCGAAGCCAACCGAGAACGCATTGCCGAACTGCTGGAGCGCTCGCTGATGCTGGTCACGGCGCTTACTCCGCATATTGGCTATGACCGCGCGGCAGAAATTGCCAAGAAAGCCGAGCATGACGGCACAACACTGCGCGAAGCTGCGCTGGCGCTGAAGTACGTTACAGCGGAGGAATTTGACCGCTGGGTGAGGCCAACAGACATGATTGGGGGAGTATCTTGAATCAAAGTAAACGGTTGAAAGGTAGTCCATTGAGCGGCGTACTGGTTGTCTAAACTGGCCACAGACGACATGGGTATGCCATCTACCGCCGAGTTTGTACATGCGCAAAAAGCAAAACCAGACAGTACAAGCGCCTTAATACCCTTTTTGCTTTGCATAACTTCCGCTTATTTGCTTGTAATCCCATGGGCCGCCATTCTGGAGCTGGCCTTCAAAATGTTGTACTCGACACTCTCGCCGTCAGGTGAACATGGCGGAAAAAATAGAATACGGCTTGGCTGACAATTCTTATTCATTGGGATTAAGCAGATGTTTGCGTTGCCAGCAGTCTATTGCATTTGCCCGCAGGTGATAACTTTTTACTCGTGTCTGTACCCCCCCCCCGGAATTTAGTCGATTAATTGTCGAATCACGGCAGGTTTGGTTCACGTATCATGTTGCAGTTTCGGCCAGAGCGGTCAGAGGTTCTAGATTTTGAAAGTCTCTAAAGTGGTCTTAAACCAACGTTGAATAACTTTTGACATGAGAGGACGTCACCCG
>JARWZZ010000012.1 GCA_029866125.1 Limnobacter sp.
CCCATTCCGAACAGGACCGTGAAACGCCTTAGCGCCGATGATAGTGTGCATTCGCATGTGAAAGTAGGACATCGTCAGGCTCTCCAATTCAATACAAGAAACCCCGTCACGCAAAGACGGGGTTTTTTGTTTTTAGACTTCGTTTTGTTTTTAGGCTTTAGTTTATTTTTAGACTTCAATTTGTTTTGAGGCTTCACCCAGGCCGTGGATTCTGGCGCAGTAGCGTTTGCAAACAGATAGCCGCAATCTAAAAGAATGCCAAACCAGATACAAAAAAGCCCCGCCAAATATATTTAGATATTTGTCGGGGCTTTTTTGAATTCAGCTTTTGGATTTAGCTAGAAGCTTTTTTGAACAGCTGGAATGCCGCTCATTTGAATCACTGTTTGATTGTTCGATGAACCACAGAGCAATTCTTGGAAATACTCAGCAAAATTTTGCCAAGTGCCGGTAGTGATCTTGGGTCAAGAGACTTACCGGTGTTGAGAAGGGCTACAGCGATGTCTCGTGATGGGTCTGCCCAGCTCACAATGTTAATCAATCCAAGGTGGCCATAAGCCTTGCTTGCTTTTGTGCCGTAAAGGGAAACCAAATCTTCACCCAACATAAAGCCGTTGGAGAAGCGCATGGGAATCATCAGCATGCCGTCAATTGTCAATGGACCTGCGGGTTCGATCGCGCGTTTGATGGTTTCTGGCTCAAACAGTTGCTTTCCTTCCCACATGCCACCGTTCAACATCATTTGATAAAAGCGGCTGACTTCGTCTGCGGTGCCGTATATGTTGCCGGCGGGAATGCAGGCGTCCATAAATAAAGAAGTGTTGGATATGTTGGACACTTTCTCAAATTCAATTCCAAGCGCGCGCTTGGCTAGGATATTGATTGGGAAAGTGGGATCGGCACCTGTGCTGTAGTTGAAAGCAGCGATGTCATGGTGCTTTTTTGGCAATCCATACGTGAGGAATTTCGCGCCGAGCGGCTTGCTGATTGTTTCCTGTAGGTAGTCGTTGACTGACATGCCGGTGATGCGTTGCACGATTTCACCTACAACATATCCACCTGTGATGGCATGGTAGGCCTGATTGGCTTTGTCGGCATCTTTGGCATAGCCCGCATTGATGAGGTCAATCACGGTGGTCCAGCGGAATAGCAGGGACGGGTCAGGATTTTTAATGGGTATGGTGGGTACGCCTGCACGGTGCGACAACACTTGGGAAATGGTGATGTTTTCTTTACCATTGGTGCCGAATTCGGGGATGTACTTCGCTACCCGATCATTGATGTTCAGTTTGCCTTGTTCTTGTAGCTTGTGGATCAGCATCGCGGTAATTGCTTTGGAGGCTGAGAAAAGGCAAATCGGTGTATCAGTGGTGAGCTCAACTTTTTCAGATGAGATGCCTGTGTAGCGGGTGGGTTCGTTACCTCGGGCGTGGCCGATTGCTCGATCCAGAATGACTTCGCCATGGCGCCGTATTGTGAGTGACAGGCCAGGTTGGAGGCCTGTTTTGTAGAAACTTTCAACCGTGTTCCATATGGCTTCTACATTTTCCCGCGTCATGTTGACGTCATAGGGTGATATTTCAGCAGAACTATTGATGTGTGTGACTTGGCCTAGCGTTTTCGGAATGCTGACCAGATTTGTTTTTTTAAACATTGTGTGGGGTCTCTGCTTTGTCTCTGATTTATTGTTGTTCAGTAAATTTTAATTTACTCACAAGTATCTTTGCAGAGTTTGCCCCGGTCAATGGCGTAAGTAGACTTGCTTCTCTACTCCTGTATCGAACTGTAAAAAAATGGCAGTCGCTTAGGGTTTACATATTGGGATCGGCTTGTGCGTATCAGATATGGTGCCTTCTACGTTGGGTAATTTATTGAGGTCATATGTGAGGTCATGCAGCGTCTTGCTGGAGTGTTGGTCTGCCCCCGAAGCCCCGGTTGGTGCTTGACGCGGTGTGGACTGAAGCGGAAGTTCTTGCACAAATTTTTGAATGGGTCCAAGGCTGTCGCCCTTGAAGAATAAGACTGGGCTGAGCGTTCCAAGTACAGTGATGTGGTCTGTGCCTTTAATCGCAACCACTTTGGACGGGGTTTTGTTTTGGAGTAGGGCTTGATGAAGGCTAAGGCTGTTCCGCTTGGTGCTTACCAGTTCATCCGATTCGGGTGTCAGCAGCAATGTGGGTACATTCGAGGTTGCAACATAGTCGATTGGTTGTGAGTGAGCCGGGTAGTTGGGGTGATCAAACACCGGGCGTACTTCTTCCACACATATGGGATAGATGTTGTACGCGCCTGCAAGGCCAATCAGCCCTTTGATTGTGGTTTGTCGATTGAGATTTTGCTGCCCTAGCCAGCGGTCGTCCATTGCAAGCATGGCTGCGTTGTAGGCCCCGGCGCTGTGCCCCATCATGATCAGGCGGCTGTCTGGTCTGTAGGGTTGATACTCTGCAGTGGCTAGCAATTGCAGTACTTTGGCGCTGGCTTTGGCCCCATCCTCTAGGAATTGTGGGTATTTAACCTCGGGGTAAACTCGGTAGTTGGGTATGGCAGTGATGTAACCCATGGACGCAAGCCTGCGGCCCACAAATTCGTACTCGGACTTTTCACCACGATTCCAGCTGCCACCGTAAAAAAATACAACGACCGGGGTTTTTGCTGTGGACTCTGGATTGGGTTGCTCGGGTAGGTAGAGGTCCATGGTCAACCGCGGGTTGGTGTCGAATGCGATGTTTTCTTGGACTGTGCCCCCGTGAATTTTGGAGATGGAGTTGATCATCTGCACGGCTGAGCAACCACCGAGCGCAAACAAGGGTAGCACCTTCAATATTGGCACCACACGGTCGAATGCACGCGGCACCAGGCGACGCAGCATTTGAGTGGATGGAAATCTAAATTTCGCTGAGGATTGGGGTGTTTTCGGAGTCATTGTAAGGTCGCTGTGGCTTGTTTGGTCTTGTTTCGTCATTGGCTCATTCTATCCGACAGTGGGGGTTTGTACCGGCGAGCCCAAGCAGGAGTGTCGGGGTTGAAGTGGTTGTGAGGTCGCTCTCACAAAGGTTCACGCAAATTTTTGTCGGAAATTTTACATTTATTATAAGTATTGTTGTATTTCTGAATCTGAATGCATTTGTATCTGAGTATTCCTTAATGAAACGTCGAGAAAGTGCGCCACCCAGGGTGAGTGTTCGGTTGGCAAAGGCCCGCAGAGGCTGTGCGCGTTGAGTTAAATAAATCAAAAGGCTCTTAATAAAAGCGGCCTGAGGAGACATGCAAATGATTCAGTTGTTGGGTTGTCGCTTGCCATCATCTAGGGCAGCTTTGAGTTTTGCCAAACATTCTGCCAAACAAGTACAACCCCCGTTTTATCCGTCGAGGCTCAGCTTTTCAATCAGCGCTGTGCTCGGCCTGTCGATGCTTTCGGTGGGGTCTTTTGCGAATGCGGCGGGTACTTTCTCGGGCCCCGGTGGGATTGAGGGGCGATGGGCTGCTGAGGTAAGTGTTGGTGCGTCGATGAGAACTCGCGATGCGGACCCCTCGATTGTGTTTATCGGCAATGGCGGTACGGCATCCAGTAACACGGTAGACGACGGTAACTTGAATTACAAGAAGGGCGACATCGTCAATTCGGTTGCCAAAATTGTGGGTGAGTTGGAGGTTAAGAAAGGCAATGTAGGCGCGTTTTTCCGTGCCAAGGCTTATTCTGACCCCACAACCAAGAGAGACAAGGTACCGCACGGTTCATCGGCCAATGGGTATGGACGTGACGAGCCGCTTCGGGATAACAATGTACCCAACGGCAGTAAGTTTGAAGATGTGCAGTTGTTGGATGCCTATGGTTTTGCCAACTTCAAGCCCTTTGATAAGCCTTTGACGGTGAAGTTTGGCAATCAGGTGGTGACCTGGGGTGAGGCGCTGTTTATTTTGGGCGGTGTCAACCAATATTCAAACTTTGACGCGGCTGCATTAAGGAAGCCGGGCGCGCAGTTGAAGGAGGTGTTCCTGCCTATTCCGCAGTTGTATGCAAACTTTCAAGCCACTGATAGTCTTTCTTTGGAAAGTTTTGTTCAGCTAAACCATGAAAAGGTGTCGGTAGACGCTTGTGGTACTTTCTTTTCACCTGCTGATTTGTTGAACTGTGGGCGATCTGGCTCTGCACTGAATGCGGGTGTGTTGGGATTGAGTGCAGGGGGTCAAAACCTGTTTGTAGACTTTACTGGTTATTCCGATGCCCAAAGTTTGAACGGGGGGGGAACCCCGGTGATTAGGGGCCCTAACGGTGCGCCAGTGCCATTGGTTTCCCCAATTGTGGGGCAGTTGCTGCCTGCGCTTCAGGATATCAATTTCAGGATGGATGAGGCCAATGAGCGCCGCGCGCCTGACGGTGGTCAAGCAGGTGTGTCTGCTCGTTATTATGCGGGTGATATTGGCACAGAGTTTGGCTTTTATGCGGTCAACTACCACCAGCGTTTGCCAGCATTGAGTTTGATTACTCGCCCCACGCAGGATCCAAATTCAGTGTTCAGTGGCCAGGGCTTGGGTGGCCAGTTGGGGGTGACGCCTCTGTCCTATTTCTTTGATTTTGGTAAAGAAAATATCAAAGTATTGGGTACGTCTGCTGCCACGGAGGTGGGTGGGTTCTCCTTGTTTGGTGAAGTTAGTTTCACCAAGGATTACCCTGTTTCGTACAACACGGCTGACTTTATCAAAGGCACGGGTACGGGTGACGGACCTTTGGGTGGCTTCCAAGCTCAGGCTCAAGCTGCGCCGGCGGGCACGATTGTGGCTGGCTATAAGCCCTTGGACAAGGTGCAAATGCAGGTGTCTACGGTGAAATTGTTCCCGCAAGTTTTAGGCTCCAGCGGTTTGGCAGTTGTGGGTGAGTTGGGTATGCAGATTTGGAAGGGGATTGGTGACCCGTTTACCGGCGAGCGTTTTGGCCGCTCACCGGCTTTTGGTGCGGCGGACCATCAAACCTATGCGGCCGGGGGCGGTTGCACTTTGGCGGTGAATCCGAATCCACGAAACTGCGTGGTGGATGGTTTTGCAACCAAGACGGCTGCGGGTTATCGAGTACTGGGCGTTCTGACCTATCCTGATGTAGGATATGGCATTACGCTAAAACCTCGTTTATTCTTTGCTCATGACTTTAAAGGTACTTCGGCTGATGGTGTGTTCCTTGAGGACCGCATGAACCTTGGTATAGGTTTAAGGGCTGAGATTCAATCGGGTAGTTATTTTGCGGAAACCAATTACAGTCGTTTCAGCGACAAGGCGTATTTTGATCCTTTAAAGGATCGTGACTTCTTGTCCCTGGTGTTGGGCGCCAACATTTAAAACGACGATGACAAATTCAGAAGTACTTTTATCAAAAGTGCAGATGGAAAAAAGAAAGCAAATTGACCAAGGAGGCAAGATGAAATTTGCATTAAAGAAGTGGGTAGTAATGCTGGCTCTCACCAGCGGTGCTGCTTCTATGGGTGTTGCGAATGCGGCGCCTGATTTTTCCCGTCTCGGTAAGGACCTGACCCCACTGGGTGCAGAGAAAGCTGGTAACAAAGATGGCAGCATTCCCGAGTGGACTGGTGGTATTCCAAAACCAATCCCTGGCTTTGACCGCACAAAGGGTTACAAAAACCCGTTTGAGGCCGATAAGCCGATTTTGACCATCACCGCGGCCAATATGGAGCAGCACAAAGCGTTGCTTGCACCGGGCCAGATGGAAATGATGAAGCGTTACCCAACCTTCAAAATGAACGTGTACCCAACACGTCGCTCGGCTGTGTTCCGTGAAGATGTTCACAAATACGCCAAGGAAGAAGCCAGCAAGGTCAAGTTGACTGACGGTGGCAATGGCGTAGAAGGTGCGAACAAGACCAACGTTCCTTTCCCAATCCCTGAAACTGGCGTAGAAGTGGTGTGGAACCACAACTTCCGCGACTTCGGTGGTTCGATTTTGCGTGAGTCTGCAGACTTCCCCGTACAAACCAATGGCACTTACACCTTGGGCAAGCGTATTGAGCGAATTGCTTATGCGTCGTACATGGATGATGCTGAACCCAACCGCATTTTCTATTACATGAACGAAACCACTGCACCAGCCAATGCGGCCGGTGAGGTGGCTTTGGTGCATGAGCCGATCAATCAGGTGAAAGAGCCGCGTTTGGCTTGGCAGTACAACCCTGGGCAGCGCCGTGTAATTCGTGCGCCTGAACTGGCTTATGACTCACCAGGTTTGGGTTCGGACGGCTTGCGTACCAACGATGACTTCAACGGTTACAACGGCTCACCAGACCGCTACGAGTGGAAGTTGATTGGTAAGAAGGAGATGTACATTCCTTACAACAACTACAAGCTGACAGACAAAGCCTTGAAGTACAAAGACATTGTTTTGGGCAACCACTTGAACCCTGAATTCACGCGCTACGAAAAGCATCGCGTGTGGGTTGTTGAAGGCAATTTGCGTCCAGGTAAGCGTCACATTTATTCCAAGCGGGTGTTCTTCATTGATGAAGACAGCTGGGGTATTGCACACGCTGACCAGTACGACTCACGTGGTGGATTGTGGCGTGTAAGGGAAGCATTTGGTGCCCAGTTGTATGATGCGCCAGTTTATGCTTCTGCTGCTGAAGCCATTTACGACTTGCAAGCTCGTCGTTACCTTGTAAACGGCCTGACCAACGAAGAAAAACCTGTTGAGTTTGGCAAGAAGTTCAAGAATGCTGACTTCTCTCAGGCGGCCCTGCGCCGTATGGGTAGATAAGTCGTTCTGAACTGATCTGAGTTGTTCAAAAGCCCTGATGGAGCCGTTTTGGTTCCATCAGCGGCGAATCCAAGGGCGGTTTCTACGCCCAAAATTTATGGTAATCGGAGAACACATGAGTAAGCCTTGGTTGGCATCTGCCATGGGTGTGCGCTTGAAGGTGTTGAGTGCTGCTGTGCTGTTGAGCATGGCGCCCGCAACTTTCAATGCCGCTTGGGCAGCAAAAGATTTGCTTCAATTGCCGGCTGTGGTGGCGCCCAAAGCTGCCCGTGCCCTGACTTTGAATATTGACTCACGCGGTAACCGTGTGGTTGTTGTAGGCGAGCGCGGCATTGTTTTGTTTCGTGATCAAGGAGCGCAAGCACTTGAAGGGGCTGTGAAAGACAGCCAAGGCGGTTTTTGGAAACAGGCGGCGGTGCCTGTGTCTGTCAACCTAACCAGTGTGAAGTTCGCCACTGATAAGCTTGTATTTGCGACTGGGCATGACGGCGTGGTGTTGAAGTCTTTAGATGCTGGCGCCACATGGAAGGTGGTGTTTGATGGCAACAAGTCCAATGAGCAAGTGCTGGCTGCGGCCAAGGCCAAGTTGGACGCATTGACTCAAGCTGTTGAGGCAAAACGGGCTGCGCCTGCATCGAAAGGCCAATCCTTAGAAGAAATGGAAGTTGCGCTGGAGACCTTGCAGTTTGCATTTGAGGATGCCGAGGCGGGTGCCCGATTTGGCCCTGCGCGCCCCATGTTGGACGTTTGGTTTAAAGACGACAAGACAGGTTGGGTGGTTGGTAGTTACGGGCAAATTTTCGAGACAGTGGATGGCGGTAACAACTGGAAGCTGATTGCTGACCGTTTGGACAACCCGGACTCTCGTCACTACAACGGTTTGTGGGGTGATGGCAAAGGCATGTTGCTGATTGCTGGTGAGGCAGGGCGGGTTTACCAATCCAACGATTTTGGTGCAACTTGGAAGCGCCACGACACGGGTTACAACGGCCACTTTTACGGTGCTTTGGCCACTCAAAACGCAGCAGGCGAAACCTCGCTATTGGCATACGGGTTCCGAGGGAATGCTTATCGGTTTGGTGCCGGTGCTGACAAATGGCTTAAGTTGGCAAGTCCAACCACGGAAAGCCTTGTAGGTGCGGTCGCCGACGCGCAGCGCATTGTGTTAGTGGATCAAGCCGGGCGATTGGTTGTTGCAGAAAATGCTGCGACCACATTGCGCTTGCTGACCACCAAAGAAGGAACGCCAACCACCGGCCTGGCCAAGGTGGGCGCTGAATTGATTATGAGCGCACAGGGCGGGCCTAGAACGTCGCCCATTCCTCAATAAAATCGGACATAAACATGAGTCAAACTGAAGAATCAGGAAAAGTGGGGCGCTTCTTCGAGCGAATTCTGTTTAACAACAGGATTGCTGTAATTGTGCTGTTTGCAGTGATTTCAGTGTTTTTGGGTTACAAGGCGGTACAGCTTCGGCCCGATGCATCGTTTCAAAAAATGGTGCCAGTCACCCATCCCTTTATTGCCAACTACCTGAAGTACGAGAATGAGCTGCGCCCTTTGGGCAACGTGCTTCGTATTGCGGTGTACAACAAAAATGGCACCATTTACGAAAAGGAGTTTTTGGAAACGCTGCGTCAGGTGACTGATGAGGTGTTTTACATTCCTGGTGTTGACCGCGGTAACTTGAGCTCCATTTGGACGCCCAACGTGATGTGGCGGCAAGTGACCGAAGAGGGCCTGCGCATGGGGCCTGTGATTGGTCAGGGCTTTGAAGGCACGCCTGAACAGATGGAGGCGGTGCGCAACAACGTGAAGCAATCAGGCCGTATTGGGTCTTTGATTTCAAACGATGAGCGGTCCGCCATTATTCTGGCCCCCTTGTTGGAGGTAGACCCCGACACAGGCGAGAAACTGAGCTATGGCCTGCTTTCCCAGCGTATTGAAGAGCTGGTTCGCAAGAAATACGAGAACGACAAGGTGTCGATTCACATCACCGGTTTTGCCAAAGTGGTGGGTGATTTGATTGAGGGTTCAAAGGCGATTGCGGGCTTTTTCGCAATTACATTTATCCTGACTGTGTTGTTGCTGTTCGCATATTCCCGTTGCTGGAAAAGTACCTTGGTTACCATTTTCTGCTGCAGTTTGGCGGTAATTTGGCATTTGGGTATCGTCAGTATCATGGGCTTTGGTTTGGACCCCTATTCAATTTTGGTGCCATTCCTTACCTTTGCGATTGGAGTGTCGCACGCGATTCAAAACGTGCGAACCATGGCGGCTGAGCGGTTCCATGGCGCGAGCAAAATGGATTCAGCAAAAGCCACATTTGCCTTGCTATTCATCCCCGGTACCGTGGCCTTGTTGGCCGATGCGGTTGGGTTTTCGACTTTGTTGGTGATTGAAATTGGCGTGATCCGCGAGTTGGCGATTTCTGCCTCTGTGGGTGTGGCTGTGATCATCTTTACCAAGATGTTCTTGCTGCCCGTGTTGATGAGCTATGCCGATGTAACGCCGATGGGGTTGCGTCAAGTGGCCAAACAAGAAGCGGGTGACCACAAAGTGGCACATTTGCTGTCGCGTTTGACTGAAAAGAAGGTGGCCATGGGTGCAGCGGTGGTTGCTGCAGTCATTCTGGGCGTGGGCATGGTGGCGTCCTCTGGCATCAAAATTGGTGACTTGGACCCGGGCGCGCCTGAACTTCGCCCAGACTCGCGTTACAACCAAGACGTGAAGTTTTTGGTGGAAAACTACTCCACCAGCGCTGATGTGTTTGTGGTGATGGTGGAAACACCCGAAGGTGAGTGTGGGGCTTATCCAGTCGCCTCTACTGTGGACCGCTTCCAGTGGACCATGGAGAACGTACAAGGGGTGGAAGGATCCATTTCGCTGTTTACGGTGATGAAGCAAATTATTGCTGGCTTTAACGGCGGTAACCCCAAGTGGTTGTCTGTAACCCGTGACCGTTTTATTTCCAACGGTGCACACAAAAACATTCCAACCACCTTGTACAACGCGAAGTGTTCCATGACACCCGTGGTGCTGTTTTTGTCGGATCACAAAGCGGAAACACTGGAGCGCGTAGTGGCTGCAGCCCAAGCTTTTGCCGATGAAAATAACTCCGACGATGCCAAGTTTATTTTGGCAGCAGGTAACAGTGGCATTGAAGCGGCAACCAACATTGTTGTGGAGCAGGCCCAGCAGCTGATGTTGATCTTGGTTTATTCCATCATCGGAGTTTTGGTGTGGTGGGAGTTTAAGAGCTTCAAAGTGATGTTGGCCATTATGATTCCGCTGTTCATCACCGAGGTGTTGTGTAAGGTAATCATGGTTCAGTTGAACTTGGGTATTAAGGTTGCAACCTTGCCTGTGATTGCACTTGGCGTGGGCATCGGGGTGGACTACGGTATTTACATCTACAACCGTTTGGAAAGCTTCTTGATGAAAGGTTTGAGCTTCAAAGAGGCTTACTTTGAAACCTTGCGTTCAACGGGTGTTGCGGTGGCATTGACTGCGGTGACCTTGGCTTTGGGCGTGTTTACATGGGCCTTCTCTGCAATCAAGTTCCAAGCGGATATGGGTATGTTGCTGGCCTTCATGTTCTTGTGGAACATGGTGGGTGCGGTGGTGCTGATCCCCGCTTTGGTCAGGTTGTTGGCCTTTGGCGACTTGCGCAAACGCTTCGGGCCAAGCGTGGGTAATTTGTAATAATTAGATAGTTATAGCGGTATTTAGAGGGCAGAGGCTGAAAGGTTTCTGCCCTTTTTTACGTGCGTTAATTGTGGGGGCTATGGAACGACCACCGGAGACAGAGGCTCGCCTGTTTTGCTGTTGTAAGGGAATGCAATCAGATACCCGTCACCATATTCACTGCTTACCGTTTTAGGACCAACCAAATAGGCGGGTATTTCATCGTAGTTGTAATAGCCTGTCTGCTCCCCCAACAGTGCCCTGATTTGAGTGGGTTTAAGCTTCTCTTTTTGAACTTTTTTGAGCAGATCGTAAGCCATTTTTCCTCGGGTTTCTTGGTCTGCTTGCGACCATGCTTTTTGATCAAATGGAATTTGGCCGAGGTGTTTGACAGAATCTTCTGGGGCGCTGCACGCTGTCGCCACTAGCATGACTAAAGTGAGCAGGGGCCGAGATAATTTCTTCATTGCTTGATTACCTTGAGTCGTTTGTTGATCAATGCGCTCATGCAAAGAGTGCTCAAATGTGAATCTGAACCCCCGCCTTTACCAATATCTAATCCGACACGATTATTGTGAAGATCCATTTCCTTCTCAAGGATTGGATTTTCAAGCTTACTTTCATGTAGGGTGGTGAACTCCAGGGCACAGGCATAGCCAATATCCCGCGCAAGCACCGCTGACCAAAAGCAGTGTCTGAAAGCGTCGCTTGAGTCATTGTGGCCATTCATTCCAAATTTTCTTTTTGTTTCTGCAAAAGCCTTTTCTCGAGATAGCGCAATCGGTGCGGCGTCAAGTGGATGCCTAAGCAAAAACTTCTTTTCTGCCTCTGTCAACTTTGCATAAAGATTTAAGTTTTTAGTTTTCATTAACATTAGATAGGAATGAGGATGTCAAAGTGTATTCAACTTTGCCAATGAAACAAAACACCTACCTAACTTGAGGGTGTGAACCTGAAACTTGGGTGGCGCTGCGCCCCATTCGTCCCTGTGGTAAAGTCCCGTTCAGTTAGTTAACTCATTTGTTTCCTCATGACCCAAAAGCCTGCCACCCCATTTCCAGAACTGCCAGCCAAACCTATTCCCCTGCAGTTCCAGTCCACCACATTTACTGCCTTAAAACCGGGGCCCAAGTTAATTGTTCTTGGAGCGGTACACGGTAACGAGGTCAGCGGCAGTAAGGCCATTTTGAAAGTTATTGAGGAATTCAAAACAGGGGCGCGTTTTCTGCAAAAGGGGCAGGTTACCTTTGTACCAATCACCAACCCCTTGGCATTCAACAAGGTGCAGCGCAATGGGGACAGAAACCTGAACCGGAATTTGACCCCGACTGCCAATCCGCAAGATTTTGAAGACCATGTCGGCAACTGGCTTGCGCCCCTGTTACACGCGCATGATGTGCTGTTGGACATCCACAGCTTTGCCAAAGGCGACCGGCCTTTTGCGCTGTTTGGGCCAGCGGACAATCAGGGTGACTTGCAGCCATTCGCGCATGCGCGTGCAGAGCGTGAACTTGCTTTCCGTTTGGGCGTGGACCGTTTTGTCGATGGTTGGTTGGAAACTTATGCCCGGGGTGTACAGACCCGCTTGGCGTATTTGAAGAAAACTGGGCTTAGCGGCGACGGTTTGAGCACCGACCCGCGCTACGGCATGGGCACCACTGAATGCATGCGCGCGGGTGGCGGGTATGCGGTTACTTTGGAAGTGGGCCAGCATGAGGACCCCAATGGGCCCGCCGTGGCTTACAAGGCCATTCACAACACGCTGGCTCATCTCGGATTGATTGCAGCTGATTTGCCTGTGCCGGTGACGCAGTATGAGCAACTGACGCTGGAAGAGGTGATTGACAAACACCATGTGGAGGACAGCTTTGCCAAGCCCTACCTCAGTTTTGATCGGCTTAAGAAAGGCGATTTAATTGGTGTCCGCAAAAGCGGGGAAGAGGTAAGGGCGCCTCGAGATGCTGTGATTGTGTTTCCCAACCCCGGGGCGCAGGCGGGGCAGGAATGGTTTTATTTGGCAACTGAAAGGCCTATCCCCTCAATAGACGGGTAATCTCCCTCATCCTGCGGATTTTGCATTTGAGTGAGTCGGCCCACAATAAAGCCTAAGAATCCTTCTTCAGCAGGTCGCTTTATGTCCAAACCCAATCAAAGCAATGAAAACCATTCAGGCAAAATCGAAATTCTTCTGTTTTCCTTGGGAAGCGCAGAGACATATGGGTTGAACGTTTTTAAGATTCGTGAAGTCACCGAGATGATGCCCATCACAAAAATGCCCGGTCAAAGCGGCGCAATGCGTGGCGTGGTGTCTTTGCGCGGCACGGTGTTGCCGGTCATTGATTTGGCGGCCTCCGTCAATATGTATGCGGGGCAAGAGCCGACTAAACTCATTATTTCCGAATTTTCCTCCCGCACGGTGGCTTTTGCCGTGTCAAGCGTAGATAAAATTGTGCGTGTGGATTGGTCCAGCGTACGCCCTCCGCAGGGCTTCGACCCTGAAAACTCTCACACTTTTGGCGTGGTGATGCTGGAAGGTGACCGCTTGGTCTCCCTCTTGGACATTGAAAGCGTGTGCCAGCGTGAAATTCCTGAGGCAGATACCTCCCCAGTTTCCACATTTGACTTGGCTGATGCAGCCCCCATCTTTTTTGTGGATGATTCTTTGGTGGCACGCCGTCAAATCACCAATGTATTGGACACCATGGGCTTGCGGCATTCACACGCCATCAACGGCAATGAGGCCCAGCAAAAGTTGATGGCCTTGGCTGGTGGAACAGACCAAAACGAAGGCGATGTGCGCGACAAAGTGTCTTTGGTGTTGGTGGATGAAGAAATGCCCGGCATGGATGGTTGCACCCTGACCCAAAGTTTGAAAGCCGACAAGCGTTTCAAGAATGTACCGATTGTGATGTATTCGTCCCTCACCTCTGAAGAAAACGAGCGCCGTGGCCTTCAGGCGGGTGTGGATTTGTACGTCAAAAAGTTTGACTCAGAAAAGTTGTCCAAAGCCATTGGCGGACTGCTTGAAAGGCAAGCCGCACATTCCTGAAGTGGTGTTGTTAGGTGGTACAGTGAAGCTTCGTTACAGTAAACGGGCTTCCGCACCTAACCGATGTCACAAAAAAATCCTGAAATTGACAGTGATTCTGAACCGTCTTCCAAAAGCCCCAAACCGATGGAAGAGGCTTCCGTACCCAAAGGTAGATTTGCGCGTTTTGGTCGGATGACTGCACTGGCCACCAGCGTGGCTGGTGGAATGGTGGCTGAAGGTGCCCGCCAGTTGGCACAGGGCAAGCGCCCCAAAATAAGCAACATGCTGTTAACCCCTTCCAATGCAAAACGCGTGGCCAACCAGTTGGCCAATTTGCGCGGGGCCGCGATGAAGTTGGGGCAATTGCTTTCCATGGACGCGGGGGATTTTCTGCCCAAAGAGTTGGCTGACATATTGGCCCGTTTGCGGTCCGACGCCAAATCCATGCCTCAGGCCCAATTGCAAAGGGTTCTGCTGGACAATTGGGGTGAGGGCTGGCAAACCAAACTTCGGTACTTCTCCATGACGCCCATGGCGGCAGCCTCCATCGGGCAGGTGCATGAAGCCATAACCCATGATGGCGAAAAGTTGGCCGTTAAAATTCAATACCCTGGTGTGCGTGAAAGTATTGATAGCGACATTGACAATGTGGCGGGCTTGCTTCGACTGTCTGGCCTTCTGCCCAAAAATTTGGACATACAACCCTTGTTGAACGAGGCCAAGCAGCAACTGCGCGAAGAAGCGGATTACCTTCGGGAGGCAGAGTGTTTAAAAGCCTATGCCGCCGCCTTGGGAGATGACCCGAATTACCTTATTCCCAAAGTGTTCGATGAATTTACCACTGCAAACATATTGGCCATGAGCCATGTGGAAGGCGTGCCCGTGGAGAGTTTGGATGAAGCCCCGGAGGCCACGCGCAACCGGGTTGCCACCTTTATGTTTGGCCTCATGTTCAAAGAGCTTTTTGACTTTAGCCTGATGCAAACCGACCCCAATTTTGCGAATTACCGCTACAACCCCCGTACGCAGCAACTGGTTTTGCTGGATTTTGGTGCCACCCGGCATTTCGAAAAGGCCTTTGGCGACAAATACAGTTTCATGGTGGACCAAGGGCTATTGAAAAATCGGGAAGGCCTGAATCAATCTGCGCTTAACATTAGCTATTACGATGCCAATGTGCAGGAAAAGCACCGTAAAGTCATTCTCGATTTAATGGAATTGGCTTGCGAGCCGTTGCGCATGGGCACCTACCCCTTTGGTCAAACCGACCTTGCCGCCCGGGTTCGGGATGCAGGTTTGGAGTTGAGCAAAGGCATGGATTTTTGGCACACACCGCCGGTGGATTCGATTTTCCTGCACCGCAAAGTGGCAGGGGTGTTTTTACTCGCCTCCCGTTTGAAAGCCACAGTGGATGTCAAAACCTTGTTGGATCAGGCCCGCAAATAGCGATAACATCAAGAACACAATCGATAAAAACAAAAACACGACGAGGGGCCAATGGACAGAGACACCGAAATCAGAAAACTCGCCTATGTGATGGACGCGCAGGGACGCACCTTCAATCACCTCCAGGCACTGAATGCGCCCCAGGTTAATATGCTACGGGTGCAGGTGCAAAACCGTCGTTTGTTAAGTCCCCGCATCCACCCTTTGGCGAAGGTTGCCAAACTTAGTTTCTTGTTTCCTGGCCGCCTACTGGCTTGGTTTTGCGAGAATTACCTGGGCGCATTTTTTACCGCCTACCTTGCCCACTTTGTGCCCGCAAAGCGCATGGGCCGGTTGGCCAAGCACATCAGCGCCTCCTTCTTGGCCGATTGCGCGGTGCATTTGGTGCCTGAAAAAGTACGTGACGCACTCGAAATGGTGCCCTTGCATTTGATGGCCGATGCCGCGCGAATTCTATCGGCCCGCAGGCAATATGCGGTGTTGGGTGGCTTGTTTGATGTAACGCCCGAGGGCCGCTTGGTCGCCTTAATGAGTGCCGTGCCCAGCGCAACAGACCGTTTAAGCATTAGCCGTTACATCAGCCACAAAAACCGCATGATCAAGCTGATGGACATGCTGCCCGATCAAGACTTGAAGGAGCTGATTGCTGTGGCATTCACCTCAGACGAGTATTTGTCTGAGCTCGGCGCCCTGGTGGGCCACATGAGCGAGGGCCAAATCAAGCGAACAGCCAAATTGGTAGCTGGGTTACTGGACTCGCATGTGCAGGGTTTGATTCGCAGGTTAATGAGTTCGCCCCGTTTGTTGGAGCGGTTCTCTGGCCTGTTACAGCAACTGCCGGAAAAAAGTTTAAGCACCTTGGTTGGGGCGGTGGAAGGGCTGGATGACACCACTTTCCAAGCCCTAAAAATGGCGCTCACCGGCATGGACCGGGCCACCGAAGTGTTGCCCAAAGTACTGACCGCTTTGCACGCAGATGCTAAATCCCGTATTGGCGGCTTGCTCAGTGGCATAGGGTCTGTGGTTTCGACTGCGACGAAAGACTTCAGCAGCACTTCCAACGTACCAACCGCAGCCCCGCAAGAGGGGCCAACTGCTTATGAGCTTCATCTGCAACATGAGGCATCACAGGCCGCGCAAGCCGTTCAGGAACAGGCAAATACCGACTCAGAAAGCGATACAATGCAGTCCCCACCTGAACCGAAAATCACCTAAAAGACCGCATGGCCCTACGCTCCGTTGTTTACAAAGCCCAGCTGCAATTGTCAGATTTGGACCGAGGCCATTTCGGTGAATACAACCTCACCTTGGCCAAGCACCCTTCTGAAACGGAAGAGCGTTTGATGATTCGCCTACTGGCGTTTGCGTTGAATGCCACTGACACCCTTCAGTTTGGCAAAGGTTTGTCCAATGAGGAAGACGCCGCCATTTGGGAAATCAACCCCACCGGCGAAATCGACTTGTGGATCGATGTAGGCTTGCCGGATGAAACCCGCGTGAAAAAGGCCTGCAGCAGGTCCAATCAAACCATTGTGCTGACCTACGGCAGAACCTCCGACTTGTGGTGGAAAAACGGGGAAGCAGTTTACAAAAAGCTGAAAAACTTGAAGGTTCTTAAAATAAGCACCGAGCACAGCGACACCCTCGCCAAATTGGCCGACCGCAACATGAAGCTAAGTTGGACCATCCAAGAGGGGCTGATTTACCTGGGCGAGTCTGAAATTACGGTGCAGCAGGTGTGGCCTGCTGCGGAATAACTTGGGTTTAGCCCAGCATCTAGGCCAATAAGTCCAAAGTTTTTTTGCTGTGGTAAAAGCGCTTTAACTGCCTACGCAGTATTTTTTCTGCCATGCCGTTGTCCACCACCATCTGCGCCAAATCGGGCAGGTAGTTGTTAAACTCTTCAAAAATCATTTCGCGGGTTACGCCCATTTCCGTCACAATGGTTTGTAGGGTTTCCTCGCCGTACTTCTGGAAAAAAAAGTCCACGCCAGCGTCTATACAGGCCTTCAGGTAATCGCTTTCGCGGAATACGAGCCAAAACTCATAGCCCATCACCATGAATTCTTGCAAATCTTGCTCGTTCACATAATCGCGGTAACGGGCAATTGGCCAACTGCGAATCAAGTCCCACAGGTTCAGCGTGCTGTTCAAGGCCAATTCGCGGTAATGCTCATCGCCTAAGGCCTCATTGAGCATTTCCAGCGAGCTGTTTACGCCAGATTCAGTCAGCTGGCGGATGCGGTCTTCAATATTCTCTGACAAATCCGGGGCTTTGCTGCTTAGCCACTCCCGCACAAACCGTGTGCTGTTGGCCACGGTGGACAGTTTCATAAGGTTGTTTTGTTCCAGCAAATAGCCTTTCATTACCGTGTAAACCACGTCTGACAAAAAGCCGCGGAATGCCTCGCTGTTGCGCACATTGCGCACCGTATGGTCCAACACGCTGCCCGGCTCAAACACCTTTTGAATAAAGTCACTGGCGATGTGGTCGGGTACCACCTCGCTTAACAAGGTGGTGTGGTTGGCCGGGAACTCAAAAATCTGGTTGGCAATTTCGCCAAACAACTCAGGAATTGCGCCGCCAATGTCCATGTCGATCGCATAGCGATGGGCGGTGGCGCGAATTTTTTCCTCGGAAACCGCTTCCCTCAGCGTGATTTTATCCAGCTGGTCATAAACAAAACCCAGCTCAGTTTCCAACAGCGTGATGAACTTTTTACCGTTTAGATTTTGCAGCCAGAATTCGACCTGTGCATCCAAAAGCTGATCGGCCAATTCCTTGGCAGGTTTTGCGGAAGTGGGCATGATATTGTGTTGTCTCCACACATTGAGAATAGTTTTTAAGCGCTGTTATGACAGACTCCGTACAAATTATCACCGAATTGCTTTCCAGTCTGGAAAAACCAGTCCAATTTTTTAGTTTGCCCAGCGACGCGGCCAAACAGCTCAAAACCCTTGGCAATGTGCTGGATGGCAAAGGCCATGTTTTGATGGAGCTGGGTGCTGCGCGGGGGCGCAAGTTTGACTCACAGCACGCTGTGTACAGCGCTGAGGAGTGGTACCTCGAATTCATGGAACCTCTGGATGCGAATACCAATGCGGGGGCAAACACTGAAGCCACCACGCGCAAGCTGATTTGCCGTGCGCGCATACTTTTGCTGGAAAAAAATGCCCTTAAGCAAGACTACAAAGTCAGTGAGTTTGACCCTCGCCAAATCAAGGAAGAGGGCCCTTCCGAAAACCTGTTGTACTGCATGAAAAACCTGCATGAAATGATAGGCGTGAGCACCGACATGGTGTCGCCCCACAAAGTGCTGTTGATTGACGAGTTGTTTCGCAACCCCGCCTACAAAGGCCAAAATTTTGCGCTGAATGCCTTCGATGGCATTATTCAAAGCTTGGGCAAAAGTTTTCAGCCCACCGCGGCGTACATGGCGCTGTTGCCCCTGCAGGCCCGGTCAATTATTAACGCCCAATGCATCGCTTTGGTGAATGAGGGCAGTGAGGAATCTCAGAATATATTACGAGAAGTAGGTGGCAAAGTGTCCGTGGCTGCCGAGCGTACAGCTGCCTATTTTACGGGCTCACGCTTTGAGCTTGTGCCCATCCAAAACACCTTGTATGCGTTTATTCACCCGGTGCAGCAAGGAGGAGGTTAGCCCCATGTCCATACTATCCAGTGCCCGTATCAGCCCCACCGCGCTTTACACCGGTGAAGTTTGGCAGCGTTACAACCGCTCGTTCCCTGAGTTAAAAGTGACGCAAGGCGCAATGCTTTTTAATTTGTTGGAACCGGTGATGATTGCGTCCCGCCTTTTGAAGGGGCCCACGCTGACCGACTTTTTGCTGGCCCGCCACGACTTGATTGATGCGCAGGTGGATGCCCACATTCTTCAGCACACCAACCCCACCATCATTGAAATTGCTGCCGGCATGTCGCCAAGGGGTATGCGATTCATCCGCAGGCATGGCCCCAAGATTACATACATCGAAGCCGATTTGCCCGTCATGGCCAAAGGCAAGCGCAAGCGGATTCAGCAACACCTTCAGCAAAACCCCAACCATTTTGTGGTGCCGGTGGATGCGTTTGCCACCAGTGGGGACCAATCCATTCACGCCCTGTTTGCAGGCATACCCGCTGGGCAACCCGTGTGCGTGGTCACAGAGGGTTTGCTGAACTACTTTAGCCGTCAGCAAGTGGAGCAACTTTTCGCCACACTGGCCAGCGAATTTGAAAGCCGCCCTGCTAGCTTGTACGTCAGCGACATTCATTTGCAAATGCAAAACAAAGGCGTGGTGGCCGACACCTTCACCACTTTGCTGGGCCTTTTTGTGCAGGGCAGGGTGCATTTGCACTACCAACAAGCGGACGATTTAGTCAACGCACTTCAGTGCAACGGTCTGCAGGGCAAGCTTTTCAAGCCCAGCCAGTTTGCGGCACAATTTGAAAGCTGCAAGCCACTTGGGGCCGATTTTGCCTCCATACTGGTGGCTCAAAAAAGTTAACTCAAAAAAATTAATTCAGGGAGAAACACATGATTGGCTACGTCACACTTGGCACGGCAGACCTCAAAAAATCAGGCGAATTTTTCGACAAACTGTTGGCCCCACTAGGCGCCAAACGCTTGATGGAACTTCCACGCGGTATTTTTTGGGGCACGGCGCTGAACGCCCCTTTTCTGGGTGTCATGACGCCGAACGACGGCAACCCCGCAGGTTGCGGCAACGGCACCATGGTTGCACTGGCAGTGCCAAGCCGCGAAAAAGCGGATGAAATGTACCAAAATGCACTGGCATTGGGCTGCACCTGCGAAGGCAAGCCGGGCGAGCGCATGCCCAACTTCTACGCTGCGTACTTCCGCACGCCAGAAGGGCACAAAATGAATGTGTTTAAGATGGGTTGACCCCTATCAATTTGAATAGACTCTCACCTTTGCTCAAAAGCCCACTCGGTTTGAATTTGAATTATGAACGCACCTCAGCCTAAAACCATCTTTATCAGTGTCGCTGCATTCGTTGACCCGCTGCTGTTCTTCACCGTGTGCAGGGCCATTCATAGGGCCAAGCATCCAGAGCGTTTGCGTTTTGGCATTGTGGAACAGGGTTTGAGCAATAACGCTTGGTTATACGGGCAGGACTCTCGCATTCGCTACAAATACTTCCACCCCGTGGATAGTCATGGCGTATGTTGGGCGCGTGCACAAGTGCAAACCATGTTTGCGGGGGAAGATCTCTACCTTCAAATTGATAGTCACACCTCATTTGTTCAGGATTGGGACCAGCTGCTGGAGGACGAGTATTACAAACTCTTCACCGTCAGCTCCAAACCCATTTTGAGCACCTATCCACCCGTATTTACTTTATCCAATACCGGTCAAGAAGAGCTTTCTTACACCAATCCAGATTACGCCCTGGCCATGGCCCCCATGCCTGATGCTGTTATCACGCGTGAAAACCCCGTCGTCATGTTTCGCGGCACCTGGGTTTTAGGCAGAAAGCCCGTCATTGGCTTTCATCTGGCGGGTGGCTTTATTTTTACTTCGGGCAAGTTTGTGCAAGAAGTGCCCTACGACGAAAAATTGTATTTTCACGGCGAAGAGCAAAACCTTGCCTTGCGGGCATTCACCCATGGATGGGATGTGTTCCACCCCAACGTGCTTCCCTTGTTTCACAAATACAAACAGGCGGGTGACGACCATGTTGCCCACCACTGGCATGCCACTTGGGAAGCACAACGCACCATGAAGTGGCCTGACCGACAAAAAGCAGCGAATCAGCGCTTGAGGGATTTACTGGACGAAAAAATTCCAGCGTCTGACCCCTGCAGCTTAGGGCCTTTGCGGACTGTGAAGGGTTTCTACGACTTTACCGGCATTGATTACATCAACAATAAAATTGATCGCAACATGCATGGTTGGTTAAACCCAGGGTCTTGAACCGGCTTTAAACCGCCGAATCAAGCTGGTCCATGGGCACCACCACTTTGCGTGCGCCGCCCATCACTTCCATCAGCACCAGCGCGCGGTCGTCGGCACGCAGCTCGGCAATTTCAACCAATAGGCCTTCAAAAGCGCCTTCAGCCACACGCACTTTTTGGCCTACTGCAAATTTAGATGCAGCCAGCACCGTAAGGTCTAAGATGCCGTCCGAATCCATTTGGCCGCTTAAAGCTTCCACAAACCCGTCGGGTACTTTTTTGGGCAGGCCGCCAAAGCGTACCAGGTCAATGCAGCCGCGGGTGGATCGGAATTTCGAAAAGTCGTTCACACCCACTTCAAGGTTTACAAACAGGTAACGGGGGAACATGCTTTCAAGCACCACGGCGGTGCCAGTGTTGCGGCGGCGTTTAATGCGTACTTGGGGGCAAAATGCTTCAAAGCCTTGGTTTTGAATATTCTCCAATGCGCAGGCTTCCAAGCGGGGCTTGCTGTAAACCACATACCAAGACATTGCTAGTAGCCCTTCCAACCTTTACTGGTGTTTGGCCTGCAGTACCGCAGCCATTCGCGCTTCGGCACGGCTTACATAGGCCGACAAAATTTGGTAGCACAGCACATACATTACCGCAGTGGCAACAAACCCCAAAGCGTCCATACCCACGGCATGCCCCGCAAAAGCCAGCGCAATGGATGTTCCTGCAAACACCCACACAAATGGAGTGGAATGTGAGTTTAAACGCCCGGCAGGCATAGGCAAACCACGACTTATGACCACATCACTTAACCAGCGCTGCACCAGTTGGTGAAAGTGCGCAAAGTCGGGTTGGTCGGGGGCTGCTTTGGCCTTGATTCGTCGGCCAATCGAATACAACACCTCTATGACCGGGTAAGCCAGTAGTGAAAGGATCATCCACGCGTCCATGGTGGGTATGCGTGCTTTCAGCAAAATGGTCAAAGCACCCAACAAAAAGCCCATCAAATAAGCCCCACCATCCCCCAGAAAAATTTTGCCAAATGGGAAGTTAAACAGCCAGAAGCCCAACATAGAAAAGCTCAAGGCCAAACACACATTCACCAACAGCACATCGCCGTAGTACGCAGCCAGCAGGGATATGGCCAAGGCCAACATGCAAACCACGCCCGATGCCAAGCCATTCAGCCCGTCAATCATATTGATTGCGTTGCTCATGCCTGCCATTGCAAAGGCGCTAAATAAATATGCGGCTGGTGCAAACGCAAGCAGGGTCTTTGTCCAAGCAAAGCCCAAATCAGTAACCACTGCACCCAGTAACCAACAGGCCAGCAGGCCGCTTACCATGGCCCAAATCAAGCGCTGGGTGGGGCTTACTTTTTTGGTGATGTCTTCAATAATGCCTGCCAAAAACACGGGTATGCACACGCCCAATAGCGACAATACAAAGTTTACGTCAGCCTCAGTGCCGCTAGCACCGCTGGCACCACTAGGTATAGCCAAGCCTAAACTCACAAACAAGGCCAAAAACACAGGCAATCCGCCAATGCGTGGCACGGGGGTTTCATGTAGCTTCTGCACAGCGGCCAAGTCGTGGTCCATGCTAAATCGGGAGTGGAAGCGCTTGGTCAGCAACACCGCCAAGCAACCCAGCACGGATGCGCCCAAAGCACTCAAAGCCACCCACCACAGGGTGGACAGGTTAACCTCGGTATTTAGGGAAGGGTTTTGTTGCACCAGCAGGTGGGTTAACCCAAAAATGCCGCCTACAAACAGGCAGGCCCACACATGCAACCAAAAATAGCTGGTTACAGTTTTGGCTAATAATGTACCTAGGCTTGAGGGGTGCCCAGACTTTCTGTACATCCGGGATGCAGCCTTCACCTGTTTGGGTGTCAGCTCCGGTTCGAGTTCCCCACTGCGCTCATTGCGTGTGCTATCCGCGGTACTCATCGCTTCTTGAGCGGCTCGCATTGTGTAATTCCTTTGCGCCTTAAGTGCTGCAATTCAAATGCAACTTCAACAAAATTAAATAATTCAAAAAACCAAAAAACTCAATAATTTAGATTATGCGCTTTAAAGCTCAGGCAATACTTATACCTTGATCAGCCTTATTTTTCAAGTCGGAGCCTGTTAACCCAAATAGGGTAAATGCCTCACCCATTGGGTTGCAATCCATTTTTCGCCAGCAAGAACTGGTTGTCCACCGTGTAAAGACGATGCGTCATAACTACCGCCCCCCAATCCGTCAGGCAGATAATAATCAAAGTAAAGCAAGCTACCTTTTCGCGGCAGTACCTGAAGGTTTAATTCTGGGAATATTGTGGCGCCACCCAGTTCCACTTCGTTCAAGTACATAATTAGAGTCGAAACCCTGTTGCCTGACTTGGCCACCAAACGTTTGCCTTCAGCCGTGTTTTCATCAAAGTAATCGTGGTGCGGCTTGTATTCCGCATTGGGTGCGTAATTCAAAATTTGTATGGGCTCCGCATGTGTTGTTGCAAAGCCAAATAAGTCTGCAATTCTTTCCTCAACTACCTTCACGACAGGGTTAGCCCCCCTAGGGAAGTAAGTGCCGTAGCTGCTACGCACATCGGTGGAAACTGTAGCATTCGCAACGTTGTTGCTAACCACGGTGGAAGGTGTCAGCGAAGGCCGTGCGGCCTCGACTATTGCGTCGCATTCTTTGGATGACAGCACGTCCATTACATGCAACACGCGCGGGGAATCACACACCATTCCAATGGGGTAGCGCTTTCCCCGCTTGGACGTCAGGTAATTGGGGAATGAAGCGCCAAACCTAGACTTGGAGTCAAGGTACTTCTCCTCGTACTCATTTTTTAAGATGGCTTGAGTGCCTGCCGTTTTTATCTGCTCAAAAGGCAGGGTAGCTGAATTATTGATAACCAAGTTCGACTTTTCAAAAAACAACTTTACCCAGGCCTGCGAGTTCACCGGGGAATGCCCAGCCTTCAGCAGCGAGTTGACTAAATCCCCAGGTTGGCAGTGAGCGTTGATATTAAGCCAGGCCAGAATGTCGCTAGGTATGTGCACAATCACGGGATGCATTGTTGGTCACCTTTTTAACTGGGTTATTCAAGTCGTTTAATTGAACTTCCAACTGTCGTTGGCCGTGCCAGCGCAAGAGTTGGAAAGTGCAGAAAATAGCGAAACACCATCGTAAGCCACAAAACGGGCATTCAACATGACTGCGAAGTCCCTTAAGGATTCCTTGTTTACTTGGTACTTGCTGCTTCCGCGTGCTTTCAAGGCTACCTCATTGGCTTCATGTATTCCAGACCCTTCCATTCCGTTTTTGAAGCTGTGGTCAAGGTATTCGCCTATTTTGTAGGTGGCTATCCACTGCTCTGCCAACCATTTTGAGTCGGACACAATGCATAAGCGGCGCTCCTCTGGATTTTTGGCTTTTAGCTCTTGGTATTTCGCAAACACCGTTTTGAAGTAAACATTCAAGTCTGGGAACTGTGTATCAATCTGCTGGGCTAGGCTCTTCAAAGCCACGTGGCCGCCCGCCCATTTTTTTGAGCCGCCGCGAAGGTGGATAACATCGTAGGCTTTTGTGGCTAAATTTTGTTGCTTGGCATATTGTTTAATTTCTTCAGATACCCAGCGGTTCAAAGTAATGCAGCCAAAATCTGCATACGCAAAAGATCTAAAACCTGTGCCTGCGTACACCACCACATCTTCTTCAAAATCTTCTCGGCGGAAGCTGGCTATGTCATCAATCGCTTTGCCATGGTCTGGTAAGCAGAACAGAGGCATGTAAAGCCAGTCTTTAAACTCATGGCGCACCATTTGGTGCCGCCACACTTTGGGCAGAGTGCTTTGTCTCAGGTCCGTGTTTTGGTAAATGTTTAAAAACGCACGAAAATCCATGGTTTTCACCTGGTCGGTTTGCGAGCTTAGGTGCAGGTAATCGTCAAAGTTTTCAATGCCATTGTGCGCCCATTCAATGTCACGCCAATCCATCACCAAATAACGCCCAGTTGCCTTTGCATATCGTATTGCCATCAACAAGCATTGCAAACGGTCACCCCAGCCTGCCGTACCTTTAAAAACCACGTAGCGCATTGTTCATTTCCTTAGTTTTTTGTTTATTTTAGTTGCTTTCCCATATTTTGATGGTTAAATTGTTTACGGGTTTGCGGAAACTCGTTTTTTAGGCGTTTCCGTGATCAAAACTTCACAAAAGCAGTTATTATCTGGCAGTGAGTGAAGATTGTATTTACCCAATCCAATCTTTACCTAATTGTGATATTCATGGGTCATTCGGCTGGCTAGCGGATCGTGGCCTTTTATTTTTACTGGGAGATTAGTTATGTCTGGAATTCAATCAAACGCCAAAGTATTTAAGTGGTCCGCATTGGCTTTGGCCGTGTCTGCGTTGGTAGCATGCGGTGGTGGCGGCGGTGGTGGTGAGCCTGCCCCTCAAACATTTACAGCTACAGGTACTAAGGGCCCATTGAATGGCTCCGCAGTAACTGGTAATGGTTTGACATGTACAACCTCCAACGCGGCTGGTACATCTACTTGTACAGTAACGCCAGGTGCTGTTGGACCATTCACAGTGTCTTTCACTGGCGGTACATACTGCGCCAATGAAGCGCAGGTCGGGTCTGGCTGTGCAACAGTCAACTTCGGTGGCGTATTGCGTACAGTAAGCGCAGCCGGTACTAACGTTCGCGCCACACCATTTACCGAAGCTGCTTTGCAAAACGCCAACGGTAGCGCCGCAGGTTTTGCTGCTGCTTACACTGCTTTGGCTACACGCTTGGGCATTCCTTCTGACCCAGCTACAGACCCATTTGCTAACCCACAGGCTGCGTCACTGCTGGGCTCGTTTGCTCAGGCTTTGGCCAGTGGCGTAACTTTGGAAACAGCGATTGACCGTGTGCAGGCTGGTAACAACCCAGCAACTGGTCAGCCAGTGCCTACATCAGCACCGACTGCAGCCCCAACGGCCGCGCCGACTGCAGCCCCAACAGGTGCGCCAACAGCTGCCCCAACAGCTGCACCGACTGCAGCCCCAACAGCTGCACCGACAGCCGCACCGACAGCCGCACCGACTGCTGCCCCAACGGTCGCTCCGACATCTGCACCAGCTCCCGCACCTGTACCCGGTGGCACCGACAACACAAACCCAGGTCAAGCCTGCCCGACTGGCACAACTGGAACCACTGGTGTAACTGGTGGCGGTACTTTCTTCGATCCAGTTGATGGTCGGAACGAAACTTGTACAGTGCGTACAGCTGGCTAAGTTCAGCCAATTAGCACAGTTAGTAGTTGACCGGTCAGTGATCGGTCAAACATCAGCTGAGTTAGGCCAAAAAAGAAAAACCCCTTCAAGTTTTAAATTTGAAGGGGTTTTTTCTTTGTTTTGCTGTATTGATCAGTCCTTGTTTTTCATCACTTCCAAGCCAAATTTGTAAAATGCATCCCGCATGCGCGGCAAATTCTTGATGATGTGTTGTTGGTGGTTTCTACCACGGTTAAAAAACACATCATTGGACTGGTAGCGGAACCTCGGTGTAACGGCTCCTTCAAAGAAAATGAAGTTTGACTCGTCTCCAAAACGGGTGAACAAGCCTTGCCTCCATACTGAAGACCCGTTGAATTGAAAGCCCTTGTAATTGCGCGGCGCCTCTCTGAAGGCGATTGGTATTTCAAATTCTAAGCCTGCCAAATTAATAACGTCAGATTTTCTAACCACCAACCTGGCACCCACATCACCAAAGTACTTCTTTAGTCCCACTTCGAAGCCTTTGTCCTCAGTGATGTAGTTGTGGTAGTTCACATCGTAGTACCAATCAAAGTATTCATGATAGTGGCTGTAGGTCAGGGTTTGACTTTCGCGGGATTGGCTACCAAAGCGCCTGTTTTTCGGCCTTAGGTGTGTCGCGCGAAACTGTAGGTAAGACGCACCATTGTTAAAAAACTTGGTGCTTTCTTGCTGTAGGCCCTCGGTTGTGCGTTCAAATTCGCCCAGTGTGGTTGTGTTAAAAATACCAAATAACTCGTAGCTTTGCTGGATGCTAAGGTTAACCGTGCGGTCAATCAAACCTTGGCCGAATATTTTTCCTGGTCCAAAGTTATTTGTTTCATAAAGCTGCTTGGTGTAACTGGCAAAAAATTCGGCACCCTTCCACAAGGGCACATACAGGTTACCGTTTAAGCCCAAGCTGTTGTCAAAGTTACCCACTTCGGTACCAGCAGTAAAAGCCTGGCGTGGCTCAAAGCTTGTTCTTGCCTTTAACGAGGCTGATTGTTGGGTCAACCAATTCACATCCTCATCTTCCAAATGGCTGAGTGGGTTGAATTGTAGGCCTTCTTCGATTACCCGCGCTGGCTCACCGGCCAAATACAAATGGTATTTAAGCCTGTCCACCTGCAGGGTTGCCACCGGTAGGTCCAGCTTGGTGCTAACCAGCACTATGGTTTTAAATGCCACCGGTGCTTTGGTTACAATCAGGCCCATGGCCACGCCCAGTGCGTCCACCTCATCTCGGGTATAGCGGTGGTTGTCAAACTCAACCACTAAGGTTTGTGCTTGCTTGCTGATGGTTCCAATTCGCACGCTGGTAAAGCCTTGCTTTACCAATAGTTCTTGCAGCTCACTGACGTTGGCCACTGCGCTGGAGTCAATTTGAGTGTTTTCAGTTTCGCTTTGGCTTGCGCGAGATTCTGCAAAAATCTGCTCGGCTGTCTTTTGGGTAATGCCTGCATAGGCAGTGGCACCTTGCCCGTAGCGTGTTGGGTCTTGTAGGCTGGCAAGGCGCTCTGGTGTGTCAGGTTCTACATAAGGCTGAGTGTAGCGCAGGCGGTTAAAGTCAGGCTCGCCTGTTTCTTTGTTTCGTTCAGGCTGCGGCAGGCGTTTGCCAATGCTGCGGTCAAACAGGGGCAGGTGCAGGGTAATGCCTGCATCGGTGTGGCTGAATGGCTTGCCTGTTTCATCCACCGCATTGATTGCGCGGGACACTGTGGCCACAATGCGTGCGTCATTTAACCAGCGCAACTCATCAGTCATGTAGCGCACACCCACATGGGTATCGCGAGAGTCATCTTCCAACAAAAATGTCAGGTTGGACAAAACCCCAAAGTCTTTGAATGGGCGTATTTCCACACCACCAAAGCCACCATTGAATTGCTGATTGCTGCGCCTGCCGTAACCCACCGTGGCCTTGACTGGGCCAAAGGTGTGAGTGGCTACGCCGTACTGCGCATCAAAAAAGTTGGCGGCACCGCCAGCATCGGTAATGCCCACAGCAAGGGTGGGCAGATATTCAGAAAAGCGGGGTATTTGCAGTTTGACGTTGGCTGATAAGTCACGCAAAACCAGAGGGTCAAAACCAGAGTTCACGTCTGGCTCGCCAAATGCTGGGTAGTTGGCCAAGCGGCCTGCTACCTCTAGGTAAGGCCCCATGGAAAATGCAAGACCAGTGTTGTTACTGCGGGATGCACGTGCCCCAAACCTTGGATTACGAAAGGTGTCCCGCTGAAGTGCAAAGACACCCTCATCCAGAATTTCGGCAGAAGGTATGTGCAAGCCACCCGTGGTGGTGGCGTAGCTGGGCACAGGGCTAAGGTCGCCGAAGTAATCTTTACCCTGATAGCTGGCTTGATCGCCTGTGGCCCACGCCTGCTGGACGCATAGGGCCAGCATGGTGAGTGTGCATGATTTGCAAAAACTGTTGTTCATTTATGTTTTAAAGCCCCAGGCTTTTTTAAGTTGCGCAAATTTACTGCGGTTTTCAGGGTCTTGGTTGGCTTTGCGCATTGCGCCACGCAACAGGGCAATCAGCACTGCCAAAAAGCCTGCGGCCAGAGTGCTTACCACCACAATAATTGCACGCTTGGGTTTGCTTTTGCGCTCGGGTGGCGTGGCCTTGTCCAATTGCTGCAAGCCAGTGCCTTCTTTGCTTTCTTCAATTTTGGCCAGCTCAAACTGTTTGGCCATGATTTCAAAAATAGCCTCGAAGTATTTCACTTCCCGCAAAGCGCGTATGTAAGTCAAACCAGTTTCGGGCAAGTCTTTGGTAGCCAGCGAGCCATCTTCCTTGCCACCCCCTTGTTCCAACTTTTTAAGCTGCACGCGCAGCCCGCTTAACTCTCCCGCTATGCGCACATAGTCTGGGTTCTGGGCGGTGGCAAAGCTGCGCATGGCTGTTAACTGCACTTCGCGCTGTGCAATTTGTGCGCGTATGGCTGCCAACGCTTCTATGCTGGCTTTGGCTTGCTCTTTCAGTTCAATCAATCCACTGGTTTTTTGAACTTCTTTCAAAGCCACTTCGGCTTTGCTCAGGTCTTCTTTGGCTTTTGCAAATTGCTCTTCAAAAAACTTGCGGCGCAGCTGCGCGTCAGTCACTGCCACGCGGTCCAGTACATTTTTTAGGGCGGTGGCATGGGCGTTGGCCAATTCTGACGCAAACTTGGGGTCTTCATCGTCAACAGCAACGCTTAGCACACCGCTTTTTTTGTCAGAACTTATTTGCACCAGCTTGTCCAAATCCATGTATACATCTTCGATGGTTTTGGCTTCATAACGGTTTTTAAGGTCGTATTGTTCAATCAGGATGTCCCGTACGCTGCGGCTTTTCAGCATGGCTACGTATTGCTCGTCTGGGGTTTTAATTCCACCCAAACCGCCCGCCAGCCCACCCAGTGAGCCCAATGCCGCCAGCGCTGCAGCAGCACCACCCCCGCCATTTCCGCTGGGCGGAAGCAGGGTGGTTTTTGCTGTGTACACATTGGGTATTAACAGGCTTGCAACAATAGCCACAACCGCAGCAATTGCGGGTAAACCAAATATCAGTTTTTTCTCTTCGCCCAAGGTTGTGGCTAGGTCCAACAGGCTAATCTCATCTTCTTCCACCCAAGGGTTTTCAGCCGGGGCGTTTAGGGGCGTGTTTTGTGTGGCAAGTTCGCTCATCTTGGCTTATCTCCTAAAGCTGTCGATGGCGGCTACACCCAAGCCAAGCTCGTAAAACACTTTGGAAATTTGGCCAAAGGTTTTCAGGAAGGACAAGCGGTATTCATAATCTTCAGGCACATAAATTAAATCCCCGGGTAGGGCTTGTTTGCCTTTTAGATCACCAAACTTCAGCCAAGTGTCTTGCTGGGCAGAGATGACTTGCCCATTGGCACGCACCGCAAAAATGGATTTTGTATCGGCCAGCTTGGTTGCGCCACCGGCTAAATCCAAGTAGTAACCAATGCTGCGTTTGGGGTTGTACACGTAACTGCCCACTGAGAATACCGAGCCATTCACAGCAATGCTGCTGGGGGTAAACGGTATGGTAATGCTGTCGCCATCTTCCAAAGCCAGTGCCGGTATGTCGAATAAGGCTTTTGCATCGTAGGGTATGTCCAGCACTAAGCGGCCTTCTACCTCGGCATCACGCATCTTTTCTAGCATGGCTCGTTGTCGGCTAATTTGTTCTTCCGCCGCTTTTGCATCGCTTGGAATGTCTGCATTCACGGCATTGTTTCTTGCCGCAGCCCCCAGCATTTTTTCAGCTTCGGACACTACTTTTTTCAGCTGTTCCTTTTGCTGTTCTTTAATGGACATGCGAGTTAGTTTGGTGCCAAACACAAACGCATTGCGCGTAATGCCACCTGCTTTAATCAATACATCCTGCAAGGTTTCACCGGGTTTAACTTGATAAAAACCTGGGGCTTGTACTTCACCATCCACCTTGACGGTAATGCTTTTGTTGTCTTTGGGTACGGATGCGTCTTTCACGCTGAACACGGTGACCACATCACCTGCCTGCAAAGCGATATTTTCCTTCTCGTCCTTGGCAATCGCTTTGCGCAGGTTGAACGGAATCAACACTGTTTTTAGTGCCTTGGGGTCTAAACGCTCAATTACTGCGTAGTCCCAATTGATTTCGCTGAACATGTTGCGCACGCTGTTGCCCACTTCATCAATGTCCACACCGCGGCTTTTTCCGCCGTCCTTGGTGTCGCGTTGCAGTTTGGGGTTGATCAATTTGTCTTTTTCTTTGTAGTAGTCACGGGTAATCAGCACTGATTCATCAGGAATAAGGTCGGACACTCGCATGTTGTCAGAGTAAGGCACCCGCATACTGTCAGCCACGTTACCGCGCAAGGTGACTGCATTGCTGAAGTTGCCGCTTACGTCAAACAGTTTGACTACTTCACCATCGCGGGCACCTGTGTCTGCAAGTGCTTGATCGAATGTTTTGCGGATGACTTTTCTCGCAGCTCCAGTTTCGAATCTTTCAATCAACACTTCAGCTTTGGCAGTCAATGAGCCTTGCACCCCAGCCAGGTCAATTGCTACGCCAAGCGGCTCGCCTTCGCGTAATTCATAAATTGCCGGTTTTTCCACAGCACCCATCACTGCTACGCGTGGGCCTGCTTTTTCAATAACGATGACGTCGCCGGGCAATAGTTTTTTGTCGCCGGCTGTGTCGCCACTGCGAATGAACTCGTAAAGGTCTAGCTTGGTTACTTGCTTGCCACCGCGCTTTAGCGTGATGTTACGATAACTGCCATTTACACCCGGGCGGGCCACGGTAAACACACTGGTTACCAATGATGACAAACTGCTAACGGTATATAAACCGGGCTTTTCTGCTTGGCCAACCACGTAAATTTGAATGCCTTTGAGTTGCCCCAGCGAAGCGCTTAAATTGGTGTTGGTGTAGTACTTGCTGAGTTGCTGGCTAAGGTAGCTGTTCAGCTCGCCAAGGGTAACTCCACTCAAGGGGAAGGTGCCCACACGTGGGATGCTGAAATTGCCGTCACGATCAACCGCGCCGGTGTGGTTCATGGATACTCCACCCCACATGCGCACCATAATTTCGTCACCAGGGCCAATTGCATAGGTGCTGGGTACCGGTGCGTTTGCGCCATTGTTCATGGAGCCAAAGGCACCGTTTTCAAACAAATCTTCCGCGTAATAGCGGAATTCTTTGCCCGTGGATTCCTTCAGGTAACGTTGAAGGGTAGAGAGTTCGCGGCGTTTTTGCGGAACAGGCCTTTGCTGTTCCGCTGGTGCGCGTTGAGTCCGTGGATCTTGTCCGTTTTGAAAATTAACAGGTGCTTGTTGATTGAGGCTGTTGTCGTAGAATGGAGGAAATTGGGTTTGACCTTGGCCTTGATTTTGATTTGGGTTTTGGGAAGGGTCAAACCGATTTTCATATTGACGTTGGGGTTGATTACCCAGCCCGCTGGATTGATGATCTTCACTCAACTGGGGCTGCGTATTTTGAGCAAATAAGGGTTGGCCTGTTGAGAGGCCAAACAAACCCACTAGTAATAATTTTGAAAATTTATTCATCTGGATAAGGCCGATATGAATGGAATAGGCGTCTCCGCCGGATACTCCCGATGATACCTGAGGTAGGTGATGGGCCACAAAACCCGCTTCAATTTGGACGCG
The DNA here is from genome assembly GCA_029866125.1 of Limnobacter sp. GTDB lineage: Bacteria > Pseudomonadota > Gammaproteobacteria > Burkholderiales > Burkholderiaceae_B > Limnobacter. Next base: position 32,263 of record JARWZZ010000012.1, read on the forward strand.
AATACCTTGTAATGATTGATTTAAAACGCTGTTTAGATTGTTAGAGCCTTAAGTACTTGCTTTGTAACTTGCTCCACTGAAAATTCCCTTTCAAAAAGCGCCAGACAACGAGGCCGAAAGTAGGTTACGGTCTCGATTTGATTCAGTAATTTTTCAGCAAGCATGAGTAACTCGGTTATGTCGTTACTCTCGCATACCTGTCCAACTTGTTCCCTACGAATAAAAGCAGCAAGATCATTGCCAGAATTTACGTTTGCCAATACTGGTAGCCCACTTTGCATATAAGTGAGAAATTTACCTGGAATGTTGTGTGACTTGTGTCTAGCGGCTAACGCTACAATTCCAATATGGCATTGGGCATAGAGGTCTGGTATTTCATCCGGGTCAATTTCATCGAAAAAAAGTACATTGCTGAGTTGCCTTAGTTCGGCTAAATTTTTGAGTCGGGTAGACTCACTACCACGCCCAAGAAACAAAAAGCCCACATCTACCCTGCTTGTTAGCTTTTCAGCCAAAGCCAGCAAAATATCCATGCCTTGGGCCAGGCCCATATTGCCTGCGTACACAAACACTTTACGTCCAGTTAAGACTGTTTCATCTACTCGAATTGAACAACGCTTTTGCGCAGGCTTGTCTAACCAATTTGGGAGCACTTCGAGTTGTCTATTGGGTTGCCTGGCCCAGCGTTCAAAGTACTTCAGATTGCCAGTTGTTTGAACACCGATGATGTTAGCTACTGAGTATTGATAATGCGCCACCCAATTAAAAAATCGGTAGGGCAGGCCGCGCCCCATGAGCCCCATGTCCACTGCCCATTCGGGAAAAATATCGCGGATGATTAGGTAGCTTTTGCAACGGCTGGATTTTTTAAGTGAATGGACTAATGGCCCGTGAAATATGGAAGGTGAGTACCAAACTACGCCATCCCAACGTTCTTTTGCGAATGGGCTTTTGCGGAGGTTCCACATCATCGAAAAAGGCATTGCCAGTTCAGCTAATGTGCGACGCACGTAGCCAATATCCTTTGTTTTTGGGGCTTTCAGGCGAAGTACTTGTATCCCCCAAAAATCTTCAAGCTTCCAATTTTCTGATTGATCATGTGCAGGAAGTAGTACTAACAGTGAATGCCCTTGCCTTGCAAGTTCACGCGATAAATCACGAAGTTGAACTGCGCCGGAAGTGCGGAGTGGAGAGAATGTGTCCGCAATTAACGCAACACGCATCAGCTTTTGCGCCATACCTTGCGGTTAACGAAGTCCGTATAGCTCTGAATGATACGTACCATCTTGTCAGATACATTGTTGGGAACGTAGTCAGTTACCAAGTGTAATCCTCGATTGTTACCTCTAGGTTGAGTGTGTAAGATGCTCAATCCTTGTAGAACACGGTCAATATTCAACCCTACAAACATCACAGACCCTTCTTCAAACCCCTCGGGGCGCTCGTGTACTTCGCGTAAGTTCAGCGCAGGAAAGTTAAGGATCGACGATTCCTCTGTAATCGTACCGCTATCGGATAACACCGCTCGTGCTTGAGTTTGTAGCTTCACGTAATCTAAAAAACCAAACGGCTTCAAAAACTGTACCAACGGGTGTGCGGTCAAACCAAGCGCATCCATTCGCTTACGGGTTCGGGGATGCGTTGAAAAAATTACTGGCTCTTGGTAACGCTCAGCGAGCGTATTCAGAATATCAAAGAGCTTTCGCAGATTCTCAGGAGAGTCAACGTTTTCCTCACGATGCGAACTCACCAAAAAGTAGTGTTGATAGGACAGCCCGAGCCTTATTAGCACCTCTGAAGCCTCAATATCGGGTAGGTAATACTCTAAAACTTCGCTCATAGGGCTGCCCGTCTTAATTACTTGGTCAGGCGGTAAGCCCTCACTCAATAGGTAGTCGCGGGCAATGTCGCTATAGGGCAAATGAATGTCCGCAGTGTGGTCAACAATACGGCGATTAATTTCCTCTGGAACCCTGAAATCAAAGCAGCGATTTCCCGCCTCCATGTGGAAGATGGGTATCTTGCGGCGCTTAGCTGATATAGCTGCCAATGCACTATTGGTGTCACCAAGTAAAAGCAATGCGTCGGGCTGGTATTGTTCGAAAACCCTGTCGGCGGCAATAATCACCTGGCCTATGGTTTCGGCTGCGCTTGCTCCAGCAGCCTCAAGGAATGCGTCGGGTTTGCGTATACCGAGATCACTGAAGAAGACTTCGTTTAACTCGTAGTCGTAGTTTTGTCCGGTGTGCACCAGGACGTGGTCGTAATACTGATCCAGCTTGAAAATCGTGCGCGACAGTCGAATGATCTCGGGCCGGGTTCCGACAATGGTCATCACTTTGAGTTTATGCATTCAAAGCCTCACGAATGATCTCTAGTTTCATCAGGGTCTCCTTAATACCCTCAACATCTAGACGATACGTGTTGTGCGAGGTGTAATCGTCAAAGTTGGGGATTGCTACCTCGCCCTGGACGAAGAATTTCGCATAATTCAGATCGCGTGAATCAGCAGGAACCCTGTAATAATTGCTCAAATCATCCGCCCGTGACATCTCCTCGCGAGACAGCAGCGATTCGTATAGCTTTTCTCCATGGCGCGTACCAATAATTTTTATTTCGTTGTCGCAATTTAGTATTTCCTTCATTGCTTGGGCTAGATCACCGACAGTCGAAGCCGGAGCTTTTTGGACAAAAATATCACCCGGCTGCGCGTGTTCGAAAGCGTATAGAACTAAATCAACCGATTCTTCAAGCGACATTAGGAAGCGGGTCATATTCGGATCTGTAATAGTCAGCGCCTTGCCAGATTTTAACTGATCTAAGAATAATGGAATCACTGAACCGCGCGAAGCCATCACGTTACCGTAACGTGTTGCGCACAGCACTGTTTTACCAGGACCGCACAAGCGCGACTTGGCAACCATAACCTTCTCCATCATCGCTTTAGAAATGCCCATTGCATTGATCGGATAGACCGCCTTGTCAGTACTAAGTACAACACAACGCTTCACACCATTCGAAATCGCTGCACGCATGACGTTTTCTGCACCTTGTACGTTGGTGCGTACTGCCTCCATCGGGTAAAACTCGCAGGAAGGTACCTGCTTAAGCGCAGCAGCGTGGAACACATAGTCTACACCTTTCAACGCGTCGTCAATGCTGTCGTAGTTGCGTACATCGCCTATGTAGAACTTAACTTTGTCATTCTTCAGGGAAAGTCGCATATCTTCTTGCTTCTTCTCGTCTCGGCTAAAGATACGAATCTCAGCGAAATCTGAGGCAAGGAAACGCCGCAGCACCGCATTGCCGAACGATCCTGTTCCTCCCGTAATAAGCAAAACCTTATCTTTAAACATATTCTCAAACCTTTATTATCGAAATGGCTAATTAGCCGAATTCATGCATGTCGCTAATTAGTGTGGGCCATGGCTTTGGTATAAAGCCGGTAGCCCGCCTAAAGCGGGTCGAATCCAATGAGCGGTCTATGATTAGCTCCTCATCAGGATTTATTCCAATCGATTTACCATAGGTACTGGCGACCAACTCTAGCAGCTCAAATTTATTGATAGGTGCCGCTGAAAGGTGATAGAGCCCATGAAGCTGGGGATGGGGAATGACGTAGTCGCGAATGACGCGCGCAACTTCTACCGTCGGGAGTCCAGAGAAAATTGCACGTTTGAAGCCTTTAACTTCGCCTTCTTGCGAAAGGAACCAATTTACTAGACTACGCGCACCATTAAGTTCGTGACCGATGATGGAAGTCCTCAGCGTGATAGCGTGTGGGAAGTCCACCTCCCCTATGTATTTGCTGCGTCCATATAGATCGGTAGCATCGGCTGTATCAGATTCGGTATACATGCCTTTAGCGCCGGAGAAAACGCAATCGGTGCTCAGGTGGACCAAGCGCGCGCGCGCAACTTCGCACAGTCGGGCAAGCCGATGCGGTAACAGTGTATTGATAGGAATGGCAATCAAAGCGTCATTAGCCTCAGCAAGCTGCTTAACTAAGCCGATACAATTAATGACGATATCAGGACGGGTCTTGGTAAACAAGTTTACCAAGCTATCCATATTTTCCACATCAACTCCACAGACCACATGTTGAGACAGATACGGAGGCAGTAATTTAAGTGCTCGAGACGATCTAGCAGAGCCAAACGCAACGAAGCCCGCACTCTGAGCGAAGAAGCGTAACATTGTATTACCAAGCATTCCAGTGGCTCCGAGTATCAACACCCGAGTGTTTGTTTTCTTCGCAGGATAAGTGATATCACACATTTGATGTTTATTTTTCCGTCAAATTAATAGCTTCAGGTTTAGGATTTGACTGATCCAGCAACCATTTACTCACTTCCAGTCCTGTGGTACCAACTTTCGACCAAGCATACTTGTTGATAACAAGATTACGGCCACGAATTCCCATTGCCTGCAATTCATCAGAAGTACAAGCCATCGCTGCATTTAAAGCATCTGTTACACCGCGAACACCCGGTGTAACCCACCATCCACATCGATGCTCTACCAAATCGCTCCATGGTGCGCCTTTGGTGGTTATCACAGGCAGTCCATTAGCTAATGCCTCGGCAACGACAATGCCAAAATTTTCAGAATAAGTTGGCAAAACAAAAAGTGTAGCAGTATCAAAACAAGACTGCTTGCGCTTGCCGTCAACGAAGCCTGTAAACTCAAAGTCCGATTTAAGCCCTTTCACCTTAATTAATGCTTCTACGCTTTCGCGATGACCTTCCTCGTCACCCCCAGCAATTACAATCTTCCATCCCGGCTGCCGAGAAACAGACCAAGCTTCAACTAAATCTAACAACCCTTTTATCGGATGTAATCTCGAGAGGAACAGAATTGTCTTAACTCTCTTTGGTAAAATGGGCTTAGATAGAGGCTTTACGTCAACACCATTAGGTATAACCGCAATAGGTTGAAGGTAACCCAGGTTACGTATACTTTGCGCCTCTTGATTAGCTGTTGCGACAAACATGGAAGCTGACTTAAGGACCGCCCCCTGGTAGGTCTTCAGAGCGAGGAATTTTTTATGCCTTTTATAGCAAAGCGCCCATGGCTCAAGACAACCGTGTGGTGAAATAATATATGGAATTCGTTTAATAAGGGCTACAAGTGCAGCGACTGCCAAGTAGGGGGACCACATGCCATGAAGATGAATTAGTTCAATATTTTTTTGTTCACACAGCTGTTTAATGAAGTGATATTGACTAAACAACTCATGTAGCAGACTTTTTCGAGTAGGTGCCGATTCTAATGCTATCGTTTCCAATTCTTTCGAAACGCAATGACTGCCATTTGAAATTTTTTTCGCAAGTAAGATGACTGAACAACCAGCCTCCGAGATTGACTCTGCGTAACGCAATGCCGCAAGACCCTCACCGCCGGCTGTTACTGATGTATTCGATACTAGATGAAGTTGTCTTTTATTGTGCACGATTTTGACGCGGAAAATGTATTGAATTTGATGCCGGACTAGTCGGATAAAAAAATGTCTGAAATTGCTAATTATTATAACTATACGGCAGATCTTTCAAAATATTGTTCAATTGAGTGTAGGTTATACTCCATTTTTCTTGTTAATTAGTTGGTATAGAGTTTTTCATTTTAGGTTTCTTGGTCTACGTGTGATGCTTGGAATTCAACGGTTCGAGATCCGCTAGTGGGGTTCTTAGATTTCATTTTAGTTGAAAATATAATATAAATCGCGGTAATTATGTTTATCAGAGAGTGAGCTGTGTTGGCCTTACATCTAAGCTGGATTCGGAAAATTTAGTTTTCGGTGCTTTCTACATTTTTTCTTTTCACAACTTTCTGCTAGAAAATTTTGGTAAAATAAGATCAATTTTCCAGAATTTTTATTAAATCTAAGTGATATTCGGGGCTTGATTGTTAGTCCATATGCGGTTGACAAAAAGGATTTTCAGTTAATTATTTAATTTGCTTTTTAAATCACTGTTTAAAATTCAATATTGATAATTTGTTGTCGTGCAGTGGGTAGGTAATTATTTTGAGTCGATTAAATGGGGGGATTTCAAATATCGCTGTCGTACTAAAATTTGAACAAAAAAGCCTCCAGTCAGAATGCTTGAAATAAATATATGATTGTTGGAGAAAAGTTTGGCGTACATAAATAAAGATAAAAGTGTGCAGGTGTATATAGAAATAGTAATTAGCATTGAAGAGTAAATGCGACCAACTCTCGCATAATCCGGTGAGACCACATACATTACGTTACTGGAAGCGACTCCAACCAGTGCCGCAATTGAAAACCAAACATCTACATCGAATTTTCCTTCTAGGAGACCCAGCGATACTGTGAACTGTAAACTCAAAATCAGAATAGTGCCGGTACCTAGAACTTTCAACATGAAAGTGGTAAGCCCAGGTATTTCGAGGGATCCCTTCTTTTCGATGCAAGAGTGTAACTGAAGAACTGTAGTTCTAAATCTGGCAATGGTAGGAAGAAACAGGACCGAAACAGCTGCTTGAATTAGCGAAGTTAGAAGCGCGTAACCACCCAGTGTAGAAAGTCCTACGGTGCGTTCTAATATGATTCTCTCAAATAAAGGGTAGAAATATGAAATTGCACTCTGCGCAATGGCTCCCCGTGTTTGACGGATTGCAGCGATCGTAGTTCGAATATTGTTGCTGAGCTCAAAGTTTGGTATTGTTCCATTGAAAAACGATCTTGCATAGAAGTATTCGAATAGAAGGAGTGCTGTGTTAAAAAGTCCAAATGCTAAAAAAAATTCCCATGTGACGATCTTTTCGCAAGAAGCCAGGCTAATAAGTGCGGATAGTACCAAGCTAATAGCTCTATACAGATCTCTAAAGACTACGCTATTTACTTTACTAATGTTGGTTAAATAGCGACCATATTCATTTACGACTACCTCTGAATTTAAATAATAGAAGAATGCAACATATATTTTAAAGTCACGCTCCCCTGACCACCAAAGAAAACTTACTAGGATTGGACTTCCGAATGTAGTATTGAGAATTAGTGCTGTTGTTAGTAGTCCAATGAAATGCTGAAAAATTAAAGACTGAGATGGGTCTTGTACATAAGCCTTGGAAAAGAAAAGATTTATTTCACATGTGGTTGAAAAGATAATTAGTGCAATTGCAGCGGTATACAAATAATATCGCCCCAATTCTTCCTGATTTGCAATGGCTAGTACCAAAACTGGCAGCAGGAACCTAATTCCGACGGTTCCGGCTCTGATGGCAATGCCTAGATCAAGGTACTTCAGCATCTTTTGCAGGCTGAGAAATTACTATACTCGCTGTTTCACATTTAGAGTGACTAGTTGAAATGAGTCAGTTCTCGCAGATTAAGATTTATATCTTTGTCGAGCCCCCCTGTGCCAAGCCTCTCAAGTAGCAACTCCCGTGAAACAGGTTGAGTTTGACTTCCCAATAATGCTAATCGAAGATCATCGACTGATTCCACAAATGGTAAAGCTCCCGGAAAGTATTCGAAAAAGTGAACGCATGTGATCTCAATTCTTTTGAAGAGCAAAATTGCATCTTCATCAATCCTTTCGCTCTGAGGTAGGTAGAAATGAATGATCGGCGTTCCATGCAGAAAAGCTTCAACCGTGAATGTGGTTCCGATGCTTAGGAAAACATCACAGGAACTCAGGTATTGATGCTTTTCTAGATGTGATCCGAATCGTATAGTTTCACGCCCATCTCCGTATCGGTCAATCGCAGGTGAATCAATCCCTAATACCACTACTGACTCTTCAGTTCTTTTGGAAACGAGCAGTTGTGGGTCCACAGTAGGGTATGGTCGGTAAAGAATTCTGTGATTGACACCTTTGCTTTTGAGTTCGGCAGAAAGGTTGCAAATGTAACTGTACTCTGCGAATGTAATGATTGGATCTCCAAAAGCAGCGGCATATCCCACATCGATGGACTCCCTTCGGTCTTTGATTGCGGCCTCATTAGTGCAGGTAAATTGCCAGAATTTCCTGAATTGGTTGGGTCCCCAATGGATAAAAGTCCTACCTTCCAATCGTTGAGACTTTTCGATGGATCGATCCATGTGCGCGCTCCATGTAAGATAGCAGTCTGCAGTTGAATCGAACTGAACGTAGTATGGGTTGTCCCAAGATCGAACATTGGCTATCAGTTGAGCCCCTGACTTTCGCATCTTGGTTAAGAACCATATGAATTCAGTTACATTGATGAACAGTGAGTTGTAAATTACTATGTCTTCAGAGGTCCCCTTATGCTTGTAAAAGAAGGCGACACACCTAAATGGAAAGAGCGCAAGTGTCGAATACTGAGGTAGAAATTTGTTTATGCCGGGAGTAGTCTTTATTGCCCAGAGAATACTAAAAACCTTTGCGAGAAATTTCGATTTTCTATATATGTTTAACTCTGGAAACCTAATTCCAATAGGATTGTTTGGCACTCTAGCGAATACTATACAACTCCTTAACCAGAGTTGGATTGACTTTTTGAACCACCCTGGCGCGTTCAGCTTGAGCAGACTTTCACTGGACGAAAAGCATGTTTTTGAACTACAAACTACAGTGACATTCGCTATAGGCTCAAGTCTACGAATTTCCTCTAAATCAACTGGATTGTGCGGTTCGTTGGTGCAATAAAAAATTTTCATTGAATTTCCTGGGTGTATCTCTAATGGTGGTCGGAAATACTTTATTTAATCGAATATTCGAAAGTCCATAGAATAGAATCATCGGACCTACAGGTGTGATGTTGAATAACTGTATTTCAAATAGACCAGCAATTAAAGCTGCTGCAACGCCTATATGAATACGCAATACTGTGGAATTTAGTTTAAATGCAAATAAATTACGGATAAAGGTCATGAAGAACATCAGCAGAAAAGCTGGGCCACATGAGTAGATAAGCTCAACATACAAGGAGTCTAGTTTGCTGACTGACATGCCGAAAATGGAATTTGCATTGTATGCTGCCGCATCGAGCGCTACTGTAACTCTATATGAAGTAATGATGTCAAGAGGAGTGCCTGAATAGTCACTAAGCACCTCTGGATACATAGTTATACCAAGATAGAAATAAATTCCGACAATCATTGCAGTGAGTGCAATTAAACTCAGCACAATATGAAACGGTCTCATTAGTCGTGGAAACTTCAAGTCGCAAATAGTTGCCAACATAAGAAATGTTCCCAAAGCCAAATATGTGCGGCTGTATACACTGGAGTAAAATAGGAAAATGAGTACACCCAAAGCGACGAACATTTTTTTGGGTCTTGCACATATGAAGTAAATCAAGGCACTAATGTAAACAAAGTAGGGTGCATTGTTTGGATTAAAGAAGCCTGCCGATTTTTTAATCCACATCTCGTGGGCGGAAAACTCTACAGACTGAATAATTTGTAGATTTGCTAAGATAGAAATCAAGAGAACCGACAGTAGTGCACCGTCTGCATACCGCTCGATCGATGCTAATCCACCTGCGCTCACAAAAAGCGCTGTTGCCAATAAAAGCACTGGTATCTTGATAAGTATGTCTAAATTGTCTAAATTTAAATTCAGAATTAAAAATAAAATGATAAGGGTTGATGATATCAGGAAGTATGGCCTGATTAAAAACCGGCGTGAGTGGGTATTGGTTGATAGTGAAGAAATCACTCCCAAGACAAATAACATCACAGTCAACGCAGTGATTTGATCTTTAAGGTTTTGGAGAAAAACTGTCTGACTGAAAACATAAAGAACCGCGGCAAGAAACATGAATGGGCTTCCTCGATCCGCCTTTGGAGTTTGAACCGATAGCCCTAGATTGAAAATCATCTTCTGTTACTCATAGATGTTGAGAAGATATGTGGGCTGAATTTGGATAATTTTTTCTAATTTTAGGATTGTTTTCATTGTTGCAGCTGTTTCATTACTCTTTTACTTGGTGATAAGTTTGATTGTTTCTAGTTTCCAACCTATCAAGGCGGAGATTGCAATCGTCAGTCCTAAAGACCCCCATGCGGAAACACTTGCCACTCCGTCGGTGTTTTCGAGTACCCCATAGCTGAACAGCAAAAGCGGAAAGTGAAGAACATAAAGCGTGTATGAAAATTTGCTCGAATATACCAGCAGCCATATATAGGAAGGCGTTGACTTGTGTAACGTGTTATTAATGTGATTGATCATCCATATTCCGAAAGCAAGCTGAAAGCCCATTGCCAGTTTGCCCGCATACAATGAGGGCATCAGTGGGATTAATACAAAGAGCGATGCAGGAAGCACGAAAATGAAAATTGAATTCGGGAGCTTTGGCAACTTGTTCTTAGAGTGAAGCACAGACAACATGAAACCAGCTACCCAGAGTAAACCTAGTATGAAAAACCATTTGTCTAGAATAGAGAGCACTACCACGATAGGTAGTGCCGTCCAACCGACTCGTTTCCCGCTGACTGCAAGGACCACCAATAGTGCAATGGTGTAGTACCAGATTTCGTAAGTGAGAGACCACAATGGCCCATTCGCAGATAAGGCTGGACCCAAAAAATTGTTCAGATGCAGAATGGTTATCCAAAGACCCGATAGAGAGAATTCCGTTCTATCGGTGGGGTTTAAAAAACTGGTGCTTCCCGAGGCAAAAAATGTCGGTGCCAAATAATAGAGCGAGACTGTAATGATAATAGAGAGCGCGAATGGTGGGTAAATTCTATTGACTCGCGCCCTAACGAATTTGCGCCAATTGACTCCATCCTGCCCGTATTGAGCGATGGATTTATGGATGAAGAAACCGCTAATAACGAAGAATGCCATTACTGCCGCACCTGCTAATGCAGCTGCTAGGCTCCTAGTGGCAACAGGGAAAGCAGGAGCGAATATTTGAATCATGTGTCCGAAAGCAACCACCAATGCAGACCCTCCACGCCACATATCAAAGTAGCGTGAATGTGACGTAGGTATTCTGTATGCTGATTGTAGATCTATATCAAAAACATCTACATCTTTTATATCGATGGTGTCAGATTGAAAGTGCTTCATTTAGAGACAAGAAAATTTCTCATAATGGCAAGACCCACCTGACCGCTTTTCTCCGGGTGAAATTGGAGGCCTGTGATGTTGTCACGCTGAATTGCAGCAGTGATCCTGTGTCCACCTAAGCAATATGATGCAAGCAAGTGTTCTGGGGTAGCGGTACGAACATGCAGTGAATGTACCAGGTAAACAGCGCCCCTAGCCTCATGCGGTCCCAGCAGACTCATCTCGTAAGCCTTGGTGTTGTAAGCCTCTATCTCAGCCCAGCCAATAAATGGAACTTTTAGTATTCGATCATCGACTGTTCGGTTTGGAATGCTCACGACCTCGCCAGGGATCAAATCTAGACCTTCGTGAAACCCAAACTCCTCACTACTGCTAGCAAGTAGCTGCATTCCCAAACAAATTCCCAGAATTGATTTTCCTGAATGGGCTGCTTCAACAATTGGTTCAATTAAGCCGCGCTCTCGCATCCCTTTCATTCCGTCTTCAAACGCACCCACACCGGGCAAAATAATCTTGTCAGCGTCGGCCAAGTCTTGGGGCTTATCGCTCACGCGGATGTCTTCACCACCGCATACTTCAACCGCACGCCTAACGCTGTATAGGTTGCCCACACCGTAATCAATAATAACAATGGTTTTGGTCATTGAACGTCCCTCACCGGAATATCCAATTCTCGGGCCATGTTTCTCAGTTCTGGCATCGCAAATCGCTGGTAATGTAATGCGTCTGCGAAAGCTATAGCATCTGCGCCAGCTCCATACACCTCACTCAGGTGCGATTGTTGTCCAAATCCACCGCTGGCAATTATTGGGACATTCACAGCATCGCCAATGGCTTTGACCAAATCCGTATCAAATCCTTTGCGAGTGCCCTCGGAGTCTATGGATGTGACGAGTATCTCGCCCGCTCCGAGTTGAGAACCTTGAATGGCCCATTCTATGGCATCGACGCCGCTACGTTCGCGTCCGCAGTCGGTGTAGACTTCCCATCTCCCAGGTGAGTGGCGTTTTGCCTCTATCGATAGAACCATGCACTGCGAACCAAATCGTCTAGACACTTCGCTAATCAACTCTGGCCGCTTAACAGCCGCAGTATTGATCGCCACTTTGTCTGCACCTGCACGAAGCAATTCGCCTACATCCTCAATGGATCTAACACCTCCGCCTACTGTCAAAGGTACAAAAACATCATGCGCCGCGCGGCGTACGATATCCAAAAGTTTGGAACGCCCATAAAGACTGGCCACGATGTCCATGTAAATCAGCTCATCGGCACCTTGTTCGTAGTACCGACGGGCGTGCTCTTGTGGGTCACCCATTACACGGAGCCCCTCCAGGTGCACTCCCTTGATCAGGTTTTCACCCTTGACGTCCAATCGGGCGATCAGGCGGACTAACTTTTTTTGAGAAGACATAAAGCTGACTTTAAAACTCTGTACGGTTACTTGGTTGAATGGAAATGGGATGATTCAACCTTCTGGCAGAAACGCCGGAAGTCGATGTCGTCGTCAATATCGATCGATCTTGATTTGGGCATTTTGTATGCAACGGTTTCTGGCCCTATAAAACTTCCGGATTTCAAAAGCCATTCAACGTTAGCTATGTAAATTGCACCATTCAAGGTGTACACGGACGGCAGGTCTTGACGCCGACTTACTCCTGACAGAGGTTCAAGCAATCCAGTCAAACGGTCATCATCAGTTAACTTGTACATCCAGTAAGGTGACTGTTCTACCTCCGTCACAGATACACATGCGGGCGCATTGTGAGCTTGCATCAGGTGAAACGCTTCATCAATGTCTTCAGCCGTTCGCAGGGGGGATGTGGGCTGCAAAAGTACAACGAAGTCATAACCCGGCAACTCTTGCAATGCATGAAATACGACATCCATGGAGCTAGCTTTGTCGCTTGCCAAGTCAGTAGGCCTACGAAACGGAATATCACACCCCGCAGCGGCCGCAACTTCCATGATTTCGTCATCATCGGACGATAAGATTACCCGATTGATTACTGTAGATGCGAATGCTGCTTCAACGGTCCAAACTATGAGGGGTTTGCCGGCAGCTGGCAGTACATTTTTCCGGGGTAGGCCTTTTGAGCCCCCCCTTGCCGTTATGACGGCAAGGACGGTTGGTTCGTTCATCAGTAAGGTGTGTAGCGTAATTTCCATTCTCCATCCTCTACCTTCCACAAGTGTGGAGAGCGGAAGCGGTCGCAAGTTTCAAGAAACTCCTCACGGCTCATGCTGATGTACTCGAGAAACTCTTTCTCGTAGCGCGAAGGGTATTCCCCTTCATAGCGGCGCATCAGTGCAAGACCTTCTTCCTTGTCGATGTGATGATTGCGAATTTCCTGTGCGGAATCCATCATTGCACGACCCACGCCAAACTTGATCCAGCGTGTGAAATAGAAAAAGCCATCAACCTTGTCGTCTAAGCTATTGTATTTGGAATAAGTGCCTTCCGTGCGGACTGGGTTGGCCTCGAAACCAGTGTGCTCAACCGCATAGTAGTAGGCCTCTTGTGGAACCCACTTTTTGTAGTAGCCAAGGTACTTGAATTCGATTCCCTTTCTCTCAAGAACCTCGGGTTCCATCGGCAGATAGCTCATCAAATCAACCAGAGGTATGCCATCATCGAGATAAGCGCCGATCTGTTTGCCACCCAAATAAACGTCCCTCACGTCTTTCCCGCCTAGGTAATCCAGAGAGAACCCCTCACTTTCCTTGGGCTGATCTTTGGCTGCATAGGAAGAGGTTTTGTGCGAAATTTTTTCGCCGTATTCACCTGGCATCTCGCCATAGAAAATGAGTGGAATATTCAACTTTGCGGCCATTTTGGCAACGAAAGTTTTTTGTCCAAGAATGAAAGGCTGAAATGGATGCAGCAAGTTGATCGTTGCATTTCGGGTCAGCAAACGGTGAATTTTTCCGTTTGGTGTATACAAGTAGTTGTCAAAGCCACCTTCATGCAACCAGCTCTGAAAATTCTTCCAACCTATATCCGTGTAAAGGTGTGGGGACCACGTCACCGTTAACGGATTCATGCCATATTTGTATTTCAGTAAATGCGATTGCATAGCACTGTCTTTACCGCCACTCCCGCCAACGATGCAGTCGTAACTCCCGTCGGTTTTACGAAACTGCTTGCATAATTCAATAAGCTCTTGTTCGCGCTCATCCCAATTAATTTCACCTGTTTCTTTTAAGGCATTGAAATTACAGGCGTGGCAAACACCATGCTCATCAAATGACATGGTGGTTTTTTTGGAGTCTTTGCTGTGCGCGTATTCATTGCTGGACATGGGTTGCTGATTTGACATGTTGCACTTCTTGCAAAAGTGCACGTAGCGAGGCAATCCGTAGAACACATCCAATTCATCTTCGGGCTTGCTGAAGCGGGATAGGTCCACACTTGGGCTAGGGCCAATTCTCATTTGTATTCCTCAAGGAAACTTGGTTATTCAATACGACGGTGCTAAAACTTAATTTCGGGTTTTATCAATGCTTCATTTCGCGCGCAAGAAGCAGGTCATCTGGCCTTCCTACATCCAGCCATGGTTCGTGCATTGGGTAAGCAATAGTTCGTAACTCTTTTGCCTGCAATCGAGAAAAAAGTGAAGGCATGTCGCAGTGACTTCCTTCGACCAAAAGACTGAGTGCGCTTGGACTTAGCACATATATACCTGCATTGATGTGGCTTCGGTAAATAGGTTTTTCTTCGAATCCGGTAATTTCTAAGCCGTTTGTTTTTACAACACCAAATGGATTCTGTAGCTCATGATGCCGAATAGCCATGGTCGCCACTGCTTGATGACGTAAATGAAATTCCAAGATGTCGCTGTAATGGATATCAGTCATCACATCCCCGTTGGTAACCAAAAACGGAGTATCTGGAATTGTTTCTATCAAGCTTAAAGCGCCGGCGGTCCCCAATGGGCTTGTTTCTTTCAGATACTGAATATTTACTTCAAGCTTAGAGCCATCCCCAAAGTAATCTTCAATCATTTCTCCGAGATAGTGAATTGAAATGATGAAATTTACGAATCCGTCTACTTTGGCTCTCTCGATAATATGTTCTAGCATCGGCTTACCGCCAACTTCCAGCATAGGTTTAGGGCAGTTTTCAGTGTGGGGTCGCAGGCGCGTCCCTCGGCCGCCAGCCATGATGACCATATAGTTATCAAGCGCTTTAGGTTTTAAGATTTCATCCCAAACATGAAGCCCGAGCGGCCGTCCATCGCTGTCGACTACTGGCAACTGATGAATTCTGTTGGCTTGCATGAGTTGCAATACTAGGTCTCGCCCCATATTAGGTGGTGCTACAAGAGGTTTGCGGTGCGCAATTTCACTAACTTTGCTATCGAGTGTAAGTCCTCGCAGAAAAGCCCTGCGTATATCTCCATCTGTTAACGTGCCAAAAAGTCGACCGTCTTTTGATTGCACAAGCACAATTTGCATGCTCGAGGATTCAAGACTGTGAATGGCCTGCTGAACAGTTGCGTCTGTTGGCAGCAGAGTTTTTAGCCAAGAATGTGTTTCAGTTTGAGCGATCATAGAACTTGAATGTCACGAAAAGATTTTTTGAGAATTCCTTCCAATGGAAAAGATGCCAATACCTCGGTGATTTTTTTACTTGCCCCACCATCTCCATACGGATTGTTAGTGGAGCTTAAAGTGGCCTTGAACTTTGGTTCATGTAGTTTGTGGATTGCAGCAAGAATATCGGAATAATTTGGTTCACAATGAATCACGCTCGTTGCCGACAATCTGCCTTTCTGCCGGTCGCCAATATTGATTGTTCCAATTCCCATGCTTGGTGCCTCGGCTAGTCCGCTTGACGAGTTGCCAACAACCCCATCTATAAACTTCAAGCACGACAAATATCGTTTTTGCCCCAAGGAGGCGTACGCTTTCGAATTTGGATGTGTTTGAACAAATGAATTGATCTGCGCCATTAGTTCTTTGCCACCCGTGTCGGCATTCGGCATGGTGAAGATTAGTTGTGTATCACTTAGCGTATCAAGCGCCGATAGCAACTCTGACATCTGTTTAGTCGATCCCTCACGATCCAGCGTGACTGGATGGAAAGTGACTAGTAAATTTCGATGCCCAAACTTAAAATCCATGGAAGCTTCAAGCTCAGGTTTGCTTAAAAGAGTCATCTTTTTGATCGCGTCTACTCCCAGACCACCCACAAGAAAAACTCGATCTTCTTGCTCGCCCAGTTGTATCACCCTGCTTCGGTACTCTGGTGCTGCCACAAAATGAAGGTGAGACATTTTGGTGATGGAATGCCGAATTGCTTCATCAAACGCACCTTCTGTGGTTTCCCCGCCATGTAGGTGGGCTACTGGAATTCTTGCTATCAAGGCTGCAGTTACCGCGGAAAGTAGCTCATAACGATCCCCCAGCACGACAATCAAATCAGGATTCAATTGTACGTAGGCGTCTGCAAACCCAATAGTTCCTAAACCAACTGACTTTGTTATTGCAGTGGAATTGTCGGCACTTAGTAACATATCGACTTTGTAGTCGATTTGAAAGCCAGCCTGTTCTATTTCTATGTATGTCGATCCAAATTCTGGAACCAGATGGGTGCCAGTAGCAATTGTCTTCAACTCAAGATTTGGATTGCTTTGAATTTCTTGCATGAGATAGCGAAGAAGGCCAAACTCGGCACGGGTTCCCGTCACCACGCATACTCGGCGGGTCATAACTCGATTAACTCGTCAATCGAAAAGTCACGTGAGGCTACCCTCCCCATTATCTCATCCCATCTCATCGGTGAAATTCCAGTGCCAGGCCGCTTGGTGCCGACGTTGTTTGTATCGAAGGTCTCACCGGTCCGAATCGCTTTTATCGCAACGAGAGATTTTCGAGCAATTGGCTTGTTTTTCAATTCACTTGTCGTTGGTCGTTTGATGCCATCGCCAAGTGCAACTTCAATATTTCGGATTGCATCCACCATAGCCTTTAATTCTCTGGGTTCGAGGCTTGCTTGGTGGTCGGGGCCTGGTAGGGTGCGATCAAGCGTAAAGTGTTTTTCGATTATTGTTGCGCCCATTGCAACGGCTGCAATGGGTACTTCTATACCGGGTGTGTGGTCTGAATAGCCTACTTCAACACCCAAGGCTGCTTTGATGCCAACCATCGCACGAAGGTTTACATCGGCCATGGGGGTAGGGTATTCGGTCGTGCAATGGAGAACTGTAATGCGGTTACGTGGAGTACCAGCCTGTTCAATAACATCTATAGCAGCTTCAATCTCGCCTAAATTGGCCATTCCCGTAGATAAGATTACGGGCATTCCCAAGCTGGTCATATGACGTATTAATGGGAGATTGGTCAATTCACCGGAAGGAATCTTGACTTGGTTAAGGCCCAGTTCAACCAACATGTCGAAGCTGTCAGTGTCAAAGGCTGTGGAGTGAAATCCAATACTTTGGCTACGGCACTCATCAATCAGTACTTCGTGATCAGCCCTTGAAAGCTCAAGCTTTTGTAGCATCTGGTACTGACCCTCATTTGAGTCGGTAGTGTTTTTTTGATAAGCCGCTTTGTCTGCAGATTTAGTAACGAGCTTATTCGCCTTAAAGGTTTGAAATTTAACAATGTCTGCTCCCGCAGCTTTTGCCGCGATGATGAGTTGTTTGGCAAGTTCAAGATCACCATTATGGTTAACGCCGGCTTCGGCAATGATCAAAGTTTTCATTTAATCCTCCTTGCAGGAACACCGGCATAAACGGAATTTGCTTCACAGTTCTTCAATACAACTGCACCGCTACCTATAACTGTGTCTGCTCCAATACTAAGTTTCATCGACTCTGTGCCTTGATTAATTACCGCACCAGCGCCTATCCAAGAGCGTAATCCAATATGTACATTGCCTGAAATGACGCTCCCCGGAGCTACATGAACGAAATCTTCAACGACAACATCATGAGCAATAGTTGCGTTCTGATTAAAAATGCAAAAATTTCCGATCTGAATATTATTTGTGAACCTTGCGCCTGCACATACTATTACTCCCTGTCGCTCCTCAGCAGCCTTGCGTTGACCCCGGCCAAATGTGGCGCTAGGGTGTATCAAGCTAAGAAAACTAATTTTGTTTGCATAACGCTGAGCCAACTTCTGGCGAATAGCATTTTCACCAATGCCAATAACAAAAGGGATATCGTCGTAACGCGGCACTTCGGTCTCAATAATGGCTTCAGCAGGAAAAGCCCAAGCGTCAAGTTCAATTTGGTCGCGCGCAATGTAAAGGGGTGTATAGCCTATCTCGCAGGCAATGTCTCCAGCTTCCCTAGCCATTCCCGATGTGCCAAAAATACCGATCAGTTTTTTCACTGTGATTGTTCTAGAATTACGCTACTGGGCAAATTCACGACCCGCGCTTCCAGCCACTCTGCATTTGTCAGATCTCCCCTCATGCAATTGGCATACATGGGTAGTTTGTTCATCAGCGTCCAGATGGGCCGTGTCATAACACCATTTTCATTGGTGGTTTTTAGCAGGTCATCGCGTTGGTCGGCATTCTCACACACCACCGCATTCAACCAATAATTCGAACGGCAATCTTCGGGTTCGATAAAAAATCGTAAATTGCTGTTTTTTAAAAATTCGCAGTACCGTTTGGCGAGATTACGTTTTGCTTCGATGAATTTATTCAGCTGTTCCAGCTGGGCACACCCCAGTGCTGCATTCAAATTGGGCATTCGGTAGTTGTAAGCCACTTCGTCATGCACAAATTCATAGGGGTGGGGGCGTTTTCCGGTGGTCGTCAAATGCTTAGCTTTGGCTCCAAGCGCCGCATTGGTCAAAATCATGCCCCCCCCACCTGTGGTCATTACTTTATTGCCGTTAAAGCTCAATGTGCCCAATAAACCAATCGTGCCTGTGTGTCGGCCTTTGTAGTAACTACCTAGAGATTCGGCGGCGTCTTCAACCAGCTGAATATTCCAGTGACTGCAAACCTTTACCAGTTCGTCCAGTTTTACTGGGTGCCCAAATGTGTGCATAGGTAAGCAAGCCCTGATTGCCCTTGCGTCAACTTTGGCGCGGCAAATGCCTTCTTCGTCCAGTTGAGCGTTATCTTGCAGCCAACGTTCCATTGCTGCTGGGGAAAGTCCCATTGTGTCCAAGTCAACATCCACAAACACGGGCTCAGCGCCGCAATATCGAATGGCATTACAAGTGGCAACAAAAGTAAGCGATTGCGTGATCACGAGATCACCTTCTTTTACCCCAGCCAACATTAAGGCTACATGCAATGCGGCCGTTCCATTGACTACTGCGATCGCTTTTTCTGCGCCAGTATGTTTGGCAATGTCACTTTCGAAACGGTCAACATAAGCCCCTACGCTGGATACAAATGTGGATCGAATGGTGTCCAAAACATACTCCTCCTCACGGCCAGTGAACACTGGTGCGTGAAGAGGAATAAATTCCTTTGTTTGGTATTGCTCGCGGATAAATTCGACTAACTGTAGAAACATGGTGGAGTTATACGTTGTAAATGTCCGCTTTGTATTTGGCCAAGTTTGCTGGTTTGGTTAGCCAACCAATCGTGGCTTTTAACCCTTCCCGAATTGAGTACTCAGGTTCAAAACCGGTCAATTCACGAATTTTTGTGTTGTCACACCAAAGGCGATGTACCTCAGACTTTCCGGGTCGAATCCGTTGCTCTTCAGTGATGAACTCTACATCACTGCCCATGATGTCCTTGATCAGGTTCAGTGTATCGCCCACTGTGATTTCATAGTTCGAACCGATGTTTACCGTTTGACCGATTGATTGTTCAGAGTTTGCCAGCTGTAAGAACCCACGGCATGTGTCTGCAACATAATTAAAATCGCGGGTAGGGGACACGTCGCCTAGTTTGATTTGTTTTTTGCCCGTCGCAATTTGAGTGATGATGGTTGGAATAACTGCGCGAGCAGATTGGCGCGGGCCGTATGTATTGAACGGTCGTGCAATCGTAAGCGGCAGATCAAAAGCGTTGTAAAAGCTCATGGCCATTGCATCCGCACCAATTTTTGACGCACTGTAGGGTGATTGCGGCTGAAGCGGATGTTTTTCATCAATGGGTACATACTGGGCAGTGCCATACACCTCACTTGTGGAGGTATGTATTACGCGGCTTACGCCATTTTCCAGCGCGGCCTGACAAATGTTGAGAGTCCCCTTGATGTTGGTGTCGACATAACTATCCGGGGCCACATACGAGTACGGAATAGCTATAAGCGCAGCCAAGTGATACACCGTGTCAACACCTTTTGTGATGTGCTTGCAGTAATGCGGATCACGCACGTCTCCGTTCAATACCTCAATCTCATTCAGGCACGCTATGTCCTCCAGCCAGCCCCAGTAGTTAAAGGAGTTGTACTGTGATAAAGCTTTGACTTGATAACCCTGCTTTACAAGAAGTTCAGTGAGGTGAGAGCCAATAAAACCGTCGGCGCCGGTGATGAGTACTGTTTTCATTCAGAGTGTTTTTTATTAAACGTCGTTATTGGTAGGGATCACTGAGGCGCTTCAACAAAGTTCAATGCTCAACTTTCGGTGTGCTTTATGGTGTCTAGGTTTTCTGCAGAGGTCATGTTGGTAAGGATTGCCTCATTTTTCAACGCTTCAATCTCCACCCTCAACGCCTCATACTCTTCCATTTTCCGCTTCAAAAACTTCCCCGTTAGCGCTGCCTTTTCCGCAATACCACGCGGCGTAAGCACATACACATAGCCAAACTTATTTTTGGACTGGCTGAAGTTTTGCATCTTCACCAAGCCTTTTTCCATAAGGGCTTTCAAGCAATAGTTTAGACCGCCCACGCTGACGCCCAGCCGTTCGGCAAGTTCACGTTGGGTTAGGTCGGGGTTGGCCTCTAGCAAACGCATCACCCGGAAGTAAGTATCTTCCTGGATTTTGGATTGCCTGCTAGGCGCTTGGGCCTGGCTATCTTGATTGATGTTTGAGTTGATGGTTTTGTTGATCAACTGAGTTGATCGTCTTTGTCGATTAAAACAATCGGGCAAGCTACCGCCCGCTGTGTAGCAATCAGCAGGCATTGGTTTGTATTAACTTGAACATTAGCACAGGCTTTTGACCGTATGAGGACACTGTGTGCGGCATACCTCAAAATATTGAGTGGATGTCACTTCTGCGGGGTATGTAAACATGGATGCTTCATTGGCCGCAAATAATGCGGTGATTGAATTGACGATGCGGCGAATACCTTTCATAATCACCGCATGAAAAGCGAAGATAAGCGTTACATATGGCAACAAGACGAATGGCCGCACTGGACATATGACCAAAGGCAGTTGGCACCCCTGCTCGCAGAGGTTCACCTTGCGCAGGGGCATCTGCTGGGCCGGATGCATGACCTGGGGTTGGACCTGCGTGATCAGGCAACTCTGCGTATTTTGACCGAGGATGTGCTCAAAACCAGCGAGATCGAGGGCGAGAAACTCAACCCCGACTCGGTGCGTTCGTCTGTGGCCCGACGGCTTGGTGTCGACATCGGTGCTTGGGCACCAGTTGACCGGCAGGTTGATGGGGTGGTGGATATGTTGCTAGACGCCACGCAGGGGCACAACAGTCCCCTGACCCAAGAGCGGCTGTTTGGCTGGCATGCCGCCATGTTTCCGACTGGGTACAGCAGCCTCACTAAAATCCGGGTTGGTCAATGGCGCGACGATGCACAGGGCCCCATGCAAGTGGTTTCGGGGCCGCTGTATAAGCAAAAGGTCCACTACGAGGCCCCCCCAGCGTATCTGCTGGATGCCGAGATGGGCGATTTCCTCAGTTGGTTCAACATGAACAACCAGGATGACCCAGTCGTCAAAGCCGGACTGGCGCACTTGTGGTTTGTAACTGTGCACCCGTTTGAGGATGGCAATGGACGGATCGCGCGTGCTGTGGGTGACATGGCGCTTGCGCGGGCTGAAAAGTCAATGCAACGCTTTTACAGCTTGTCGGCTCAAATCCAGCAAGAGTGGAATGAATATTACGACCGTCTTGAAGCCACTCAACAAGGCGATCTGCATGTTACCGCTTGGTTGGAGTGGTTTCTTGCCTGCCTGCTGCGTGCCATCCAAGGCGCTGAGGAAACGCTGGCACAGGTTTTGGCCAAAGCGCGCTTTTGGCAGTATTGGGCTGGGACACCTCTGAATGATCGGCAGATCAAACTGCTCAACAAGTTACTCGATGGCTTTGACGGCAAGCTGACTAGCAGCAAGTGGGCGGCGATTGGAACGTGCTCGCAGGACACTGCGCTGCGCGACATCACCGAACTGCTGGAGCGCGGTGTTTTAAAAAAATCTGAGGCCAGTGGCCGCAGCACTAACTATGAATTGAGGTTGATTGCTTACCGGGCCTGATGGGTAGGTTACGTAGTCAACTTATACCACACACCACGTCCGCTACCGTACAACTCTAGATGGTTACGTTCGATCAGGTCTCGGAAGTGCTGCTTCAAGGTGTTGCGACTGGCTCCGGTCAGTTTGATGGCGTCCATCATCGTGACGCGCCCGTGCTCTCGGGCGAATTCCACGATCTGCAATGACAGTTCGGGCAGCGCGGCCAGTACGATCCTTTCGCGCTCGACCTTATTCTCCAGACGCCGAACTTGCTCGGCCAGTGAACGCAAGAAGAACACCAGCCATGGTTGCCAGTTGGGAGTTTCCGTGCGGATGGTGCCCTGGGTCTGGCGCAGGGCCAAGTAATAAGCTCCTTTATTCAGTTCGATTACACTCTCTAGCGAGTTATAGGGCACGTAGGCGTACCCGGCCTGGATCAGCAGCAGAGTCGTCAGCACCCGGCTCAAGCGCCCGTTCCCATCCTGGAAGGGGTGTATTTCCAGAAACGCCACCACGAAGATCGCGATGATCAGTAAGGGGTGCAGATACCTGTTCTCTATCTGGTTGTTCACCCAAGAACCGTTGGGCGGACCCCGGCGTGTTTAGCCGCGATGCGAACTGAATTGCCCCCAGTGGAATTGACTAAGCGCTTGATGGAGATCGAGCGTTGGTTGAAAACCCACGCTAGCTAATTAATGGATTGTCCCCTGTAATCAATCACTCACATGGTGTCGTTTTGAGGGAGGTGCGTAAACTTGTTAAGCTCTGGCGCTCACTTTTGATTTGGAATTACATGTGCTTCAAATAAGTCACTTGGGCCTACACAGCCGCCCACACAGCCGCCACCGCTGGAATTTTACGCTTCTTGCCATCTGCGTCCTGTTTTCATCCATCTCGTTCGGAGCGCATGCCGTGATTTTAAAAGACCTGATTTTATTTTCTGCTGTAAAGGGCAGGGTGCTGGACCATGGCAAACCTGTTGCGGGTTTGAAGATTGAGCGATCAACCTTTTGGAACATGGAAAAATTTGCAAGACAAGAATTTACAACAACAGACGCAGAGGGGTATTTCAGCTTTCCCGAGGCTAGAGGAAGTGCTGATTTTGGATTCCTAGCCAAGCTGTTTCACGTACCTACGGTGAGTCAAAGAATATATCTGCACCAAGGGAAAAAGGAAGTTCTTTTGTATGCCAATTCGAGGGGTAACTATGAACCCAAAACAGAGACTGGGTATGAAGATATCCAAATGACCTGTGATTTTAAAAATGAAAAATCTGAGGGTGACGGCTTTTTTGAAATTCGCTGTGAAGTGAGGAAGAAATGACTACATTAGTAGCCCCATCCCTCGTTCACAAGCTCTCGTCAGTTGTTTATGAAGCAGATCTTGCATTTAGAAATATTCAATCTAGAAATCCGAATACCTCTATCGCTCGTGTCACTAAGCTGGCAAGCAAGGATTTCTCAAAAGTACTGAGAGAGACCAACATCGAGTTTTCTTCGAATAATCTCGGTTTTATGACCTCCACCAGCGGAATGTTCCAGATCAACCTGCTCAGCGGCTTCGGCTTTGTTGCCGAAGGTGTTGCTGGTCGTCAGGGGGAGTTGATTCTGGCAACACGCGGTACAAATTTTGATCACAACAAATTCGACTTGGCCACTGACGCCAATATTGGCTTGGCTATTGGCCCGCGGGGGAACCTGGTGCATCGAGGATTCCATAAAACTTTCATGGGTTATCGGGACCAGTTGATTGACTTCATCACCGATGGTGGGCGGCGTAAACACGTCGGCACCGTTCATTGTATGGGGCATAGCTTAGGCGGTGCGTTGGCCAATTTGAATGCGTCCGCACTGCGCAGCGCGGGTTACAACGTGCATTTGTACACCATCGGTGCTCCTCGTGTAGGCCAACTCAGCTTTGCATACGACACCACAAAGATTATTCCCCCAAGCCAGATTTGCCGGGTCTGCAACCCCTGTGACCCCGTGCCCATGGTGCCAGTATTCCCCTTCATGCATGCCTCCAAAGGCGAGTCTGAGTTTTTGATTCGAACCTCTGACAAAATCGGCCTTGAACAGCACTTGCTAAGCTCAGGTTATGCACGCATGAGCAGCCTCAATTCTTGGAGTGATTTAGCGATCCCTACGCCACTGGATATAAGCAATCAAGGCGATTTAAACGCCTCATTGCAGAAAGTAGGAGGTGGAACCATGTTCAGCGGGTCAGCTTTACAAATTATTTCAAACGCCCTTACGCAGTTGCTGAAGCTGGCGGGTCTGGTCGCCTTGTCCAGTCTCCAATGTACCTTGAGCAATATCTTTACGGTGGTGGATGTTCTGGCAGAAGCACTCGCCAAAGTAGCCCACATGAGCATATTGGTCTCTGAGAAAATCAAGTCGATTGTTTCTAGTTTGCTTGGATTCTTAGGCCGTGGCTTTGTTGCTGTGAAAGAGCTTTCTTACAGCTTTTTGCACTGGGTTTTGGATATGTTTGCACGAGAAATGAGTTCCCGTGCACGCTTGGCAATGGACCGGGCTATGAGTGCGGGTGGGCGGCCAAGGCTTTAAGCAAGAACGTGATTCACCCATCTAGATTTTGCGGATATACTTCGGGTGACCTAATAAGGGTATAAAGCAAATGAACACAAAAATTAGTAAATACGGGGTTAGGCCAGTTGATCGACCCAAAATTGTAGCCAATAAAGCATTGGATCTTCGCAATGAGTTGGGCAAGCAAATTGTGCTGAGCGAAACAAAACTTGTTTTAAGAACACACACAAAAACCTTTAAGAAACTCGCTGACATGTGATGGAACTAATCCAGTTTCCATTTGAGCGGGTTGTCGAAATCAACCTGTACATTCTCCACACCGAGCCAGGACATAAAGGCGCATTGCTCCGATCACCTCACCCTCAAATACCACCCATAAGTCCTCGCCAAACCTTCCTCCAATCCTACTTTTGCCGCCCACCCCAAGCCACGCAAACGGCTAACATCCATCAGCTTTCTGGGTGTGCCGTCTGGCTTGGTGGCGTCGAATATTAAATCGCCTCCAAAACCGACCACGCGTTTCATGGTTTCGGCCAGTTCGCGGATGGTGCAGTCCACGCCTGTGCCCACATTGATGTGGCTTAGCATGGGTTGGGTGTTGGCTTCATAAACTTGTTTGTCCAGCAGCACATGGATGCTGGCTGCGGCCATGTCGTCGACGTACAAAAATTCACGCATCGGGGTGCCTGTGCCCCACACGATTACATGTTTGTCGCCGGCCAGTTTGGCTTCGTGAAAGCGGCGCATCATGGCCGGTATCACATGGCTGTTTTCGGGGTGAAAATTGTCATTCTCGCCATACAAATTGGTGGGCATGACGCTGCGGTAGTCGCGCCCATATTGGCGGTTGTAGCTTTCGCACATTTTAATACCAGCAATTTTGGCGATGGCATAAGGCTCGTTGGTGCATTCTAAAACGCCGGTCAGAAGTGCATCTTCCCGCATGGGCTGTGGGGCCAGTTTGGGGTAAATGCAGCTAGACCCTAGGAACAACAAATCCTGAACGCCCATCGTGTGCGCGCAGTGGATGACGTTGTTCTGAATCATCAAATTTTCGTAAATAAACTGGGCAGGGTAGGTGTTGTTGGCATGGATGCCGCCTACCTTGGCTGCTGCAAGCACAACGGCGTCGGGCTTTTCCTGCTCAAAAAAGCTCAGCACTTGAGCCTGATTGGTCAAATCCAATTCCGCATGGGTGCGGGTAACAATGTTGTTGTAACCCAACCCCTGCAATTGGCGCACAATGGCGCTGCCAACCATGCCTCGGTGGCCCGCCACATAAATTTTGCTGTCTTTTTGAATACTCATAATGGTTCCCCCCGCTTATTCCCTGCTTTTATTCTCTACTCACCGCCACGCTGTAACCATGCTGTTTAAGCAGCGCAGTTTGCCGGGCGGATTGCAGGTCGGTGCTCATCATTTCTTCAATCATTTCTTGCAGGGTAATTTGCGGAGTCCAGCCCAGTTTGGCCTTGGCCTTGGCAGGGTCGCCTAGCAGGGTTTCCACTTCAGCAGGGCGGAAGTAACGCGGGTCAATTTGCACAATCACATCACCCACTTTCAGGGCGGGTGCCTTGTCACCCTGGATGGCAACAACAAGGCCTTTTTCGTCCACGCCCGTTCCTTCCCAGCGCAGGCTAACGCCCAGTTGGGCTGCAGCCATTTCAATAAACTGGCGCACACTGTATTGCACGCCGGTGGCAATGACGAAGTCATCAGGCTGGTCTTGCTGCAGCATCAGCCACTGCATTTCCACATAGTCTTTGGCATGGCCCCAGTCGCGCAGGCTGTCCATATTG
This sequence comes from Limnobacter sp., assembly GCA_029866125.1. Lineage (GTDB taxonomy): Bacteria > Pseudomonadota > Gammaproteobacteria > Burkholderiales > Burkholderiaceae_B > Limnobacter. The sequence continues at coordinate 58,977 of JARWZZ010000012.1, forward strand.
CCCATAAACAGGCAAGGTTCTAGCCCCACAGCAATGTTGCACAAGCCGCGTGTAATTTTGCGGGTTACAAAAGTTTCGCCACGGCGCGGGCTTTCATGGTTGAACAAAATGCCGTTGCAGGCGTACATGCCATAACTTTCGCGGTAGTTAACGGTAATCCAATACGCATACAGCTTGGCCACCGCATAAGGGCTGCGGGGGTAAAAGGGTGTGGTTTCCTTCTGCGGAATTTCTTGCACCAAACCATACAGCTCCGATGTGGAGGCTTGGTAAAAGCGCGTCTTTTTCTCCATACCCAGGAAGCGAATAGCCTCCAGCAGGCGCAGCGTGCCCATGGCGTCTACATCAGCCGTGTATTCCGGCGCTTCAAAACTAACCGCCACATGGCTTTGCGCGCCCAGGTTGTACACCTCGTCTGGCTGTACTTGTTGGATGATGCGGGTTAGGTTGGAAGAGTCGGTTAGGTCACCATAATGCAGCTTGAAGCGGGCATTCTCGATGTGTGGGTCTTCATAAATATGATCCACCCGCTGGGTGTTAAACAGCGAGGCTCGGCGCTTGATGCCATGCACCTCATAGCCTTTTTGAAGCAGGAATTCGGCCAGATAAGATCCGTCTTGGCCGGTCACGCCGGTAATGAGTGCAACTTTGGTCATGGTCGTTTTGTAGATGTTTTAAAAGAATAGGGTGTGTGGTGAAAACCAATACTGAGGGGGTTTGAAGGGTTTTGCAAGTGAAGTAGAATGTGGGTATGTATGAAAAATCAGACTTTCAGTCATATAACTTAGTTTATGTAAGATATTAATGATTGTCATATTTGTCTTCGATTGGATTGAGCCATGAACCCTTCCTCCCCAGCACCCAGCGGTATTTTTGACCTGCCCAGTTTGGCAGCCGTCATTCGCCATTACCGACTAAACCAAAACCCCAAAGTCACGATTACCCAACTCGCGGACACTTTAAGCCTAAGCCGCGACACCTTGCATCGCCTTGAACGCGGTGAAGACGTGGGTGCCAGTGTGGTGTTGGCGGTGTTGCAGGCCTTGGGCTTGCAAATGAATATTCAGCCGATACACCTACCCAAGCTTGAAGAGGCTACCCAGTATTTTGCAGGCGACCTGCTTGGGCACGGCAGCAAGGCGACGGGTAAGAAAGAGTCTTTGAAGCAATGAGTCCTAAGCTGCTATTGGTTTACGTGGCGGGTAAAACATCCGGCTGGTTGGGCTATGAGGATGGGATGTATCGGTTCCATTACTCGTCCAGCCGCGCGGACCAAACCCCGGTGTCGCGGTTGATGCCGTGCAGCCGCACCTTTTATGAAAGCCCAAGCTTGTTCCCTGTGTTTGCGCAGCACTTGCCTGTTGGGGTAAATAGGGAATGGTTGGTCAGCCATTTGAATATTCGGCATTTGAATGATGGGGCCCAGAACATGAGCCTATTGGCTGCCAGCGGTTACAACGGCATCGGCAACTGTGGTTTTGTGAATGCAGATGCGCCATCCCTCAAGCCCCGCTACACAGTCAACCCCAGGCTTTTGTTACAGGCCAGCGACAGCCGCGCTGTGTTTATGGATTGGAGGAACAAGTACGGGGAGCAGGGTATGGGAGTGGGTGGAAACGGTAGCGAGGACAATAATTTATGCCTGTTGCTGAACACCAAGCCCGCATGGCCGGTGCCCAATGTGGTGGCTGTGCTTGGTGGCACTGAAAACTCGATTCAGAAAAAGGTTCAACATTTGAGCCTGGTGAAAGAAGCGGGTGTTCTATGCCCCACATTTGAATTGTCAAACGATGGGCGTGTGTTGGTGCTAGAGCGCCATGATTTAAACGCAAAAGGCCAACGCATGCCAGTGGAAGGTTTGGCTAGGCTTTGTGGGCTGTCATGCACTTTGACTAGTGGCCCGTCAGGATTGCTCCCGGCAATCAAGCCCTTGCCCTTGGAAGCAGAGTACCTTGTGGCAGAGCGTGTGCTGAAGGTGTTTTCTGCGCGGTTTGTACACGATTTGAAAATGTTGAAAAAGCTTCAGCAGTTACCCAGTGTGCGCCCATTACGTGACCTGTGTTATGTGGGTGATCAGTTGGCGGTGACTGTCATTTAATTCAACCTTGTAAATCTCACATCAAATATTAGATTTACAAGGTAAGAAGCGATTCCATCCAGCCCTTCACCTTGACACCATTCCTCTCAAATTCCCCTTGCCCGCCATAAATAAGATTGCGGGTGAGGCTTCTTCCCGTATCTGGCTTGTCCAGCAATGCTCCAACCTTTTCCATCGGTTTTGCCCAATCGCTTGCAAAAGTTTGACCTGCCTTGATTTCTGTTAGGTCGAGCCGCTGCCCAACTTCTTCAAGCAAATCCACTTCCTGCCCGTGGCTATCCCGAGTGTGGTTTTACCCGATTGCCGCGGACCAGTGACGGCCAGAACCGGAAAGCCTCTGGCTAAGCGCTGAAGTGTTGCGGCGGCAAGTCTGGGTATTATGCAAATTTTGTGTAATTACAAAGTTGAATTTTTATTTTCCACGAAAATCTTCTTCTGTTCACTTGCTGCTTGTAAGTTTTCAATGAAAGCCATCAAGCAAGCACTCCAGCCAATCGTCTGCGTTTAAAGTACCTTTCTGATATTCTGCGGTAGTGTGTCGGCTTGGTTATATCCCGAAGGAAGCTCAGCATTGGAGGGGGTGCGTATGATTTGGCAAAAACTGGGGGCTCAACTGCTGAGCCTTGATTCCCCACTGTTTTATTTAAGCCCCCACCGCAATGCCGATACCCCCGCCCGTGGTGGGGTGCCTGTTTTGTTTCCACAGTTTGCCGACAAAGGCCCGCTGCAAAAGCATGGCTATGCGCGCAATACACTTTGGGTGCTTGATAAGGAAGAGAAGTCAGAAGATGCGCGCAGTTTGCAAGTTTGCACTGAGCTTAGCCTTGATGTGAGCAAAACCACTTGGCCGGACTGGCCTTATGCAGCGCGGCTGCAGCTGCACATTGTGCAGAGAATTGAGCATTCCAACCAAGCCAGCGCACAGCCAACCCAGCCATCCCAGCCTGCATTGCCTCCAAGTACCTCTCTTGAAATGACACTCACTGTAACCAACACAGGCAATGAGGCATTTGAATTCACCGGTGGTTTGCATCCTTACTTTGCAATTTCACACCCGTCGCAATTTGGCTTGATTGGTTTGGCGGACTGCCCAATTGTGGACAAACTAAACCCTGCCCTTGGTTTCGAAACTGCCCAAGGCCCAAGCCTAGACGGCGGTGAATTGGAGCGACTTTACTTAAGTGCACCCCCAGTCAGAATGGAAGGCAGCCCTTTGGGTACGGTAAGCCTGAGCACCACCGGCTTTACCAATTGGATGGTGTGGAACCCCGGGATTGAACTGGCGAAAACCATCACGGATTTGCCCGATGATGATTGGGCTCGATTTATTTGTGTGGAGCCGGTGGTTGTTGATAAGCCCGTTCGGCTGCAAATGGGTGAGTCGTTTGTGGGTACTTTAAGCTGCACATGGTGTGGACAGGCTTGAATTTAGTAAAGGTTTAATTTAACCAGGGGTCAGTCTACCTCTGGTTCTGTCAGTTTTTGCTCAGGTATCTGTTCAATGAGTTGCTGAGGTTGTTGCTCAGGTTGTTGCTCAGTGGCTTGAATTTGTTGAGCCTGCTCTGCCAGCTTCAGGGCTGTTGCATCGCACATGGCCTGAATGCGGTCCCCAAAACTTCTCCCTGTTTTCGCTTCCAGCTCCTGCCCGGCGGCACAGGCGTCTTGTTGATTGGCATGCAGGTATTCAACCGCGTATTGGTCGGCACGGCTTTCGACTTCTTTCACCATGGCTTGGAATTCCGGGTTGTTGGAGTACTTGCCCCACAGCAGCATAAAGTCGGTGGTGGTCTCACCACCTTCCTCTTCATTGAGCTTGCGCAGAAGGGTGTAGCCCGCGCGTGGGTCTTGGTATTTAAGGTGTGCAAACTCATGAATCAACACAAAATTCAATGCCGGGTCAGACAGGCTGTAGGCAAATTCTTCGTCCATCACCATCGAGTTAATGCCTTTGGCAGCCGCTACGAAGGGGTTGGGTTCAAGGCTTAAACGCACCAAGGGCAGCTTCATTTCCTGGCGCAGGGCGTCAAAGCGACTTAATACGGTGGACAAGTCTTGAGCGGGTTCCACCTCGGGCTGGGGCAAGCTGGTGCTGCTGCAGGCCGTCAAGCCCAGCAGGCAACCCAATAAAGTCAGGCGCAAATGTATTGACACGGTAAAGTTAGGTATTTTGTAAGGAAATTACAGTCTATACAATCGGTTGCTGGATTGGCAACTCAATGGCAACTTAGCGGCAACTCAGCTGATTTGACCCGCGAAATACCACTGAAACAGGACCGCCAACAAAGTCATGAATGCTGTGGTGAATGCCCCCAAACTAAGCGCCACTGAGGTAACCACCAACCCATTGGTTTGTGGGGTGTTGGCAGGGTGGGTGGGGTTAAAGCGGCGGTTGAATTCCTCATCTTTCATCAAACCGAAGCGCATACAATCAATCCAGCCCATGAATGGGGCGATGGGCAGTAGCAACAGGTGTGCCAAAAACCTTTTGTTGCCAGCGTAAATCCAATGGCCACCAATGGCCCCAGTCAGTAGGGCCAACCAACAAAATAGCACTTTGTTGTACAAGGGCGCAGCCTTGTGGGGTGTGGATTGTGAGCCGGTTTGGCGGGTGCTTTGATGTGTGTTTTGGCTGGTTTTGTTCATTTTTACTTCAATTTACTTGTGGGTTGCTGCACTCAACGCTATAATAGCGGGTTATTGCAATCAATAGACAACTGAGGTTAACTATGGTCGTCATTCGACTCTCACGCGGCGGCTCAAAGAAGCGCCCTTTTTACAATTTGGTAGCGGCTGATTCCCGCAATCGTCGTGACGGCCGTTTCATCGAGCGTTTGGGTTTCTACAACCCAATGGCGCCCGCAGGCACAGAGTCACTGCGTATTGCTATGGATCGTTTGACATACTGGACAGGTACTGGCGCTCAGCTTTCTGACACAGTGGCCCGCCTAGTTAAGCAAGCTTCTAAATAAGCAAGCTTCTAAATTAGCAGGCAATACAAAGCAAAGTAAATAACAAGTAAAGCCGGGGTTTAGTCCGGTTTGAAAATTCGAAGTCCGTGGTGCTCAAACACTCACGGGCTTTTTCTTTTGTGGTCCGAATTAATAAGAGGGTCAACAGCAAAGCATGAATCCACCTGATGATTTGATTGAGTTGGGCCGTATCCTAGGCGCCTATGGTTTAAGGGGCTGGGTGACGATTGCGCCCGAGTCGGGCGACCCTTTGGTGCTTAAAAAAGCCAAAAAATGGTGGATTTCTCGTTTGCCTGAGCTTGCTGCTTCAGGTGCGGCCGGGGCGGTTTCCAAGAAGCCGCAAACCATCAATCCCGATGATCTGATTTTTGAAGATTTTGAGGTGATCGAGTCCAAAATGCACTCCGGTAAACTGGTTGCGCACTTGCAGGGCGTGGAAAGCCGAGATTTGGCTGAGAAGTTCAAAGGCCGAAGAATATACGTGTCTCGTTCCCGTTTTCCGCAAGCAGGCAACGATGAGTATTACTGGGTCGACTTAGTGGGTTGCAAAGTGGTCAACCTGCAAGGCGTGATTTTGGGTGATGTGACGCAGGTGACTGATCACGGGGCGCATGCCATTTTGGCAGTTAAGCCTTCAGATGCGGTGCGGGATGTGGTGTCACAATCTGCGGCGGTGGCCCCAGAGGGTGATGTGTCTGATGACGACGGCGCACCCGGGTCAAAGTCGCGCGGCCAACTGGCTCGCAAAGAAAAATCCGACACAGCCGCTGAAATTTTGATCCCTTTTGTACAAGCCTATGTGCCCGAAGTGCGCATGGCTGAACGCACCATTGTTGTGGATTGGCAGGCAGATTACTGATGGAAGCGCGGGTTCGTTTTGATGTCATTACATTATTTCCGGACCACTTTCCAAACCTGATGGCTTTGGGTGTGGTGGGCCGCGCCTTGAACAAGGGCATATTTGAGCTGCACTGCTGGAACCCACGCGACTTTACTGAAGATGTGCACCGCACGGTGGATGACCGGCCCTACGGCGGTGGCCCGGGCATGGTGATGCTGGCTGAGCCCTTGGTTAAAACATTGGAAGCTGTTCGGCAAGTAAGGGGCACCAGTGATGCGGCGCCTTTGGTCTTTTTAACGCCCCACGGCCCATTGTTGACTCAAACCCACATTCGCGGGATGACCACCCAATACCCCCAGGGCTGCATTTTTTTGTGTGGTCGGTACGAGGGGGTAGACCAGCGTTTCATCGACAATTATGTGGACCAAACCTACTGCCTGGGTGATTTTGTGTTGTCGGGCGGCGAGCTTCCGGTGGCGTGTTTGCTGGATGCCTGGGTGCGTTTGCTACCGGGGGTGCTGAATCATTCCGAGTCGGCGGCGCAGGATTCCTTCGAGCCCGAGGGCTTGGGCAAGGGGCTTTTGGATTGTCCGCACTACACTCGGCCGGAAGTCTTTGAAAATAATACAGTTCCGGACGTGCTTTTATCCGGAAACCACGCTAAAATAGCAGGCTGGCGTTTTGAAAAGTCCAAGGAATTTACAAAACGCTATCGTCCAGACCTCCTTAAAAAAGGCTTGGACAATTAGGTGGGGTTGACTCCTCCCCAAAGCTTAAGGGCTTGGGAAGTTCTTCGCTCCGATTCGAAATTCATAAATCGAGAAAACCATGAATTTGATTCAACAACTCGAGCAAGAAGAAATTGCTCGTTTGAACAAAGAAATCCCCGTATTTGCTCCTGGTGACACAGTCATCGTTAGCACACGCGTTATCGAAGGTACACGTTCACGTCTGCAGGCTTACGAAGGTGTAGTAATCGCCAAGCGTAACCGCGGTTTGAACTCTGCTTTCATCGTCCGTAAAATTTCTTCAGGCGAAGGCGTTGAGCGTACATTCCAGCTGTATTCACCCCTGATCGAAAAGATCGAAGTGAAGCGCCGCGGTGACGTACGTCGTGCCAAGCTGTACTACCTGCGTGACCGCTCAGGCAAGTCTGCACGTATTAAAGAAAAATTGCCACAGCGCGTGGCCAAAACTACTGCAGCTGAGTAATTTCAAGCAGTGTTTTGAAAAAAAGACCCCAAGCTGGAAACAGCTTGGGGTCTTTTTTTAACCCAATTTCAACTAAGCCACCAAGCCGTGTCTTCAACCCAGCGGGCAATGTGGCGTTGGGTTTGCTCGCTGGCGGAGTCCATTTCTGTAGCCAAGGCACGGGCCTTTTCCACCAACGGTTTGTCCATGATGGGGTCGCCGTACCGCATCATCGGTAGGCCAGATTGGCGTTTGCCCAGTAATTCCCCCGGCCCACGAATTTCAAGGTCCACTTCGGCCAGATAAAAGCCGTCATCGCTTTCATGCATGGCTTTGAGCCGTGTTTTGGATGTGTTGGAAAGCGGGCCACCGTACAACAAAACACACACGCTTTGTATGCTGCCCCGGCCCACGCGGCCCCTTAACTGGTGCAGTTGGGCAAGGCCAAAACGCTCGGCTTGGTCAATCACCATCAAGCTGGCGTTGCTGACGTCCACGCCCACTTCAATCACGGTGGTGGACACCAGTAGGTTAATCTCGCCTTGGCTGAAGGCCTGCATCACCGCTTGCTTGTGCTTGGCATCTTGGCGGCCATGCAGCAGGCCCACTTTGCGGTGGGGTAGGGCTTCTACCAGCTGGGTGTGGGTCATTTCAGCGGCTTGAAGGTCTAGCTTTTCGTTTTCTTCAATCAGGGGGCAAACCCAGTACACTTGCTGTCCTTTGGCGATTTCATGCTCAATGGCGGCGATAAGTTGTTCACGCTTTTTCTGTGACAGCAATTTGGTGATGATGGGTTTGCGGCCCGGTGGCTTTTCATCCAGATTAGACACAGATAAATCGGACAAATAAGTTTGAGCCAATGTGCGGGGAATGGGCGTGGCGCTCATCATCAATTGATGCGCCAGTTGGCCGCCCTGTGCTTTGCCAATCAGGCTCAGCCGTTGAGCCACACCGAAGCGGTGTTGTTCGTCCACCACCACCATGGCCAGTGAGGCAAATTGCACAGAGTCTTGCACCAATGCGTGGGTGCCGATGACGATGTCGATGGCGCCGCTTTGCAAGTCGGCATTGACTTTATTTTTCTCGCTTTTTTTCATGGCGCCTTGAAGCCGTGCGCAGCGTACGCCAATTTGATCGAACAGTTTGCCCAGTTTGAAGTAGTGCTGCTCGGCCAATACTTCAGTGGGCGCAAGTATGGCAGCTTGCATGCCGTTTTCAACAGCAATCAGGCATGACAGGGCCGCAACCACGGTTTTGCCACTGCCCACATCGCCTTGTAGCAGGCGTTGCATGGGGTGGGGCTGGGCGAGGTCGGCTGCAATTTCTGCGATGGCGCGGTTTTGTGCGCCAGTGAGTTGAAACCCGAGTGCGTCGATAAAACGCTCACGCAGTGTGGGCTCGCGTGATGGGAACTGAGGGTTAGATAGCCTGTTTGAAGTCTTGCTTTGTTTTGCAACAGTAGCGCTTATTGCTCGTACTTTTAGGGCGGGCGCGCGCTCTAGGCTGCGGTGTGCTCGGTATTGTTTGAGCAACAATTGCTGGGCCAGCAGTTCATCAAATTTAATGCGTTGCCAAGCGGGATGGGTGCGGCCATTGAGGTCAAAAACCTCGTTGGGCTGTGCCTCGCCATGCAAGGTGCGAAGTGCTTCGCCCCAAGGCATGAAGCCCATTTTTTTTATGGCAGCGGGTGCAAGTGTGTCTTCAAAACAGGCGGCGGGAAGGCTTTTGACCCAACGCGCCCAATCACTTTGCTTGATGTCGCCGGTGCTGGGATACACAGGTTGAGAGGCTTCGCTGCTAAGAATGGCTGATGCTTGATTTTTGAGAGGCTCATTGGCTGAGCCTTTTTGATTGCTATCAGGGCTTGCGGTGGCCAAAGCAGGGCGTTCAATTTCCCAAGGCGGAACAATTTTGACTTGGGGGTGAACAATCTCCAGCATGCCGTAGCCTTGGCGTATTTTGCCAGACACTTTGAGCCGTGTGCCTTCCGCCATTTTTTCTGCAAGGCCGGGGTACACATTGACCCAGCGCAGCAGCAGTTGGCTGTGGCCGTCTTCGACCCATACTTTGAGTTGTTTGCGTGGCCCGCGCTGAAGCTCTTGCCCCACCACGGTTGCGGTGATGTTGACTGTGTCGCCCGGTGTAAGGGCGTCCATGGCGGTTAGTGTTGCGCGGTCTTCGTAGCGCAAGGGCAAATGCAAGGCCAAGCCCATCCATGTGGGCTTGAGTAGCAGGTGTGCGATTTTGTCCCGAATGCCTTCGGGCAGGGGGGCAAGCTCGGCGTAGGGGCCTTTGTGCAATTACACCACCAGAATGGCTTCCACCTCGAAGCGTGCACCTTTGGGCAGGCTGGCCACGCCCACGGTGGAGCGGGCGGGGAAAGGCTGGGGTACGTATTCTTTCATGATGTCGTTGACCTGCGCGAATTCGCCCAAATCGGTGAGGAACAGTGTGAACTTGACCACGTTGGCAAGGCTACCGCCTGCTTCTTCGGCAACGGCTTTGAGGTTTTCAAAGGCCTGACGGGCTTGGGCTGCAGTGTCTGCACCCACCAATTCGCCAGTGGAGGGTACAAGTCCGATTTGACCTGATGTGTAAACCATATTGCCGACCTGAATGGCCTGATTGTAGGGGCCGATGGCTGCGGGGGCTTTGGTGGTGGATATGACTTTTTTGCTCATGATTGGAACATTCAAAATAATTGGGATTTCGAAATGATAACCCGATCTGGATGCTGGATAGATTCCTTGCTTGTTGGCACTGGGGTTTTCTACAGCATTTTTGCGAATTGGGGTGTGTGACGTTATTCCTTTATTGATCTTCGGTGGGTGTTTTGTAATAATCATCGACGATCAAACATTGATAGAAATTGTATATGACCTTAACCGAACTGAAATACATTGTGGCCTTGGCCCGAGAAAAGCATTTTGGTCGTGCTGCAGATGCCTGTTTTGTGAGTCAACCCACTTTGTCAGTTGCGATTAAAAAGCTGGAAGAGGAGTTGAATGTGCCGCTGTTTGAGCGGGGTTCAAACGAGGTGTCGCTGACTGCTGTGGGCGAAAGAATTATTGTGCAAGCCCAGCGGGTGTTGGAAGAGGCGTCAGCCATCAAGAGCATTGCCCAGCAGGGGATGAACCCGCTGAACGGCCCATTGCGGGTTGGTGTTATTTTTACGATTGGGCCTTATTTGTTGCCGGGGCTGGTGTCGGAGATGATTGCCAGCGTGCCTTCCATGCCGCTGATTCTTCAAGAAAACCTGACTGTGCGCCTGTTGGAATTGTTGAAGCAGGGCGAAATTGATGTGGCCATTTTGGCTTTGCCGTTCAATGATTCTGGCTTTGTGATTCAGCCTTTGTATGAAGAGCCTTTTGTAGTGGCTGTGCCCAAGGCGCACCGTTGGGCCAAGCGGGAGCGAATTGAGTCGGACGAGTTAAAAGACGAGAATATGTTGCTTTTGGGTTCGGGCCATTGTTTCCGTGACCAAGTGCTGGGCTTTTGCCCTGAGCTGTCCCGCTTTTCTCAATCTTCCGAAGGTATTCAGCGCACTTTTGAGGGCAGCTCTTTGGAAACGATTCGCCACATGGTGGCATCGGGGATTGGAATTACGGTGTTGCCTTCAAGCTCGGTACCCAACCCGGTGCCCAAAGATTCACTGCTCAATTACATTCCTTTGCATGAGGTGGGCGGCACGGAACGTACTGTGGCCTTGGTGTGGCGCAAAAGTTTTTCCCGCAAAGAGGCGGTAGATGCTTTGAAAAATGCGGTGCTGAAGTGCAAGTTGAATGGGGTGACTTTTGTGGATTCGCCCCAGTTGATGCGTTAAGCAATGAGATAATTGGCGGATGAACTCTCGACGCCTACATGATTACTATTTGCTGCTGCGGCTGAACAAGCCGATTGGTATTTTGCTGCTGCTGTGGCCTACCTTGTGGGGCCTGTGGCTGGCGGCGGATGGGTTTCCCCCTTTGCTTGTTGTGTTGGTATTTGTGCTGGGTACGGTGCTGATGCGGTCTGCCGGTTGTGCAATCAACGATTTTGCAGACCGTGATTTTGACAAGCATGTGGCCCGCACCAAAGACCGGCCTTTGACTGCGGGGCGAATTTCGTCCACTGAGGCGCTGTTGCTGGCGGCTGGCTTGGCTTTGGTGGCTTTGCTGATTACTCTGCCTTTGGGCTGGCAGGTGGTGGCGTGGAGTGTACCAGCTGCATTTTTAGCGGGCTCGTACCCGTTTACCAAGCGTTTTTTCCCCATGCCTCAAGCCTATTTGGGTTTGGCTTTTGGTTTTGGCATACCGATGGCGTATGTGGCCATTCGGGGTGAGGTGCCTTGGGAAGCTTGGGTGCTGTTTGTTGCCAATGTGTTTTGGACGATTGCCTACGACACTGAATATGCCTTGGTGGACAAGGAAGACGACCTGAAAATTGGCATTAACACCTCGGCCATTACCATGGGGCGTTTTGACATTGCGGGCATCATGCTTTGCTATGCAGTGGCTTTGGGTTTGATTGCGTGTTTGGCCTCACATTTGCAGCTTGGTTTCGGGTTTTGGTTGTTTTGGTGGATTGCAGTGGGTATTGTTTTGTACCACTTCGGTTTGATCCGCGACCGGGACCGGGACTTGTGCTTCAAGGCATTCCTGCACAACAACTGGCTGGGTGCCAGTGTGTTTGCAGGTTTTGTTTTGGGTTAAAGTTGATTGGGTTAAAGGTGATTTTGGTAAGCGTTGACTTTAGTAAGCGTTAACTTTGGTAAATCTTTAACCTTGTAACTCCAGCGCACGTGCCATCGCGGCTTGTGCTGCTTTGATGATTGCTTCGTCCACACCGCCAGCCCGGTATTGCTCCAAGCCTGCAAAGGTGGTGCCGCCTTTGGAGGTGACTTTTTCCCGCAGGGTTGCAAAACTGTCGGGCGACTGAGTGGCCAGTTCCGCTGACCCCAAGAAGGTTTGAGCGACCAGCGTGCGGGCTTGGCCTTCGGTAAAACCTAAGTTTTGCGCGGCTTTTTGCAACGCTTCCATCATAAAAAACACATAGCCGGGGCCGCTGCCCGATATGGCGGTGATGGCGTTGATGGCGGCTTCATCCGGTACTTCCACAGTTTCCCCGCACGCTTTGAACAGCGACAGCACGCTGCCTTTGTCGTCGGCTGAGCAGTTGCTGGTGCAGTACACGCCTGTCATGCCTTGCCCAACCAGTGCGGGTGTGTTGGGCATGGTGCGGGCCACACGCGCATCAGCCTGGCCGGACCATTCCCTTAATTTTGCGATGCTGACACCAGCCGCAATGCTGATCAACAACACGCCCTTCAAATTGGAAGCTTGAGCTTCCAAAACGGTTTGCATGCTTTGGGGTTTGACCGCCAGCAGCACTTGTTCGGCTTCAAAGCCTTGCGGAAATTCAGCGCTGCAGGAAATACCGAGACTGGTGATTTTGCTTTGTGCGTCGGGGTTGATTTCAATGACATGGAACAGATTGACTGGGTTGCCTGCTTCCAGAAGCCCGCCAAGTATGGCAAAGGCCATGTTGCCGCCGCCGATGAATACTGTTTTTCTCATAGTGCTTTCTCTGTTGTCGATAATCAATTTTGCTTAAATTAAGTTGGCTGAAACTAAGTTCGCTGACCGAACAGCGCTGTGCCCACCCGCACGCAGGTGGAGCCGCATTCAATGGCCAGTTCAAGGTCGGAGGACATGCCCATGGAAAGGGTGTCCAGTTGCAGTTTTTTTTGCAGGTCCGCGCACAACAAAAACTCGCCTCGCAGTTTAACCATGTCGTCGGTGTTGGATGGGATGGTCATCAAACCACGCAGTTGGAGGCGGGGCAGTTGTTGTATAGCCAAGGCCAATGCTTCCACCTCGGCAGGGTGAACGCCTGACTTGCTGTCCTCGCCAGAGGTGTTGACTTGGATGAGCACATTCAAGGGGCCTAGCCTATCGGGCCGTTGCTCAGACAATCGCTGCGCGATTTTAAGGCGATCCACGCTGTGTACCCAATCAAAATGCTCGGCGATTGGCCGGGTTTTGTTGGATTGAATGGGGCCGATGAAATGCCATTCCAGCGGGGTTTGCAATCCAGCTTGATTGGGGGATGCCGCCAGCTGGGTGATTTTGTCGATGGACTCTTGCAGGTAATTTTCACCAAAGCGGGTTTGTCCTGCTGCGGCCATGTCGAGCACTGCTTCCAGCGGGAATGTTTTGCTGACGGCCAGCAGGTGCACACTGGCGCGATTGCGCCCCGCTTTGTCGCAGGCTTGTTGAATGCGTTGCTCGATGGCTGCAAGCCGTTGGGTGGCCACTTCAGTGGAGAGTGCGGCGGAAACTTGGGTTGAGCTTGAGCTGCTTACTTGGCTGCTGACTTGGTTGTTTGGAGTCAAAACGTTGGTCCTGCTTAATTAACGGGTCTTATGCATCGAATGTTATGGAGATTATATCCAGATGACGTTGATTGAATTGCTTACTTGGACGGTGGAGAAGGGTGCATCTGATCTTCATTTGTCGGCAGAGATGCCCCCGATGGTGCGAATCGACGGGGATTTGCAGAAATTGCAGGAAGAGGTGGTGAGCCACCGGGAGGTGTTGCACCTGCTAGAAACCGTGATGACGCAAGCGCAGTTCAATGTGTTTGTGCAGGACCATGAGCTGGATTTCAGTATGGCGGTGGCTGATGTGTCTCGGTTTAGGGTGAACGCATTCATGCAATCACGCGGTGCGTCGGCTGCGTTTCGCGTGGTGCCCAGCCGTGTTAAGTCCTTGGAGGATTTGGCTGCGCCCAAGGCATTTAAGGAAGTGTCGAAGTTGCCCAATGGTTTGGTGTTGGTGACTGGGCCAACAGGGTCGGGCAAAAGCACCACCTTGGCTGCGATGGTGAACGAGGTGAATTTGACCATGCGGTCCCATATTTTGACCATTGAAGACCCAATTGAGTTTGTGCACAAGCCTTTGAATTGTGTGATTAACCAGCGTGAGTTGGGCGAGCACACCCATTCATTTGGTGCGGCCTTGCGCTCGGCTTTGCGTGAGGACCCAGATGTGATTTTGGTCGGTGAGATGCGTGATTTGGAAACCATTCAATTGGCGCTGACTGCAGCTGAAACCGGGCACTTGGTGTTGGCCACGCTGCACACCTCATCCGCCCCCAAAACAATTGACCGGATTATTGACGCATTTCCCTCTGCGGACAAGGACATGGTGCGGGTGATGTTGTCTGAATCCTTGCGGGCGGTGGTGTGTCAAACCTTACTGAAACGGCCCAATGGCGGGCGTGTGGCGGCGCATGAAATTATGATGGCCACGCCGCCAATCCGAAACCTGATTCGCGAGGGGAAGGTGGCGCAAATGGTGTCAACCATTCAAACGGGTGCGGAGCATGGCATGCAAACCATGGAGCAGTCGATTCAAAAGCTGTTGCTGACGGGTATGGTGTCCCGGGAGGCGGCCAACCAAGCCATTAACAGAAAATTGTGAGGGCCCAGAGTTTGACGCAATTTGACACAACGGGGCTGTGAAACGCCTTGCGGGTGTAAATGTCGCAATCTGACGGGATTCCCCACTCGGTAATTGTGGGCAAGGCGGTTACAATGGGTCGGACAGTAATGACCTACCGGAGCCGCGCATGTCTGATTCGATTTACAACTTTACATCCCAAACCCTGACTGGTAAGCCTTTGAATTTGGCAGATTACAAGGACAAGGTGTTGTTGATTGTGAACACGGCCAGCAAATGCGGCTTTACGGGTCAGTACGAGGGTCTGCAAGAGTTGCATGAAGGGTTTGAGGGCCAGGGCTTGGCTGTCATTGGCTTCCCCTGCAATCAGTTTGGTGCGCAAGAGCCAGGTAGTTCGCAGGACATCGAGAGTTTTTGCGAACTGAACTACGGCGTGTCTTTCCCGATTTCAGAAAAGGTGGATGTGAACGGGGCAGGTGCACACCCTCTGTTTAAATACCTGACGACGGAAGCCAAAGGCATTTTGGGCAGCGAGTCGATTAAGTGGAACTTCACTAAGTTTTTGGTGCGCAAAAATGGTGAGGTGTACAAACGCTATGCGCCCACAACCAAACCCGCTGATTTGGTTGCAGACATTGAGAAGTTGTTGGCGGAGTAGTTTTCAAACTGTGGCATTGGCTGGCGCGTTGCTGGCCACCCACGAATACAGGGCCACAAAAACCAAAGCGTCGAAAACCGCACCCATGCAGATGTACAAAACCGGCATGAACAGCACTGACAGGTGCTGCATGATAAAGGCTTGGGCCAAAATTTGGTGCGGAACCATGACCACGAAAAAGCTCAGAATGAGCACGGTGTAAAACACCTTCATAAACAGGCTTTGGTTAAGAATGTAATAACCCACAGCCAACATCAGCGGTGTAGTCAGCATGACTGCATAGCCAATGGTCATTAACTCTTCACTGTGTCGGGCAATGCTGTATGGAAAGCTGTTAGGGCTTGCCCAAAAATAAATCAGGGTAATCAGCTGCACCACGCACACAATCCGTAACGGGTACTTCAAGGGTAGGCTTGCCTTTTTCATCCGCAGTGAAACAACCAGTCCAATCAAAACAAGCGCGGCAGTCACTGCCAGAGTGAAGTCGCTGGGCAATGGATTGCCCAAGCTTCCATCGCTGTGGCTGCTCAGTTGCAGGGCGTATTGGCCCGCCTCGTTCAGTTGTGTGGAAAGGCTGAACGGCATGCCTATTCGCTCTGACCAAAACAGGATGCAGGTGCGCCAAAATTCCAGCAGCATGGGCTTGCCCCAGTAAATGAGGGCGCAGAAAGCGATTGGCAATGAAAGTGCTTGTACAAGTAAATAGGGCGTGACTTTAAGAGGGGTGATGGAGCGGTGCGGACGTACTTTGACGCGTCGCGTACGGGCTTCCTTGACCGCTGCAAATGCTGCATGAAAACCGCGGTCATATTCGCGCGACTCGTCGGAAAGAAAAGTGGTTTTGTTCATGATGGCGCCCAATCAAAAGTCGTGAAATATGCCTACAGTGATACCGCTCCGTGTGTAAGCGGGGTTGTCGTAGTGATTGGCACCCAGCAGGAAACCGGTGCGCGAGTTGAACCAATGTCGCCAGACGATGCTGCTTTCGTTGCTGTCAAAGTTGACGAGTTGCGTGTCGGATGCGATGGAGAGGTAACCCTCACCGCCGTAGCCATAGCGGGCGGTGACCAAGTCTTGTTTGTCGCGCCCGTAAGTGACTGCAACAAACTGCTGCTGAGAATCGATAGAGCCCGGGCTGCTGTTGTTCATGCGTACGCCACCTTCGACAATCCACGGGCCTTCAAAGTAATAGGCCATTGAGGCGCTGACGCTGCGGTCGGTGTGATTGTCCGGTGCATCGTAATAGCCCAAGCCGAAGGTGGTGACCAAGTTTTTGCGGTCCAACCACTTGCGGGAAAATGAGGCGTCCACCCGGTAGCGGGGCAGGTAAAAAGCACCATCGCCAGCGCCGACTGAAAAACGGCCAAACCAATCTTCATCAAAGATGAAGGTGTCGCTGATTCCAAGGAATGTTCCGTTTTGGTCAAATCTGCGATTTTGTGAAAGCTCACCTTGCAGGGTGTGTTGGCCTAAGCCGTATGTGCCTCGCAGCGTCAGTTCTTCCCAATCGCCCAGCCCTGCAGTCAGGTTTTGCGTACCTGCGCTGAGTTCCAAACTGCGTTTGCTAGGGGCTTCAAGTGGCATAGGCTGTGCCGGAAGTGGTAACCCTTCACCTTGGCTTGATACCTGTGCATGGGCTGCGCTGAACTGCGCAAATAACAGGAAAGCGCCAGCCGCGTACAGTGCTATATTTTTGTTATGCATAGGAGTGTCTTAGAATTATAAGAACTCCAGTGTGAAGGGTTTGCTTCAAGGGGTATGTACGCTAGCGTACATAGCAGGAAAAGTCCTTTGTGGCTGGCTTAAGACGGGCTGCCAATACGATTTGATAGGACACTTCGTCGGTGACGGCCCAGCGGTGGGTGTGCCTTAAATGTTCTGATTCGCGAATCCAGCAGCGGGCAGAGTCTCTATCACCTTGGCGTACGGCCAATACTGCCAAAAGGCCCCAAGGGTAATCGGTTTGGCTTTGCTCCAACCATTGGTCGCGATGGGCTTTCATCCACGCACGGTAATGGTTTTTTGCAGTGGGGGGAGAGACAGGGAAATTAACCAGTAGTGGGAAAATCTGCGCCAGATGATCGGGATAAAACGCGGGTTTTTCGCTCCGTTGTTCCAGTTGGGTGGACACCAAAAACCGTTTGTTCACTGGGTCCCAAAATGTGTTTTTAATCGCTTTTTGCAGCCTGTCGGCTTGGCGCTTTCCCTCAGGCGTGGTGAGTTGTTTTTTGTGTGCCCACACCTCCAGGTTGTCCATAAACAGGCCATGCAGGTACACCGGCGAGACGACGTAAATGCCTCGTGAAGGTTGGTACAAATGCTCAAGCGATACTTTGCTTCTTGCATAGCTTTTTGACCAGTTGAGGTCGGACTGTAAACGCTGCGGTAGGGTGTCGAGTAGCATCATCCACATGGCCAGCAGGGAGTCATCCGCATCTGCAGTTTTGCAAGCCACCCACGGTGCACCGTCGCTTCGACAAAAGCGGTCAAATGTGCCGTCTGGTTTTTGCAGTGGCAGCAGCCAATTGATGAATCGTTCAGCCTCGGCCTCGATGTTAAAACCATTGTCGCGTGCAAGCAGCAAGGCCTGCATGGCAAAGTAGGGGTCGGCAGAGTCGCCTTCGTACAGCACAGAGATTGCACCTGACTCGTCCATGTAACCTGTTAGATCAAGCTTGGCGGTTTTGGCTGCCGTGGCCGTTGCGGTGTTCATTTGCATGAGTAAAATAAATAACAGGCTGGCCCACATCAGGCCTTGTAACACATACCATCGGCGCGTCATGGGGCTTTCACCATACCAATTTCATGTGCCCACACTGTGCCGTGCACTATGGCACCTTCTTCAACAATGATGTTGCGGGCAGAAACAGTGGTTTGAAAGTCGACCAAGCCAATCACTGTGCCAGAGCCAATCAGGATGTCGCTTTCAGACACGAGTGGGCCCCAAGCGCGGGCGTCTTTGAACATGTAAACCCTTTTTTCGCAAGTGATTGCACCTTGAACCGAGGCGCGATTGCCAATGCTTAAACCTTTGCGGACCTTGATGTCGCCCACCACGGTGGTGGACGCGCCAATTGTTAGAAAGCCCGTGACCACCAATGAACCGGTGTAAACATACCCGGGGGGTAAGGCGCAGTCCCCTTGGATTAAAAAAAGTTGGGGTGTTTGTTGGTGTGCGTTGGGCAGGTCGGCGTAGCTTCCAGCAATTTGTTGGGGGAGGGTGACCACAGCATCATGGTCGCGTTGCAAGGCCGTGTTGTCGTTGCGCCCAAAAAGTAAAACAGGTGCATGTAGGCGCTCAAACCACACCTCGTTGCCAAGCTCAATGGCTGCGCCTGCCGACACACGCCGCAGCGCAACGCTGTTGTTTTTCAGGCGCAAGGTACCGTCAGCATGGGCCCAGTCAAGGACTTCGCTTTCTGTGCCTAGATTGATGTCCCCGGTGGCATAAAGTGCTGAAAATTCCGAGTTGACGCCGCTGCGAATATCCCCTTCCACATACAACGGGTGCCGGCTGCGAATTGGATTTTTTGAATCGATACTGCTTTTGCAAATTAGCCGCTTGCTGACTTTGCTCCAATCCATGTTGTCGGTCCAGTTGGTTAGGAGTTGAAAATCCTCGTATCCGGTGGGTGTGCCTAAACCCATTTTTGCAGCCACGTCACGTTGCAGGCGACTGGCAAAGTGGTCAATGTCGCTGCTGTAGTTGGGTGCAATGGGCAGGGCGGTAAAGTCGCTTGGGTAAAGCCATTCCCGAAAGGCTGGGAGAAAAGGCGCAGTCAGCAAAACAAGGCAGGTTAGGCCAAACAACACATAATCAAGGTAGGTTCCTGGCATCATTTTGCGGCCTCGTTTCGGTAGCGTATTGTTTTGTCCCACACCATTTCGCGTTTAAGCAGGCTGTCTAGCATCAAGCTCCAGACTGCTCCTGAAATCGCGAAAAGACTGACGAAGAACCCCAGCAAATTGAAGGGCAGTAGGCGTAGCCGCTTGCGGTTACCGTCGATTAAAACTGCCACTACAATTTCAAAGAAGGCTGCGAAGTTGCCAAGCGTGCCGTAAATCATGAGCGCAAAAATGGGAATTAACTGAGACAGCATGGAGCCCGCGTTGAGGAAGTACAAACCCAGGGCAAGGCACCAGCCCACCAACATAAGCAGCGGCACCAAAAATACAAACAACAGCAGCAAGCCGTCCAGCCGTTGCGACAATGTAAGGTAGGGGCTGGTGGCAAACTTCCACCAATACCGGGCCATGACCTGGTTGTGGCCTTTGGCCCAGCGCGTCACTTGTTTGATGCGCACACTCCATTCCTCAGGCACTTCCTCATAGCATTCTGACCGGTTGCTGTAGACTGTTTTCCAACCGCTGAACATCAGCCGGAAGGTGATGTCCGTGTCTTCTGCAAGGGTGTCGTCATGCCATCCACCAACCGCGTTTACCGCCGAAAGCCTGACCCCGCCTACGGTGCCACCATATTGCGGCAGCAGGTTCAGGTTCATGCGGGCTTGTTGATCAACTTGGTAGCCTCCTGAGCGTTCAAGATCAAGCATGCGGGTGAGCAGGTTTCCACCGTTGTTAACCGGCACTACTCGGCCCATGACAGCACCCACCTCGGGGTCAAAAAACGGCGCTACGAGTTGCTTGAGCAAGCCGCGGCCAGGCACGTAATCCGCATCGAAAATAATGGCGATATCGCCTTCTGCAAACCGCAAGGCATCTTTAAGCGCAGCAGATTTTCCGGCCTTGCCTTCGGTGCGGTGAAAAGGGGAAATGCAGGTGGGGAAGCGAGCCACGTAGCTGTCAATGATTTGCGCAGTGCGGTCTTTTGAGCGGTCATTGACAGGGATAATTTTTAATCGATCGATGGGGTAGTCGGTGTTGAGCAGCGCTTCGATGCAACCTGCAATCACCTTTTCCTCATTGTGCGCGGCAATAAATACGGTAATCATCGGCCAGCGAGCGACAGCAATATCAATATACGGGTGACGCTGTTTGCCGACGAGTCGGTTCAGGGTGAATAAGAAATGTCGAGCGCCGTACAGCGCCATCAAACCCACAATCAACAAGAGCACCGATGCCATGACAGCCCCAACCGGGTAGTCTTTGAATGTGGGCACCAATGATATTGGAATGGTTGGCGCTAGTGATCCTGCGGCGTTGATGGTGTTTTGGGCATGGGCCACAACTGGCCCCACCAAAAGCCAAGCGGCTGCAGCAACTAAATGAAAATGTATTTGCATGGCTGCATTCCCTTAATATCAAGCTGATGCGGGTTGTACTGCGGCGGTACGTAATTGGCTGGGTGATGCAAGCTCATGTGTTAAGCCCTGTGCAAGGGCGTGAACAATTTGCTCTGAGGCTGTGCCATCGCCAAACGGGTTGCCCGCCAGTGCCATTTTTTTGAATGCGTCCAAGTCGGAGGTTAGCCGCGCCACTTCCGACACGATCGATTTGCGGGTGGGGCCAATTAAAATTGCGCAGCCTGCATCCACTGCTTCGGGGCGTTCGGTTTCTTCGCGCAGCACAAGCACGGGCACGCCAAAAGTGGGTGCTTCTTCCTGTAGACCGCCAGAGTCTGTCAACACCAACCAAGCATCTGCAAGCGCTTGCTGCATTTCGGTGTAGCCCAGTGGGTCGGTCAGCGTTACATTGGGAATATTATTCAGGATGGACGTGACCGGGCCTTGAACCATGGGGTTGAGGTGAACCGGGAACAGGATGGGTAAATCAGGCTGCTGCACGGCAATGTCGGCAATGGCGTGGCAAATTTCAGCCATGTCGTGGCCCCAGTTTTCACGCCTGTGTGCTGTGACCAAAAGGTGCCCTCGGCCTTTGGATCGGCGTTTTACGCCCCGATTTGCACAAGTCCATTGTTGCGCATCAATGACCGTGTTGCCTGTGAGGTAAATCTGGCTGTCTGCGATTCCCTCAGCCTCCAACGCGGCGCGCGCACGCTGGGTGGGTGGAAAATGAAAGCGCGTCAGACGGCTGATCATTTGACGCAAACCTTCTTCAGGGAAGGGGCGATTCAAGTTGTAGGTGCGCAAGCCGGCTTCAACATGCGCGACTGGAATGCGGTTGTAAAAAGCAGCCAAGGAGCCTTGAAAAGCGCTTTCTGTATCGCCCTGAACAATCACCAGTGCCCAATCCTGTTGCGCCATGACATTGTCCAACTGCAGTCTGCAACCGGTACCAAAGTCCAGCAGGCTTGCCCCAAGACGCGTGAGCGTAATGTCCGGCGCAATGTCAAAGCAACTCAAAATTTGTTGGGCCATTTCGTCATGCTGTCCGGTATGCAACCAGGTCACATCCGCCCAAGTGGCGGCTCGAAGTGCGTGGTAAACAGGTGCTAGCTTGATGATTTCTGGTCGGGTTCCGGAAACGATAAGAATTTTTTGCATGTCAGTTTCTCCATTCAGAACCCATAGCTTAGTGACGACGGATTGGGCTATCTGTTCGCTAGCGCACATGCAAATTCCGGTATTTAGTGTTCAATCCCACTTGCTATTTTGGATAGCTGTGTCACTTTTTCTGGGAGATTTGGAATGTGTGGAATTGTGGGTGGAGTGGCCAAACGTAACCTAGTACCCCTGATGTTAGAGGGCCTTCGTCGATTGGAATACCGGGGGTATGACTCGTGCGGAGTGGCCGTTCATGACAACAACGGACTTTTTAGAGCGCGAAGTGTGGCCAGAGTGGCCGAGCTACAAACCCAAATTGAAACCATCGGCTTTGAAGGCCGCGCTGCAATTGCCCACACCCGTTGGGCCACCCATGGCCTGCCTGTTACAGCCAATGCACACCCCCATTTTTCAGCAGACAAGCAGGGCAAGCGCCGCATTGCAGTGGTGCACAACGGCATTATTGAAAATTTTGACGAAATTGGTGCGGAGCTTAAACAGCTGGGCTACCACTTTGAGTCACAAACCGACACCGAAGCAGTCGCACATTTGATTAACCACCTGCACGATGGCGATTTGTTGTCCACAGTGCAAAAAGCAGTCAAGCGCCTAACCGGTGCGTATGCCATTGCGGTGATGTGCCGGGATGAACCCGAGCGAGTGGTGGGTGCCCGTCGCGGTTGCCCGCTGGTTGTTGGCCTAGGTAAAAACGAAAACTTTTTGGCATCCGACGCCATGGCACTGGCAGGCAGCACGGACCAAATTATTTATTTGGACGAAGGCGATGTGGTCGACCTGCAGGCCCATACCATCCACGTGTATGACAAAAAGGATGGCCTTGTTGACCGCGCCGTGCAGACCGTACAGGCTTATTCCGGCGCGGTGGAGTTGGCGCCTTACAGGCACTACATGCAGAAGGAAATTTTTGAGCAACCGCGTGCATTGGCCGACACCATTGCAGGTAGCGAAGACTTAAACCCTGTCTTGTTTGGCGCGGGTGCTGCAGATGTTTTTAGAAGCATCAATGCCATTCAAATACTGGCGTGCGGCACCAGCTACTACGCGGGAATGGCCGCAAAATATTGGATCGAAGCCCTGACTGGGCTACCAGTGAATGTGGAAGTGGCCAGCGAATACCGGTACAGAAAAGCTGCGGTCAACCCCGATTGCTTGGTGCTGGTGCTTTCACAATCTGGCGAAACCGCAGACACCTTGGCGGCTTTGAAGCACACGCGGGACGTAGGCCACAAGCATTCGCTGACCATTTGCAATGTGGCCACTTCGGCCATGGTGCGGGAAACTGAACTTGCTTACATCACAAGGGCTGGTGTTGAAATTGGAGTGGCCTCCACCAAAGCATTTACCACCCAACTGGTTGCACTTTTTATTTTTACTCTGACCTTGGCAAAACTGCGTGGCATGCTGCCTGCAGAGCAGGAGCAAAGGTACATGGCACAGCTGCAGAACTTACCTGATGCAGCCCTAAGAGTACTGGCGCTTGAGCCCAGAATTATTGCTTGGGCGGACCAGTTTGCAAGTAAAAACAATGCCTTGTTTTTAGGGCGCGGCATGCATTATCCAATTGCTTTGGAGGGTGCGTTGAAGTTGAAAGAAATTTCATACATTCACGCCGAGGCTTACCCCGCTGGCGAGCTTAAACATGGCCCGTTGGCACTGGTGACTGAGCAAATGCCTGTGGTGGTGATTGCCCCCAACGACGATTTGATTGGCAAACTTAAATCCAACCTACAGGAAGTACGTGCGCGGGGCGGTCAGTTGTTTGTGTTTGCAGATGCAGATTCCCGAATAAGCCCAGAAGACGGGGTACAGGTGATCCGCTTACCCGAGCACTATGGCTTGCTGTCGCCGATATTGCATGTGATTCCGCTTCAGTTGCTGGCCTACCACACCGCGCTGGTGCGCGGCACCGATGTGGACAAGCCACGCAACCTGGCCAAATCAGTGACGGTTGAATAAGTTAGTTTTGCGCAGCTTCCGCTGGTCCTGCTTCTTCTCCCGTTGAACGCGGGCGGTAAACGCCTGCGGCCAGCGGGAATTCAAACAAACGACATTCAATCGCGCCATTAAACAACGGTGTTTTGCGTTTGGGGCTAAGGCCGATGGTTTTTTTAATTTCCAAATCACCTGACAGCAGGAATGCCGTCCAGCCTGCGAATTTCTTTTTCAGCACATCGCCATATTCTTTGAACAGGCGCTGATAGGCTTCGTCCTCGTCAGGAATGTCTGCACCTTTGGCGCGGACACGCTCGCCGTAAGGCGGGTTGGTGATGATCAAGCCTTGCTCGGCCCATGGTTCCGTGGTGAGCGCATCGCGCTGGCTGAAATTTACAACGCCAGCTTCCAGAAGTTCTTCAAAGCCTGCACGGCACAAATTTTCTTTGGCAATGTCGACCAGCAATTGGGTAATGTCAGAGCCATGCCAAGTGAAATGTTGCTCGTTCAATGCCCGGTCCAAACCGGCATTGAAGCGCAGGTTTGCATCGTTTTGCAGGGCTTTGCCCAAGGCTTCATCGTAAGGTTTTAGTTTTTCAAATGAGAACGGGCGGTCAAGGCCGGGTGCGCGGTCGCACAACACGCTGAGTGCTTCAATCACAATGGTGCCGCTTCCGCAGAAGGGGTCTAAAAACTGATCGATGCCTTGCGCCGCCGGGCTTCTGCGGGCCATGGCCCAAATGCCTGCTGCCAAGTTTTCTTTCAGCGGGGCTTCGCCTTTTTCAATGCGCCAGCCGCGTTTGAATAGGTTTTCACCGGCCAAGTCCATGTAAATGGAGGCTTCGGTTGGGGTGGCTGCTGCAAAAATACGGACATCGGGTTCGGGTACGCTGATGTCTGGCCGCTGTTCCAGCTTGTTCATAAACCCGTCGCACACTGCGTCTTTCAGGCGCAATTGGGCGAATCGCGGATTTTGAAAGTTGGCGCCCAGTGTGGTCAAATCCACACGGAATGTTTGGGTCAGGCCAAACCAATTCCACCAGTCCACAGTAAGGCCCAAGCGGTACAAATCTTCTTCGTTGTGGCAGGGGCCATGCGCCACACGCAAGCCGATGCGGCCTGCAAAACGTGTCCAGTACGTAATGCGGGTTGCAAGGGGCCAGCCCGCTTTGAAGCTGCAGCCTCCGGAGGCTTTGTGCATGTCCATCGCACCCAAGCCTTGCAACTCTTCGAACAACAAATCTTCCAAACCTTTGGGGCAGCTGGCAAAGCAGTCATACATTTGCTGACGTGCTGTGGAGCGCACTTCAGGCGGTGGAAGTGGCTTGGCGGGCATTTCGTCGTACTGGCTTGTGCGGGCATAGGTACGCGGACCCGAGGAGCCAGGACCTGCCTGAGAATCCCGCTGTGGCGTGGCCCTTGTGCGCGGGTTTTTGCCACGGTATTCGTTGCGGCGGTCATCAGGCATGGCTTTACTCTTTATAAAAAATGGAACGAACTTATTTTAATCAGCTCAGTTAAAACGGCTTCACTACGACCAACACCACTGCAATCACCATCAAAATGACGGGTACTTCATTGAACCAGCGGTAAAACACATGGCCCTTGGTGTTGAGTTTTTTCTCAAATTTGCGCAACAGGCGGCCACAGCCGTGGTGGTAACCCACTATCAGTAGCACTACTAAAATTTTGGCATGCAACCAGCCATTGCCCGGGCCAATGCCGATGTTGTAAACACCCACCAGCACAAAGCCCAGCACCAAAGCGGGAATGGCCAATAGGGTCATGAACTTGTACAGCTTGTTGGCCATCAGCAGCAGGCGTGCTTGTGCAGCCTCATTGGTTTCCATGGCCAAATTGACAAAGATGCGCGGCAAGTAAAACAAGCCTGCAAACCAAGCTGCAATAAACACAATGTGAAACGCTTTAACCCACAAATAACCCATGACTGCTACACCTTATTAACTATTTACGAATTTCACCGTGACCAAACACCACATACTTTTGGCTGGTCAAACCTTCTAGGCCGACTGGCCCACGGGCGTGGATTTTGTCGGTTGAAATACCAATTTCGGCACCCAAGCCGTACTCGAATCCATCTGCAAACCGGGTGGAGGCGTTGATCATCACGGAGGCGGAATCCACCTCACGAATGAAGCGCATGCCGTTGCTGTGATTTTCGGTCACGATGCTGTCGGTGTGGTGCGAGCCGTATTGATTGATGTGCGCAATGGCTTGGTCCAAGTTGTCTACCACTTTGATGGACAGCACCGGGGCCAAATACTCGGTTGACCAATCTTCCTCAGTGGCGGCAATGGCGCTTGGCAGCAAAGCCATGGTGCGCGGGCAGCCGCGCAGTTCAACCTGTTTGGTGGCATAGCGTACGGCCAATTCATTCAACACTTGTTTGGCTACCGCTTGATGCACCAGCAGGGTTTCCATGGTGTTGCAGGTGCCGTAGCGGTGGGTTTTGGAGTTGTCGGCGATGGGAATGGCTTTTTCCATGTCGGCCGATTCGTCGATAAACACATGGCACACGCCGTCGAGGTGCTTGATCACAGGCACTCGGGCATCGCGGGAAATGCGCTCAATCAGGCCTTTGCCGCCACGGGGTACGATCACGTCCACGTATTCGGGCATGGTGATCAGCATGCCGACTGCAGCACGGTCTGTGGTGTCAATCACTTGCACAGCATCTTGGGGCAAACAGGCGGCTTCCAAACCTTGAGACACCAGTTTGGCCAAAGCCTGATTGCA
The DNA here is from genome assembly GCA_029866125.1 of Limnobacter sp. GTDB lineage: Bacteria > Pseudomonadota > Gammaproteobacteria > Burkholderiales > Burkholderiaceae_B > Limnobacter. Next base: position 85,290 of record JARWZZ010000012.1, read on the forward strand.
CAAAAAAGCCTCTGACCCACCACGCAAAATAGTTGCATTGCCGGATTTGATGCACAACCCAGCCGCGTCCACTGTGACATTGGGACGGCTTTCGTAAATGATGCCGATCACGCCCAAAGGCACGCGCATTTTGCCGACTTGAATACCGCTTGGGCGGTTTTTGAAGTCAGTCATTTCGCCAATCGGGTCGGGCAATTGTGCAATTTGCTCCAAGCCTTCGGCCATGGTTTCAATGGCAGAGTCGCTCAGCGCCAAGCGGTCCAGCAGTGCCGGTTCCAAACCGTTGGTTTTGGCTTTGTCCAAGTCGGCTTGGTTGGCGGCTTTCAGGGCAGCTTTATTGTCGCGGATTAGGCGCGCGGTTTCACGCAGTGCGCGGTTTTTGGCGTCGGTGTTGGCGCGGGCCATCAGTGCAGAGGCTGCACGCGCTTTTTTGCCAATTTCAATCAGTGTGTGTTCAATGCTCATGTTCTTTATTCCATGGTGGCCAAGGGGCGCACGCCCGCAATGCCCAGTCCTATCATTTCCAGCAGGGTCCACGCATCGCCAGCCCGCAGGCCTTTGATGGTTTTTTCAGCTTGAAAACACACATCGGTCAGCGTTTGAAGGCTTTCCATCGTGTGTTTGCGTTCCGCGGGGCCAATTAGGTTTTGCCTCGGACCCCAGATTCTATTTTGCTTGCATGCTTCACCCAAAGAAATACCTTTGTGAAGTGCATGTTTGATGTTGCGCAAAGCACGAATGTCTTCCATCAAGGCCCAGAGGACCAGTGTGGGCGCTTCACCTTCGGCATGCAAGCCTTCCAGCATTCTAATAATTCGCGTTTTGTCACCACTGAGCAAAGCCGGACCCAGCTCAAACACATTAAAGCGGGCAGAGTCTGACACGCCTTGCTGAATCTGCTCTAGGTTGACTGTGCCTTCGTGCTGCACGGCCAGTTTTTCCAAAGTTTGGTGGGCGGCCAGTAAATTGCCTTCAGTCCGCTCGGCCAGCCATTTGGCGCTGGTGTTGTCAATTTTAAGGTTCAAGCGGCGGCCCGCACCTACAATCCATTGGGGCATATTGCCGATTTGGATGTCGGGGCATACCACTTCAGTCCCGATGGTTAACAATTTGTTGAACCCCGCCGAGGCTTGTTGGGTTTTGTTCAGCTTTGGACCCGTGACCAGCAGCAAATGTTCACTTTGCCCAGTTTTAATCCAATCGCAGACTTGATCGATTGCAGCCGCTGCCTCTTTACTGAGCTTTGGGTTTGGTATGCGCAAGTCAATCAGGGACAAATCACCAAACAGCGACATTTCTGAGAACAATCCCAAAAAGTGGCTGTCATTGAAGGTTTTATCCACATCAATGACTTGGCGTAAGCAGTTTTTTTGTGCCCTTGCTTTGCTGCGGTACAGGTCGGCCGCTTGGGTTTGGAATAGGGGCTCGTCGCTCAATATGCACAGCAGTGGTGGTACAGGCTCTTGGGCCTGCGAATTCAACCAGTTTTCGAGTGAAACAGTTTTACCCACCTGACTTGTTTGATCTATTGAATGGTGATGCGGCGTCTGGTGGTTTCACCAGCGGCGGGTGCTGGCTTTGAAGCGGGGCCAGAAGCCGGTTGCGCTGCAGGTGTGGCTGCAGGTGTTGCCGAGGACATACTGATGGCACTTAAGCGCGTCAAGATCAGGCGTGCAATGTCTTTTTGCATTTCTTGGTACAACTGAATTTCTTCGGCCTCTTTGCCTAGGATTTGGTTGTCGTTGTAGGTGAGTTCACGGCGCTGGCTAAGCTCGGTGGGGGCGATCAGGTAATCACCGTTGCGGTCACGCACTTGAAACTTCAGTGAATAAATAATGCGAACCTCACGGGCGCGGCCCGTGGCGCTGAAGGTGACGATGTCGCGGTCGCGGCGCTCACCCAGCAAATCCAGTGTGATGGGTGCGTTTTTATTGGTGTTGACTTTGAGCTGATTGATTTCAAGCTGCATGTCCATCGTGCGGGACATGTCGGTGTTGTCCATACCGCGCCGATTCAAAGTGTCAAACCCAAAATTAAACTGCCCCCGCAACTGAAAGCCGCAGGAGGCAAGGACCAGACTCAGAAAAACCAAGGTCAATGGCTTAAGCAAGTTGCTTAAATTTGCTTTGTAAGCAAAGGCTTGGGCTTTTTGAATCATGGGGTTTCCTTCGCGATCATTCAGTTTTATCCGCATTGATTCACATTAAACAACAATATTGACCAGTTTGCCGGGCACGATAATCACTTTCTTGGGCGTGTTGCCTTCGGTGAATTTTTGCACAGTTTCATCTGCCAAGGCGCGGGCCTCAATGCTGGCTTTGTCTGCATCGGCAGCCACTTCAATTTTGCCGCGCAATTTGCCGTTGACTTGGACCATGTAAGTGATTTCAGTGCGAACCAGGGCCGACTCGTCTACTTCAGGCCATGAGGCATCCAGCAACGGGCCCTGGGCTTTGGCGTAACCCAGCTCTGCCCACAAATAGGACGTGACGTGTGGCACGATGGGGTACAGCACGCGCAGCAAAATGCCCAAGCCTTCGGCGAGCACCGCATAGTCCGCAGCGTGGTCTTCAGAAGCCTCACACTTGGCGGCAAAAGTTTCCAAGGTGTTCAGCATTTTCATGCCTGCGGACACCACGGTGTTGTACTGGGCGCGGTCGTAGTCAAAGTTGGCTTGTTTGAGCACTTCATTGACTTCTCGGCGCACCTCAGCGCTGGCTTTACTGAGCTTGCTGGCACCTGCGGCATATAAACCTTTGGATGCTTGGTCAGCGGGTGCGGCAGCCAAGGCTGACTTCAAATGGGTTGTTTGATTCAAACCCAGCATGTACAAGCGGCGCAAAAAGCGGTGCGCGCCTTCCACACCAGACTCACTCCATTCCAAGCTTTGCTCGGGCGGCGATGCAAACATGGTAAACAGCCGGGCAGTGTCTGCGCCGTATTGGTCAATCTGCGCTTGTGGGTCAATGCCGTTGTTTTTGGACTTGGACATTTTTTCCACACCGCCGATGTTCACAGGCGTGCCATCTGCCGTCAGGCGTGCAGCCACGGGGCGGCCTTTGTCATCAAAGTCCACAGACACATCGGCTGGGTTAATCCAGTTTTTCTTGCCGTTGGGCTCTTCGGTGTAATAGGTGTCGTTCAACACCATGCCTTGCGTAAGCAGGGCGGTGGCCGGTTCGCGGAATTTGACGAGGCCCAGGTCGTTCATCACCTTGGTCCAGAAGCGCGAATACAACAAATGCAAAATGGCGTGTTCAATGCCGCCAATGTACTGGTCCATCGGCATCCAGTAGTCGGCGCGCTCGTCGGTCATTTTGCTGCTTGCGTCGTTGCACACATAGCGTGTGAAGTACCAGCTGGAGTCCACAAAGGTGTCCATGGTGTCGGTTTCACGACGCGCAGGCTTGCCGCACTTGGGGCAACTGCAATTGAGGAATGAGGCACTCTTGTTCAGTGGGTTGCCGCTGCCGTCCGGCACCAAGTCTTCAGGCAACACAACGGGCAAATCTTGCTCGGGTACTGGCACATCACCGCAGGTGTCGCAGTGAATGATCGGAATGGGGGTGCCCCAGTAACGCTGACGTGAAATACCCCAGTCGCGCAGGCGGTACTGGATGCGTTTTTCGCCTATGCCTTTGGCGGCGGTTAGCTCGGCAACCTTGTTGACGGCGGCTTCGTAATTCATGCCGTTTAGCACGTCGGAGTGGATGCAAGTGCCTTCTTGCTTGTCGCCATACCAATCTTGCCAACGGGTGTTGTCGAAAGTTTGGCCTTTGACATCAATCACTTGTTTGATCGCAATGCCGTACTTCAGGGCAAATGCGAAATCACGCTCGTCATGCGCAGGCACGCCCATCACAGCGCCATCGCCGTAGCTCATCAACACGTAATTGCCAACCCAAACCGGCACACTTTCACCTGTAATTGGATGGGTGACGGTCAGCCCGGTGGCCATGCCCTTTTTTTCCATGGTGGCCATGTCGGCCTCGGCCACGCCACCGGCTTTGCATTCAGCGATAAAGGCTTGTAGGGCAGGGTTTGTTTGGGCTGCCAGTGCAGCCAGCGGGTGCTCGGCCGCCACGGCGGCGAAAGTTACACCCATCACCGTGTCGGCACGGGTGGTAAATACGTACAGTTTGCCGTCTTGGACCAACTTGCCATCCGCGCCAGCAATGTTGTGCGGGAAGGCAAAGCGCACGCCGGTGGATTTGCCAATCCAGTTTTCCTGCATGATTTTGACGCGCTCGGGCCACTGTAGGCCTTTCAAATCGTCCAAAAGGGCATCGGCGTAACTGGTGATGGCCATGTAATACATGGGGATTTCACGTTTTTCAACCACCGCGCCAGACCGCCAGCCCTTGCCGTCAATCACTTGCTCGTTGGCCAGTACGGTTTGGTCAATTGGGTCCCAATTGACGGTGCCGGTTTTTTTGTAAACGATGCCTTTTTCCAGCATTTTGAGGAACAGCCACTGGTTCCATTTGTAATAGTCGGGCTTGCAGGTGGCCACTTCCTTGGACCAGTCGATGGCAAGGCCCATGGATTCCATTTGTTTCTTCATGTACGCAATGTTGCTGTACGTCCAAGCGGCTGGAGGTTTGCCGTTGGCCATGGCAGCATTTTCTGCGGGCATACCGAAAGCGTCCCAGCCCATGGGCATCAAGGTGTTGTAACCTTTCATGCGTTTTTGGCGGATCATCACATCATTGATGGTGTAGTTGCGCACATGGCCCATGTGCAGCTTACCGGATGGGTAGGGCAGCATGGACACGCAATAGTACTTGGGCTTTTCCTTGCCGGACGCGTCTTTGGCGAAGGCTTCAGCGCGATACACGTCGCCGGCTTTCCATTCGCTTTGAATGTGGTTTTCGATGTCCTGGGCGGAGTACTTGTCAAACATGATGGGATGGCTTTCGGAAAATGAGTGCTTAAGGTGGGCCCGTTTTCGAGCCAATCTTCCATTATATCGGGGTTTCAAGGTTTCAACCGCTCGGGGATCCATTGGTGTCAAGGTAAACACTGTTAAAATCAACAGCAAATCATCCCTCTGAGCTCAAATTCTGTGTCCCTACTCGAAAACCTGAACCCCGAACAATTGGCGGCCGTCACTTTGCCGCGTGAATCCGCCCTGATTCTGGCCGGGGCTGGCAGCGGAAAAACCAAGGTGTTGACTGCGCGTATTGCATGGCTGATTCAAACCGGGCAAGTGGGGCCAGGCGGTGTTTTGGCGGTGACGTTTACCAACAAAGCGTCCAAGGAAATGCTGCATCGCATTTCCACCATGCTGCCCATCAACACGCGGGCCATGTGGGTAGGCACTTTTCACGGTTTGTGCAACCGAATGCTGCGTGCGCATTGGAAAGATGCAGGCCTTCCGCAAGCCTTTCAAATTTTGGACACGCAAGATCAACTGTCCGCCATCAAGCGCATGTTCAAGGTGTTGAATATTGACACTGAGAAATTCCCACCCAAGCAATTGGTGTATTTCATCAGTGCGGCCAAGGAGCAAGGTTTGCGCCCCAAAGATGTGGAAGCGCACGACGAATACCACCGCATGATGGTGCGCTTGTACGAGGCGTACGAGGCCCAATGCCAGCGTGAAGGTGTGGTTGATTTTTCTGAATTGCTGTTGCGCTCCTTTGAATTGCTGGGTGCCAACGCGGCGCTGCGTGAGCATTACCAAAGCCGCTTCAAATACATTTTGGTGGACGAGTTTCAAGACACCAACACCCTGCAATACCATTGGCTCAAGCGCCTTTCCGGCCCCCAAGGTTGCATTTTTGCGGTGGGTGATGACGACCAGTCCATCTACGCCTTCCGTGGCGCACGCGTGGCCAATATGGCGCAGTTTGAGCGTGACTTTGATGTGCAAAACCGCATCAAGCTGGAGCAAAACTACCGATCTGTCGGTAACGTGTTGAAGGCAGCCAACCATTTGATTGCCAACAACAAAGGCCGCTTGGGCAAAGAGTTGTGGACAGAGGCAGGCGAGGGCGAGCCGCTGCGCGTGTATGAGGCAGTGAGCGACCAAGACGAGGCGGCATTCATCATCGACCGCATTAAAAAGTTGATTAATGAGGAAGGATATTCCCGTAGCGACATCGCCTTGCTGTATCGCTCCAATGCCCAATCCCGGGTGTTGGAACAAGCGCTTTTCAATGCCGCCATTCCGTATCGTGTTTACGGCGGTTTAAGGTTTTTCGAGCGTGCAGAAATTAAACACGCCTTGGCTTATTTGCGTTTGCTGGACAATGCGGACGATGACAATTCATTCAGCCGGGTGGTGAACTTTCCAACCCGTGGCATTGGTGCGCGCAGCATTGAAATGCTGCAAGATTTAGCCACCCAGCAGGGCATCTCTTTGTTCCGTGGGGTGCGCCTGATGGAAGGCCGCCCAGCCGCCTCCTTGCAAAAATTCAATGAGCTGATTGAGCGCATGCGGTTTGAAGTACGCGGTTTGGGCTTGGCCGAGTTGGTGGACAAAGTCATTGAAGCATCGGGTTTAATTGAGCACTTCCAGAAAGACCGTGAAGGCGAAGACCGCATTGAAAACTTGAAAGAATTGGTGAACGCGGCTGCATCATTCGCCGCCGCCGAAGGCTATTACCAAGACAAGCCCGCCACCGAAACGGATGAAGAAAAACTGATATCCCCACTGAACGACTTTTTGTCGCATGCCTCGCTGGAAGCTGGCGACAATGCGGCCGCCGCTGGGCAAGATGCAGTGCAACTGATGACGGCACATGCCGCCAAAGGCTTGGAGTTTAAATGCGTGTTTGTGACGGGTTTGGAGGAAGGCATTTTCCCGCATGAAAACAGCATCGGCAATTCCATGCAGGCAGGTGACGGGGCTTCCGTGGATGCGGTGGAAGAAGAGCGCCGTTTGATGTATGTGGCCATTACCCGCGCCCGCGAGCAATTGTTCATCAGCCACGCGCAGCAGCGCATGTTGCACGGGCAAATCCGTTACCACATGCGTTCACGCTTTTTGGATGAGCTGCCTGAAGAAGTGATCAAATGGCTTACGCCCAAGCGGGCCCATGTGGCCAGCCAAGGTTGGAACAATGCCGGTGCCGGCGATTGGGGCAGCAATGCAGGTTTTAGCGGCAATGGCGGTGGCTATGGCGGCAAGAAAACCACGCCGCGCCCATACCCAATTGGCACTGGGGTTGCCCATGCCCGCTTTGGCAGCGGGGTGGTTGTGGCTTACGAAGGCGAGGGCGATGAGCTGCGGGTGCAAATCAACTTTGGAAAGCAGGGTATGAAGTGGTTGATGGTGAGTTTGGCGAAGCTTGAAAAGGTTTGAGTCGCAGTTTCCCCAGTTGCTAATTGAGTGGCAGCACAAGCGCTTCTGGCTGACCGGTTCGCTTGGTGCCGCTTGTATCCGGGCTCCACAGCGTGCTCGGATGGATCGTTGCAGATGTGTTCTGTCGCCCGGCGCAGCCCCTTAAATCGCTCATCCGGTTCAGCCCGACAGCGCTTTCACTGCTGTTCAAGCCACCACATCCGCCTCAAACACCGCTTGATAGCTTGGGTAAAAACTGCACAACGACACAGCCATGACTACAGCCACGGTCATCAAATTAAGTGCGCCCAATATGCTCGCTGGGATACCGATTGCGCCCAGTACAAACATAATAAAAGCCGAAAAGCTGAGGCTAATCATCAACCAACCCATTCCATAAATGATGAATGCGCCTTTGTTTCTCCAGCTGGCAACCGCACTGGCAAACAAAGCTTTGGGGGCAGACATGTCATGCCAAACAATCAAAGCTGGTGCAAACCAAAAACACAACAAAACGGGTACGGATAGAACACCCGCGATTGCGCTGTACGCAATCATGTATTCCATCGCTTCTTCGGGTATTTTGCCAGCCTCAATGTCGGCAGGTGTAAGGGCTTGCGTGGGTTCAGCCCCCAAGGCCAAAAAGGCAACCAGCTTAATCAGCGCAAAACAAACTGAGTACATGGCACCCAGAACCAGCAAAGGCTGAAGGTGTTTTTTGTCGTTTTGTAAAAAGCCTGCAAACAGAAGCACAGGCGTTGCACGCAAGCCGCTCAAGGCCACTTTGCCTGCAATAAAAATACCCGCGCCCAAACCCGGGGTAACCAGCGTAACCAACACCGGCCCCAAGTGCGGAATCAACAACGAGAAAAGCAACACCACAAACAAGTAGCTGTTGCCTAACAAAAACATCTCACCCGGCTTTTTTTTGAAAAGCTGAATGCCTTTCATCAACCATTCCCAACCCTCGCGTGGGGGGTGGCTTTGTATGTGTGTTGCCACGTGCTTAATCCTGAAGCAAAGTTTAATTAAGTTGGAACGGGATGCCTGCCCTGCGCGCCAAGAGGATTCTCTCAAAGTGCAGGGGGTCTTTCACATTCAATACTTCGGCCTCGCGGGGCATGTAAAAATCGAACAAGCGCGACGTCCAAAAGCGCAGCGCTGCGGCCCTCAGCATGTCTTGCCACAAAGAAACCTCTGCTGCGCTAAATGGCTTGTGGAGTTTGTAGCCATCCACAATCCCGCGCAACTGGTCCAACTTGAATTCACCGGTGCTATGTTCAATGCACCAATCATTGGCGGTAACTGCCAAGTCAAACAAAAAGGTGTCTACGCCTGCAAAGTAAAAGTCGATGACCCCGCCCAAATGCTCGCCTTGCATCAACGCGTTGTCGCGAAACAGGTCGGCATGTACGGCACCCCGGCCCAGTGTCAAATAAGCCTCTGACTGGGCCACTTCCTGTTGATGTGCCACTTCGTCCAGCAGCAAAGCCAGTTTGTCAGCCGGCATGTGGGGTTTGAGTGCATCGGCTGCTTGGGCAATCCACGCCAAGCCGCGCGGGTTGGGTGTGGTGCCCGCAAAGTCCACCACAGCATGGTGGGCCTTGGCTGAAAACTCGCCTATTTCACGGCATTGCTCTGCGCAGGGCACGTCCATGGATTTGCCGGCCAAGCAGTTCACCAAAGTTGCAGGTTTGCCCTTTAGATCGTTGAACAGTTCGCCTTTTTTCCCTGCAATAGGGCCAGGCACAGGCAAGCCTTTACCCGCCAAATGCTGCATCAAACCGAGGTAAAAAGGCAGGTCCTCATTTTTGAGTTTTTCAAAAATGGTGAGCACGTAACGCCCGGTGCTGGTGGTTACAAAGTAGTTGGTGTTTTCAATGCCCGAGGCAATACCCTCGTAGGACAGCAGTTGCCCGCAAGCACGGCCTTCAAGCCAATGCCGCAGTTCTTCATGCGTAATGCGGGTAAAAACAGCCATCTTGAATTGGGATCCAGCAGGGTTAGACAAAAAGCGTGTGCATTACAAACGCTGGGTTGATTTTAACCTGCCGTGGCCCCAGTTCTTTGATGGTTTCGTCTACAAATCCAGCAATTTCTCGGTTTCGCTCTCGCTGGGGGCGAATGTGCGTTTTTCGTAAAAGTCGAAAATGATGTTGACCACCTCGTCCGCCGTGTCTGCCACGACGAACAAATTCAAATCTTCGGCACTGATCATGCCTTCGCTGAGCAAGTGGACTCGTAGCCAGTCGACCAATCCGCCCCAAAATTTGGAGTTCACCAGCACAATCGGCATTTTGCGGCCCTTGCCCGTTTGGATTAGCGTAAGCGCTTCAAACATTTCATCCAGCGTGCCAAAGCCGCCGGGCATCACCACATAGGCGCTGGCGTACTTGGCAAATGCCACTTTGCGCGGGAAAAAGTGCCTAAAAGTCAGTGAAATATTCTGGTAGGGGTTGCCACTTTGCTCGCATGGCAGCTCAATATTTAAGCCCACCGCTGGGGAGGCACCCGCAAACGCGCCTTTGTTGGCCGCTTCCATAATGCCGGGGCCGCCACCGCTGATGACCGCAAAACCTGCGTCAGACAGCTTTCTGGCCAGTTCTTCTGTCAAAGTGTAATAGGGGTGGTTTAAGGGGGTGCGGGCACTGCCGAAGATGGACACAGATGGCCGAATTGCGGACAGCTTTTCGGCAGCCTCAATGAACTCTGACATAATTCCGAGGATATGCCACGACTCACGTGCTTTGACAGCCGTGGACTGCTCCAGCGAGGGCAGGTTGCGCAAGGTGGGAACATTTTTATTTTTGGTCATCATATGAAACGATTACTCCTGGTCGATGGATCCAGCTATTTGTATCGGGCTTTCCATGCCATGCCTGACCTTCGAAACCGCTTGGGCGAGCCCACTGGTGCGATTTACGGCGTAGTCAACATGTTGCGGCGCCTGCGCGCTGACTATGTGGGCAGCGAAGTCACCACTGCTTGCATAGCGTGCGTGTTCGATGCGCCGGGCAAAACTTTTCGCGACGATGTTTTCCCCGAATACAAAGCCAACAGGTCCAGTATGCCAGAAGACCTGCGGGCTCAAATCCCCCCAATACACGAGATCACCAAGGCATTGGGGTGGCCCGTGTTGATGGAAGATGGCATTGAGGCCGACGACGTCATTGGTACTTTAGCGCGCCGCGCGATTGAGCAAGGCTTCGATGAAGTGGTGATTTCCACTGGTGATAAAGACATGGCCCAGTTGGTGACCGACAAAATCAAACTGGTCGACACCATGAAAAATGCCGTGTCAGACCGGGGTGCGGTGCTGGAAAAGTTTGGCGTTTACCCCGAGCAAATTATTGATTACCTGACACTGGTGGGCGACACCGTAGACAACGTGCCCGGTGTTGAAAAAGTAGGCCCAAAAACCGCCGCCAAATGGCTAAGCGAATACCAAACCTTGGATGCCTTGGTTGCCAATGCCGACAAAATCGGCGGCAAAGTGGGTGAAAACCTGCGCGCCACGCTGGACTGGTTGCCCAAAGGCAAGTTTTTGGTGACCATCAAAACCGATTGCGAATTGCCTTATGGCGACGCAATTCAACAGCATCTGCATGCTTACCCTGAAGATGCCGCCCAGTTGAAAGAACTGTTTAAGCGCTTCGAGTTTAAAACTTGGTTCCGCGCCTTGGGTGGTGTGGAGGAGGAGCCTGCGGCCGCCGCCGCTGCTGGTGTTGCAACAAAAAAAGCCGCGTCCACCACGGGTCAATCTGAAATGGATTTCGCGGGGGAAACCACAACCGCCGAGGCCTCCAGCTCAACTCCGTCAGCCAATTTGTTTGATACGCCAACCACCAATGCCAGCAGCTTGAAGACGGTGTGCATCAACACGCCTGAAGCTTTGGCCCAGTTGCTTGAGCGGCTTAATCGCGCCGCTGTGGAAAACCGAGTGGTCAGCTTTGATACGGAAACCACCTCACTAGAGCCCATGCTGGCCAAGTTGGTCGGTTTGTCTTTTGCTGACGAGCCGGGCACGGGCTACTACATTCCGCTGGCGCATGAAGACCTAACCGCCGCCCCCCAGTTACCTGAACAAACAGTGCTTGCAGCCCTGAAAGACTGGTTTGCCAACCCGCAAGCCCAAAAGGTTGCGCAAAACGCCAAATACGATTTGCATGTGTTGATGAACCACGGAATTGAGGTGAAAGGTTTGGTGGCCGACACCATGCTGGAGTCCTACATTCTGGAAGCCCACAAAACCCACGGCATGGACGCATTGGCGTTGCGTTGGCTGAATCACGACACCATTAAATATGAAGATGTTGCAGGCAAAGGCGCATCTCAAATCGGCTTTGCCCAAGTGCCTGTAGAACGCGCCACCCAGTATGCGGCTGAAGATTCCGAAGTCACCTTGCGTTTGCACCATGCACTTTCCAAAGCTTTAGAAGCAGAGCCCGAGCTTAAAAACCTGCATGACAAGGTGGAGTTGCCTTTTACCCAAGTGCTATTTGAGGTGGAGCGGCAGGGCGTTTTGATTGACCCCCGCATGCTTGAAAAGCAGAGTGAAGAAATTGCAATCAAGCTTAAAACCATTGAAGAGCAAGCCTTTGAAATGGCGGGTGGCCCTTTCAATTTAAATTCGCCCAAGCAGATTGGTGAATTGTTGTTCGGCAAACTGGGCTTGCCTGTGGTCAAAAAAACAGCCAGCGGTACCCCCTCGACGGACGAAGAAGTGCTCACCAAATTGGCTGACGATTACCCCTTGCCAGCCAAGTTGCTGGAGCATCGCAGTTTGGCCAAACTCAAAAGCACCTACACCGACAAGCTTCCGCGCATGGTCAACTTGGAAACAGGACGGGTGCACACCAACTATGCGCAAGCGGTGGCAGTCACCGGCCGTTTGGCCAGTAACGATCCGAATTTGCAGAATATCCCTGTGCGCACAGCGGAAGGGAGAAGGGTGCGCGAAGCGTTTATTGCAGCCCCCGGCCATGTGTTGTTGTCAGCCGATTATTCTCAAATTGAATTGCGCATCATGGCGCACATTTCAGGTGACGAGGCATTGATTCGCGCCTTCAACGAAGGGCGAGATATTCATACTGCCACATCCTCCGAAATTTTTGGCGTGGAGTTGGATCAAGTCACCAGCGACCACCGTCGCACTGCCAAAGTCATCAATTTTGGATTGATTTACGGCATGAGCGCATTTGGCTTGGCAGCCAACTTGGGCATTACCCGCGATGCCGCCAAAATGTACATCGACCGTTACTTCACCCGCTACCCGGGCGTGGCCAAGTACATGGAAGAAATTCGCGCCCAAGCCAAAGTGCAAGGCTATGTCAGCACCGTGTTTGGCCGCCGCCTGTGGCTGCCCGAAATCAAAAGCCCCAACGGCCCCCGCCGCGCTGCTGCTGAGCGTGCCGCCATCAATGCCCCCATGCAAGGCACATCAGCCGACCTGATTAAAATGGCCATGGTGGAATTGTCCGCTTGGTTAAAGCGTGAAAAGCTGAACACCAAAATGATTATGCAAGTGCATGATGAGGTGATTTTTGAAGTGCCTTCCGCTGAATTGGAATTGATTCAAAAAGAGGTGCCCCGAATCATGACCACGGTTGCGCAGCTTCGGGTGCCCTTGGAAGTGGGTTGTGGCGTGGGCAAAAATTGGGAAGAGGCGCATTAATCGCGTGATGGAATAAGGCCGCTGGCTTTGAGTTTGTTCATCAGGAGATCGATGCAGTTCTGCAAACTTTGGGTGCTGGTGTTCAGCAACAAATCCGGATTGCTTGGCGCTTCATAGGGTGATCCAATGCCTGTGAAGTTGAGTAGCAGCCCTTGCCTTGCTTTTTGGTAAAGACCTTTGGGGTCGCGCGCTTCGCACATCTCCAAGGGTGCTTGCACGTGGACTTCTAAAAACGGGGTGGGAAGCAGTAACTCGCGGGCATGAAGTCGGTCTTTGCTGAAAGGAGAAATCATGGCCACAATCGTCAGCAAACCTGCGTCCGCCATAAGGCGTGCCACTTGGGCCGTGCGCAACACATTCCGCGTACGGTCGGCCGGGGTGAAGCCCAAGTCCGCGTTTATTCCATGGCGTAGGTTGTCACCATCTAAAACACAAGTGTGCACACCTGTAAGGTGAAGTTGCAACTCAAGTTCAAAAGCAATGGTCGATTTGCCCGCACCGCTTAGACCCGTCAGCCACACCACCCCTGGCTTATGGCCCATCAACTGCTGACGGCTTTCAGGCTTTATTAGGGTGGCCATGGAAACTGCTCGCCTAATTCTGTTCGGCTTGCTCCGCAGTGTCTTCTGCAGTGTCAACCGCAGTGTCAACCGCAGTGACGTCATCGCAATCTTTTTTGGTTGTTGAATCCACAGCATCCACTCCCTCTAGCACAACAAGGTCCGGGTGCTGAGCCTCGTCAAGGTCCATCACCACGGCATGCCTGCAGCCTGGAATAATCACGGTATCAAACAACTCGCGTGCTGCACCTTCAAAGGTCACTGCCCGCATCACGTCCCCTGTTTTTAGATGAACAGCAATCAATTGGCAACGGTCAATTTCACCCAAGGCACGCAAACGGTCATGCAGCGGGAAGTTTTGAATGTAGGCATTGTGGCGCGGTTTGCTAATACCAAACACGGCGTAATCGCCAATAAAGCTGAGTCCCCGGCCATAGCCGCCAACAAACGCAATGCATTCGTACTTGCCTGTTTTTAAATCAACCAGGCCGAATTCGCCGGCACCGCTATTTAGAACATACAATTCGCCATGGTGTAGGCGTGGGCTGTGGGGCTGTACAAGGCCTGTGCACACTGCCTCCTGTTCTTCCACTGCCCACAATGCACCTGCGTTAAACGGCATATTGCGCCAGCCATTCGGTTCGCTCGTGGGTGCAAACAGTGTTACATACTTGGCCTCGCCGTTTTCCATGCACAGGCCGTTTAGATGGCAGGCATCCACGGGTTTTAATTCCTTGATGAATTTGGGCTGCCACACCGGCTTCATGCTGTGCGTGGTGCTGGTGGTGGCAAGGCAGCTGTACTTGCTGGCGGCAAACAGGGGCTGGCCAGCGTGGTTGTATTTCATTTCGTGGATATCCAAGTCGCCAGTGAAACTTATGGACTTGGGCGAGTAGCATTTTTTGTACACTGGGCTGTTGATGCTGGGGTTCACCAATATATCGTGGTATTGGCGAACATCCGTTTGGCAGGCCACAGCAAGGTGGTCCCCTTGAATGTCGATGCCCATGCACAGTGGAAACTGCACAATGTGAAAATTCACAGAATCGGGTTTAGGCACACTGAGCACCAGCAGGTCGCCCATGCTTCGAGTACCCATCACCACAGAAAAGCCAAGCTGCTGCTGTAGGGCAAGCCACTCTGGGCTACAAGCAATTTGTGTATGTGGCTGTGCTAGTTGTTGTTGCATTTTGGCCCGCCTTTAGTCCAGTTATGTAAATTGTTTACCACTGGATTAGGCTAACCTTGGCATGCTTGTGTTTCTACACCCATCGTGACTACCCTGCTGGTGTTCTGAACCTAGTCATTCAGCTGCAAAAACCCTTCAAGTTGGTTTTGTATCCACATTCTGCATTCAGGCGTGTTGTAAATATTGGCAATGCTGCTTTCCCTTTGTTTGTGAAGTTCGAGTATGGCTGTGGCGCTTCGACGTATTCCATACTCGCACCCCCGGTGAGTTCCGATGCTCGGTACCGTTGGCGCTCTACGCTCGGTTCCAACGCACGCGGTTTTTCAATTCCATCTTCACATCTTCCAACGAAATACCTTGGGCCAGAATTTTAGGGGTACCTTTGTTCGTCAACTCGCGGGCGATGTGATGATGTCCTCCTGCGGTGGCTTGCTGCTCAACCATAACAGGTATTATCCGGTTCTCACTGGCACGGTGAAACAGCAGGGTTCTTTCCGGTGAGCCCACAACAACCGATGAGCCGCCGACACTTATGCCAGTCGCGTCGAATGTTTCCAGCTTTTTCTGGATGACCGCAACCGTAATTTCATTGTAGGGATTGCCGCCTGGGGATTGGATTGCAAAGTTTAAAATCCGGTCCATGGCTTGTTCAATTTTTTGCTCAATGATGGGCAGCGTCGTGCTTTTCAAAAGTGAGATGTTCGCGTTGACCTTGGCGTCTTTCGCGGCCAAAGGTGCCGCGTCTTTCATAAACTGCTGGGCTGCGCTTGAAAGTTCTGTTTTGCTCAGGAATTCCATTTGGGCAAACAACTGTTGGTCACGTACAAGGGTGCGCATGTAACTGCGTATGCTGGAATATCCGCAGTTGGCATCTTTTTGGGGGGCTTGTTGAATCAGTTCTAACGGCAAGCTGCTGGATTCTGGTTTTTGGGCTAGCGAGTCCAGCAGGCCATGAAAACCAGCCAAGTTGGGCAAAATGCCGCTGCTTTCACCAAACCCAAAGGCTGACGCATCCTCACTTTCGGACGTTGTTACATTTGCGTTGGCGTACTCTATCATCTCTAAAAAAGTATCGAAATGAAGGGCGCCGGGGCGGTCGCTTTCCGTGGTCATTTCAATACCCCGATAAACCTTCACCGTATTGAATTTGTCTCCCCCTTTTGGCGAAGGTAAACGGTCATGAAATTGGTTCACACCATAACCCCGGTTCATGAATTCAATGTCAAAAGTGCCATCTGGATTTTTTGTAAATGCAATGGCTGTCACATGTGACATACCTGTGTCACCCCTCGGCGCATAGAAAACCAGAGGCATGGCAAAATGGTTTGACTGCTTGATTCTGCCAAACAGCGCTTCTGTCGTCTTTTTAATTTCAGCACTTTTTTTAAGTTTGATCGAAAAGTCGAACTCCACTGCATTTCTTGAAAAATCACTTAACTGGTTTTTCAGCTTCTCCATGCTGGTAAAAAGTGCCGTGCCGGGTGTGCATTTGGCCATCGCTTTTTCAATCAGTTTGCTTTCAATATCAGCAAACTCCCCGCCATATATTTCCGATGCATTTCCATTTTTTCTGGCTTCGTTTTCAGGGGAAATAATGCCCCCGTATGTATCAAGCTCTGAAGTCATGCGATAAGGCAGTGCGTCTTTCCCTGTATTCAGATTCGCCACATGCGTTAAATATGAAAATGTGAGAGGTATGTTTTTTGACGGCTTGGTGTCCACAAATATCGGCATGCGCGTGTGGTACTTGGGGAAGAATTTCTTGTTGATCTCTTCTACAAACCGACTAGTGGACGCCCTCACTGTACTCGTCGCAACTATTTGTTCCGATTGGACATCCACAGCATGTTTTCTTGGGCGACCACTCTCGTTTTGGCCCTGTTGAAAGCGCAACACATCAAATTTGTTGTCTCCCTTCTTAAAGATCATGAAGTTTGGTCTTGAAGGCGCTGGGGCCGAATCCAAAAAATCACCCACACGCAACTGGTCCAACAAAGTGGGCTCCTCCACCAGTGACTCGGCAAACTTTCTATTCATCAATACTTCGATATGCTTGGGAGTTTTTACCTCTGGTAGCTCAATTTTTTCTGAACCCCGAAGTTCGAAAGCCGTCAAACTTTCCGCTTCGTCTGCTCCACTGTCTAGTTCAATCAGTACCGGGAAAAGTGTGTCCTCATCGATTCGTTGCACGTAAATGTAACTCGACTCATCCTCGCTTGTAAAAAACTCAGTGACTTTGCCCAAGGGGCTCATTTCCTTAAATCCGTCCCAGTCGGTGTGGTATTTAATTAATTCACCGAGTTCTTCAAGCGCGTTTGTCTTCACCAGCTGGTCAGCTAATTTCCGGTTCAGACTTTCTCGCAAATTTTCGATGGAGTCACTTTCAGCAATAACTTTTTTGGACTCTTCATCAATGGCCTTAAACGAAACATTGCCCTCTTCGTCAGTCTCTTCTTCAACTTGGAAAGTGCTCAAAGTGTCTTTCCCGGTTTTTTGAATCAAAAAGTCGCCATGCGTCTTTTCGCATTTTGGACGCACAAACTCGCTAATGTGCAAGGCGGCTATCTTGAAGCTGTCACCCAACATGGACAAAGCCTTGCTGTTGCGGGCATGCACACTGGTTTGTGTGATTGCATCGTCAAGCGACAAGCCCGCGTTTTTAAGCCCCGTAGATAGCCCTTTAGTCAAACGTTCCGCTGCCGCAGGTACCGCTGATTTTTGCGATGCCGCATTGAAGCTGTAGTTATGCAGTGAATTGTAAAAATTCGTAATTCTCATTCTTGAGGCCCGAAGCAAGCAGCACAGTTGCAGCTTGTGCTGCGAGTCTTTTTATGTGAGTTTTACAGGTAGTCAAGTTCAAAAAAATTAATGTTTTATGGGGTTAGCTCAAACCCGCCGTTTGCCCATCCACTTGCGTTTTGGTATTGTGAGGGTCGCTTATTCACCACAAGGTTTGGTATTTATGACCCACAATTTTGATGACCAACTCAAAGACTTGAGCGCCTTGGCAGGTGAGTCCGAGCTCAAGTTAAGCCGCCGCTCTTTGCTGAAAAGCGCCGCCGTGGGTGGTTTTATTGCAGGCTATGCCGCCGCTGCCCAGCCCGTTTTTTCTCAAACTGTTGAAACGTCGTCTGCTGGTTTGGACGCGGGCCAAGTGTTGGTGGATGTGGGGGGCGATCAAATGTTTGCCTACCGCGCACGCCCAGCACACAAAAAAAACAGCCCCGTCATTTTGGTAGTGCCTGAGATATTTGGCGTACATGCTTACATTGAAGATGTCTGCAGGCGCTTTGCTCAAGCTGGCTTCTATGCAATTGCGCCAGAAATATTCTTCCGCCATTCCGACCCCGGCCAGTACTCCACCGCTGCAGAAATTATGAGCAACGTGATTGCAAAAATGGATGACGCACAGGTGATGGCAGACTTGGACAAGCTGGTTGACCATGCCTTCAGTGAGGGCGCGGACACCGGCCGCTTGGCTGTGACTGGTTTTTGCTGGGGCGGGCGCATCACTTGGCTTTACGCCGCACACCAGCCTCGAGTGAAGGCAGGTGTGGCTTGGTATGGTCGTCTGGTCGGTGCAAAAAATGCCCTGACACCCAAGCAGGCTGTGGACTTGGCGGGCGAACTTAAAGCCCCTGTATTGGGTTTGTATGGTGCAGAGGACACAGGCATACCGCTTGATACGGTTGAACAAATGCGCAGCAAATTGGCGCAGTCCGCCCAATCCAACCCGAACGCCGCAAACAGCCGCATCGAAGTGTTTGCCGGTGCACAACACGGCTTTCACGCGGATTATCGGAACACCTACAATTCCACCGCAGCCAAAGAGGCGTACAATCAAGCCCTTCAGTTTTTACGCAGCAAAAACGTGCTCTAACATACAGGTGCCCCGCGCACTGTAAGGGGCCTCATTTTTTTCTGACTCGGGTTTACGGTGCATACATCTTTGTTTATCGTTCTGCTGGCCTCTGGCTTGGGCACTGCTGTTGCTATTTTGGCCTCTGCTTGGTTGGGCTCAAAAAGCCTGTCCAGGTCACTTGGGCCCATGGTCAGCCTATCCACAGGTGTGTTGCTGGGCACCGCCTTGTTGCACCTTTTGCCCGAAGCGCTGGACAGGGGCATGAACCACCACCACCTGTTCAAATGGCTGTTGGCCGGCTTGTTGTTTTTCTTTGTGTTGGAAAAGTTTGCCCTGTTGCGCCACAGTCACCACCACGAGCATGACGGCCATGACCATCACCACGGCTTTGATAAACACGAAGCAGGCAAGGGTGGTTTGCTGATTCTGGTCGGCGATTCCATCCACAACTTTGCAGACGGCTGGCTGATTGCTAGCGCATTCCTAATCGATGAAAAATTGGGCTTGCTGACAACCATCTCGATTGCCCTGCATGAAATTCCGCAACAAACGGGTGATTTTTTGGTGTTGTTGAACGCCGGTTTTACCCGCGCCAAAGCCTTAAGGTTAATGGCCTTTGCGGGTTGCGCGGCCTTGCTGGGCGCGCTGTTGGGGTTTACCGTGCTGGCTCAATTCCCAGAGGCGCTGCCAATCGCGTTGGTACTGGCCTCAGCCAGCTTCCTGTATGTGGCGGTGGCCGACTTGATTCCTCAAATGCAACAAAAGGGCGCAGTCAAGGAAGGTATTTCTCAGCTCTTGTTCATCACTGGCGGGGTGGTGTTGGTGGCTTATTTGGCCAGCATTTTGCACCACCACGCGCATTAAATGTGAATCGCTTGGCCTTCTTTCATCGCTTTGTGGTACCAGCGGTGAAAGTGCTGCATGCCATCTTCCATCGGGCTTTGATAAGGGCCTGAATCGTTTTCACCACGGTTCAACAAAATGCGGCGGCCTTCGTCCATGCGGATGGCAATTTCATCATCCTCAACCGCAGTTTCATCATAAGCCGCTTGTTCCGCTTCAATGAATTCACGTTCAAACAGGCAAATTTCTTCCGGGTAATAATACTCGGTTGAAATCAGGGTCTTTTGTGGCCCCAGCGGATGCAAACTCGCCACCACCAGCACATGCGGGTACCACTCCACCATGATGTTGGGGTACATGCAAAACCAAATTGCACCAAATTCAGGTTCTTTGCCGTCGCTGAACTTGGTGACCGCTTCATGCCATTTTTTGTAGACCGGCGTGCCCGCGCGGCGCAGCCCGGCATTTAAGCCCACCGACTGCACGCTCCAGTTGTCCCCATAATGCCATTGCAGGTTAGAGCAATTCACAAACTGGCCCAAGCCGGGGTGGAAGGGGTCCACATGGTAGTCCTCTAAGTACACCTCAATAAAGGTTTTCCAGTTGTAGTTCAGTGTTTGGGTTTTGATGCTGTCCAGCATAAAACCGCTGAAATCAATCTGCTCCATAAACGGCACGTTTTGGAGTTGATTCAGCACATTTTGATTGGAATTGAACAACAGTCCACGCCAATTCTGCGTGTCATAAGTCCGTAAATGGGTGCAAGGCTGCTCTTTGAAGTGGGGGGCACCCAACAACTCACCCTTCAAATCGTAAGTCCATCGGTGCAAAGGGCACACAATATTGTCCGAGTTACCGTTGCCCTTCAGCATCACCGCTTGGCGGTGGCGGCACACATTGGACAGCAGCTCGATGCGGTCACCATTGTTGACAAGCACCCGGCCATCAGATTCCCACGGAAGCGACCTCCAGTCACCTTTTTCAGGCACCCAAAGAGTGTGGCCGGCATAACCTGGGCCATCACGGTAAAGTTGTTGAACTTCCTGCTTTAACACGGTCTCGTCGAAGTAGACGGACACGTGGGGTTGAGACTTTGGTTCCTTAACACTCGAAACGGTGCTCAAATCGGACATGGTGCCAGTGGCCTCCCTGGGGTGCAAACGAAGCGCCCACGGGTTAAATGGTTGACGGGAAAGACAAATCGGGATTGTACCCTCTCTGCATCGTTCGCGACAAAGACTTTTCGCAGAACTGCAAAGTCGCGATAAAATAGCAGTCTTTGCTAATTTGCAGGATAAAGCGTACATGGCGCAGAAAAAATCCACAGCCTCTCAACAAACTGATATTTTTCAGCAAGTTGAGCCCGAACACTTCGAAGCGGCCGTGGCTGAACTTGAATCACTCGTGGCCCGCATGGACAGGCCCGATGTCGGCTTGGAAACACTACTGACCGACTATCGCCGTGGTGCATATCTGGTTAAATACTGCCGCGACCGCTTGACCGCCGTTAAATCTGAAGTCGCCAAAATTGACCAAAGCCTCATGGACAGCGAAGGGGAAGGGGGTTGAAAGCTTCACCAGATGCTTCTGCCAGCTTAGGCCAACTGCGCGTGCAGTTTGAGGCTTGGCTTGAGCTGAAAATGAAGAACCTGCAAGGCGTGTCGAACGAATTGCACGCAGCCATGTCCTATGGATTGTTGGATGGTGGCAAACGCCTGCGGGCCAGCTTGATGTTTGCAACCGGTAAGGCCTTGGGCCTAAACCCTGAAGTCTTGTTTGATGCAGCCTGCGCCATAGAGGCAATACATGCCTATTCCTTGGTGCATGACGACCTGCCCAGCATGGACAACGATGTACTTCGCCGTGGCAAACCCACCTGCCACGTGAAGTATGGCGAGGCAATGGCCTTGTTGGCGGGTGATGCTTTGCAAACCACGGCGTTTCAATGGCTTGCCGAGTCCACTTTGCTGCCGCCTTTGGTGCGTTTGGAACAAGTGCGAATTTTGGCGCAAGCCTCGGGCGCGCAAGGCATGGCGAACGGCCAGGCCATTGACTTGGCCCATGTGGGTAAAAGCATGAGTGTGGATGAGTTGACGCACATGCACGCCCGTAAAACTGGCGATTTGATTGCAGCCTCGGTCCGTTTGGCATATTGTGCAAAAGAGGGCCTTGTTGACACCAAAGCCAATTTAGAGCAATTTGCCAAGGCTTTGGGCTTGGCATATCAAGTGATTGACGACATATTGGATGTTGAGGCCAGCAGTGAGGTTTTAGGCAAAACATCAGGCAAGGATGCGATGTCCAACAAACCCACCATGGTGAGCTTGATGGGCTTGCAAAAAGCCAAGGATTTACTGAACACGCTAGAGCAGCAAGCATTGCAGGCTTGCGAACATTTCGATGAGGAGTCTCGCTCCCATTTGGTGTTGCTGACAGAATGGATTACTAAAAGAAAGTCATGACCGAATATTTGCACAACATAGACAGCCCTGCCGATTTGCGCCGATTGAGTGAAACTCAACTGCCGAAAGTGGCCAACGAGCTTCGTGAGTACCTGCTTCAGCAAGTGTCTCGCACCGGCGGGCATTTGTCGTCGAATTTGGGTACGGTTGAGCTGACCATTGCTTTGCACTATGTGTTCAACACCCCGCATGACCGCATTGTGTGGGATGTGGGCCACCAAACCTACCCCCACAAAATTTTGACCGGCCGTCGCGACAGTATGTCCGGTCTGCGCCAGTTTGGTGGTATTTCAGGTTTCCCACGCCGGGTAGAGTCCGAGTTTGACTCCTTTGGCACCGCGCATTCCAGCACCTCTATCTCCGCTGCATTGGGCATGGCAGTGGCTTCACGCAATTTGGGCGTGAATCGCAAGCACATTGCCGTGATTGGTGATGGCGCAATGACTGCTGGCATGGCTTTTGAAGCAATGAACAATGCAGGTGTGACGCCTGATGCCGATTTGTTGGTCATTTTGAATGACAACGACATGTCCATCTCCCCACCTGTGGGCGCGCTCAACAAATACCTGACCAAACTCATGTCAGGCCGAGTGATGAACACCGCCAAAGAAGTGGGCAAAGGCTTATTTGGCAAAGCGCCCCCTTTGTATGAACTGGCTCACCGCCTGGAGGAACATGTCAAAGGCATGGTTACCCCAGCCACCATGTTTGAAGAGTTCGGCTTTAACTACTTCGGCCCCATTGACGGGCATGACTTGGATGCCCTGGTGCCCACGCTGCAAAACCTGCGCACCATGCACGGCCCAATCTTTTTGCACGTCATTACCAAAAAAGGCGCAGGTTACAAACTGGCAGAACAAGACCCAGTGCTGTACCACGGCCCAGGCAAGTTCGACCCATCCGTGGGCATTCAAAGCTCTGGTAAAGCCAAACAGCCCACCTACACGCAGGTGTACGGCAAATGGATGTGCGACATGGCCCAGGCCGATCGCAAGCTGATTGGCATTACCCCCGCCATGCGTGAAGGGTCAGGTTTGGTGGAATTTGAGCGCCGCTTCCCTTCCCGTTATTTTGATGTGGGCATTGCCGAACAACACGCAGTTACCTTTGCAGCCGGTATTGCCTGCGAAGGTTTAAAGCCAGTGGTTGCCATTTACTCCACCTTTTTGCAGCGTGCGTACGATCAATTGATCCACGACGTTGCCTTGCAAAACTTGGACGTTACCTTTGCGTTGGACCGGGCCGGTTTGGTCGGTGCGGATGGTGCAACCCACGCTGGCAATTACGACATTGCCTTCCTACGCTGCATACCCAATATGATTTTGGCCACGCCGTCCAATGAGGACGAGTGCCGCAAGTTGCTGACTACCGCCTACCACCACAAAGGGCCATCGTCTGTGCGCTACCCACGTGGCGTTGGCCCCGGCGTTGTGGCGGATGAGTCTTTGGATACTTTGCCGATTGGCAAAGCCGTGGCGCGTTTTGAGCCCACCGAGCCTGCAGTTCACAAAGTGGCCATCTTGGCTTTTGGCTCCATGGTGTACCCAGCCATTGATGCGGGCAAAGCACTCGGAATGCCAGTTTTTGACATGCGGTGGGTAAAACCCATCGACGCGGACTTGATAAAAAGCTTGGCGTCCCAACATTATGATTTCGTCACCGTGGAAGAGGGTTGCATCATGGGCGGGGCAGGGTCTGCCGTGTCCGAATGCCTTTCCTCCGCGGGTTTCAGTCGCGCTGTGCTTCATTTGGGTTTACCGGATGAGTTCATCGACCATGGGGACCCCAGTCTCCTGCTGCACAATCTGGGTTTAGACGCTGAAGGCATTCAGCAGTCCATCCAGAAGTTTTTTGGCGAGCAATTGTCTGGCCAATCCAATGTAGTCCGATCCCTGTCCGCAGGTCGGGCTGCAAACCAATGAGGAAGTTATGAATTCAAGAGACGTGGGTATGGGACCAACAAGTTCGTCTACCAGCCCCCAGGCCATTCCTGATGTACAAAGCTCAGTGGACAATCGGCACATCGCCATTCAATCCGTGGGCATCCGGTCTGTTAAATACCCAGTGCTGATTGAGTTGAAGGGCCAAAAGCCTATGCCCTCCGTGGCCGAATTTGAAATGACGGTCTACCTGCCGCCCGAGCAAAAGGGCACGCACATGTCCCGTTTTATCGCCTTGCTGGAGGAAATGCAAGGCCATGCGCTGACCATCGCCAGCTTCCGCGCCATGTTGCGCGACATGCTGGAGCGCTTGGATGCCCCTTCAGGCCGCGTGCAAATGAAGCTGCCGTATTTCATCTCCAAAATTGCACCAGTCAGTGGTGTTTCCAGTTTGATGGATTATGAAATTACGCTGGATGGGCATGCCAAAAAGGGTTCCGAAGAAATTTGGATGACCGTTGTGGTGCCCGTCACCAGCCTGTGCCCTTGTTCCAAAAAAATATCTGAATACGGCGCACACAACCAGCGCTCGCATGTCACCGCCAATGTGCGAGTCGACAACGACCTGGACATCGGCCTGCTGATTTCCTCCATTGAACAACAAGCCTCATGTGAATTGTTTGGTTTGCTCAAGCGTCCGGACGAGAAATATGTCACTGAGCGCGCATACGACAACCCCAAGTTTGTTGAAGATTTGGTGCGCGACGTGGCCATCGTGTTGAACAAGCTGCCGGAAGTGGGTGCCTACACAGTTGAAGCTGAAAACTTTGAGTCGATTCACAATCACTCTGCTTACGCAAAAATCGAGAAGCTGTAAGCCCAATTGTGGTTTAGGCAGCAGTCTTGACAGTGAAGCGTAAGCCATTTGCCTCAAACTACAACATTCTTAATACAGCCTTACGCAGAGCCTGCAGCAGAAACTGTTGCAGGGTCTTTTTCGAGGCAAGAGCCCGACTCAGGAGTGTAAAAGTATGGCTGACACCGACAAGGTCAAGCCCAAGGAATTGTTTATCATGGGCTTAACTTCCAATGGTAAAGTTTTCCGCCCATCGGATTGGGCAGAACGCCTGTGTGGCGTCATGAGCCAATTTCGACCTGCCGGTCGATCCCAGCATGGTCACATTGCATACAGCCCCTATTGCAAGCCCACCCAGATTGACGGCGTTAAATGTGTGGTTGTGGATGAGCGTTTGAGGGACATTGAAGCCATGGCAATGACTTTCGTGCTGAACTTCGCGCGGGACAATGATCTACAGGTTGTTTATGCCTGCTTATTGCCGGATGTGCCGCCCACTTGAAACCTGCATGATTTGTAAGTGTAGGCCTTGAAGCTTGATGTGCTCCAAGGCATGTGAGGTTGAACTTTGTTTATGACGGGTTTTTGATCGCTTCAATCGAGATCAACAATTTAACTTCCGGTTTGAATCCCATTTTTACACCATAATCCACACCGAAGTCAGCACGGTTGATCACAGCCTCTGCATCAGCGCCGCACACTTCACGCTTGGCAAACGGGTGCATCGTGCACTTGAATTCGTTGACTTTCAATGTGACTGGCTTGGTCACGCCTTTCAGAGTCAATTTGCCTGGCACAGACACCAACTTGTCGCCCTTAAACACAAAAGAGTCGCTTACAAATTGCGCAGTGGGGAACATTTGCGTGTCGAAAATATCTGGGCCAATTGCATGCTCATTCATTTTTTCAAAGCCAAAGTCGATGGTAGCCATTTGCATGGTTACGTCCACCTTGCCAGTTTTTGCGGCTTTGTCAAAAGACAAAGTGCCATCGATTTTGTTGATTTTTCCGCGCCACTTGGACACGCCACCCAAATGATCCGCCTCAAAGGCAGGGTAGGTGTGGGAAGGGTCGATCGTGTAATCAGCCGCCTGGGATGAGCCCGCGTACAGGCCTGCTGCCAAAAGAAAAACGCCAATGGACGCACTCAAAAACTTTGCAGTGGCTGCTGTTGGGTTTGCGGTTTGTGTGTTTTTTTGAATTGTCATCGTCATCTGAGGTGCTCTTTGGTTGTCGAAGAATAGCCCAGTGTATCAACAGAAACGGTAAAAATTGTGAATTGAGTTTGAACGGCTCGTTCAAAAAAGTTGAACTACAACAATGCAAGACCAAAAATGCAAAACGGCCACCGAGGTGACCGTATGCAATTTCTTCACTAAGTTTTCACTAAGTTTTCACTAACCTTACATTAACCTGTAGTGCTAGCCAGTGGTGCTGGCCGATGGTGCTATCCAGCAGTGAAACTTGGCAATGATGCCTTTGAATCAATTAGGCCATGGCCTTGACCAAAGCGGCCAAGCGTGACTTATTGCGTGAAGCTTTGTTTTTGTGAATGATCTTTTTGTCCGCTACGCGATCCAAAATAGCTGTAGTTTCGCGATAAACTGCTTCTGCCGCTGTTTTGTCGCCTGCTTCAACTGCAGCACGCACTTTCTTTACAGCTGTTCTCATTGCTGAGCGAATTGCTGAGTTGTGTGCATTCAATTTAGCAGCTTGTTTTGCGCGCTTACGCGCTTGTGCTGTGTTGGCCATGTTCGTTTAGTCCAGGGTATAGAATTCGGAAACCCTAAATTGTATCAAAACCGATCTACTTTAACAATAAAAACATGAATTTATTGAAGTCTGCGGCCGCTGTCAGTTCGATGACTATGCTGTCGCGTATCACTGGCCTAGTACGAGAAACAATCACAGCAAGGCTTTTGGGAGCAGGGGCCGAGTCGGACGCCTTCTTTATCGCCTTTCGAATTCCCAACCTTTTGCGTCGACTTTTTGCTGAGGGTGCTTTCTCTCAAGCCTTTATTCCGGTGCTCTCTCAGGTCGATTCGCAGCAGGGTAGGGGTGCTTCCATCGAGTTGGCTCGAAGGGTTTGTTCGCTTTTGTTTTTGATAGTGGCTTTGTTAACCGTGCTGGGTGTTGCCGGGTCAAGCTGGGTGGTTTGGGGCATGGCCAGCGGTTTGCAGCCGGGTTCAGCGCAGTTTAATTTGACGGTGCAGCTTACTCAGTGGATGTTTCCCTACATACTTTTAATTTCTATGGTGGCAATGGCGTCAGGGTTGTTGAACACCTTCCGACAATTCTCGCTTCCAGCTTTTGCACCGGTATTGCTGAACATCAGCTTCATTTTGGGTGCACTGTTTTTCGTGCCGTACTTTGAAACGGCGGTTCATGCAATGGCCGCTGCGGTCATTGTGGGTGGCGTGCTTCAAATGGCCTTGCTATGGATTGGCCTGTGGCGTACGGGGGCTTGGTTAAACCCCTTTGCTGGGTTCGGGCGTCTTAAACAGGCCATCGCGGACGAGCAGGTCAAGCGCATTCTCAAAAACATGATTCCGGCCAGCCTTGCGGTGTCAGTCGCACAAATCAGTTTGATCATCAACACCAACATTGCTTCGCATTTGGAAAAAGGCAGCGTGTCATGGATCTCGTTCGGCGACCGATTGATGGAGTTCCCCACCGCATTGTTGGGCGTGGCGCTGGGCACGGTGTTATTGCCCTCCTTGTCTGCAGCGGCTGGGCGTGACCAGAAAGAATACTCCGTGTTGATGGATTGGGGGCTTCGCCTGACCTTTGTGCTTGTGGTGCCTGCTGCGATTGGCTTGGGCTTGTTCAGTGAGGCCATGGTGGCCATTTTGTTTCATTACGGCAAATTCGACGCCATGGATGTGCAAATGACCAGCCATGCCGTTGTTGCTTACAGCGTGGGTTTGGCAGGTTTGGTGTTGGTGAAGGTGCTTGCCCCCGGCTTTTATGCCAAGCAAGACATTCGCACACCCGTGAAAATTGGTATCGGTGTGGTAATCGCAACTCAATTGATGAACCTGGTGTTTGTGCCTGTACTGGGGCATGTTGGGCTTCCCTTGTCGGTGGGCTTGGGTGCAACCTTGAATGCGGCTGTGTTGTACTGGGGGTTGAGGCGGCGAGGTATGTACCAGCCGGGTGCGGGCTGGCTGCCTTATTTGCTTAAAATTGCGGTGGCGTCTTTGTTGATGGCTGCTGCCTTGTTTGGCATGAACCTGCAGTTTGACTGGATTGCAATGGCTGCAGAGCCCCTGTTGAGGATTGCTGCGGTGCTTGGCGTGATTGCGGTGTGCGGGGTGGTGTATTTTGCCACCTTGTGGGCGTTGGGTTTGAACCCGAGGGCTTTGATTCGCAAGCCGGTGGCGGGGCGGGGGGCTTGATGCCGCGTTTCTGCGACACGTTGCTGCCTTTTTAAGCGCAATCGACAGAACATCGTTCGCTTTTGCTGCTCACAACCACAATCGACAGACCGGAACGCTTGGTGCCGCTTTTCTCCGGGCTCCACAGCGTGCTTAGATTGATCGTTGCAGATGTGTTTTGTCGCTTCTCGCTGCCTTTTCAATCGCAATCGACAGACCTCGTTCGCTCTTGCTGCTCACAATCACAATCGACAGACCGGAACGCTTGGTGCCGCTTGTTTCCGGGCTCCACAGCGTTTTTAGATTAATCGTTATAGATGTGTTTTGTCGCCCGGCGCGTCCTGACTGGGCTAACAATAAGCGCTTATCCAGTTCTGTCTGATTGCGCTTGCGCGGCAGCTTGGGGCGGTGACAATGCTGGCGGCATCGGCATCGGCATCGGCATCGGCATCGGCATCGGCATCGGCATCGGCATCGGCATCGGCATCGGCATCGGCATCGGCATCGGCATCGGCATCGGCATCGGCATCGGCATCGGCATCGGCATCGGCATCAACATCGGCATCGGCATCAACATCGGCATATCGCAGCTGCAGACCTGTCCGATATGACCGAGCCACCAGCGCGATTTAAAATGCCACGCCCGGCGACAAAACACATCTGCACCGACTAATCTAAGCCTGCATAGGCGCCGGGGAACAAGTGGCATTAAGCGCGGGGGCCGGGCATGTCGGGCGGGTCAAGCGAGCCACTCATTCTCAGCGCGGGAGCCGGGTACGTTGGACTGGTCATGCAAGCAATTCACCTGCAGCGCGGCCGGACAGTCTCAGCAAACTCAATGCCCACCGTGCCCAACCGACGACCTGGCGAGCTTTTCTACAATCGCGCCCAAAATTAAATCTTCGCCCAAATAAATTTCAGTCACATTCAATTCCGAAATTCTGGATTTTTCTTCGCTGGATTCCGCTTCAACCAAAATTTGAATGTCCGGGTTCAGCATCCGCGCATGATTGCAAATCGGCGTGATGTCGCTGAGGTCCATGTGAGGCAGGATCAGCGCTTTGGCGTGGACCACATGGGCTTGCACCAGTGTGGTCGGGTCTGTGAGTTCGCCTGAAACGGCAACATAACCCTTTTTTCGCAGGTCAAGAACCACTTCTCGTCGGGTGTCGACCACCACGCAGATGGTTTTGGATTCGACCAAGGTGCTGAGTATTCGCTTGGCCAGATGAGAGCGGTAGTTGAACAAAATCACATGACCCGAGCGGGCTTCGGTGACTGTGTCTTCCGGCAATGATTCCGCAGTGTGGCTGCGGGCGTTGAGGTTTCTTGCCCAGCGGAAGCGTTTGAGCAAGCCTTCATTTGCCTTACCTGCCAAGCTAAAAACCAAGGGATTGAGGGCGATGGAAATGATGGCGCCCGAAACAATCAGGCTTTGTACTTGCAAATCGGCTAAGCCTAGATAGATACCCAAACTCACCAAAATGAATGAGAATTCGCCGATTTGGGCCAGGCTGGCTGAGATGGTCAGCGCGCTTTGCAGTGGGTAGCGGAACATCAGTACCAAGATGCCCGCCGCCAATGATTTGCCGATGACGATGATGCCGACAACAGCCAGCACGCGCAGTGGGTATTCAATCACGACCATGGGCTGGAACAGCATGCCCACGGATACAAAGAACAGCACTGCAAAAGCGTCGCGCAGGGGTAAGGATTCTGTGGCAGCGCGGTGGCTGAGGTCAGACTCCCTCATCACCATACCGGCGAAAAACGCGCCCAGTGCGAATGACACACCAAACAGGGCGGAGGCCACGTACGCGAAGCTGATGGCCAGTGCAATCACGGATAAGGTGAACAATTCACGCGAGCCGGTTTTGGCAATGTGCCACAGCATCCAAGGAATGACTTTTTTGCCGCCAGCCAGTATGAGCACTAGAAACAGCAGCACTTTGAGCAGGGTGATGCCGATGTCCATCACCACGGACATGCCTAACTGGGTTTGGGTGCCCAGCAGCACTGGGGCCAATGGGGGTAAAAGTACAAGCACCAGCACCATGGCCAAGTCTTCAACAACCAGCCAACCCACCGCGATTCTGCCTTGGGGTGTGTTGGTTTGGCCTTTTGCTTCGAGTGCTTTGAGCAAAACAACTGTACTGGCAACTGACAGGGCCAAACCAAACACAAGACTTTGACCCAGGGGCCAGTCCCAGTAATGTGCGATGCCCATGCCCATCAGCGTGGCCGCAAGCATCTGCACAATGGCGCCGGGAATGGCGATCTTTTTGACCGACATCAAGTCGCCCATGGAAAAGTGCATGCCCACCCCAAACATCAGCAGCATGACGCCCACCTCGGCCAACTGGTTGGTGAGTGTAACGTCTGCTACAAAGCCGGGCGTGAAGGGGCCAATCAAAAAGCCGGCAAACAGGTAGCCTAGCAGCGCGGGGGCTTTGAGGCGTTCTGCGATGAAGCCAAAAATAAGTGCAAGACCAAAGCCAAAGGCCAGTGCTGCAATGAGGGAGACCTCATGGGGCATGGGAACATTTCCTCTCGGGGATGGGTGACCAAGCGGCAGCATGACAAGCCTGCCGAGTAGGACACTCGATAGGCCGATTGGCGGGCCACTCAATTCAGATGGATAAAGTGTACCCAATGGCAGACTGCGAGAGGAGGCGTGAGTTCCCTATTGCTGCAATCGAGCATTCGATTGGCTCAATTTAGACGCCTAAGTGGATGCGACGGCTTTCTTTTTGCGAAGCGGTTCAATTTGGTTCAAAGTGGTGGAGCGGGGCTTGAGCCAATCGACTGTAACCTGCCACACGTTGGCTCGTGCTTTGCTGCCCAAAATAACGCCCATGTGGCCGCCGGGTGCGCGTAAAAAGAGTTTGTCTTCTGAGGCAACCAGATCAAGGCTGCGTTTGGCCATGGAGGCGGGCACCAAGTGATCGGTTTCGCCTGCGAAAACAAGGAATGAGGAGCTGATGTTGGCCAAGTCGGCCACTTTGTCGCCGATTTTGACCCGCCCGCGTGCCATGTGGTTGTCCACTGCAAAACGGACCATGAAGTCGCGAATAACGCCGCCCGGATACAGGCGCATGTTGTTGAGGTAGTCGGCGGTGGTGGCGTGTTGTTCTACAAATTCGCGGTCGGCCAAGCCGGTGATCAAATCCCAGTAAGTGGTGATGGATGCCACCGGCGCTGTTAGCTTAAAACCCAGGCTAACCAACCAGCCGGGCAGGCCCAGCAGGCTGGGGTTGATGCGTTCAAGCCGAAATTCGCTGTATTTGCGAACAAAACGGGCGGTGACGTTGAGGGCGTTGGCGGCTACGCTCATGACGTTTTTGCCATCACGCAGGTCAATCGGGCTGGCCACGGTGACCAGGTTTTTAATGTGGGGGTCTGCCACCATGCCGGCATGCAGCAGGCACATCAAGCCACCCATGCACCAGCCAAACAGTGAGACGTCTTTGGAGCCGCTGTGTTGGCGGATTTGTTGAATGGCTTCGCCCATGAGGGTGTAGCAGTAGTCGTGCAGGCCCATGTGGGCGTGTTGGCGCTCGGGAGTGCCCCAGTCAATCAGGTAAACGCGGAAACCCGCTTGGACCATGTGGCGGGCCACGCTGCGGTC
Organism: Limnobacter sp.; assembly: GCA_029866125.1. Classification (GTDB taxonomy): domain Bacteria; phylum Pseudomonadota; class Gammaproteobacteria; order Burkholderiales; family Burkholderiaceae_B; genus Limnobacter. The sequence goes on from JARWZZ010000012.1 coordinate 116,909, forward strand.
AGGCATCAGGTCGAAGGTTTCGGTGGTGACGCCCAGTGGCGGTACCAATATCAATGGGACTGCATGTTGGCGGGCGGGGCGTTCTACCTCTTCGCCATCCAAAGCGGCGACTGCATCGGTGTCGTCCGGTGCGTAGTAGCGTACCCGCATGGGTAGGTTTTCGTAGATGACTTCATATTCGGTTTTGCCGGATTGAATCAGCATGTCCTTGCGGAAAATCCAGTCCCCGGCGTTACTTGCGGCACGGGCAGCCAAATCGTTGACCCGAAGTACGGCATTGAATATGTTTTTCACGTTGAACCTGCAGGGCGGATTTTATAAGCGGATTGTATGGATTGCTGCAAGTTTATACGCCCTACAGGCTTGTCTGGATGAGGTTTTACTCTAATTAGCCAGACCTGGGCTAGGTAGCTAGCCCATCCGGTGTGCTTATTCCATGGCAACTGGGTTGGTTTTAACGCTTTCCCACAGCTTGTTCCAAATGATGACGCCCACCCCATCCAGCTTTTTGACGGTTTGCAAGAAGCGGTCACGCGATTCGGTGTTGAGCCATTCAGCAGGAAGAAACGGGTCGTACACCACATGTTTGATGGCAGAGCCACCCAATAGAAACGCTTCACGTGCGGCAACCTCGGGTTCCAGCCCGTCGCAACGGGTCAACCAGGTGCTGATTTTTTTGTCGAACTGTTGGTAGTTTTGCTCAAGGTCTTTGGGGTTCCACAAACTGTTGATGTGTTGTTGGGCCTCGGCATCAAATTGGTTGGCAGAGAACACAAGCGCATCCCTTTCCAACCCCAGTTTGTACAGGCGGGACCGCACTGCGTCGGTGGACTCTTCAATGTTGTTGGGCCGTATGTGCAAATGCTCGTTCAAATCCCGAAAGCCCAGCATGAGAAGCGCGCGATCTCGTGCCCGTTTCTGTCGGGCTTCAGTTCGCGGCAGTTTGCCCGTCTGTACCAAGATGTAACTGCCATCCCATGGCCGAACCCGTTGAAATTTAGTACGCCAAGAAGCAACATCGTCAGCCAATGTGTGCGCATCTTCGGTTAACTGGTACAGTGCGCGACCTGCGGACTCAATAAGTCCTTCAGCGGACAGGCGAACCAGTGCCACGCGGGTGTTGTTGACGCTGATGTCAAAAATCGAGCAGGCAACAATGGCTTGTTGGGCTGATATTGGTTTGTCCCCTGCAGCCAGGAGTAGGTCCAAAATCAGACTTTTGGCGGTCGGTTTTCTCACGGTGTGCATCGCTTAAAAAAGGAATGTTTCCAGACCGATAGCAGGGCTGGGGTTGAATGAACAATCGGGATCAATGCGAAGTGTAGAGAACCCTAAGCAGGTCCGCAAATTTTTGGTCTTGTTTGTGAGATCATCACTCCAAAGAATGACAAGGAGCCCACATGGTACGCGCCTGGATTTCGCATACTGCAGACCAGACACATGCCCAGCTTGAAGAGTTGGATGACACCCCCTTTCAAACGGGTGAAGTGAAGATTCAAGTGCAATACAGTTGCCTGAATTATAAGGATGCTTTGGCTTTAACGCACACCGCGCCGATAGCCCGAAAGTTCCCCATGGTGCATGGCATTGATGGGGTGGGTTTGGTGGTGGAATCGACCCATTCCCGCTGGCAAAAGGGTGAGTGTGTGCAGGTCAATGATTGGGGGTTGGGTGAAACCCATTGGGGGGGGCTATGTACGACCTTGAGTGTACCTGCCGCTTGGGTGAGTAAGCTGCCTGAGGGACGAAGTGGCCGTTGGGCGGCGGCTTTGGGTACGGCGGGTTACACGGCTGCTTTGTGTGTGATGGCCATTTTGGATCATGGCACTCGACCTGAAGATGGCCCTGTGTTGGTGACCGGGGTCACTGGGGGTGTGGGCAGCGTGTCCACCCTGTTGCTCAAGCACTTGGGGTACGAGGTGTTGGGGCTTACAGGCTCGATTGATGCAGCCGGTGAGCCTTTGAATGACAGTGTGGCTCGCCATTTTCTGAATCTGGATTTGGATGGCAGCCAGCTGATCCACCGGGATGCATTTGCAAAGCCCGGTAAGCCGCTGCAGAAAACCGATTTTGCGGCTGTGGTGGACAGTGTGGGTAGCCATACTTTGGTGAATGCCTGTGCCAGAACCAATTACGGCGGCATTGTGACCGCATGCGGATTGGCGCAGGGCATGGATTTCGAGGCCAATGTGGCGCCCTTCATTCTGCGTGGAATCACTTTGCGCGGCATCAATTGCGTGATGCGGTCTGAGGCGGACCGTGACCGCGCATGGGCGATGTTGGCGGATGCATTTGATGAACATTCAATCGACTGGATGTTCCGAGAGATTGCGATGGAACAGGCGCTTGAGGTGTCCCGTCAATTGTTGAATAACGAGATCCAAGGTCGGGTGGTGGTTCGTTGTGCCTGATTTGAAAGTAGGTTCAGCCAAGGGCTGGAAGGTTTTGCCCTATTTGGCGCTGATGCTGAATGCCTTGGTGTGGGGTGTTTCTTGGTGGCCCTTGCGTGAATTGCAAGCCGAGGGTTTGCACCCGCTGTGGGCTTCAGCCGCCACGTATGTTTTAGGCACAATTTTCGTATTGGCCGTTAAACCCTCGGTATGGGCTGAGTTTTGTAAAAATCGGCCGTTGTGGGTTCTCGCTTTTGCAGCGGGCTCGACCATGGTGGGCTTCAATTGGGGCGTGTCGATTGCGGAAGTCATCCGCGTGGTGCTGCTTTTTTACCTGATGCCCATTTGGGCAGTGCTGTTGGCCCGGTTGGTGTTGAAAGAGCAAATCACGTGGAAGGGCCTGCTGCGCGTGGCTTTGGCTTGGCTGGGGGCCATGTTGGTGCTAAGCCCGCCGGGGCAATTGGGCTTCCCAATGCCGCAGGTGCTGGGCGAGTGGTTGGGCTTAATGGGAGGTGTGTTTTTTGCGCTGAATAACATCATGTTGAAGCAACAGTCTGGCCGCACGGGTGAGGCCCGCGTGTTTGCCATGTTTGTGGGCGGTGCTTTGGTGCCTGCTGGGGTGGCTTTGATGTTGGCTTTTGTGTTTGGGCAAACAGACCCTGTGGTGCCTTGGCCTTTTATACCCACGGGCAGTGGCATGGCAATTTTGCTTGGATTTGCGATTTTTCTGCTGACTGCAAACTACGCTTTGCAGTTGGGGGCCTCCCGTTTGCCTGCCAATGTAACCGCGGTGGTGATGCTGTCCGAGGTGGTGTTTGCCACCTTGTCAGCGATTTGGCTGACTGATGAGACATTGACCTTGCAAACAGGTATTGGAGGCGGCCTGATTCTGCTGGCTGCCGGATTGAGTGCGCTGGAGGATACCAGCGCTCACTAGACATAGTATCGGGGACTTTGGAATGAGTTCAAGTTTGAAACACTGGGTAAAAATTTTGCGCGGTACGGCAGCTTCCACCGCGCGGGGATGGCAGGGCATGCTGGTCACGCCGGCTGCGGTCAAACCCAAAAAGATGTTGAAGTTGTATGAGTTTGAGGCTTGCCCATATTGCAGGCTGGTGCGTGAGGTGCTGACTGAATTGCATTTGGATGCCGAAATTTACCCTTGCCCCAAAGGTGGAAAGCGGTTCCGCCAAGAGGCCAAGGCGATTGGGGGCAAAGCGCAGTTTCCTTTCATGATTGACCCGAACACGGGCGATGAATTGTACGAATCAGACGCCATTATTGCGCATTTGTACAAAACCTATGCCCAAAAGCCTGTGCCTGTGCGCCACAAGCTGCGCCCGCTGCAAGTGCTGTCCAGTTATAGCAATTCTGTATTGGGTGGTAACGGGGGAATGAATGCGCGTCGCTCTTTGACGGTAGAAAAAATGCTGCGTTTGTACAGTTTTGAGGCTTCGCCTTTTAGCCGCGTGGTGCGCGAAAAGCTGTGCGAATTGGAGTTGCCTTATGAGCTGATTAACTTGGGCAAGGAGCAAGCGGCTGACTTGGGTCTGAATGGCATGCATGCCGCTCTTGGGCAATATGCCCCTGTGCAGGGTGGTAAGCGGGAGCAATTCCTGATTAAAACCAACAAAATGATGGTGCCCTACTTGGAAGACCCGAACACGGGGAAATCCATGTTCGAGAGTCGGGACATTGTGGACTATTTGGAAAAGACGTACGCGCTTTGACGCAGTTGCGAATGCTCAGCGCTTCCAGGTTTTCATGACATAGTCGGCAATTGGGTAGGTGATGTTGAAGTTTTTGTGCGCCATCACGCGTTGATCGTGGTGGGTGGTGTGCAAAGCTTTCAGCTTTTCGAAACCGGGAATGTGATGCACCCAGTGGTTATTGGGCAGGTGGTAGCTAAAATGCAGCAGCTCGTAATTCAAAAAGTATGCAACACCTGTAACGACCATTAGCAATGCAGCGTTAGCCCCAAACACCCATTGCGTCAGTAAGGCCATGGGTAAGAAAAAAGCCACCAAGAAAAATGTCACCAAAATCGGCGGGAACAAAACGGCTTTGTAGTCCTGTGTGCTGTCCACTGGCATGTGCTGGTGCGTGAAAAAGCGATGGTGCTGAAGGCTGTGGCGGCGGTAAATCAAGCCCAAACCTTTAACCGGTTTGTGCATCACATTTTTGTGGCCTGCCCATTCTGCAAAGTTGGCATACACAAAGGTCAAAGGCACCGTCATCCATTCCAGCCAAGTGGGTTGGTCGAGGTTAAATATGCAGATGGCAATAATGAGCAGGCTCATGCCGCTTGTAAAGGCCAAATGCATATTGCCTTTGTAGGTGGGGGCAATAAACTCTTGGCGGTAGGCAGACCTGTAATCCGCAATGTCACCGGTTTTGAAGTCCTGCGTGTTGTCGTCCATTGCCCAAGCCCCTTTTTTATGCCCTTAGCTTGCGTGCTTTGAACAAGCCCCAGCCCGATTCAAACAAGTAAGCAATCAGCACCAACACTGGGTGCTCGTTGGGCACTGGGTTTTTGCCTTTGGCCATGCGTTTGATTTGGCGTGTGTACCACTGAATTTCCAGCAGCCCACTGCCGTCAACTGCTTTCAGGCCGGTGGTCAACGGTTTGACTGGGTACAGGGCCTCATTCCCGTCAAGCAAGCGATTGGGTAGTTCAGGCTCAATGGCCACACTGCGTGCCAAGCCAATGAGGTCAACGCCGCCGCTGTTCAAAGCATCGCGCATGCCGTGTAGGCTGCGAAACCCGCCGGTCAACATCAGTGGTACTTTGCTGACTTTGCGTACTTTGTCGGTGAAGTCCATGAAGTACGCTTCGCGTTGAATGGTACTTTCCTTTTTGTGGCCTGTAGCGCCGGTCATCACTGGCGCCTCATAGGTGCCGCCTGACACTTCAATCAGGTCGATGCCGCGTGCTTCCAAAGCTTGAATCACCTCAAGCGATTCTTCTTCAGAGAATCCGCCTTTCTGAAAATCCGCAGAATTGAGCTTGATGCCAACCGGGAATTCGGGGCCTACCTGACGACGCACTTCGTCATAGACTGCCAGCACAAAGCGGCGACGGTTTTCGGCATTGCCGCCCCATTGGTCCGTGCGCTGGTTGTGATGGGGTGACAAGAATTGGCTAATCAGGTAACCATGGGCACCGTGAATTTGCACGCCGTCGAAGCCTGCGTCTTTACAAATTTTGGCTGCGCGGCCCCAGCGTTCAATGATGTTGAAAATTTCATGTTCAGTCAGTGCGCGGGGTGTGCCAAACATCATTTGCAGGTCTTTGCGGAACGGGATGGCGGAGGGGGACACCGTTTCCTTGTTCATCGCCTTGGGGCATTGCTTGCCCGGGTGGTTGATTTGCACCCAAATTTTGTTGCCATTGCTTTGGCCTGCCTGTGCCCATTTTTTAAGCAAGGGCATGTCGCGGTCGTCTTCAATCACAATGTTGCCGGGCTCTGCACGGGCGCGCCGGTCAATCATGATGTTGCCGGTGATGTTCAGGCCGATGCCTCCCTCTGCCCAGCGCTGATAAACGCGCACTAAACCTTCGGTCATGCGGTTGTCTAGCGTGCCCAAGGCCTCGCTCATCGCTGCTTTGACCAGTCGGTTGGGTACGGTTGCACCGCAAGGCAGTGTAAGGGGGGTGTTCAGTTCAATGGTGGTGTTCATGTGTCTCGCGGGCCCTGTAGGCGTTGGCTATTATTTTGGTTCTGATTTTTAAATCAATTCCATGATATTAACCAAGTCCGGGGCCTACGGTTAGAGTGATTCCACTGAATGTCGCCGGCTTTACATGACGGGCTTCACAGGGCTGGCTTGGCCACCAGCCACATGTTGTCGCTGGTGGGTTGGCGGTCGGCCAAACCAAATTGCACGGGGGTTAGGCCCTGTTCGATCACCATGTTCAGCAGGCTTTGCGGTGTGAAGTAATTCACATGGTCGGGCAGGCGAAAGCCGCACCAGCGCTCTTTGCGGATGCTGCGGTTCCAGCTGCCGTAGTTGGGCACTTTGATGATGACCACGCCCTCGGGCTTGAGCACCCGGGCCACTTGCTTTAGCAGGTTTTTGGGGTCAACTTCATGCTCTAAAAACGCACTCATCAGCACGCCAGTAAACATTTGAGAAGGCAGTTGGGTGCAGCCGTTCAGGGCGTTGTCGTGCACAATGTCGCCGCCACGCGGGCGCACAAGTGTGCCCGCTTCATGGGCCAGTTGCCGCGACACTTCAATGCCGAAAGGTGTGTATTGGGCGGGCAAGCTGCCCAGAATTCCGCCAGCGGCGCAGCCAATGTCCAGTACCTTGCCTGCGGGTACGTATTTTTCAATCAGCTCGGGAAGTTTGTTGCGCTTGATGACTTTTTGGCGAAAGGTTTTGAAGGCGCGGCTTAAGCCCTGTTTGACGGGCTCGCGCTCTTCGCGTTGCGTTTTCTCAGCTTGAGAGGTTTTTTCCCATGCAAATTCTTCGCTGAGGCGTTCATAAATGGGGGCGCGTTCAAGGTAAACAAATCCGCAAGAGTTGCACTCCCGCATGGGCCATTCGGCGCTGCCATAAGGCAGGACTTTTCCTTGATTTGCTGGCGAGTTGCAAGCCGGGCAAGTGCGTTCAACTACTCGTGATTGGACATCCATGATGCAGCCATTAATAAAACTTGAATGAATAAAACTTGAAAATACTAAAAATAAGCGCTTAGTTTAAGGGCGAAAACAGTCGGATGGGCGGGTGCACAACATGAAAAGGGGTGTGAGGGACGCAAAAGGAGGGGCAAATCAATGTAAAAACCCCCGCAGTGGCACCAAGAGATGCCGATCAACGGGGGTATGGGGCAATAGTGTGTAGCGTAGTTTTAAGCCACCGATGCTGCAGCTACGGTTGCGCTCTTGCTTAAACGGGCACGTACGGCTTTTTTCACGGCCTCGTTGGGAGTGCGTTCAAGTTTGTTGACTTCTTCAACAAAGCTGTCGATGTTGGCCAAGTAGTCGCTGTTGTCGTGCATCCAAGGATGGAAGTCGGCTTTGAAGTAGTCGAAAAACTCGCCGATGGGTTTGCGCAGCACGCCCATGTCACCCCACAGCATGCGGTTAACCGTCATAAAGCCTGTGATGTGTTTGCCCTTGGTATTGGGGTCGGCCAGCACCATGCGCAGGTGGAAATACATCACCAGTGGCCAAAAAATGGCGGTGGCAATCACCATGGCCAATCTGCGTACAAAGCGGTTTTGCAGGTTGTCGGGCATCACTTCATTCCACACGTCATAGGCCACAGCCTTGTGTTCGGTTTCTTCGTAGGCATGCCATGTCCACATTTGCTTGTAGCTGATGTCGGAGTTGTCGCCCAGCACGCGCTTGTCGCTCAATACAGCATTGGCCAAAATGGCGGTGTAGTGTTCCAGCGCGATGGTGCCAGCCAAGGTCAGCTTTTTGCCCAAACCTTTCTGAATGACGGCCAGCAGTTTCCACAAGCCTTTGTCCAGCTTGGTGGCAGGTAGGCCAGCGCGGTCCATCATTTCGTTGTATTCCTCGTGCTCGCGGCTGTGCAGCGCTTCTTGACCAATAAAGGCGGCCACTGCTTTTTTCAACTCAGGGTTTTTCACCTGGTCTTTGTAGTTACGCACGCCATCCATGAACATGCGTTCGCCAGCGGGGAAGAAGACGGACAGTGCATTGAAGAAGTGGGTCACGTGGGCTCCGCCTTCGTGCCAGTCCTTAATGCGGGACTCGTTCAGATTCAACTTCACATCTCGGCGTACTGGAACTACTTTCATGGTGGACTCCTTTGTGATCTCTCTTTTATCTATTTTTAGTGTGTCACCCCGTAAGGTGACATTGGTCAATGTAAAGATAAAAAAGCGCAGGGTCAACCCGATATTCCCGAGGATGCTTTCTAATTTCCGAACGTTTGTTTGATTTTGCGATGCACAAAAAGAGCAGTAAAATCAGGGCATGTAGCGCGGCGGTATGGCGGTGGAGCGGCCAGTTTTAGGGTCCACCCACACCACTTTGGCAGTGCCCGTGCAGTACAGGGTTTGGTCGTCGTCGCTGCGGTACAGCTCGTAATGTTGCACCATGCTGCTGCGCCCAATTGCACCGGAATAGATACGAACGATTGCGGTGCCGGGTGCCTTCAATTCCTTCAGAAATGTGGCTTCGGTGTGAATGATGACCACATAGGCATCGTTGCCCGGGTCCAGTTCTGCGGGGAAAAGTTCAATCCATTGGGTGCGAGCCTCTTCAAATGCCCTGAAATACACCGTGTTGTTGATGTGGCCCAGTTGGTCCATGTCGCCCCAGCGCAGGGGGAATTCGCAGGTGTGCAGCAATTGCGCGTTGTTGGGCTTGGGTTCTTGCATGGTGGGCCTCTCGGTTTGAATGTCAGAGTGTCAGTTCGACTGCATTTTGCGTTGTTCAGCACGCCACTCCCATGGCGGGGTGGGCTTGGACCCTTGCCACAAGCCGATCCTTGCTTGTCTGGCTTCTTGCTCGGCCAGCTCGTAGAGTTTTCTGTCTTGAGGGGCTTGGGTTTTGGCGTAATCCTTATACCACCAAACCTGGCCTGCTTTGATGGCTTCCAAGTTGATGTCCAAGGTGTAGGCGCAGGATTGTTCCTGACAATCGCTGGGTGTGCCCCACACTTTGGCCACCTCGCGTTGATAGCGGTCAGTGTCATTGACTTCAATCGTGACATCTGTGCCCAACACCCGTGCGCTCATCCAATCGGCTGAGGCGACACCATGGGCTTGTTTGGTCTCCGGTGCGTCAATACCGTGCATGCGGATTTTGTGCTTGCGGCCGTCTTTGTCTTGTACTGTCAGGGTGTCGCCATCGGCCACTTTGATGACTTTGGCGGTGTAAGTTTCGCCAGATTTTGCAACCGGTGCCTGCCCGGATTGGCTGGATCCAGATGTGGATTTTGCATGGATGGGGGAGGGCCACGGTGTTTGGCCTGTGAGCCAAGCTGCGCCAGCCAAAACCAAGGGGATGACTGCTTTTAGAAAGGTCATTTGAGCACCGGACAATCCCAATGTGTTGCTAGTTTTACGGCGTGTAGATCTGCGAGACATATAAATAGTGCTGCCAAGGGTTAAACTCGTATTCGACTCAATTACAAAAATACGCAAAAATGCGAAGTCCCTCTAACTCAAGGACAAATTTCAGGACACCCATCAGGACAACTCCATGACACGTTTATCCCTAGCATTCAACAGCAACCAAACCGTGGCCACAGTGAGCCTAAACAGGCCAGAAAAGCACAATGCAGTGGACTGGTTGATGCTCAAAGAGGTCAAAGCTATGCAAAAACAACTGCAAAAGGTAAAAAGCCTTCGCGCAATTGTTTTGAAAGGCAACGGGCCGTCATTTTGTGCTGGGTTGGATATTAAATCAGTCTTGAGTAACCCCAAGACCGGTTTGGTGATGTATGCGCATTTGTGGTTGCCTTTTAGAAACATTTACCAAAGTTGGAGCACCGCTTGGCGCGACATTGGTGTGCCCGTGATTGCCGAAATTCACGGCAATTGTTTTGGGGCTGGCATTCAGTTGGCTTTGGGGGCTGATATTCGTATTTGTACGCCAGATGCGAAGTTGTCCATCATGGAGGCCAAGTGGGGTTTGGTGCCCGACATGGGCGGTGGCGCCTTGCTGCGTGAATTGGTGCCCGTGGATTTGGCCAAAGAATTGGTGATGACTGGGCGTGTGCTCAGTGGTTTGGAAGCCAAAGAAGCGGGTTTGGTGACCCACGTGGCAGACAATCCAGCAGAACATTCACAGAAGCTGATTCAGGAAATACTAGAACGCTCGCCCGACTCTGTGGCGGCCAGCAAGTTTATGATTCAGAATATTTGGGGGATTGACCAAAGTGTTCACCTGACCCAAGAGCGCCGCTGGCAGCGCAGGTTGCTGGGTTGGAAGAACCAGCGTTTGTCGGTTGCCAGAAATTCCGCCAAACACACAGCAAAAGACAAATTGGTGGCGTTTGCTACCCGTCAAATAAAATAAAACAGAAGGGAGACACCCAATGAAAGCACTCACCCCCAATGACCAAATGTTTTTGTGGCTGGAGCGCCGCAACCAACCCATGCATGTGGGCGGTTTGGTGTTAGCCCGCCCGCCTGAGGGCCAAGGCCAAGAGTTCATCCAAAAAATGGTGGCGGACATGCGTCGGTACACCGAGCCTGTGGAGCCTTTTAACCAGCGCTTGCAGTCTCGTTTGGGCATGTGGTTTTGGGTGAAAGATGAAGAATTTGACCTGGAAGCGCATTTCTACCATTTGTCATTGCCCAAGCCGGGCCGCATTCGTGAACTGCTGGAACTGGTGTCCAAACTACACGCCAGCCCCATGGACCGCGCCAAGCCCTTGTGGGAAGCCTATGTGATTGATGGCCTAGAAGATGGCCGCGTCGCCCTTTATACCAAAGTGCACCATGCGTTGGTGGATGGTGTGGCTTGTATGAAGATGCTGCAGCGCTCATTGGCTGAAAGCGCAGACGTCACTGATATGGCACCTCTTTGGGCCAGTGAGCGGTTGCGTGGGCAAAGCCGCAGGTCCGAGTCTTCCGAAGGTTTGATGACGGCAGTGCGCAAAGCCTTGGGAGGCGCAAAAAGCCAATTGGGCAGCTTGCCGAAGGTGTTTAAAGAAGTGGGGCGCTCGCTGTGGCAAACCAGTGTGGCTGACCCCGATTTTGTGTCGGTAATCCAAGCACCCCGCAGCGTGTTGAATCAGCGTATTACCGCTTCGCGCAGGTTTGCAGCCCAGTCTTGGTCGCTGGACCGCATTCGTCAGGCGGGTAAAAACCTGGACATGACTTTGAATGATGTGGTGATGGCCATGTGTGGCTCAGCCCTACGCAAATACTTGCTGGAATTGAATGCATTGCCCAATCGGCCCTTGGTGGCGATGGTGCCAGTGTCCCTTCGCAAAGACGATTCCGACACAGGTAACCATGTGGCCTTGCTATTGGCCAATTTGGCCACCGATACCGAAGATCCAATTGAACGAATTGAAACCATTGCCCGCTCGGTCAATCATTCCAAAGAGCGCTTCCAGAACATGAATCAAACTGAGATCATGAACTATGTAGCGACCATGATGGGTATTAGCGGCGTGAATTTGCTGACCGGTATAGCCCCCAAATTGCAGGCTTTTAATATTGTTATTTCCAACGTACCAGGCCCGAAGCACCAACTGTTTTTCAACGGTGCGGCGGTGGAGGGGGTGTACCCCGTTTCCATCGTGCTTGACGGGCATGCGCTGAACATCACGTTGAACAGCTACAACGGCAAGTTGGAATTTGGTTTGATTGCATGCCGTCGCACTTTGCCGTCTATGCAGAAGTTGTTGCAATATTTGGAAGACGGCTTGGTGGAGCTGGAAGATGCGGCCAAGGCCGAGTTAAAGTCTGGCGCACGGGTAAAGCGGGTGGCCTAAATAAGGTGGTTTCAAAAGATGAGGCTCAATATTTGAGCCTTGTCTCATTCTTCATCGGTCATCACCAGGCTGAACAAATACGGCCAGCGTTGGAATGAGTCATACACCACTTGGTCGTGTTGAATGTCTTGATACGTGGCATGGTCAAACCCTTTGATTTGCGTGCCTAGGGCATAGATGTCGTGCGCCAAATCCATCGGGGGGGTAAACAGCGCAGGTGGGCTTTCAGGGTCAAATTGCGCCATGGTTCACTGACTCGCCTTGTTGGTGTTTGTGAGGGGCTCCCAACTGGCGCCCGGGGCCTTAATCCAATATTGGTTTTGTTGTTCAAGCACCATAATTTCGCCTTCCTCGGCCACAAACGGTGTGGTTGGAAGGTCACCCACAATCAAAGGCCAAGCGGGTTTGCTGCGCGCGGGTGTGGGTAGTTTTAGCCAACGGGAAATGAATTCGCTGACTGCCAAATAGCTGGTGGGTTGCTTGACCACAATCGGGTAGCTGTACTCCGGGTTGCGGGTGTACTCAGGGTCTATCCAATAGCCCAGCACTGGGGCTAGGGTAATGGCGGGGCTGGGTATTTCCCGTAGGCCGGGCAATTGCCCGTATTCACCCGTTAAGCCTGCACCGTGCTCAGGCACGATCATCAAAAGCACTTTGCGTTCGGATTTTTTCAGCGTTTGTATAAAGGCTTGGAAGTCGTCTAGCAGGCGTTCCAAGCGAATGGGGTAACTGGCCAAACTGCCTGTGCTGCTGCCGGGCAATGAGTTGCCGTCATGCAGGCTGATGGTGTTGTAATAGTAAGCCACGGGTACCTCAGGCTTGCGCAGACGCGCTGCCCACCATGTGTTCAGGTAATCCTCGTCCCGTGCAAGTTGTGAGCCATCAAAGGCTTTCGCGCCAAGGGGGACACTTTTGTGGGATATCGCGTCCTCGACGCCATCAGGCAGGTTTTTCAGCACCGAGGTTCTATATTGATCAAAAGCACCATCGTGATTCATACCCATTTGCACTCTAAAGCCTGAAAGGCGCAAACTGTTATACAAACCGCACTGCGCATTCAGCGGGCTGTATAAGTCTTTTTGCAAGCCTTGCCCACAGTTGCTGCGCAAAAAGCGCAAGGTGGCTGGGCCGGAGTAACTGCTGACGGTGTTGAATTGCTTAAGCACCAAGTCAGCTTGAGTAAGTACTGGGTGGGCACTGAGTTTGGAGGCTTGAATGTCCGCCCAAGCCATGGAGCAAACATGCAGCACAATCACATCAAAATCTGGTGCGGCTTTGGGGCTTAAAAATCCGTCGATGATCTTTAGGCGCTGGTCCTCGTAAAACTTACGCAATATGTCATCAGGACCACCCTTGGCCTCGTCCTTGGATTGGGCTTCGCGGTCCCTCACTTCCTTCAGTCGTGCAAATTCATCCGGGCTTAGGGCCAAGCGTTCAGCCGCAAAACTTCCACTGCGTATCAGCGATTCATCTGGCGATACGGCGCGGGCGGAGTTGGCAAGTTGGTCTGCTTGGTATTCTCGAATGCTGGTGGCCGTTGCGGTGCCAATCAATAGAACCAAAGTCCAGGCGGTCAGCCGAATGTATCGGTTAAAAATTCGAAGAACAATCAGGCCAAATAGGCCTGCCCAAAGCATTTCAGGTTCGAAAGTGCGTTGCGCCAGTTCAATTAAGTAAGCCTGACTAAACCCAGTCAAATTGACAATTTGTTGCACCAAGGTCAAATTAACCACCAAACCAAATTCGTGCAGGGCCAAAAACAGGCCTGCAGGCATGAGTACACCCACTTCAATCAGCAGCGAAAACAGGTTAAAGCGCCGCACGCGCAAGGTACGGTGCTTGGTGGCAACCAAAATAAGCAGCGCAATGTTCAACCCATAGGCGAGCGACATCGTGCCGTTGATGGCTAGAATAATTTTGGTGATGAAATACAGATTCCAAAAAACCATGTGCTTACAATCCCAAGGGCCGACGTTTGTTTTTACGGCCCGTTAATGCGCGGGAAAATGCAGATTGTACTCCCTTGTAGATCCAAGAAAACAAACGTTGATAGCCCACCCAGCCCTTCACTAAAACATCCATCAAGCCAGACAAGGCCCGGTCCTCGGTCTGCAGTTCCTTCCAGTTTAGCCACGCATCTGCCCGGCCAAAGGTACATTGAATCAGCTGGGTTTCTTGTAAGGGGCTTAGGCTCATAAACCGAGCCTCGACTTTCCCATCTGACGTTATCTCAAGTTTGGCTGGGAATAGAAACTCACGATCACCCCGACTTAAACCCACTTCCGCCTGCGTGAAGTTGCGCAGGGCGGAGGTGTCAGTGATTGCAAAGGTAAGGCCGGCTGCGGAGTAGTCCTCGGTGTAGCAGTTGATGGTGTAACCGCCTGGCAGTTTAATGAATGCAGGAATAATCATTTTGACGCGGTGGTACACGTTTTTTTGCGGCGCTTCAGAGGCCACGCCCACTGCTGCACCCAATATGCTGAGGTTGAAAAAGCACCAAGACAAATTCATCAACACTGTGCCCACCTCATGGGAGTTCCAGAAGAACAGGCGGACAATGCCAATCAAGAATCCCACCAAGTTAAGCAGCAACAGAATCAGGTAAGGTTTTGCAATGTCGGCATCAAAATAGCTGTCCTCAATCAAGCCGCCTTTGGAGGTGACGTTGAACTTGCCCAGCTTGGGGTTGATGAATGCCAGTGTAGTGGGGCGCACAATGTACCAAGACAGCACTGTTTCATACACCTCCGACCAAAACGAGCGTCGGTATGGCCCCTGAATAATGGAGTTGGTGTAACTGGCAAATGCAAGCTGCGGTAGGGCGTAGCTAAGAATAGTAATTGCGGCCGCATTCAGCAAATGCATTTCGAAGTACAAATAGGCCATGGGCATGACCAAAAACATCAGCCTTGGGATGCCATAGAAAAAGTGCAGCATGGCATTGGCATAACAAACCCGTTGAAAAAAGTTTAAACCCTTTTTCAGAAATGGATTGTCTACCCGGAAAATTTGCGCCATGCCCCGCGCCCAGCGAATGCGCTGGCCGATGTGCCCTGCCAGTGTTTCGGTGGCTAAACCCGCAGCTTGGATGGTGTTCAAATACACGCTTTTGTAGCCAAGGCTGTGTAGTTTGAGTGCGGTGTGTGCATCTTCCGTCACTGTTTCAACAGCAATGCCGCCGACTTCTTCCAGTGGCCCACGTCGAATTACGGCGCAGCTGCCGCAGAAAAAGCTCGCATTCCAGAAGTCGTTTCCGTCCTGCACCAGCCCATAGAACAAATCACCTTCGTTGGGCATTTGGCGGAAAAAGCCAAAGTTGCGTTCAAAAGGATCGGCAGAAAAAAAGTGGTGCGGTGTCTGCACCAGCGCAGTTTGTGGGTCCTTTTGCAACCAGCCCACAGTGGTTTGTAGGAAAGATCGGGTGGGAATGTGGTCACAATCAAAAATCGCAATCAGCTCACCATGGGTGTGCTTCAGTGCGTAATTGATGTTACCCGCCTTGGCATGGCTGTTGTCGGGCCGGGAAATGTATTCCACCCCCGCTTGCTTGGCAAATTCTTCAAATGCAGGGCGGTGGCCGTCGTCGAGGATATACACCGTGATCTTTTCAATTGGCCAGTCCAAACCTTTGGCTGCATACACGGTGGGTTTTACAACGGACAAAGGTTCGTTGTAAGAGGGAATGAACACATCCACATTGGGCCAAGTGGATGGGTCAGAATCCAAGGCGAGAGGCTGACGGTTAAGCGGCCAGGCGGTTTGTATGAAACCGAGAATCAAAATCAGCCAAGTGTAAGACTCTGCAAACACCAAGGCGTAGCCAAGAAATATTTCAAAGCCTGATTCCAAGTCCAATGAACTGGTGAACCGCCAAAACACGTACCGGGCTAGAATAAGCAGTGTCAGCAAGGTAAGGCTAATGTGGGCAATACGTTCTGGCATGCGCCTAAACAACTGCGCCACCAAATAACACACGCCAACGAAGATCCACTGCCCAGCCAGCGGCAGTGAGGCTTGTGCCACTCCAAAAAAAAGCAGGGCACATACAATAAGCATTGGAATGTAAATGCGTTTGTCTTTTGACATGGCCACCCCGGCCTGTTCGATGGCACGCTGGGGTTGGTATTTGCGGATATAAGCTTCCACATGGTGGGCGCAGGCTCGTTTGATGAGCTCGACGGGCTGAAAAATCCAAATCACAAATCGGTAAAATGGGCTGATCAAATCACGCAGTGCTGTACCCACAAAATGGAATAACCACAACAGCAACTTCCCAACTGTAAACTGGGAGCGAGTGCCCCTAGGCTCAAAGGACACAATGCTGTAGGGCCTAAACCAAATGGCCCCAAATACTCGCAAAATTCGGTGCCGCAACGGCAAGTAGGGGCGTTGCTGCAATCCAAAGAATGCCTCCAGTTTACTCAGCCAATGGTGGGGCGCTGTGCTTGGGTTCATGCCAGTTCCGCGTTAATCCAATTGCTTAGTTTGAAAAAGTCCTCTGCCAGCAAAGACTGAGGGGCATGTTGGCTGAGGGTTGTACCCGCCGCAAAGCTTTCTGAGAGGGATTGATCTTCATGCATAAAAAAGGGCAGTAGTCTGTGCCCCAGTTTCATTTTGCCGAGTGTCCACATGTCCAGATGCAGCACATGGCTGGAGTCAAAGCGGTTCATGAGGTAATAGCTTGCGCCCCGGCTCTTCAACAGGCTGCTCATCATGAGGTCAATGCTCAGCATGGAATTGGCGTCTGGCACGAGTAGCACCAAATTCAAATCGCTTACGCTCAGAAACACATCGCACCAACGTGAAGGCCAGCGTGGCAGGTCGCAAATAACCACGGTGGAGTCAGCAATGCTGGCATCCCGCAACAGGGATAAAATCCGCTCGGGTTCGATCAAACATTGCTGAGCGAGTTTCTCCATGTCCAAGTGGCCCAAACCCCCGAATGGCAGGTAAGTCAGCCCTGAGTCTGTTTTAAGCAAGGCGTTACGTAGAGAACGGTCTTGGGACAGGACCTGCATCAGGCCGGTGTGCTCGGTGTTGGGTTGGCCCAACTGGTAGGGCATCATGTTGATGGGGTCTGCCTGTATCAGCAGTACCTCTCGGCCCAAGTCTTTCAGTGTTTGAGCCAATACAATCGCTACGCTGGTGCGACCGGCTCCACCGCTGGCAGACATGGTGTTGATCAAAATCACTTTTTCTTCCTTTCAACGTAGGCAATCCATCTTCCGTGTCTTACCAATTGTTGGGTGCCATCTGGCAATTCATTGCTGCCCCAGTTCAGCCAGTTCACCACAATAACCCGTGTGTTGGGGCGGCTTAACAGCCACCGGAAAACCAAAATACTCAGCAGCAGCCCGCCAATTGCCCCCAGCAAACCAATTAATATCAAGCTCATTCTGTTTGCCCTTCTAGCTTCAGCAGCGTGCGCATGCGCTGCATCCAGAGCCGCTGATCTTCGGTGAAGTTGCCCTCTTGCCAAAGTTTTGAAATGTCTGGGGCGGCCTCCCATCCCAAGTCCAGTTCCACCAGTGTAATGGATTCTTTTTGCAAGGAAATATCTCGCAGCACGCTAAGCTGCTGCCGCTCATCTGTGTAATGCACCTGCCCCACAAACAATGACTGGATGGGGGTTTGAAAGCAACTGCTTAACCAGTTGTACAAGGCTTCTTCTTGTGGCTCAGTGGGCCAAAATCTGAAAAAGTAAAATGCATCGGATGTGATGGTGACACAAGACTGCAGGTTCGCTAAGTCCAGCATTTTGCCCGCTTGCGAGGCATTGATGTGCGGCATCAGCGACATTCGGCTTAAGCTGCAATAAACGCCCCAAGTGCGACTCAAGTCCAAAAGCATGATGCCGTGGATTGCAAATTGCTCAGTGGAAATCGCTGTGAGTTGGCCAGGTGTAAAGGTTTCTTGCAAGGTGCTTGTAAAGCTTGCATCCCCGTCTGGGAGTGCGCTGGTGGGCGTAGTGTCCGCCACAGCAAGCGTTGGTGCCGTGCTTTGGACCAGCGCCACTTGGTCTGCACCCAAGCGGATCAGTACGGGGGCTTTGCTGTACACCTGGGGGGTACTGGTTTCTACACGTAAAAAGCGGTCATCGCCGTTGACAAAGCGATGTTGGTACACTGCTTTGGCCAGTGTGCCCACATTGTCAAAGTCGGCGTTTTTTAACACTTTTGTGTTGTCGGGCGTGCACTGAAAGTTTGCCCTGTTCCACAAAGTGGAAACAAATTTGGAGCCCTCGTTCCACCAAGGCTCGGACAGCAGTGAACCCTCTACGCTTACATCGGCCAAGCCATCACAAAAGCCAGACCAAATGGGTAGCTCGCCGTCCACAATCGAGATGACTGCAGTGCGAGTTTCTCGGCACCATTTGCGCAAATAGCGAGTTTGAAGAATGGGGTTTCTATTCAGTAAAGGCTCACTGGCTGCGCCCAGCCAATGGTCTAGCCCTTCAACTAAAATCAAGCTGGGGCTAAACACCAAAAGGCTGCTGAGCATGTCTGTAAAGTGGTCGGAGCCACCTCGAATTTTTTGCTCGTCAATGCTGTTTTTGATTGAAATCAGATTGAAGCCACGCGGGTGTCTGATTGCCGACTCCAACAAAGGCATGACTTGGGGATGCAGCACTTCGGTACTTTCCAAACTGATCCACAACACAGACTTAAATTGCTGAAATTGCTCGCCCAACAGCCAAAAGCTGCTGAGGTTTAAAGCCAGTTCGGTGGCTTGGTTTGTTCTGAGGGTGTAAATACCGGGTGAAAACTCGAGTTTCATATCAAAACCTCGAGTAGGGGGTAACGGGTTCGGGTGGTGAGTTCAGCTGCACTTGGGCCTCAGGCGTCCAGCGCAGGAAAATTTGCAACAAGTCGGGGTTAAATCCTTCAGAACGATCAATCTGTGCAAACCCGCCCATACTGACTTGATCAGAAAGTTTGCGCTCTACCTGTATTTTGATGCCTGTGCTGGTGCCACCACCTGGGCCGCCTGTAAACGTCAACAGAGGGTCTGCGGTTCCATTGCGTGCCTGAACTTGCGCGTCCACAGCCTCAAAGCCAGGGTAGCGCAAGGCGTCGTCTGACCGGGACTCACTGGCACCAATGCTAAGCTGTGTACTCCATGACCATTGGTCGGTTTTGCCTGTCCAGGTAATCGGTAAGGTGAGTGAGCCAAAGGCCTGCGGGCTGAAATAGCCGCCTTGACCAAAGGTATAAAAACTCATGTTTCTAGAGAAGGACCACAAAAACAACGAGGCCCCTACTTCTACTTTCTGGGTTTTATTGGCGTATACCGTACGGGATAAAATACCTTGCAAATTGACTTCGTTGTTGGATGGAATGTTTTCACCCGTAATACGGTTTAACCTTGCAATGCCTACAAAATCCATTTTCAGCTGCAGGGGTTGGTAATACACCGCAGTCAGTCCGTTTCTGCGTGCGCCACCCCAAACCTCACCGGTAACTGGGTCAACCGCACCCACTCTGGATAGCACACTTCCGCCCACCATTCGCCTAGCCAAATCAATTCTTAAACTGGCTTCGCCCAAATCCATTTTGTATTGCACGCCGCCTACCCAGCTTTGTACCGGGAAGTCACCCACGGGGCGGCCCAAATCAAAACGGTATGCCCCGCGCGTTAAACCCATACCCAGCATGTAGCCGCTGTAGTTGTTGGGCGTGCTTTGCCCCACTTGTTGGGCCAATTGCTCGTCGGTCAATGTATCCAGTTTGCCAAAATCACGGGTGTTGTTGATGTTTGCATTGTCGCGTAAATCCCCTGCATCGAGCCGCATTTGGTCTGCACGGAAAAACAAGGTGTTGGACAAATCCAGGGGTAGCCTCACCTCTAACGGAATTTCTCGGGTGGCAATGTTTGAGATGCCTTGGCTACCGGAAATAACGGAATTGTCGTAAGCCATATCGAGCGTAGGCTTCATGCGCTGCTTCAAGCTTTCTTCCAGAGCCATGATTTCAGCTTCAGCGCGAAACTCTGGGCGTGCACGAATCTTCTGATTGAGCTCATTGTATGAGCCTGACTGGTTCAGGGTATTTACTTCATCCAAATGGTTTGAATACCGCAGACGGCCATCCATTTGGGCCATACTCAATGACCAATCTTCACGCGGCACTTGCTGGAGCAAATTCAATGCGTCTTGATTGCGGTCTTGCTGCGAGGCCACCAGTGCGTTGGCAAAATACATGTCAGGGTCTTGATTGAACTCAAGCCCTTCTTTCATCACCTGTGCTGCAAGCGTTCGTTCCGCTGGGTCGGTGCTTGCGTTGAGTGTGATAGCCAAGTCGTACCTAAACCACGGGTAGTCTGGCAGGTACAGCACCGCCTGTCGCATCAAGGCAATACCTTCCTCCACCTGCCCTTTTTGTGCAAGGTCCAAACCTTGTTGGCTTAATGCTTGTGCTTCTGCAAACCCAATGGTGGGCGGCTCAACTGAGGTGGGCTCAGGCTCCGGCGTTGTAACTTGGGCTGTCACATCGGGTTTAACCTGCACAGGTGCTGCTTTTTTCTGTGCTGCCACTTCCTGTTTTTCGGGCGCTGGGCTTATTTTAGCCAGCATGTCTTTGTAGCGTTTTTCGTTGGGGAACCGCCGTGCCAGCATCTGTAACTTGCCACGCGCTTCGTCCCTGTGTGCGGGGCTTCGGGCCAGCAGGGTGTAATACTCTTGGGCGGCCAGTCCTATGGGTTCTTGATCAAAAATAGATTTAAGCTGCGCCACCCATTTGTCTGATGTGGCGGCAGTTTCAGACATGTACCGCACCTCAGCCATGGCTTGGCGTTTGGTGGTGGACACACGCAGCATTTGGCGAAGTTCAATGGCATGGATATTCAAGGGGCTGTCTGATTTTTCCAAACGCTCCAGCCAAATTCCGGCAGTCACCACATCGCCTTTGGCCAAGTCAGTCAGGCCGTGCCATTTCAACACTTCCGTGTTGCCAGGTTCTAGCAGCAAGGCTTTTGAAAAAGATTGGCCGGCCAAATCAAAACGGTACCGTTCGTACCAGTACACCCCTTTTGAAATCAGTGCGCGTACGTCGGCGGACTCCCTACCCGGGGCTGCCACCTTCTGTATCCACTCTTTCAAAGCGCCCATTTTTCCGGGGCTAGCAAGCAGGGGTTCGGTATTCAATAGCAAGGCAAGCCCGCTCAGTGGCAGCCAGCTTAGTGGTGACACCCATGTGGACAGTTTTGACAAACGCAGTAGGGCATTACCCATCATTGGGTTTCCCTCATGGATTTTAAGTGCAATCGGCCATTGTGGCGGATGCTGTATTTTCCGCTCACCGCGCCCTGCGCAAACAAACTCAATGCGCCACTGTAATACCCGTAATCACGCCATTCATCGGTGCTTTTCAGTGAGCTTAAATCGGTCAGTGTCCAGTTTTTCAGGAATGAACGCTTGGCCGGTTCATCTCGACCCAGCATTTCTAATAGGGGGCGCAAGGCCCACTGAAAACCTTGGGGGCCGCTGTCTTTGCTTTTCTCCCCGGTTTTGGGGTTCCACTGCAGGGGCACCGCTTGGTTTTCAAAAATGCTTTCTGTAAAGGGTTTAACCAGTTTTTTAAGGCTGGCAAGAATGGGGTCTGAGTCGGGGCTTATGCCCAGCCACAAGTACACCCGAATGGCATCAAAATCACCTTCAGTGAGGTTTACATCCTCTACAGGTAAGCCGTTTTTGAAGCTTATCCAATCTGGGTAAAGGCCTTCCTTGGCGGCACTCATCAGTAGCTGTTGATTGGCCAAATACATTTCGGCCCACCGTGGGTCATCAGCCCAAGCCTCAGCAAGCCGGGCCAACACAAATGCAGGCGCGTAGCTGGGGTTAAGTTTCACGCTGTCATCTGAATTTACAAACCCGATTTTGCCAGGCAACAGCGATCTTCCCAAGCCATCAACCCACAAACTTTCTTGGCTCAAAATCAGATTGCCCAGTTGTTTTGCTTTTTGGGTATAGCGTGGCTCGGACCAATAACGTCCAGCTTCAAGCAGGGTGTAGGCAAGCCACAAGTCTGCATCACTGGCGCTGTTGCTGTCTTGAACGCCCCAACCTGCGGGGCCTTTTGCCCAATGCCAAGCTGGAAGGTTTTGCCCCAAATCGCCTTGGGAAAGGTTGTTCTCAGTCCAGGTTAAAATGTTGTCAAAAGCAGCTTTGTCTGCCGCCACTAGGGCGAAAAAAAGGCAGTAGGCCTGCCCTTCTGAAACAGTGCGCAGGTCTTCAGTGGAGTGGTCAACAACCCGCCCATCTTTGGAAAGAAACGTGTCCTTGTAGCCCTTCCACTCAGGCCAATGCTCGCGCGCAGCTTGGCACGATGTATTTAAAACCAACACCATCAAGGCACCAACAATCAAGCCACGGGCCTTCAAGTTCAATCCCCTTTGATTCTTCGCCCGGCGCGTCTAGCCAGCCAACCGTACAACAAAATAGCCAAAGCAATACCTGCACCCGCACCCGTTAAGGCAACCAAGGCTGGGTATTCAGAAAATGCAATGCGCACTTTCAACCACCACGGCAGGGAGCCAGCAACAAAGGTTTCGCCCACTCGGTAGCTTTCAATTTGATCGCCCCGAAGCAGTGCCACTGATCCACGAATTTTTCCAATCTTGTCGTAGCTCAGCAAACTGTCGCTGACCTTGATAAAGCTGTTGTCGTCTGTGCCGGTGATTAACAAACCACTCATGCCCTTGTCCAAATGAGATTCAAAGCCCAAAATTGCGCCGATTGGGCCATTGTTTTGCAACACGGCTCGCCCGCCCTCGGTGGTTTCGCGGTCTGACCACAAATCTTCCATCCAACTGACTACGCGGTGTTGGCCAATGCTGCGCTCTACTTCCCCAATGCGCACGGGTAGAGCCATTTTGCTTTCTTGCAGCCAGGCATGCCTGGTGTGTGGCCCCA
This sequence comes from Limnobacter sp., assembly GCA_029866125.1. Taxonomy (GTDB): domain Bacteria; phylum Pseudomonadota; class Gammaproteobacteria; order Burkholderiales; family Burkholderiaceae_B; genus Limnobacter. The sequence continues at coordinate 139,640 of JARWZZ010000012.1, forward strand.
GGGCCATCCAGTGTTTGCCTTTGACGGACTCTTTGTCGTAGCCCAATAACACGCTAACCCGGCTGGAGGGTAAACCTGTCCATTGCCCGAATAGCCCCATCAGGTTCAAATAACTTTGCACTTCGCTGGGGTTGGGGTTGGCGGGTAAAACAACCACGGATTGACTGAGGTCGGCATAAATGCTGAATGGGTATCCGCCGTTTGCAAATGCAGTAAGATCTGGCAGTTTGATGTAGTGGGGCAGGTCAGAAAAATCAAGCGATGAGTTGGGGTCAATCGCTGCCCGGCTGCCCAAGGCCTCACCACTGCAGTTGCGCACACCTTCGCTTGAAAATGCGAAAGTAAACTTCAATTCGTTGTTGCCACCCACTCGGAAAGCTGGAATTTTTAAGGATTCGTCATTGTTCAGATCGCTCGCCCCCAATAGGTTCAGGCTGATGCGGTTTTGCGCCTGTTGTTCACGGGGTGCAAGCCTGAAGGATTGAATCAAGCTTTGGTTGATTTCTACATTCAGTAAGGAGTCATTCCAATCCGAAGGGGCTGTGTATTGGTACTTCAATGCCAAATCGATGTTTTTGCCTGCCCAGCTAAACAAGTCGGGCGGCAAGCGCAAATTCAGTGATACTGAATTGCGGCCCGCGTTGGCCTCCAGCTGAGTGGGGTAATCCATCAATTCTGCAAAACGCACCGGCCGGTTAATCGGCGTGTAGCGGGGTGCGTCATAAGGTTTACGGGGCGCACCCAAATCGGTTTTCAGCACGGATGCGGTTTTGCCACTGAGCACTTGGTTTTCCAGCACCAAGGCATAAGCAGCATTGAGCAAGTCCTCATCATTTTTACCCAAAATGTACAGCTGCTTAATCCACGGTTTATCCGGTAGGCTGCTGATGTGCAACATGGGGCCGGTGATTTGGTCGCGGGTAAGCCCGTTGGGTAAAAAGTCACCTTTGCTAAACACCACGCTGTGTCGCCCATCGGGCACGGCCTGTTTAATTTCAAATGCGGCTTGGCGATAAGACGCTTGTGCACCCAGCCACGAGCTGACTACCCCGGCCGCTTTCAGCAAGGTGGGGCTTTTTTGCTGAGGCATGACAAAAGGCAGCTCTAGACGGCTGGAGTCTCGTGGATCAAAAAAAGGCGCGGGCAGTAGGGCGAGGTCATCCACCAAAGACAGTGGTTTGGACTCAATTTCCAGCTTGCTGTCGGCTGCAATATCAAATCGAAGAGTCGGGTTTTCCGGCATGAGGCACGTGGTGTCGTAAGTGCCATCGTACTCAAGGCGCAGAGGTGCAAAGTCGGTAAAAAGCATGGGGTCCAAATCAACTGACATCCAGTGCAGAGAACCCGCTTTCTCAGTTTTTAACTGCGCCATTCCGGCCAATTGATTGTTGACATACACCCGAATAAAAGATTGATCATGCCGCATGCCCTGCGGGTAAATGACTTTCAATTTCAATGTAGCTTTGGTTACCAATTCATCAAGGCGAATACCAGTATTCAGCTCGGAAACCCGTGTCACTCCGCTCAATTGCAAGCCATTCGGCTTGCCCATGGCTGCCAAAGTCAAAGAGCGAGTGCTTGTTCTTTCCGCCGATGAAGTAAGCACCACGGATGACTTCTCGGTTGTAGTCGGCGCCACTTGTGCAATACCCAGCGGAGTCACTGCGAACAGTGTTAAACAAGCGAGGTATTTATTCACAATATTTAATAGATTTGCCATTTTAATATGCTTATACCCTGGTTTTATTGTGTTGAATTCTCAGGTTAATTCAATGGAACCTGCATGATTCATTTCACGTTAAGTTCCCCAATTCTACGTGGTGAATTAACAATCGCAACAACTAAACGATTGTTCAGGTATTTAACGTCTCAATTAAGTCATATTTAGGTAAACTGTAGCTTGTTTACAGGGTTACAACACCCGAATAATAAGTAAAAAAGGAAAGGCTCTATGGTTCAGGCAGAGACAATTGGTGATGTATGCGTCATTCGCGTAGATGCGGTCCGGCTGGACAGCCCCGTGGGTACCGTCATTCGAAACACCATTGCGTCACGTTTGGAAGATCACGCGAAGTTCGTGTTGGACATGTCTCAAATCAAACTCGTTGACTCGGGTGGATTGGGCTCACTCGTTGCTGCCTTGAAAACTGTAAGTGGGCAAAACTCCCGGTTTTTATTGAGTGGCATGCAAAAGTCGGTGCGGCTGATGTTTGAATTGTCCCGAATGGATCGTCAATTTACCTTGGCCGATGACGTGCCAGCTGCCTTGGCTGCACTCGCTTAGCGAGTCTCCTTGCGACGGACATGGAGCCTCTCAGCCTTCACCCCAGTATCCTCATCGTTGACGATTCTCTCGTTGAGCGCAACCTCTATGTACACATGGTGCGAAAGTGGGGTTACGTGGTGGATGTGGCTGTGGATGGTGACACCGCACTCGAAAAAATAAAAACTCAAAACATTCAGCTTGTACTGGCCGATTGGCAAATGCCCGGCATGAATGGAACCGAGCTGTGCAGCAAGGTACGGGCCCTGAATTTTGACCGCTACATTTACATTATTTTGATGTCAGCCCAGCGCGAGGAAGCCTTCTTGATCAGTGCGCTGGAGGCGGGTGCCGATGACGTGTTGGCCAAACCCGTTGACACCAATGAGCTGGAGGCCCGGCTACATTCTGCCGTGCGTCGCTTGGGTTTGCAGGCCAGCTTGGCCCAGCAAAACGAGCGCATTTCCAAAGCCCATGATTTGATGGCGATGGATTTGGGGCGTGTGTCCCAAGTGCAGCGAAGTTTTTTGCCCGAGCCTGTAAGCCGGTTCAATGACCTCAGTTACCACTGGATTTCTGTGCCGTCGCAGTATGTGTCGGGCGACCACCTGAACATTTTCCCACTGAACGCGGACACCTATGGCTTTTACATTCTGGATGTATCGGGCCACGGTATTCCCGCAGCGGTCAAGTCGATGCAACTGGTGCAAATGTTTTCAGACCTGTCCTCCACCAGTGTGGTGTTTGAGCCTGTTGCATACGGCAAGTCCCCCAATCTTCGGCTTGTTTCCAAGCCTCGGGATGTGGTGTCTCGGCTTAACAGGATGTTCCAGCAAACGGATTCTGACCTGTCCTATTTCACCCTGATTTACGGTTTGTTCAAACCTTCCACGGGTGAAGTGACGCTTTGCCAAGCAGGCCACCCGCCGCCCATTGTTTTTAGAAATGATGGTGAGGTTGAAGTAGTGGGCGCGGGGGGGTATCCGGTTGGTTTGTTTGAACATGATGAATTTGAAGACATACAATTCACCATGCAAACAGGCGAAGCCCTGTTTCTATACTCGGATGGGTTGACCGAGGTCTTGTCCGCTGAGGTGGAGCAGTTTGGTGAGCAACGGCTTATTCAATTTCTGACTGAAAAGCGCAAGCAACACACCTTGGCTGAGCTGCCGCCGCTGATTCGTGAAGAGTTGGTGGCCTGGGGCGGTGAGTCACTACAAACACAAGGCTTTGAAGACGATTTATCGATTCTGCTGTTTGGGCGCCCGCATGAAAAAGTTGAAGGTGAAATGGCCGAGCTTGCATCCGAGCAAAAGCGAACCATCACCGACGAGCGTGTGGAACCCAATTTAGCAGCGATTGATAGGCCGCAGGCCACTTTCAATGTTGAGCGCGAATTCTTCGACCCCGTGCGGACGGTTGAGAAAAAAGCCTCCATTGTGATTGCCGACGATTCACGCAGTTTTCTGCGAATTTTTGAGGCGATGCTCACCTCTTGGGGTTATCAGGTTTATTCCGCGCAGTCGGGCCACGAGGCAGCAACCTTGATCGAAGCCCACCAGCCCGACTTCGTGCTGACTGACTGGGACATGCCAGGCATGAGCGGTATTGAGCTGTGCGAGCATGTGCGCGCTCAGCGTTTCAACCGCTACATCTACATCATCATGATCACTGGTTACGCCTCGCGTGATGATTTGTTGCGCAGCCTGAAAGTGGGTGCAGACGACTTTTTGACCAAACCGCTGAACCCCAGTGAGTTGAAGGTGCGTTTGCAAACGGCCGTCCGTATTTCGGCGTTGCACAAAGTACTTCAAGAGAAGCATCATGAGCTGAATCGTGTTTACCAGTCCCTGCGTAGGGACATGCGCGAAGTGTCTCGCATTCAGCGTTCACTGCTGCCCAAAAGCACCCTGTCGCCTTGGCCGGTGGCAGTTCAAACTTTGTACAGCCCCAGTGAGTATGTGTGCGGCGAACAACTGGGCACCTTGAAAACCCAAGAGAATGAAATGGGCTTTCTGAGCATTTCCTTGCCGGGCCAAGGCACGTCCACAGCCTTGCAAGCGATGGCCTATTTGCGTTGGTTTTCAATGGCTCGCGCCACACAAATGTTGTTCCCGGTGGACGGCGCAAGCACCCGCATCCGCAGGTATTTGGCGGAGCCTTCCAAAGTACTCCACCAGCTTGTGGACTTTACTCCCACATTCAATAACGAGCATTCAGACTTCGACCTGCTTTACGGCCTTTTGAACTTGGACCAAGGCACCCTGCTGGTAGCAGGTATTGGGCGCTGGGTTTTGGTGCTGATTCACCCCGACCATCAGGTGGAGATTCGACGTTCATTGAGTCATCTGGAGGGTTCCAGTGCCCGGCCCATGGGTGTGTTGCACGAGGATGTGATTAAGCCCGGCACCCGCTTTTTTGTCTGCAGTGAAATGTGCCTGGAAAGCTTGGGCTTGATGAACGAGTCCGCTTGGCAAACACTGACCGTGGATGACCAAGGGCATGCGCAAAGCCTTTCTACCCAAATGTCCCTATTGACTGGGCTGACCCAGCGCATCAACCCATTGGATGAATCCAATGCCACCGAGGGGGCCAGGCTGCTGGAGTCTAGCGCGGCTTTGATCGGTGCGTTGGAGTTTCCAAGCGCTACTCTGGCCCATCGCAAAGCGGACATTGCATTGATGGGTTTCCAATGGAGGGAGCCGTCTCCATTGGAGTCTGTGGGGCTTGAAAAGTCGCTGATGACTGAATGGATGACCCGGGCCAGCCGCTTGGCTGAGGTGGGGTCTGACAGTTTAAAAGAAGCCACTGAAACAATCGACTTGGGCTTTTTTAAAGACGCGATAGCCTACCGAGCCATTTCCGACACCTCAACCATTGGGGAAATCGGCGTGTATGTGCGGGAGTTTTTGGAGCAACTGAAATACGTTGATACTTTGGTTTACAGCGCTGAGTTGGTCATCTCCGAAGCCATGACCAATGTGATGTACCACGGCTTCAAAATGACTAAACCTGAAGCGCTATGCCTTGTGGTTTTGGCCTTCCAAAATGCGGTGGTTATTTTGATTGATGACACGGGCACGCAAATTCCCGCAGGTGTTTTGGCCCACATTCGCAATAACATGGATTACTTGGATGGGCTAACCGTCAGTGAGCTGCCAGAGGGCGGAATGGGCCTGACGTTTATTCGCATGGCCGCAGAGCGATTCTCATACTCCCGCCAAAATGGCGTCAACCGCTTGGAGTTGTTGCTGGTAAATCCTGCTGCTGAGGAACAGGAGCCAGGCCAGTTACAGCCGTAATTCAGCCGACAATACAGCCGTAATTCAGCCGTAATTTAGCCTCAGGAACCGTATTGATCCCCGTTTTTCTCTTTCGCCTTTTCAGCCACTATTTCCATATCCACTTGGTTTTCAGGGGCTAAATCGGCAAAAGCATTGTCACTAGCGCCTGCCGACTGCTCAGTGTTGGCGTTTGTATTTGCGGCTGCATTCGGAGTGGGTTGTACCGTCCAAGCCGCTACGTTCAGAGGCACTGCACCGGGCACTTCAGATGACATTTTGTCCAGCACGCCGATAATGCGTTCATCCACAAAACGACTGGCTGATTTTTGAAGCGCGCGAGACACTTCCGACTCGATGGCTTTCATGGCCAGTGGGCGAATTTTCCAAATCATTTGCGACAAACGTGGCAGTTCCTCTTTCGGAGGAAGGCCCTCGCCGTATTGATCCAAGCTACCTACGAACAAGGAGACCGCTTGGTCACAAAACTCCTCAAGATGCTTGCGTAGGGATTCAATCAAGCCCAGCAATTCCACCAGTGGGATGCCTTCACGGGCCATTTCGGCACCGGCATATAAAATTTTGGGGCTGGGTGCAAAGTAGCGCAAGCCGTCGGGCTCCAGTAGCCCCATTTCGATGGATTTGGCCAAAGCAGCGCGGCTCATGGTGGTGCCAAACAGGCTGGCCAGGTGCACTGCATTGAAATTTTTGGGGCTTTCATCTGTCCATGGGCTGGTAATGGCGTAGGTTAGCCCAAGCAACTCGCGCAAATCATAGCCCTTGTCGATGGCCTGCAACATTTCCTGAATGTTGCTTAGGGTATAGCCCTTGCCCAACATGTGGTTAATAAGTCGCAATCGGGAAAGGTGCTCTTCACTGTAGAAGCCGACTCGGCCCCGTTTTTCAGGGGGCTCTAATAAGCCACGGTCTTGATAGGCGCGCACGTTACGCACTGTTGTGCTGGCAGCCCGAGCGAGTTCGTCGATCGTAAACTCCCGCTTTTCTTGGGAGTCCGACGCATGCTTGGATGGAGAAGATTTTTTAAATCGGAATGTAGGCATTGGGACATTCTAACCAAATGTGCGAGACTGGTATCGATTTTTAACAGGCTTGCCAGCGATTATATGAAACTTCATCGGATCACGACCAACAATAATCCCAGGTGGAGACTCAACATTGCTTTTTGCTTGGCTTCTGTGTTTCCTACATGGGTGATGGCTCAAACCCCAGCAGTGGAGTACAAAACACTGGATGAGAGGGAACTGAGGTCCTGCTTGTTTATTGCAGATGACCAACTTCGTTTGCGTTGTTTTGATGGTGCCACTGGCCGCAGTGCGGTTGTCAAAGACGGTACAACCCCAGCCGCTGTGGCTGAGTTGGATGGTGGTTTTCTGCTCTTCAAACAACCGCTGGACACGCAATTGTCTTGGTTTGACAGGCGGTGGGAGTTAGACCCATCCTCCAAGCAAGGCAAATTTCAGGTACGCCCCTACAAGCCCGTTTATTTATTGCCTTTGTATTTCAACAACACACCCAACAAGCGGCCCAGCAGCCCCAATCCGCTGAATCGGGTTGAAAGTGATCAAGACATTGACAGCGAAGAGGTTAAGTTTCAACTCAGCCTAAAAACCAAGGTGCTTGAAAATGTAGTGGGTGACAATGGGGACGTGTGGTTTGGCTACACCCAGTCCAGCCGTTGGCAGGTGTACAACAATGAGTTGTCTCGCCCTTTTCGCGAAACCAACTACGAGCCCGAGGTGATGTTCACTTGGCGTTCCAGTTGGGCCGAATTTGCTGACACCACGGGTTGGAACCCACGGTTGTTGGGTTTGAGTTTGAATCATCAGTCCAACGGGCGAAGCTTGCCCTTGTCCCGTTCGTGGAATCGGTTGATTGGTATGGTGGGGTTTGAGCGGCAAGACACGACATTCCAAGTCCGGCCGTGGGTCAGGTTTCAAGAAGATGAAGCGGATGACGACAACCCCGACATCAGTGATTACATGGGGCGTGTGGACTACCTCTTGGTCCACAAAACCCAAGGGCATGAAATTTCATTGCTGGCCCGCCACAACAACAAATTCAGCGCCAACTCCCGAGGTGCGGTGCAAATGGATTGGGCTTTCCCGATTCGTAGTAATCTTCGTGGCCATGTGCAGTTTTTTAGTGGCTACGGTGAGAGTTTGATCGACTACAATCACCGCTCAGATTACCTGGGTATGGGTGTTTCGCTTGTGGGCTGGTATTGAGTGCTTGGGGTTCAATTGAAAAGTAGGTCGTGGCGTGGCGTAGTCATTTGGGTGCTTGGTTTGGTGTTTGGCTTTGTGCTGATTGGGCCTGGTGTTGCCACGGTACCTGCACAGCCCCCTACGGCATGGCTGATCCAGATTACAGGAAACCCTCAGCTTATATTGCCTCCGGTCAAAGCCGCCTCCAAGTCAAAAGTAGACCTCAAAAAGGAAACAGTGAGGCCTGGCACCAAAACCTCGTCTTTGCCGTTTGCAAAACCCCTTTCAGCTTTGTATCAGGGTTATGAGATTGTTTTAAAGGCACGAGACTCAGTCACCTTGCTTATTCCATCCAGTTCAACCCGTCGGGTTTACCGGGGCCCTGGGCGTCTAAAGGTGAAGAAAGAGGCCGTGTCCGTGCGTTGGGGGGATGAGCCCAGTGTTTTTCCTATTCCCGTTTCTTATTTCGACACCCTGGATGCATGGCTTGACCACAGCCACACCCCAAAGGCTGGCGTCGCCATTGCCGCTGAAGGCATGCAGGTTTTGGCACCTTTGAATGGTTCTTTGTTACTGACGCGCAATGTGGAATTCAAACTCGCTGGCCTGGTTCCAGAGGATTCCCAACTTATTTTGTATGGTCCAGATGGCAAGCGGTTTTGGACCCAAATGATTGAAGGCCCCGATGTGGAGTTTCCAAGGTCTGCTGATTTTGATTGGGGGCAACGCTTTACCTGGGAAATACGCAAAAAAACGGGTGGACGTTTGGCGCGGGGCGACTTTGCAATTGCAGATGAAAGTTTGGCCAGCCACCTGCTCAGCCAGAAACTGCCTTTGAGCAAATCCACCCCGCATGTGGATTTGCTGATTTACGGTTTGAAGCTGGACATGGTGGGAGCCTTTCATGAGACTGAAGAGGTGTTTGAACTCATCGGCATGACGCATGACCGGTCCCGGTGGCCAGTGGGCAGGCCCAGTGCCTCGACTCGCTAGTTTTGTTGGGCTTTACTTTTTTTCTTCAAGCTCTTCCCAACGCGCGTAGGTTTGGCTGAGTTCAGACTCCACTTTGCTCATGCGGTTTTGGATTTGTGTCACTTCCGAAGCTGGCTTTTGATAAAAATTGGGGTTGCCAATCAAAGCCAACAGTTCGGCCTGCTCGGTTTCCAGTTTTTCAATCAAAGCGGGCAGTGCTTCCAACTCCCTGGCTTCTTTGTAACCCAGTTTTTTGCCTTTCGGCGTTTCCTTGGTTTCAGCAGGCTTAATTTGCTGCTCGTTGGGTTTGCTTTGTGGCTCTTCCGGTGCAGCTGCAGAGTTTAGCCTTTGCATGCCTTTTTCAAGTTTGGCCTGCAAATTGTTCCAAGGGTCTTCAGTGCGCTGGCGCAGCCAATCTTCATAGCCGCCAATGTAGTCTTGCACCACGCCTTCGCCTTCAAACACCATGCATCGTGTAGCAATTTGGTTGATAAACTCGCGGTCGTGGCTGACCAAAATCACTGTGCCTTCATAAGCCATCAGGCGCTCTTCAAGCAGCTCCAGTGTTTCAATGTCCAGGTCGTTGGTGGGTTCGTCCAGTACCATCAGGTTGGACGGTTTGGAAAACAATTGGGCCAACAGCAAACGTGCACGCTCACCACCGGACAAACTGCGCACGGGCTGACGGGCGCGGTCGGGGGTAAACAGGAAGTCTTGCAAATAACCCATCACATGCTGGCTGGCACCGTTTTTTTGCACGTATTCACGGCCTGCGCCAATCACATCCACCGCAGTTTCTTCTTCATTGAAGGCGCTGCGCAGCTGGTCAAAGTACGCAATTTCCAGCTTGGTGCCCAAGCGCAGGTCACCCGTATCCGGCTTTAATTGCCCCAAAATGACCTTCAAAGCGGTTGTTTTACCAATGCCGTTGGGGCCGAGGAAACCAATTTTCTCGCCCCGCATAATCAGTGTGCTGAAGTTGTCCAAAATCTTGAACCCATCCAGCGCCAAGCTCACATCGGTTAACTCAGCCACCAGCTTGCCGCTGCGCTCGGCTTCTTGCACTTCCACCTTGGCTTTGCCCAGCAAATTGCGACGCTCGGCAAACTGTTGGCGCATGTCCTTCAGGGCGCGTACGCGGCCTTCGTTGCGGGTACGGCGGGCTTCAATCCCGCGGCGAATCCACACCTCTTCTTCTGCCAGTTTCTTGTCAAACAAGGCGCGTTGCTTTTCTTCAGCATGCAAAAACTCTGCTTTGCCTTTCAAAAAGCCATCGTAGCCGCCTGACCAGCTTTTCAGCATGCCCCGGTCCAAGTCACACACGCGCGTGGCCAGCCTGCGCATAAACGCCCGGTCGTGGCTGACTAAAATCACAGAGCCTTGAAATTGGCGAATTTCTTCTTCAAGCAGTTCAATACTGGGTATGTCCAAATGGTTGGTCGGCTCATCCAGCAGCAATACATCGGGGTTGCCCACCATGGCTTGGGCCAGCATCACTTTGCGCTTCATCCCGCCTGATAGGCTGGAAAAGGGCAAGTCCGCTGGCAATTTAAAGCGAGACATGACTTGCTCAATGTCACTCAGTACCTGCCATGCGTGGTGCTCAGACAAGTAGTGCTGCGCATCGTCCAATTCCTTGCCTTGCGCATCTGTCAGGGTGCTGTGGTCCAGCGCGCTCAGCCTTTGAAACGTCAGTGTGGCCGCTCCAGCTTGGCCCATACCCATGGCAACCACTTCCGCAATGGTTAGGTCTTGCCCATCCGGTACGGCCTGTTGCAAGCTTGCAATGCGCAAGCCATCGCGCTTGATAACCAGCCCGTCTTCGGGCTGCAGCTGATTGTTCAGAATGCGGAAAAGCGTACTTTTACCCGCGCCGTTCCTACCCACCAAAGCCACTTTTTCGCGCTCTTCCAGCGAGAAGTCCACCTGATCCAGCAGGACCATGGTTCCAATTCGGTAGCTGACTGATTTCAGTCCCAACAGCATGATTTTATTCCTGATATTAAATGTCTAAAGCAACCATGAAGTTCATGGATTTGTGAGTAGCAAAGCCGTCACCAAACCTGCATCGGGCGTAAAGCGCCATTGGTTGACTGCATTGACGCAAGCGCTGCGGGTCGTGAGTTCAAAACACAGCACTTCGCCATCCCGGTTTTTCGGTGTCCAGTTGCGGGGCACTATACCCTTAAAAAGGTGAATCGTCTCGTGGTGCCAACCAATACCGACCGGGCGAGAAACCAAAATAGGGTCTCTGGCCAGCTTCAAATCAACCTGATTGGGCATTAGGCCTGCTTCTTCATCCAGTTCTCGCCACACACAACTCCACGGCGTTTCGCCCGCACCCAAGCCACCAGCCGACAAATTATCCAACATGCCCGGGTTTTCTTTTTTGTGAAGGGACCGCTTGCCCAACCACACCAAGCCGTCGGGCGTTTCGATGTGAATGTGGACCGCTTGGCTGCGCAGACCCAGCATTTTGAACATGCCCCGTTCCAAGTCAAAAAGTGGTTCACCATTCAGGTTGTGCACGGTTTGCAGTTCGTCACGCCAAGTGGGTACCCAACGGCGACTGTGTAGCCACACGCCCAATTCAGTCAGGGTGGCTTGTGCATCGCTCAGCGGAATTTGTACGGTACCTTCGGTGTTGCAGCGTATGCCCATATCCTGAAAACCGGCCAACACGCGGGTTTGAGCTAACCCATGTAGCCAGCCCAAGGCTTGATCGCCTATTAAAAGCCGGCGGCATGCTTGGATGTTGGTTTCAAGGCTGCCTTCATTGATGCTTTCTTTGCCGCTTTCTTTGCTGCTTTCTTTGCTGCTTTCTTTGTCGCGCCATCGGCTGCAAAAGCCGTCGAATGTGGCACCCAGTTCAGACTGTACCCACTTACGATCGGCTTCCACCTGAATGGACTGCATGGGCTTACCCTCTGCCATTAACTGGGAACCAGCTTTTTGGTGTTTTGAATACTCATCAAGATGCCCGCACCCATGCCCAAAGTCACCAATGCCGTACCGCCGTAACTCATCAATGGCAAGGGCACGCCCACCACGGGCAGAATACCGCTCACCATCCCGATGTTTACAAACGCATAGGTGAAGAAAATCAAAGCCATTGCGCCCGCCAGTAGCCGCGTAAACAAGTTGGGCGCATTGGACGCAATAGCCAAGCCCCTGAATATCAAAAAGGTGTACAACGTCAGCAAAAACAAGCAACCCAAAAGCCCAAATTCTTCAGCCAACACAGCAAATATAAAGTCGGTGGTTTTTTCGGGAATGAATTCCAGATGGGTTTGGGTGCCCTTCAAAAAGCCTTTACCGGTCATTCCCCCTGACCCCACAGCGACGGTGGATTGAATGATGTGGAAGCCTTTGCCCAATGGGTCTTTGGTGGGGTCGAGCAAAGTCAGTACACGTTGACGCTGATAATCATGCATCAGGCTCCAAAACAAGGGCAGCGCTGCAATAAAGGTGAATACCATGCCACCCATCACCTTCCATGACAAACCCGCGAAAAAAATCACAAAAAAACCAGCACCCAAAACCAGCAAGGCGGTACCCAAATCCGGCTGCTTCAGGATGAGCACGGCCGGGACGGCCAATAACACAGAGGCCACGCCAAAGTCCCGCCAATTGGAAATGTTCTCGCGCTGCTGGAAAAACCAAGCCAACATAAGCGGCATTGCGATTTTCATGATTTCAGAAGGCTGAATGCGGATAAAACCCAAATCCAGCCAACGCCTAGCGCCTTTGGAAATGTCACCGAATAGCGCCACCCCAAGTAACAAAATGACCCCGCCCAAATACAAGGGCACGGCTACCTTCATCAGGGTTTGTGGGGTTACATTGGCCACAACCCACATCACCAAAAACGCCACGGCAAAGTTTCTAAACTGGTCTTGCATTCTTCCGTCAAAATCCAGGGACGCGCTGTATTGGGTCACCATGGCAAACAGAAAAAGTATGAACAAAATCAAGCTGAGCATGGGGTCAAACACAGTCACAAACGGCCTGACTTTTTGCCAAATCGGCTGACGAGAAACAATTTTATTCACTTGGAATCACCCTGCTTTTGAGGTGGGGGGGAAGTGGTGGCCCCACAAATTCATCCACACTCCAGAATGCATCTAACACCTGCTTGATTGCTGGGGCTGCAGCTTGGGCACCAAACCCACCGTTTTCAACAATCGCAGCCAAAGCTATTCTTGGCTTGTCCACAGGGGAAAATGCAATAAACCAACTGTGGTCCCTGAATCGCTCGGCCAGTTCTTTGCCACGATAAACCTCGCCTTTTTTCAAGCTGAAAACCTGTGCGGTGCCTGTTTTACCGCCCACAGTGTATTTCGCGCCCATGAATACCCGAGTTGCAGTGCCTTGCAATGCTACACCCTGCATGGAACGTTTGATGAATTCCACATATTCGGGTGTGAGGGGAACTGGATCAGAGAAGTCAATCGCTCGGTCTGTAATCTCACCGCTCACCGGGTTTTGAAACGCACGCACCATGCGGGGTTTGGGTTTGACCCCGCCAGTGACCAACACGCCGGTTGCATGGGCCAGTTGAAGTGGGGTGTAGCTGTTGTAGCCCTGGCCAATGGCCACAGAAATGGTCTCACCCGAGTACCAACGTTTGGCCTCTGGGCGTTTGAATACTTTGGCCTTCCATTCGCGGGAGGGTAAAACCCCCGGCCTTTCCCCGCCCAAGTCAATACCCGTCATGGATCCAAAGCCAAATTTGGCCATGTAGTCTGCAATTGCATCAATGCCCAAGTCGTTGCCCAGCATGTAGTAATAGGTGTTGCAGGAGTCAGCGATTGAAGTGAACAGGTCCACATAGCCGTGACCACCCACCTTGTCATCCATGAAGCGGCGCCCGCCAAAATCAAAATAGCCCGGGTCTCGAATGGCCGATGTGGTGTTTCGGATTCCTCTTTCCAAGGCGGTCATGGCCATGAATGGTTTGAATGTGGAGCCCGGTGGGTAGGTGCCTGCCAAAGGGCGATTCAACAAGGGTCGGTCTGGTGATTCATTCAGTGCCCTCCAGTTGTCAGGGTCAATGCCTTCCACAAACAGGTTGGGGTCAAAACTGGGTTGGCTTACAATCGCAAGAATGTCGCCGGTGTTGGGGTCAAGCGCCACCAGGGCGCCACGACGGCCATTCAGGGCTTCCTCGGCCGCATTCTGCAAACGCAAATCCAAAGACAAAATCAAGTTGTTGCCCGGTACTGCGGGTGAGCGAGACAGCACCCGAACTGCCCGTCCGCCTGCGGAGGTTTCTACCTCTTCAAAACCGGTGCCACCGTGAAGCGTGGTTTCATACCACTTCTCCAAGCCGTCTTTGCCAATGTATACCGTGCCTCGGTAATTGTTGGTGAGGTCTTCAGATTCGATTCGGTCTTGGTCTTTCTCGGAAATTCGCCCGATGTAACCCAAGGCGTGTGCGGCCGTGGTGCCATAGGGGTATTGCCTGAAAAGCCGCGCCCTGATTTCAACACCGGGGAAGCGATAACTCTGCACTGCAAACCGTGCCACTTCGTCGTCGCTTAAGCGTGTGCGAATTGGAATGGATTCAAAGCGTTTGGATTCAAACTTCAGCTTTTTGAACCGCTTTTTGTCCAAGGCCGAAATTTCAACCACTTTGGACAATTCCTCAATGGTGTCGTCCAGTTTTTTGATTTTTGAGGGGGTGAGTTCCAGCGTGTAGGCGGAATAATTATTGGCCAGTACCGAGTAATTCCGGTCCAAAATAAGGCCCCGGTTGGGCACCAGCGGTACGATGGTAATCCGGTTGTCCTCAGCCTTGGAGGAGTAATTGTCGTACTTGACAATTTGAAGCCAAAACAAGCGCCCCAGCAGGATGCCGAAAAATAGCACCACAACCACTCCAGCGATAAAAACCCTGAAGCGGAACTGTTGAAGTGCTTGTTCCGGATGCCTGAACTCTGTCATATCGGACGGTTGTCATCGCGTGAGATGGGCAGTTTCTGAGGTGCCAAAAGTATCAACTGCGTCAAAGGCCAAAGGGCTGTGGTCATTACACTTTCAATCAGAATCCACCAGCCGGGGTTCATCCCGCCGAAGGTAATCCTTAGGCTTACAGTCACCAATTGTGCTGCCAAAAACAGGGGGAAAATATGGGCTGCCTGCAAAATGGGAGTAAACCACAATACCCGTCGGTGAATGGTGATGGCGAAGTAGGACAGCAGCGTGTAGGCCAAAGCATGCTCGCCAAAAACGCTGGCAGAGTGCACGTCCATAATCAGCCCGAAACACCAGGCCACGCCAATGCCCACCCTACGCGGCTGTCTGATGTTCCAGAACACCAATACCAGGGCCAAAATGTCGGGCAGAATCCAGTCCCGGTCAAGCGGCATCATTTCAAAAAGGGTGGCCAGCAACAGCGAAAATGCGATGAACAGCGGGTTGACTGGCCGAAGTATGGACTGGGATGAGTGGTGGGAAATGGCCATCAGGGTTTGCCTGCTGTAGGTTTTAGCTCCACCTTGGGCTCCACTTTGGCTGGTTGTTCCACCTGGGGGGGCTGTTCGACCTGGGGTGGTTGCCCCAGCGTTGGGTCGACTTCTGCAGTGTCTAACACCAGCAAGAAGCGATGCCGATCCACACCCGCAATCGGTTCACAAAAAATACTGGCAAATGCGTACCTGGAATTACGCTCAACCCTCAGCACCTTGGCCACCGGTATTCCACGCGGGTACACGCCATCTAGCCCAGAGGTGACCATTTGGTCGTTCATTTCAACGTCAGAGTTGGGTGCCATAAACCGCAGTTCCAGAAGGCCGCCATCCAAACCGCCGTAAGCCACACTTCGAAGGCCGTTGCGCAGGTTTTCAACCGGGATAATCTGGTCTTTGTCGGTGATCAAAGACACCTCAGACCTTGCTGGGTAAACTCGAGTGACTTGCCCCAACAAACCCAATTCGTCGATTACAGGCATGCCTTCTTTGACGTTTTGAATGCTGCCTTTGTTGATGATGATTTTTCTGGAGAATGGGTCATTGGCATCACTGATGACCTCAGTCAAAATTGAAGCCTTCACCTGAAGCGTTTTAGCGATGTCCAGCAGCTTGCGAAGCTTGGTGTTTTCAGATTTGATGGTTTGAAGTTCGTACAGCTTTTCTTGATCCGCCAACTGCTTTTTGCGAAGCCGCTCGTTTTCGGTTTGAAGGGAAGACACGGTGGCCGCGTACTCCACCGCTGAGCGTGACAACTCCACCGGCGCCCGCGCCACCGTTTGCAACGGGTAAAGCAGCGAGCCCACGGCTTTGCGGACCAATTCCATCGCGCCAAACTTGGCGTCAAGCGTGAGTAAACCCACCGACAGCGTGACGAAGACAATCAACTTGGCCCTCGCGGAAGGGCCTTGTTTGAACAGCGGGGGAGGGATGTACTCCATGGGCTAAACTAAATTTCTACAAGCCTTATTCGTTTGTAAAAATTGTACCCAGTTTGTCCATGCGTTCAAGAGCCAAGCCGCAACCGCGTACCACGCAAGTCAACGGGTCTTCCGCCACATGCACGGGCAAACCCGTTTCTTCCATCAGCAAGCGATCCAAGTCACGCAACAACGCGCCACCACCGGTCAACATCATGCCGCGCTCTGCGATGTCAGCGCCCAATTCAGGAGGGGTTTGTTCCAAAGCGGATTTGACTGCAGACACGATTTGATTCAATGGCTCGGTCAGCGCTTCCAAAATTTCATTGGAGGAAATGGTAAAACGGCGTGGAATGCCTTCGGACAAGTTACGTCCGGTGACTTCCATGTCTTTCACTTCTGAGCCTGGGAATGCAGAGCCAATTTGCTTCTTGATGGCTTCCGCTGTGGGTTCGCCGATCATCATGCCGTAGTTGCGGCGGATGTAGCTGATGATGGCTTCATCAAACTTGTCCCCACCTACCCGCACGCTGCCTGCATACACCATGCCGCCTAGGGAAATAATACCCACTTCGGTGGTGCCGCCGCCAATGTCCACCACCATGGAGCCAGACGCCTCAGACACCGGCAAGCCTGCGCCAATTGCCGCGGCCATGGGTTCTTCAATCAGGTAAACCTGTGATGCGCCTGCGCCCAAGGCAGATTCGCGAATGGCGCGACGTTCCACTTGAGTGGAGCCACAGGGTACGCAAATAATGATGCGAGGGCTGGGTGAAAACAGGCGGGTTTCATGCACCATTTTGATGAACTGCTTGAGCATTTGCTCAGTCACCGTGAAGTCGGCAATTACGCCGTCTTTCATGGGGCGAATGGCCTCAATGTTGCCGGGCACTTTGCCCAACATTTGCTTGGCCTCAAGGCCTACCGCTGTAATTGTCTTTTTGCCGTTTGGACCGCCCTCTTGGCGGATGGCAACCACAGAGGGCTCGTCCAGCACAATACCTTTCGTACGTGCGTAAATCAAAGTGTTGGCTGTGCCAAGATCAATGGCCAGATCATTGGAAAGATAGCTGCGAAGGAACCCGAACATGGTGTGTTTGACCCGTACTTGTTGGATAGAGAAGGTTGACTAATTGTAAGACTTGGTAAAGCAGTCAGCGTAATCGTTGATGATAACCTATAAAATACTGTTTACCTCATTAAAACCGATCTTAGACTCCGGCCATGTGTACCATTAGAGCCGAAGTTCAAACCTAACCCATCGGAGACCCAATATGTCCCTTGATTCCAAGCAGCTTGCTCGAATTGCAATGCTGTCCAGACTCCGACTAGAGCCCGGTCAATCAGAACAACTGCAACAACAGCTGAACAATATCATGAACTTGGCTGATGCCCTCAGTCAGCAGGACACCACAGGCGTTGAACCATTGTCTCACCCCTTGGCTGTGATTTCTGAGGTGGCCTTGCGCCTGCGGGAGGATGAAGTGACCGAGCCAAATAGCAGAGATGCCAACATGGCCAATGCACCTTCACGTCAGGAAGGACTGTTCCTCGTACCTAAGGTGATTGACTAGGTTGGTTTACTTACATGGGTGATATGTATCACCCGTTTTGTGTGGTGCCCCTGTTTTTTACTTCGGCCTTCGAAAAAAAATAGGTGATATACCATTTCATTCAAATTTAAGACAGTGTTGAGAGTCATGGCTTCAAAATATCCGGGAATTTCCGAGCTTCGCCAACAATTGGACAGTGCCCAAGTCAGCGCGGTGGAACTGGCGCAGGCCGCCCTTCAGTCGGCAGAGCAAAACAAGGCCTTGAATGCATTTTTGGATATTCAACCCGAGTCCACCATGGCCCAAGCCAAAGAGGCAGATCGCAGGCTAGCGGCTGGTGAGCGTTCGCCATTGTTGGGTATTCCCATGGCGCACAAAGACATTTTTGTCACCCAGGGTTGGGCCAGCACCGCGGGCTCGAAAATGCTACAAGGCTATCAAAGCCCGTTTGATGCCGAGGTGGTTGGGCGTTTAAACCAAGCCGGCAGCGTGAACATCGGCAAATTAAATTGTGATGAGTTCGCGATGGGCTCCTCCAACGAGAACAGCGCCTACGGCCCCTGCTTGAACCCTTGGGATCATGAAGCGGTGCCTGGTGGCTCCTCTGGTGGTTCAGCGGTGGCAGTGGCTGCAGGCATCGTGCCTTATGTAACGGGCACAGATACGGGTGGGTCCATTCGCCAGCCCGCCTCCTTGTGCGGTATTACCGGCATTAAGCCCACCTACGGCAGTTGCAGCCGCTACGGCATGATTGCCTATGCATCCAGCTTAGACCAGGCAGGCCCTATGGCCAGGTCGGCCAAAGACTGCGCCTTGGTGCTGAACAGCATGGTCGGTTTTGACCCCAAAGACAGCACCTGCGTGCAGCGCCCAGTTTCCGCTGAAGACTTTACAGCCAAGTTTGGCCAAGCTTTAAAGGGTGGTGATGCCGCCAAACCATTGGCTGGTTTGCGTGTGGGTTTGCCCAAAGAATTTTATGGCGAAGGTTTGAGCAGCGATGTGCGTGCAGCCATTGATGTGGCCCTCAAAGAGCTTCAAGCCTTGGGTGCTGAGTTAAAAGACATCAGCCTGCCGCGCACGCAGTTGTCCATCCCTGCCTACTACGTGATTGCCCCGGCTGAAGCCAGTTCCAACCTGTCACGGTTTGATGGCGTGCGTTACGGCCACCGTGCTGACAAATACACGGATTTGAAATCCATGTATGAGAACAGCCGCAGCGAAGGTTTTGGTGCTGAGGTGCAGCGTCGCATCATGGTCGGCTCCTACGTGTTGTGCCACGGTTATTACGATGCCTATTATTTGCAAGCCCAGAAAATTCGCCGTCTGATTGCGCAAGACTTTCAAACCGCGTTCAAAGAATGCGATGTGATTGCTGGCCCCGTGTGCCCCACTGTGGCCTGGAATTTGGGTGAAAAGTCAGCCGACCCCGTTCAAATGTATTTGGCGGATATTTTTACGTTGGGTGCCAGTTTGGCCGGCCTTCCCGGCATGTCAGTACCCGTTGGCTTTGGTGATAAAAACCGCCCTGTCGGTATGCAGCTGATTGGTAATTATTTCCAGGAAGCAGATTTGCTGGCCCTTGCCGACCATTACCAGAATGTGACGGATTGGCATGCGCGCTCGCCAGCATGACTGGCTGCACGAGTAAACCAAGCATTCAAATTTGAAGTAGAACAAACAACGGAGTAAACCATGCAGTGGGAAATCGTAGTGGGTCTTGAAACTCACACTCAACTGACCACCCGTTCAAAGATTTTCTCTGGCGCCAGCACCGCGTTTGGCGCAGAGCCCAATGCACAAGCTTGTGCGGTGGATCTGGCTTTGCCCGGCGTGTTGCCAGTGATGAACAAAGAGGCCGTGCGCTGTGCCATTCAATTTGGCTTGGCGGTGGGTGCAAAAATTGCGCCGATGTCTGTGTTTGCGCGCAAGAATTATTTTTACCCCGATTTGCCCAAAGGCTACCAAATCAGCCAGTTTGAAATTCCGGTGGTGCAAGGCGGCAGGGTCAGCTTTGTACTTGGCGATCAAGTGAAGACTGTGCAGCTGACACGCGCTCACCTTGAAGAGGATGCCGGTAAAAGTTTGCACGAAGATTACGCAGGCCAATCCGGTATTGATTTAAACCGTGCGGGTACCCCCTTGCTGGAAATTGTGACCGAGCCTGACATGCGCTCCGCCGACGAGGCAGTGGCCTATGCCAAGGCCTTGCATTCGCTGGTGACTTGGTTGGGTATTTGTGACGGCAATATGCAGGAAGGCAGCTTCCGCTGTGATGCCAACGTGTCTGTAAGGCCCAAGGGGCAGGAAAAGTTTGGCACCCGTTGTGAAATCAAAAACCTGAACTCTTTCAAGTTTTTGCAGCAAGCCATTGTGTACGAAGCCCAGCGCCAAATCGAGTTGATTGAGGATGGCGGTACCGTGGTTCAAGAAACCCGCCTTTATGACCCAGACAAAGGCGAAACACGGTCTATGCGCAGCAAAGAGGATTCGCAGGATTACCGCTATTTCCCCGACCCCGATTTGCCACCTTTGGTGATCGCCGAAAGTTGGGTGCAGGAAGTGGCCAAAACCATGCCTGAATTGCCCTCACAAAAGCAAGCGCGCTATGAGGCAGAGTTGGGTTTGAGTGCTTATGACGCAGCAACTTTAACTGCAACCCGGGCGATGTCTGACTTCTTTGAAGAAGCACTTTCCAAGGCTGATAAAAAGAATGCAAAACCACTGGCCAACTGGCTGCTGGGTGAGTTTTCTGCTTACTTGAACAAAGCGAATTTGGACCCCAGCACGTCGCCGATTGGCCCAGCATTGATGGCGCAGTTGATTGTGCGATTGGCGGATGGCACTTTGAACAACAAGACTGCAAAAACTGTGTTTGCAGCTTTGTGGGACCAAGAATTCACTGATGTGGATGCCTGTATCAAAGGCAAAGGTTTGGAGCAAATTTCCGACACTGGCGCTGTAGAAAAAATCATTGATGAGGTACTTGCAGCCAACCCAGGCCCGGTGGCCGAATACCGGGGCGGCAAAGAGGCTTCATTCAACTTCTTGGTGGGGCAGGTGATGCGCGCCGCGCGCGGTAAAGCCAACCCTGCGCAGGTCAATGACATGTTGAAGGCCAAACTGCAGGGTTGACTTTAGGGCCAACGACGGGGTTGGGCGGGCGGATTAAGTGTGCGGTATTAAGCGTGCGGTATTAAGCGCACGATTTAAAAGTTACAGCACCCAGTCGTAATCCACAATCAGCGGCGCATGGTCCGAGAATTTTTGGTCTTTGTACACCGAACTTGCTTTGACTTTGCCACTGAGGCCGCCGCTGATCACTTGGTAATCAATCCGCCATCCCACGTTTTTTGCGTAGGCTTGGCCGCGGTTGCTCCACCAAGTGTAGCAATTGTCAATTTCATGCGGGTGAAGTGTTCGGTAGGCATCATGCCAACCTTTGGTGCCCAGCACATCGCCTATCCAAGCACGTTCCTCGGGCAAAAATCCAGAATTTTTCAAATTGCCTTTCCAGTTTTTCAGGTCAATTTCTTTGTGGGCAATGTTCCAGTCGCCGCACAACACCACTTGTTTGTTGGTGGCAGACAAATCTTCCAGCACGCCATTGAAATGATCCAAAAAGCGAAACTTGGCTTCTTGCCTTTCCTCGGAACTGCTGCCTGAAGGGAAATAAATCGAGGACACCACCGTGTTTTCAAACTCCAGTGTAATCATCCTGCCTTCGGCATCAAACTCGGCGTTTCCAAGCCCCATCCTCACATCGAGTGGTTTTTTGCGAGTGTAAATACCCACTCCGCTGTAGCCCTTTTTTTCGGCGGGCATAAACCAGCTTTGGTAGTCACCGGGTGTTTTGTGTTCAGTCACCAGGTCGTCGTGCTGGGCTTTGATTTCTTGCACGCAAACCACGTCGGCATTAGAGGCCTTCATCCAATCGAAAAAGCCTTTTGTATGGGCTGATCGAATTCCATTCAGATTTGCTGAGATAATGCGGGTCATCGTCTAATCGCTTGTAGTTAAAGGAAGTTTCGTCGTGAGTGAATCATCGCAAAACCCGCAGTCTTTGTCCGATCAATTCTTGCAATTCGCGGTGGACAAAGAGGTTCTTCGTTTTGGTGAGATCAAAACCAAGGCGGGACGGATGTCCCCTTACTTCTTCAATGCGGGTTTGTTTAATACGGGCTCGTCATTGCAGCGCCTGTCTGAATTTTATGCGGAAACACTGCTGGAAAAAGCCGCTGCATCGGGTATTCAATTCGATATGTTGTTTGGCCCGGCTTACAAGGGCATCCCCTTGGTCTCGGGTACCACCATTGAGTTGGCCCGCCGGGGCCGTGACGTGCCTTATGCATTCAACCGCAAAGAGGTGAAGGACCACGGGGAAGGTGGCTCACTAGTCGGTGCGCCTTTGGAAGGCAAAGTGGTCATTATTGACGATGTGATTTCCGCAGGCACGTCGGTGCGTGAGTCGGTTGAGATTATTCGTGCCAATGGCGCAGAGCCTGCAGCGGTGTTGATTGCGCTGGACCGTATGGAGAAGGGCACCCGCAACGGTGAAGACACGCGCCATTCTGCGGTGCAAGAAGTGGAGCAGCACTACGGTATCCCAGTCTTTGCGATTGCCAACTTGCAGGATTTGTTGCGCTACTTGCTGACCAACAGCGAGGCGCATTTGCGTTTGGCGGGTTGGTATGAAAAGGTGAAGGAGTACCGGGTACGTTACGGGGTTTAAATACTCGCTTCGCTCTTGCTGCTGCACAATCGCACTCGACAGACCCGGTACGCTAGGTGTCGCTTTTCTCCGGGCTCTATAGCGTGCTTAGATAGATCGTTGCAGATGTGTTTTGTCGCTTCTCGCGGCCTTTCTCAAGCACAGTCGACTGACCGGTCTGCTTGGTGCCGCTTGTTTTCGGGCTCCACAGCGTGCTTAGATAGATCGGTGCAGATGCGTTTTGTCGCTTCTCGCAGCCTTTCTCAAACGCAGTCGACTGACCGGTCTGCTTGGTGCCGCTTGTTTCCGGGCTCCACAGCGTGATTAGATTCATCGGTGTAGATGTGTTTTGTCGCCCGGCGCGTCCCCTGAATCGCAGACTCGGTTCAGCCTGCCTGCGCTTGTGCGGCAGCTTGGAGCGGTGACAATGCTGGCGGCATCGGCGAGCCGTTCAATGTGACCGAGCCACCAGCGCGATTCAAAAAGGCACGCCCGGCGCAAAACACATCTGATCAGAATAATCTAACCCTGCAGCGGCGCCGGGAAACAAGTGACTTTAAGCGCGGTGGCCGGGCATGTTGGACGGTTCAAGCCGAGCACCTGAACGGGTCAAGCCGAGCACCTGAACGGTTCAAGCCGCCCCTATGAACCGCCCCTAGCCAAATCAAAGCACCACAGACACCATTGGATGAGTGGACAAAGTCCGATAAATCTCATCCAACTCAGTTTTGTTGTTGACCCACACCTTGCAAGTCAGTCCCAAGTAATTGCCTGCTTTACTTGGGCGCATTTCCATTGATGATGGGTTGAACTTTGGGCTCATCTGCACCAGCAAGTTGCTGATGGTTTGGGCAAACCCGTCCACATTTTTTCCCATCACTTTAATGGGAAAGTAACAGGGAAACTCAATCAGGCTCTCTTCTGAGCCGCTGGGTGGTAACTGGTCTGCCACTTGGATTTACTCCTTCAGCCACAGGCGGCCAGAGTCGATCAAACGCCCCACCAAACCTGCTTCCTCGATGTCTTTCAAAGCCACAAGCGGCCTTTCTGCAACCACCTCGTTGCCCAATGTCAATTTGAGCGTACCCAAGCGGGTACCAGCCTTGATTGGGGCAATCAAGTTGTCTTTGCGTTCGACGGTTGCCTTAAGTTGGTCGGTCATGCCTTTGGGTACGTTAATCAGCACATCGGTGCCGCGTGATCCCATTGGGACGATGTCTTCCTTGCCCTTGAACACTTGGCTGCTGGCGATGGCTTGGTCCTTGGAGTACATCTTCACAGTTTCGTACATCTGGAAGCCATAGTTCAACAACTTCAAGCTTTCCTGCGTCCGGGCCTGGTCAGACGAGGTACCCATCATCACTGAAATCAGACGACGTTCCACACCATTGGGCAGTTTGCGCTTGGCAGAACTCACCAGACAGTAGCCTGCTGATTCTGTGTGACCGGTTTTCATGCCATCGACAGATTCATCTGTCCACAGCAAGCGGTTGCGGTTGGGTTGGCGAATGCCGTTGTAGGTGTATTCCTTTTTGCTGTAATAGCTTTTATACAGCTCGGGGAAGTCCTTGATGATGTTTTCCGCCAGCACAGCCAAATCTCGGGCTGTGGTGTAGTGTTGGGGGCCAGGCAGGCCAGTGGAATTTTGGAAATTTGTACCGGTTAGGCCCATTTTCTTGGCTTGCTGGTTCATCAAACCCGCAAAGTTGCCTTCATCGCCTGCCAGCAATTCGGCCAGGGCACGGGTTGCATCATTGCCGGACTGAATAATCATTCCGTTCAGCAGTTCTTCCACGGTGACTGGGCGGTTGGGTTCTACAAACATGCGTGAACCTTCAGATTTCCATGCATTGGTGGAAATGGGCACGTTTTGGTTCAAAGCGATTTGTTTGTTCTGGACCGCAGCAAATACCAAGTAGGCTGTCATCAGCTTGGTCAAAGAAGCAGGTTCAAGCCTCTCTTTGCTATTGAACTCAGCCAATGTTTGGCCCGTTGTGAGGTCAATCAGCATGTAGCCTTTCGCGCCAATCTCGGGTGGCGGAATTTTGGACACTTGAGCTTGGACGGACTGTGTGCTGAGTGCTCCGATCATGGCCACGCCAACGCCCAATGCGGTGGCATATCGTTTGATGTGGTTTTTCAGAACTTTCATTTCTAGGGATAACAAGAAAAAACTCCTAATGGGAATCAAGGACAATAAAGTTAGAAACCAGACAATACTTTAAGAGGGGTAGTAACGGACCAGCGTCTCTTTCAGGGTCGGTAATTTTCCGTGGAAGAAATGTTCCACACCCGGCATCACCAAAACTGGTAGATCTTGCGGGCGAGCCCAATCTAGCACGGTCTTCAAAGGAACGGTGTCATCTACCTCACCATGTATCACCAGTGTGTTGGATGGGACTGGCGCCACCTCAAAGCGGCTGGTTGCAGTGCCCACCAAAGCCAGCTTCCCCACGCGAAAGCCCAACTGGTTCAACTCGATTGCTGCATGACTACACACAAACGCACCAAACGAGAATCCGGCCAATGCCACGGGTGTTTTTTTCAACTCTTCGGGTAGCAAATCCTGATGGGCTTTTTGGGTGAGAAACACCATGTCAGCCCTTTCACCTTGGCCGTGGTCATGAACCCCAGCGCTTTGGCCCACGCCGCGAAAGTTAAAACGCAGAGTTAAATAACCCAGTTGCAAAAAGGCTCGTGCAATGGTTTGCACCACTTTGTTGTCTTTGGTGCCGCCAAACAAGGGGTGTGGGTGGGCGATCACGGCAAGGCCCCGTAGGTTTTCCGTGGGGCGGTCGATCGACACCTCCACGGCCCCGTTCGGGCTGTCCCACATGGCGTGTTCTGTTTTGGGATTCATGGCAGACGCAGGCGCTCAACAATCTCGCCGCCCTGGATGTGTTTTTCGATGATTTCATCCACATCCGAGTTGTCCACATAGGTGTACCAAATGCCCTCGGGGTACACCACCAGCACTGGCCCTTCATCACAGCGGTCAAGGCAGCCGGATTTATTCATGCGGACTTTGCCTGCACCATTCAAGCCCAATTCCTTGATGCGTTTTTTGGCGTAGGCATGTACCTCGCTGGCGCAAAAGTCTGCGCAGCAGGCTTCATTGTTCTCTCTCTGGTTGGTGCAGAAGAAGACGTGATGCTTAAAATAGGTCATGGTTACTCCGTCCTTGGGCGTGCCCAATTATCGCGCAAAATGGTGCTCGCGCTTGCTCAAAAAGGCCAAAACACCGATTGCAAGTACGGGCCACAACTCACCAATCCACTGGGCCGCAGTCATTAAACTGAGCTGTATTTTTTCAAATCCGAAAACCTGCGCTGGCATTTCCGGGTCGTAAAGGCCGGGCAGCAGCAGCGTCATGCCCCAGCCAATGATCAAGTGGAATAAGGCGATTCGCGCATTCCAGTGGGACGGTACTTGCCTTATGGCCAGCAGTAAGGTGACGCACAAAGCCAGTGCAAGCACGGTCCAGTTTTGAGCGAAAAAATGGCTTTGGGATTCCCACCAGTCTGCAGCTTCAGTGTCCATCGCCCTAAAACCCAGCCTGAGCAACACCGTGAATAAACCCAGAAGCAAGATCAGCCGAATTCGAGGGGCTGCCGTGTGTGTTTGCGCCAATCCCAGGCTCCATGCGCACATCAAAAAGCAATAATTGGCCAAGGTGGGGGCGTAAATTTCAATCAGCAAAAGGGTGTCGGTGGACCAGCCTTCGATAATTACCTCTGGGCCAACGCCCAGCTCACCGAGGAGGTTGCCCAACCAGTAGCCGGTCACGAAATCTGGAAACTGTGGTGCAATGAGGCTAAACAGCCACAGGCACAGCAAGCCCATGCCCAGCCATGCTTTTTGCACCAGCCAAATGTCGATTTGTTGCTCCAAGGGTTTGGTCGAAAACTCCCTGTGCAGCAAGGCGCGACCCAATAAAAACCCAATAAAGCCGCCTATGCAATTGGTCAGCAAGTCCATTTTGGATGGCACTCGGCTGGGCAACCAAGTTTGCAAGGACTCCAGCCCGAGCGAAAGCAAGGCACAACTCAATATGGCAAGAAATGCGTACTTACGAGTTGTAAAATGCAAGATGGCAGCGGTAGCCAAAAAGCCCAATGGGATGTAGGCCAGCACATTGAAAGCAATGTCAATCCACAACACCCGTTGGTGGACTGGCACCCATTCTCCAGAAAGGAATTCCAGGGGGCCGATGCCAATGTCGCGCCAGCCGGAATAGGGGTACAAACTTAAATGAATAATCAGAAGTGCGCAAAGCCCCGCCAGCATGAATAGTGCAGCAGATGGGTTGCGTGTCCTGAGCTTGTCATGAATGGGTTTCATGAGGTGAGCCCGCGTTCAAACGTGCTTTGCACCTTACAATACAGGACTAAAATATTCTTAAAAGTGTGCATACCCCAATGGTACCCCAGTCAATTGAGCTCATCGAACTGGATGTTGTCGATTCAAGCAACACTTGGCTTGCTGCCCGAGTGCGTGACTTGGGTTTAACTACCCCCACTGCGGTGTTGGCCCATCAACAAACCCAAGGCCGTGGAAGGGCTGGCAGAGAGTGGGCAGCCTCGCCCGATGGAAGCCTGTGTTTGTCAGTCGCGATGGAAGTGTCAAACCCTGTGTCACCTTGGTTTTCAATTGTGGTCGGGGTTGCGGTGGTGCGCTCATTGAATGCCTTGGGGGTGACTGGCCTTCAGTTAAAGTGGCCAAATGATTTGCTTCTGAAAGGTCGCAAATTGGGCGGTATTTTGTGCGAATTGGTGTCCGTGGCACACATGCAAGTACAGAAGCAAATCTTGATAGTGGGTTTGGGCTTGAATCTAAAGGGCATCCATCAACCTCAGGCTTTGGGCGGCTTAGGTAGCAGCAACCTGTTGCAAGATTCCAATACACCCATTGACCTTAGCAAGGCTGAATTGGCTGTGCGTTTGGCCACTGCCATTGTGGATGAGGTTCAACAGTCACAAAGTTTGGGCTTTGCTGCTTGGCAATCTGAGTTTAATCGGCTGGATGCTTGGTTTGGGCAGCGGGTGGAGGTGGTACAGCCTGATGGAACACTTTTCGGTAAGTCCTGCGGTTGTCACAGCGATGGTTCTTATTTGATTCAAAAGTCAGGTGATTTGAATTCCGGTTTACAGTGCGTCCAGTCAGGTGATTTGTCACTCAGGAAGGCTTCCGATGGGCACGCTACAAATGAGTAGTCATGGTGTAAATAATTCATATGAAGCTTGCATTTTTCTGGATGCGGGCAATACGCGAATCAAATGGGTGGTGACTGACGGGGCGGGCCATCAGTTTTTAGATGCGTCACGCCAAACCTTTCCCACTCAGGATTTGAACCATCAAATGGGCTTCACGCAGCTTGCCCAGCAATTGGCGCAAACCGCCAAGCACTACAATTGCCAAAGCCTGTGGGTTTGTCATGTGTTGGGCACAAGTTTTTTTGCGCAGTTGGATGCGGCCCTTCAGCTTGAGAAAGCTGGGCTCACCCTGCGAGCCCCAGTGGTAGGTCAACATGCCATGCTGAACACCAACTACTCAGACCCCACCAAGCTGGGGCAAGACCGTTGGGTTGCCTGCTTGGCTGTGCTGGGCCTAACTGAACATTCACTCGAAAGTGCTGTCAATTGCGTGGTGAGTTTTGGCACTGCCACCACAGTCGATGCGTTGGTGCGGACAGGTTCTGCGGGTGACGCTTCGGTACACCTCGGGGGTGTGATTTTCCCTGGTTTGGATTTGATGCTGGATGGGCTTCATCGCAACACTGCTCAACTTCCTAAGGCCCACATGCAATTTGAAAAATGGCCAACTTCCACAGAGTCTGCGATTGCAAGTGGCGTCATTCGTGCGCAATGGTCAGCTGTTGAGGGTTTTGTGCGCGACCTTGAAGCTCAATCGAATCAAACTTGCCGCTTGTGGGTACACGGTGGGCATGCGGAAACACTGCTGGCTTTTTTGCCAGATGCGCTCAGCCCAAAACTGGTCCGCTTGCAAGATGCCGTCTTTCACGGCTTGAGGTATTCCATGCGAGGTGCAGGGGCATGAAGCGATTGGGTCTGACGCCTGCGGCGGTATATTGGTGGTCTGTCGTCACTGCGCTGGTGGTGTTGAATTTGATTGTGTTGGTGGTCGCAGCCGTGCGCGGTGGTGTGTTGTGGGGGCCAGTGCCGCTGGAGTCTTTGTCGGCGGGTTTGCGCTCGGAATGGGTTCAGGTGGATAAGCCGTGGTTGACTGAAGGTCAATCGCTGGCTCAGGCCTCGAGTCGATTTTCAGGGCCTGGCGCAGTCAGTCTAAGCCAGGGTAAGCAGGATTTGAAAACCGCGCTTTCGGAAGCTCAAAACAAAGTGAATGAGGAAGTTAGCCCGCAGCAGTTTTGCTTGCTATGGGGCCCCTTGTTGCCTGACCAAAAGCAGCGAGTGGCGGACGCTTTGGGTAAATGGTCGGGTGCTCGTCAAGAAATTCAACGTCGAGAGTCCTTGGGCTTTATTGTGGTGGTCCCCAAATCCAGAGTGCTTGAGGGTGAAAATATTGCATCGCTTTCCAAAAAAGGCGTTTCCGATGTGTTTTTTATCGGCACCCCCGGCCCGCTGCAAGGTGGCATTTCCGTGGGCATGTTCAGGTCCAAAGAGCGAGCAAATGCCCAGCTTTCAAACCTCAAAGACAAAGGTGTGCTTGGGGCTGAAGTGCGTGAGCGCCCGGGGCCCATCCGCACTTTTTTCGAGCTCAAAGGCACGGCCTTACAAATCAATGAGGTGCGACAAATCCACACGAACAACCCGCGTGGCGAGTTGAGCGAATGTGAGGTGGAAGAGGCTCAGTGACGTCCCTCAGTGACTCCCCATTTACAGCAAATGGCTGAGGTCGTGCTGAATAAAACCTGTGTGCAATTTGCCTTCGGGCATCGGGATTACCTTGCTCCAGCAAATCACTTTGAAGGTCTCGCCCATTTCAGCTTCACTGAGCAACATATTGATGGCTTGCCTGTGGGCCCCGCCTTCCAAAGGGTCTAAAAATTGCGCGTCAGATGCCGCCAAATCCAGAATGCCGTGGTGGCGCAAAAAAGCCGATTGTGTGCAGTAGCCTTCCAGCTCCCCGCCCGCATAAACAATCGATTCGTATATGCCAGAAAAGTCCACATGGCAGGTTAGGTCTTGCAAACCAATGCCTTCCAGAAAACCGTCATGCGCAACATGTTGGCTGTGGGCGCGTAAAAAGCCTTGGTTTTGGGTGTGGTTGTAGTAGTGCTCGGCGTCCCTGCCGTAGTCAATCATCAAGGCAAAGCCGCGCAGTTTCTGCGTCACAGTTTGAACCCATGCGCGAGCTTCCAAGCCCCATTCCGACCTGTAAGGGGAGGGCCAAGGGCCGTGCTTTACAAGCAATTGTTTGGCAAATTCAGTGATGTCCTCAGCGGCGGGCAAGTCGATGCAGGTCAACTGGGGGTAGGGGGACTTTTGAGCGTCATCCACCGTGACGAAGGTTTCCAAAACTGCATCATTTGTCCAAGCAAATCGCCGCACGGGCAGGGCGTCCAACAGCTCATTGCCAATCACAATGCCGTCAAAGCTGTCTGGCAACTCGTGCAGCCAATTGACTTTGCTGGCAATCTCGGTGGGAAGCTCCCGCTGAATGCGCTCGGCCTGTTTTTCTTTTAAGCCGCCTGACAAGTCAATGATGTTGTATTTCTCCACCTGACCCCCGATGGCCGACAAAATGTCACAAGCCAATCGGCCGTCGCCCGCGCCAAATTCGTAAATGACGGGTTTACACCCATCGCTAGTCCCCTCCATCAGCCCACCCAGTGCCCTGCCCAGCGTTTGGCCAAACAAAGGGCTCAAGCCGGGGGCGGTGATAAAGTCGCCTTCGCTGCCGAAAATGCGGTCGCCCCTGCTGTAGTAGCCGTAATGCGGGTGGTACAGGGCCAAGCGCATGAATTCATCAAACCGCATTGGGCCGTCCTCCCGAATGCGGGCTGCCACATCATTGCGTGCTGCAAGGTCGGGCAAACCGGTTTTGGATGAGGGCGATGGTGATGATGAGGGCAATGAATTGTTCAAAATCTGTGCTTTAAGGCTTGGGTGAGTTAGAATGGCGTGCTTCGCGTCCTGCTGGTTTTTAAATCGCTAGCCGCTTGATTTTCCTCTGTATTTTATACGACTCATGACCCCGAAAGATTCCTACGCGTTGGTTACTGGTGGTGCACAGCGCTTGGGCCGTTCAATTGCCCTCGAATTGGCGCAACAAGGCTGGAATATTGCTTTGCATTTTCGCTCGTCTGCGGCACAAGCAGAACAAACCTTGGCGGACATTCGGGCGTTGGGTGTGCAGGCGGTGGGTATTCAGGCCGACCTTGCTAAACCCGAGCAAGTAGAACAACTTTTCCACACAGCCACCCGCTCAGGGCCGGTGCGTTGTGTGGTCAACAATGCATCTTTGTTTGAGTTTGATAGTGCACAGACCATCGGTGCAGACTTGTTTCACCAGCATATGGCGTCCAATTTGCTGGCGCCTTTGACCTTGGCCAAACTGTTGCACAGTCATGTACCTGAGGGGCAGCAGGGCGTGGTGGTTAATTTGTTGGATCAAAAACTCAGTAACCTCAACCCGGATTTTTTAAGCTACACCTTAAGCAAAGCAGGCTTGCAAACCGCAACCACCATGCTGGCGATGGAACTGGCGCCCAAGGTGCGTGTGGTGGGGGTTGCACCGGGTTTAACCCTGATCTCGCATTTGCAAACGCCTGAGCAGTTTGAAAAAACCCACCAGATTTCGCCCCTTAATCGTTCAAGTCGGCCCGAAGACATTGCACAATCCGTGGCTTTTCTCGTCAACAGCCCGGCAATCACTGGCACCACTTTGTTGGTGGATGGCGGTCAACACCTCGTGCCCATGGCACGGGATTTCAGCATGATGAATCCATGACAGACTGGTTTTTAGATCCTCGCTTGACGGACTGCCGTCGGGTTTTTATTCGCGACTTTGATGTGTCTGCAGCCATCGGTGTGTTTCCCGAGGAGTTGGGACGCACTCAAGGCGTACGCATCAACATCGATTTTTGGGTGCCGCGTGCAGATTCACCTTCGGCGCGGGACAAGTTGCAGGACGTGGTCGATTACGACTTTGTTCGGCCCGGCATTCACGGTTTAATCCAGGCGGGGCACATTGGTTTGCTGGAACGTCTGGTGGATGAGACGCTGCAACTCGTATTGGCCCATCCCAAAGTTATTGCGGCCCGGGTGCGGGCAGAAAAATCAGAGGTCTATCCCGACTGCGAGTCCGCAGGGGTTGAGGTCTTTCAGTTCAAGAAAAAGTAAGGAACATCATGGTGCAGTTTTCAGAGCAGCCTATCCAACTCTTCCCCACGCGTGCAGAGCAAAAAGAGGAATTGGAATTCAATAAGTTGGAAAAGCGCTTGTTTAAGCAGGTGGGGCAAGCCATTGGCGACTTCAATATGATTGAAGACGGCGACAAAGTCATGGTGTGTGTGTCTGGCGGTAAAGACAGTTACGGCATGTTGGACATTCTTATCAAAATGCGTCAACGTGCCCCCATTCAATTCGACATCATCGCAGTGAATTTGGATCAAAAACAACCCGGATTTCCGGAAGAAATTTTGCCTGCTTACCTCAAGTCGATCGATATTCCCTACCACATTGAAGAGCAAGACACCTACTCAGTCGTCAGGCGTGTAATCCCCGAGGGCAAGACCACTTGCTCGCTGTGCTCACGCCTACGCCGCGCCATTTTGTACCGGGTGGCGGGTGAGTTTGGCTGTAACAAAGTGGCCTTGGGCCACCACAAAGACGACATACTCCAAACCCTGTTGCTGAACATGTTTTATGGTGGCCGCTTAAAAGGCATGCCGCCCAAATTAGTCAGCGACAACGGCAAGCACACGGTAATTCGCCCCATGGCGTATTGTCGAGAGGTGGATTTGGCGCGCTATGCGGCAGAAAAAGACTTCCCGATTATTCCGTGCAATTTGTGCGGCAGTCAGGAAAACCTGAAGCGCAAAGAAATGTCGCGTTTGCTGCAGCAGTGGGAGAAAGACAACCCCCGCTGGATTGCCAACTTGTTTACATCGCTGTCCACCGTGGTGCCTTCGCACCTGATGGATCGAAAGTTGTTTCCTTTCGAAACCATCAAGCCCACCGGCGATGCGATGGAAGACGGCGACATTGCATTTGATGCGGACGACGCCTGTGCGTGAACGTCCGCCATACCGCTTATTTTAAGAATAACTTGTATGCAGGGTTATCCGTCTCTTCCCAGGCGCGATAACCCAATGCGCTCACGAATTCCCTAAACTGATTGTGCTCAGCGGCGGGCACTTGTATGCCCACCAAAATACGACCGTAATCCGCCCCTTGGTTGCGGTAGTGGAATAGGCTAATGTTCCAGCCGGGGTTCAAGCTGGATAAAAACCGCATCAATGCACCCGGGCGCTCTGGGAATTCAAACCGGTACAGCAATTCATCAGTCACCAAGGCCGAGCGGCCGCCCACCATGTGGCGCAAGTGCGACTTGGCAAGCTCATCATCGGTCAGGTTCAAAGCTTCAAAACCCTCGCCGGTAAACAGCGTCAGTAGCTCATCCGCTTCAGCCCGGTTGTTGGTTTGCACGCCCACAAAAATATGGGCCTTGGAATCATCGGCCATTCGGTAATTGAACTCAGTCACATTGCGAGGGCCGAGTAGCGCACAGAATCTTTTAAAGCTTCCACGTTCTTCTGGAATAGTGACAGCAAAAACAGCCTCACGTTCCTCGCCCACCAAAGCGCGTTCCGCCACAAACCGCAGGCGGTCAAAATTCATGTTGGCACCGCATGAAATAGCCACCAAGGTTTGCCCTTGTACTTTTTGCGCTTCGGCATATTGCTTCAAACCCGCCACAGCCAAAGCACCTGCAGGTTCCAAAATACTGCGAGTGTCCTGAAACACATCCTTGATGGCGGCGCACACCTCGTCGGTGGTCACCCGCACAATGCCGTCCACATACTTTTCACACAAACGGAAGGTTTCCTCACCCACCAGTTTGACTGCCGTGCCGTCAGAGAACAGGCCAACATCCGGCAATGTGACTCGGTGGTGGGCTTCCATACTGGCAGCCATCGCATCGGAATCAATGGTTTGCACGCCTATAATTTTGATGTCTGGCCGCAACTGCTTCACATAGGCGGACACACCCGCAATCAAACCGCCGCCGCCAATCGCAACAAAAATGGCGTGGATTGGGCTTTGGTGTTGACGCAAAATTTCCATGCCCACGGTGCCTTGCCCCGCAATCACATCCGGGTCGTCAAAAGGGTGCACAAAAGTGAGGCCTTGCTTATCGGCCAATTCAAATGCGTAGGCCGCTGCATCGCTGTAGCTGTCGCCAAATAAAATAACTTCAACCCAGTCGCCGCCAAACCGTTTTACAGCATCTATTTTGACCTGCGGCGTGGTGGTGGGCATCACAATCTTGGCCACACACCCTAGCTTGGCGGCTGAAACCGCCACGCCCTGCGCATGGTTACCTGCTGAGGCCGCAATCACACCCCGTTCCAGTTGTGAGGGGGTTAGGTGGGCCATTTTGTTGTAGGCCCCGCGCAGCTTAAAACTGAATACTTTTTGCAAGTCTTCTCGTTTTAAAAGCACGTTGTTGTTGGTGCGTACTGACAAGGAATGGGCCTGCTCAAGCGGCGTCTCGATGGCCACGTCATACACTTTGGCAGTCAAAATTCGCTTTAGATAGTCAAAACCCACAGTAATTCCTTGATTGGCGATGCAGAATGGAGCTTTGCATCCAATTAATCGAACCCCATACTTTACAGTATTGCAGAGCACAATGACGGTTTACCTCATCGACTATGAGGTAAGCAGTTTGGGCAAGTCCTGCGGTTAGAGGCATTGCCTTGGGGCATAATTCGAACAAGTAAAATTTTAAGAGATTGACCGGGTTCCTATGTTTATCAAGTCCAAATACGCGTTTGCGGGTTACACCATCAAGGCCCGTCATCAAACCGGCGCCTCCGTTAGCACCTTTATCATTGGCATGGTGTGTGGGTTGGTTGTTGCGTTGGGGGTGGCCTTGTATGTCACCAAGGCCGAATTGCCTTTTTCCAATGCCAAAACTCAGGCGGCTTCGCCCAACTTGAATCCTGGTCCAGGCCAGACCCCACCTGACCCCAACTCCTCCATTTATAACCGCACAGGCGGAACTGCGCCCGGCTTGGATGCTGTACCTGAACAAAGCAATCAGGCCGCTGCTGCACCCGAGGCAAAGCCGCCTACATCCATCACCAGTTCAACTGAAGCGCCCGCCGCGGCGGCTAAACCCGCTGAGCCTGTTGCCCAGACCATTTATTATTTGCAAATGGGCAGCTTTCGCAACCGTGAGGATGCGGAAAACCTAAGGGCCAGGCTGGCCTTCATTGGAACCGAGTCTGAAATTGCTGTGGGTGATGCAAATGGTGTGACGGTCAACCGTGTTCGAGTTGGTCCGTTTACTAATGCAAACGAGGCTTATCAAGCCCGTGTGCCCTTAACCAAAGGTGGATTTGAAGCCACCGTGGTCAAGCAGTAACTCAGTTGCAGTTAAAGTGCAATTCAACCGTAAGCCAGAATCTGTAGTAACAGGAGTTGTGATGGAACGTAGAGATTTTATTCAATCCATGGTTGTTGTTGGTGCCACAGGCGGTCTGGGTATGGGTACTCAACTGGCGCAAGCCCAATCGGGCGGCTTTAAGCCTTCCAAAGAGACTGTGCCCCGCTCAAATCCCGGCAAAATCGACGTGATTGAGTTTTTTTGGTACGGCTGCCCACATTGCTACAAGTTCGAGCCTCTGATTCAGGCATGGAAGAAGACACTTCCCAGCGACGTGCTTTTCCGGCAAGTGCCAGTGGGTTGGCCCAGCAAGCGGACCAACTTTACCGGCCATCAAAAGCTGTTTTACACATTGGAAGCGATGGGCGTACTGGCCACCGCACATTCCAAAGTGTTTGAAGCCATGCACAATGACAAAAAGGTGCTGGCTGATGATGCGCAAATTTTCGACTTCGCCGAATCCATTGGCTTAAAGCGCACCGAATTTGCCAACAACTTCAAATCTTTTGGTGTAAATGCCAAAGCCAATCAGGCCGTGGGCCTTGCCAGTGCTTATGGCGTGGATGGGGTGCCATCCCTAGGTATTGATGGCAAGTTTCTAACCTCAGCCTCCTTGGCAGGTTCGGACCAAGATGCACTGCGGGTTGCAGACGCATTGATTAAACGCCAAAGACAAGGTTAAATCACACAGATGATTTTAGATTCAGAGGTGGTATGAGTCATTCCTTCAATTCTGGGCGCTTGCTGATATTGTCTTGCGCCCTTATTTTGGGTGCATGTTCTTCAACGCAGCCGGTAAAAACCGCCAAAGTGGACAAGCCAGTCGCTTCCAAGTCCAGCCCGGTTGCCGTTACCCACACCGAGTGGGAAGAAGCCCCGCAAGGTGGTGGATACTATTTGGATGATGGCCCTGGGGATTTTCGCCCAGTTGATTTGCAAAAAATTCCCAATGCGGAGCCCTTCATCGAGCCTCTGGCCAAATTCAATTTGAGGGAATACACCGTGATGGGGCAAACCTTTGTGCCTCAAACCACCCTTGAAGAGCCTTACCGCCAAAAAGGCAAGGCCAGCTGGTACGGGCGTAAATTTCACGGTTCCAAAACAGCCAATGGTGAAATTTATGACATGCACCAAATGACGGCCGCTCACCCCACGCTTCCGCTGCCCAGTTATGCCAAGGTCACCAATGCGGCAAATGGTCGGTCCGTCATTGTGCGAGTGAATGACCGAGGGCCCTTTCTGCGTAGCCGTATTATCGATTTAAGCTATGCCGCCGCATTCAAACTGGGCTATGTGAACCAAGGCAGCGCCGAAGTTGTGGTGGAAAAGCTGACGCCTGAATTGATTGCGCTGTACAAAAAAGACCCCGAAGGCTTCATCCAACAAGACACTTTGCTCGCTTCTGCCGATTCTCGACCTGTTAAAGAGGTCAACCCTGTGATATCCGCGTCTGCCGTGTCCTTCAGGGCGAACGACTACCCGCCAGTCTCGGCCGTCAACGCGGCCAATAACGCGGCCAACAACGCCTACAGCAACGGTCAGCCAGTCTATTTGCAGGTTGGGGCATTTGGTGCTTTGCCCAATGCTGAAAACATGAAAAATCAACTCAAAACCATTGAACCCTCGTTCAATGACTCCACCCGGATTCTTAAACAAGATGGCATGTTTAGGGTGTTCGTGGGCCCGTTCACCAATCGGGACCAAGCCAATGAAGCGGCCTTTCTGCTCGCCTCCAAAGGGGATGTGCGCCCAGTCATCCGCGAGGGCTTGATTCTCCCCTAATCGTCCCCACCTCCCACCCAATACCGCATGCTTTTTATTTCAGTGGCCTGCGGCCTCTACCTATTTTTGCAGGGTTCAGCATGGAGCAATATCACGGCACCACCATCATCTCCGTTCGGCGTGGCAATCAAGTCGCTTTGGGAGGGGATGGGCAGGTCACTCTTGGGCACATTGTTGTCAAGGGCTCAGCCAGAAAAGTACGTCGTTTGTACAATGACAAAATTCTTGCAGGTTTCGCGGGTGGAACTGCTGACGCATTTACCCTTTTTGAGCGCTTTGAAGCCCAATTGGAAAAGCATCAGGGGCATTTGTTGCGCTCGGCAGTCGAACTGGCCAAAGATTGGCGTACTGACCGCGCACTGCGCCGGCTAGAAGCCATGCTGGCCGTGGCGGACAAAGACCACTCACTGATTATTACCGGCAATGGCGATGTGTTGGAGCCCGAGCAGGGCTTGGTGGCGATCGGTAGCGGTGGCTCATACGCACATTCAGCCGCCAAGGCCTTGCTTGAAAACACAGACCTTGCGCCAGAAGTCATTATTAAAAAGGCGCTAACAATCGCTGGTGATTTGTGTATTTACACCAACCACCACCACACGATTGAAGTGCTGGGCGGCCCCACCATTCTGCCCAAGTAACCGCAAGCATTCAGGATTATTTATGACACAACTTACACCAGCTCAAATTGTTGAAGAGCTTGATAAACACATCGTGGGCCAAAATGCTGCCAAACGTTCAGTCGCGGTTGCGCTGCGCAACCGTTGGCGCCGTATGCAAGTGGCCATGCCTTTGCGTCAGGAAATCACACCCAAAAATATTCTCATGATTGGCCCCACAGGTGTGGGAAAAACCGAAATTGCAAGGCGGCTTGCCCGTTTGGCCAAAGCGCCGTTCATCAAAATTGAAGCCACCAAATTCACCGAAGTCGGCTATGTGGGCCGTGATGTGGACACAATTATTCGCGATTTGATGGAAATTGCCCTCAAGCAAGTGCGTGATGAAGCGCAGTCTGAAGTGCGCGAGCAAGCCAAATCCGCCGCTTTTGACCGTGTGCTGGATGCTTTGCTGCCACCCGCCCGCGACTTTGGGTTCAATGACACCTCCACCACTCAAGATGAAAGCCGCACACGGATTCGTTTCCGCGAAAAGTTGTTTGCTGGCGAGCTGGATGACAAAGAAATCGAGATTGAAGTCGCCGTTGGCGCACCCAGCCTAGACGTCGTTGGCCCACCGGGAATGGAAGAATTAACCGGTCAGCTCCAATCCATGTTTCAAGGCATGTCAGCAGGCAAAAAGAAAAGCAAAAAAATGCGCGTCATTGATGCACTGAAGGTGCTTGAAGATGAAGAGGCCGCCAAGCGCGTCAACGAAGACGACGTCCGCGCCAAAGCTTTGATCCGTGTGGAGCAAGACGGCATTGTGTTTTTGGACGAAATCGACAAAATTGCGGTCACCAGCGAAAGCCGTGGGGCCGATGTGTCCCGTCAGGGCGTGCAGCGCGATTTGCTACCCTTGGTTGAAGGCACCACCGTCAACACCAAGTACGGCATGGTCAAAACCGATCACATTCTGTTTGTGGCCAGCGGTGCGTTCCACTTGTCCCGCCCATCCGACTTGATTCCAGAGCTTCAGGGCCGATTCCCCATCCGTGTTGAGCTGGAATCCCTCACCGTTGAAGATTTCAAGCGCATTCTGACCAGCACAGACGCTTGTCTGACTGAGCAATACCGCGCATTACTGGCCACAGACGGAATTGAATTGGTATTCCAAGACGATGGGGTGCAGAAGATGGCCGAAATCGCCTATTCTGTCAATGAAAAAACAGAAAACATCGGGGCCCGCCGTCTGTACACCGTCATGGAGCGGCTGTTGGAGCAAGTCGCATTCGAAGCAGACGGCACAACAAGGGTCATCGAAATTACCGCCTCGTACGTTGAAGAGAAGCTAGGTGCTGTTGCGCAGTCCGAAAACCTGTCTCAGTTTATTTTATAAGTTGTTTTGACCGTTTGTTGAAATGAGGTAATCCATGAAACCCATGCTTCTGAGTCCTTTGATATTGGCGTCCCTCTTGTGGATGTCAGGCTCAGCATGGGGTTTCGATGTTGAAATACGCGATGCTTGGGTCAGGAAAAACCTGCCCGGTCAAAACTCGGCGGCAACTTTTGCCTCCATTCGGGTAGACGAGCCTGCCCGCCTAATCGCGGCGCAATCCGGTGCAGCCGGGCTGGTGGAGTTTCACCGTTTAGACCCTTCCGCAACCGGGCGGGTCAGTTTGCGGGCTGTTCCTTACATTCCGCTGGAACCGGGGCGAACCAACAACCTCAGCAAACGGGGTTACCACATCATGTTAATCAATTTGAAAGACGGCGGTCTTCAAGCGGGTGAATCAGTCCCAATTCAGCTTAAAATACAGTCCGACGCAGGCGAGCTTAAAACCATCAATACCGTCGCGCGGGTTCGCGGCCTCACTGATAGGTAACATTGATTTTCCCTCTCATTCAAACCACACAAGCCATGACCGAACAAGAACTTTCCTCCAGTATCAAAGCCGCAGTTCTGTCTGAGGCCTTGCCCTACATTCGTCGTTTTCACGGCAAAACCATTGTTGTGAAATACGGCGGTAACGCCATGACTGACGTCAGCCTGCAGCGGTCATTCGCGCACGACGTGGTGCTGTTAAAGCTAGTGGGCATCAATCCCATCGTGGTGCATGGCGGTGGCCCTCAAATTGACGAAGCCCTCAAGCGCGTGGGCAAACAAGGCTCGTTTATACAAGGCATGCGCATCACCGACGAAGAAACCATGGAAGTCGTGGAGTGGGTGCTGGGCGGCCAGGTTCAGCAAGACATCGTCATGATGATCAACGAGCATGGTGGCAAAGCAGTCGGCTTAACCGGTAAAGATGGTGGTTTGATTCGCGCCCGCAAAATGATGCTGGAAGACCGTGATCAACCCGGCAAGGTGCACGATATTGGTTTTGTGGGCGAAATCGCCTCCATCGACCCTGCAATCTTGAAAGCCCTACAAGACGACGCATTCATTCCAGTCATCTCCCCCATCGGCTATGGCGAAGATGGTCACGCTTACAACATCAACGCGGATTTGGTCGCAGGCAAAATCGCAGAAGTGCTCAAAGCCGAAAAACTGTTGATGATGACCAACACCCCCGGCGTGTTGGACAAACAGGGCAAATTGCTCACAGGTTTGACCGCCCGTCAAATTGACGACCTGTTTGCAGATGGAACAATTTCAGGCGGTATGCTGCCGAAGATCTCCTCCGCCCTCGAAGCCGCCAAAAGCGGAGTAAACTCTGTGCATGTGATTGACGGTCGCGTGCCCCACTGCTTGTTGTTGGAAATCCTGACAGCCCAAGGCGTGGGCACGATGATCCGCAGCCACTGATCTTGAATGGGGCGAGTCAGGGTTGCCCCAATTCAGACCTATAACAATGCGGCTGGCCACCAAGCAGGGAGAATGTGCATGTCCAATAAGCTAATCCCCAATCTTTCCGTCACAGACGGCTTCGATTTCGTAAAAAAAATTTGGGGTAGTTTACCCATACCCAACGTCATCAATCCCACCACCGATCTTGAAGAGCTGGACAAGCGGATTGCAGACCTTAAAGCGGTGGAGCAGTGGCTCAACGTCAACCTCAGCATGCTCAGGGCAACCATTCAAGGCTTGGAAGTCCAGCGTGGCACGATTGCAACCATCAAATCCTTTGGCTCAAGCTTTGCGGCTGGCAATGCGTCCAGCAATGGGTCCAGCGACAAACCTTCGGCTGGGTTAGACGAGCAGGCCATTCGCCGAATGATGGCCCAAATGGTGGAGCAACAAATTCCCCCGCCCCCAGTTGAGCCGCCAGAAGTACCCAGCTCCAAGGCAGTGGAATCCAAAGTGCCTGAAGCATTGACCGAGCAATCCAAAGCCATCATCTCCAACGCCTCAGTGTGGTGGGGGTTGCTGCAAGACCAGCTTAACAAGGTGGCCACAGCGGCCATGTCAGGCGCGGGTTTGGGCACTGCAGATGAAGAATCGTCCAGTAAAAAGGCAGACAAAAAGGCTGACAAAAAGGCTGATAGTAAGCCGTCCACCACGGACGCTAAGCCCGCACGTTCAACAAAGTCATCCACATCCCGATCGGGTACAACACGGAGCAGTCGCAGCAAGCCATGATGTTTCGGTTTGGTCATTCCACACACCCCGATTGGCGGGAGGCTCTAGAACTGGTCTTGGTGCAGCTTGAAGGGCAGCGTCAACTTGAGCAATTTGCTTCCGATCCAGCCCGCAGGCAAAAGCTAGGTCTCATTTACTGTACCGAGGCCTATGCAGACTCCATGGCAAAAGTCCTTGCCCAGCTTCGTATCCGCACAGGTTTTGCAGATTGGGTAGGCGGTGTCGCCCCGGGCGTGTGTAGCAGTGGAGTCGAGTATTTTCAAGAGCCCGCCATGGCGGTGATGTTGCTGGAATTGCCCACCGACTCCGCACGCATCTTCTCCGGTAAGCTGCCCTTGCCCAAAGCCGGGACACTGACCGCAAGTGGTCGCAATGCGATGTCTGCGGCGCTTATTCATGTCGATCCCCTGATGGAAGACATTGATGACTTGCTGGATGACCTGTCTGTCAAAATGGCCTCGGGCCAGCTTTTTGGTGGCCTGGTCAGTGCCGGTGCGTCCTCCACCCATGTGGCATCCGAGCCCTTGTCTGGTGGCTTGTCTGGGGTTATCTTTTCCGAAGCTGTTGGCTTGGAAGTTCGAATGACCCAAGGTGTGCAAATGGTCGGTGGGGAGCATCAAATCACATCGCTCAGCGGTAACTTCATCGAAGAACTCGATGGCCAACCCGCGTTGGACGTCTTGCTCCACGACATCGGTCTGTCCCCGGACGAAGAAGGCCAAAATGAACTGGATGCAGCGGCAGAAATGTTGGCCCGTCGGTTCTCCAATGGCTTGTTTGTTGGGCTCACCGACCGTGCCTTGGCCGACTCCCTCGACTTGGTCAAATTCTCCAGCGTGCGCGCTGAATCCCATCAAGTCAAAGTCCGGCCTGTGGTTGGGATGGACCCCGAGCAGAAATCGCTCGCAATTGGTGAGGAGTTTGCCCTCGGCGACCGCCTGTCGTTTTGTACCCGCGACGAAGCCTCCGCCCGAACCGACCTTACCCGCATGTGCGCCGAGCTTCGCGATGAATTGGATGCCACCGCACCCAAATTAAATGCATTGCAAGCAGCTGGTTTTTCCGGCATTTCTGCCAACCGCCAACCCCGCGGCGCTATTTACATTGCTTGCAATGGTCGCGGTGCGGCCTTGTTTGGGCACCAGGGTGTAGAAATGCAAATTGTTCGCGAGCAGCTTGGTGACATACCCTTGATTGGCTATTTCGCCAACGGTGAAATTTTCAAAGGAGCACTCTACGGTTATACCGGCGTGCTCGTACTATTTTTCTGAAAAACATATGACCAATATTGTTATTCTCGCTGCCGGAAAAGGCACTCGAATGAAGTCAGCCCTGCCCAAGGTGCTTCATCCCATTGCTGGTACATCCATGGTGCGCCGCGTTGTTGAGGCCGCAAGCCAGTTGGACTCGCAGGCGCAGGTTACCTTGGTTATAGGCCACGGTGCCGAGGCGGTTCAAGCCCATTTTGCCGATTTGCCCGCCTTTCAATTTGCCCTGCAAGCCCAGCAGTTGGGCACGGGCCATGCTGTGCAGTGCGCAGTGCCCAGCCTCGATTCCTCACCGGTAACCCTGATTTTGTACGGGGATGTGCCCCTCATTCAGCCCGATTCGCTCAAGCCATTGGTTCAATCCGCACTGGCTGGGCATGTGGGTCTCATGACGCTTACCCTGTCAGACCCCACCGGCTACGGCCGTATTTGCCGCAACTCCAGCGGCCAAGTGCTGGGCATTGTTGAGCAAAAGGATGCCAGTCCCCAGCAGCTTCAAATAAGCGAAGTCAATACCGGAATTTTGGCCTGCCCCACAGACAAACTGAAAACCTGGCTTAAAGGGCTTTCCAACAACAATGCCCAAGGCGAGTACTACCTCACCGACGTCATCGAAAAAGCCGCCAAAGACGGATGTACCATCGAAACCTCCCAACCTGCCCATGAATGGGAAGTGCTGGGCGTGAATTCCCGTATTCAACAGGCCGAACTTGAGCGGACTTGGCAATTGCATCAGGCCAGTCAACTGATGATTGCAGGCGTGCAATTGGCCGACCCCGCGCGGGTGGACGTTCGCGGCCAGATTCAATGTGGAATAGATGTATCCATTGACATCGGTTGCGTTTTTGAAGGCCTAGTCACCTTGGCGGATGGGGTTTCCGTAGGCCCCTACTGCGTGCTGAAGGATGTGTCGATTGGCGCTGGCACCCGCATCGAGGCTTATTCCCACCTGGTGCAAGCCCAAGTGGGGCAGGGCGGGGTAATCGGGCCTTATGCCCGGCTTCGCCCCGGTGCCAAACTGGCCAATGATGTGCACATCGGTAATTTTGTGGAAGTGAAAAACGCCACCATCGCCAACGCATCCAAAGCCAATCATTTGGCCTACATTGGCGACGCGCAGATCGGCGAACGGGTCAATGTGGGCGCTGGCACCATCACCTGCAATTACGATGGGGCCAACAAGCACCTCACCGTGATTGAAGACGACGCTTTCATCGGCTCAGACACTCAACTGGTCGCTCCAGTCCGGGTTGGCAAAGGCGCAACATTGGGTGCAGGTACAACACTCACCAAAAATGCGCCTGATGGCTCACTTACTGTGTCCCGAGCCAAACAAATCACGATTGAGGGCTGGAAAAGGCCCACCAAAAAAGCCAAATAATTAAAAATGTAAGAGACTCACT
This sequence comes from Limnobacter sp., assembly GCA_029866125.1. GTDB lineage: Bacteria > Pseudomonadota > Gammaproteobacteria > Burkholderiales > Burkholderiaceae_B > Limnobacter. Next base: position 183,258 of record JARWZZ010000012.1, read on the forward strand.
TAAACTGAAGTGCTCTGTTCACTATTCGGATAAATAAATATGTGTGGAATTGTCGGCGTCATTTCCAAAAACAACTGCGTACCCATCTTGATCGACGGCCTTAAAAAGCTGGAATATCGGGGCTACGACTCTGCGGGTTTGGCCATACAAAATGACCAAGGCAGCGACCTACAACGCGCACGCAGTGTAGGCCGGGTGGTTGAACTGGAGCAAGCAGCCGCTGGGCTGGAAGCCCAAATGGGCATAGCCCACACCCGCTGGGCCACGCACGGCGTACCCAGCGAACGCAACGCACACCCTCACATCAGCGATTCCGACGGCATTTCAGTGTCCGTGGTACACAACGGCATCATTGAAAACCACGAAGACATCCGTCGGCAATTGATGGTGGACGGTTATGCTTTCCAGTCTGACACCGACACCGAAGTCATTGCCCACCTCACCCACAAAAACCTTCGCAAAGGCCTGCCGCTGCTCAAAGCAGTCCAAGCCACCGTGGCTGCCCTTGAAGGTGCGTTTGCCATTGCAGTTATTTCCAACCGCGCCAAGCGCACCTTGATCGCCTCCAAAAAAGGCGCTCCACTTTTGGTTGGGCATGGGCAGGGCGAATTCTTCATCGCCTCAGACGCTTCCGCATTGGTGGCCTACACCAAAAAAATAACCTACTTGCAAGAGGGCGACTTGGTTCAGCTCAATGCCGACCAAGCACTGTTCTTGAATGCACAAGGGGCCGAAGTTCAACGCGAAATCATCGAAAGCCAGCTGTCCGCCGATGCCGTCGAGCTTGGTCCTTACGACCATTACATGCAAAAGGAAATTTTTGAGCAGCCAGGCGCCATCGCCGCCACACTCGAGATGGTCAGCAACGCATCCGCAGTCAAACCCGAGCTTTTCGGTGCCGGTGCAGCCGAGGTGCTTCCACATGTTCAGCAGGTACTCATTTTGGCCTGCGGTACCAGCTACCACGCGGCTTCAGTGGCACGTTATTGGCTGGAATCGATTGCCGCTTTGCCCACCACCGTTGAAATCGCCAGTGAATATCGCTACCGCAAAAGCGTCTCCTTGCCCAACACACTGGTCATTACCATCTCCCAGTCGGGTGAAACTGCCGACACGCTCGCTGCGCTGGAGCATGCCAAATCCTTGGGTATGCACAACGCCTTGTCCATTTGCAATGTGCCTGAATCAGCCTTGATCCGCGCCAGTAACCTGAAGTTTCTCACCCGTGCCGGCCCTGAAATTGGCGTAGCCTCCACCAAAGCATTTACTACCCAGCTGGCTGCTTTATTCACATTCACCATGGTCATGGCCAAGCTGCGTGGTCAAATGAATGCGGTCGAAGAGAAAACCCTGATTGCACAGCTGCGGCATTTGCCTTCAGCCATGCAAAACATTCTGGCGCTGGAGCCTCAAATCAAAGCCATGGCCCAACGCTTTGCAGACAAGCGTCATGCACTGTTTCTTGGTCGTGGCGTGCATTTCCCAATTGCTCAGGAAGGTGCGCTCAAACTGAAGGAAATTAGTTACATTCACGCCGAGGCTTACGCCGCTGGCGAGCTTAAGCATGGCCCTCTGGCCTTGGTGGATGCGGACATGCCGGTTGTTTCCATCGCTCCCAAAGATTCACTCATTGAAAAGCTAAAGTCCAACCTTCAGGAAGTGCGGGCACGCGGCGGTGAGCTTTATATCTTTGCCGACCGAGACACCCGCATCGAAGAAACCGACGGCGTGCATGTGCTCAACTTGGTCGACCATGCTGGCCACTTGTCGCCCATTCTGCATGTGCTGCCGCTACAACTGCTGTCTTACCACGTTGCTTTGGTCAAAGGCACCGACGTTGACAAGCCGCGTAACCTGGCAAAATCAGTGACCGTTGAGTAGTTTGCAAAAGGATTGAGTGGCGTTGCTCAATCCTTGCCGCTTGCTGCAGCCTCTTCATCCCTAAATGCCCTCAGGCGCTTGTCTGATCCCTGAAGTTTGCCTATGCCCTCCACCATTTTGTGGAACAGGCCGGGCGCTAAAATCAGCGGCGCAATCGGCTTGGGTGCAATAATCTTCCGCGTCCGGTTGGTCAATCCTTTGTACATTGCATCAATCACCAGTTCAGGCTCCACCGAGCCAAATGCCCCTTTGTGGCCACCCCACAAACGGCCAGTGTCGTTTTCCTTGATCATGTCCGTTCTTGCAAAAGTAGGGTGCACGCAACCCACGTCCACCCCATCCAAAGCCATCTCCTGACGGGCCACGTCGGCCAGCGCCTCAACCGCTGCCTTGGACGCTGCATAGTGCGACATCAGCGGCACGTGAATCGCAGCCGCCAAAGATGAAATCACCTGCAAATAACCCTTGCTTGCCCTTAGGTGTGGAATCGCGGCGCGAATGGTGTAAAAAGCACCGTTTACATTCACATTCATCACATCCAGAAACTCCTGGGGGTTCATGTGCTCAATGGTGCCCAAACGCAAAATGCCCGCATTCACAACCACCATGTCCACACCGCCAAAACGAGTCGCGCATTGCGCAAGCGCATCGGTGATTTCAGCCAGTTTGGTTACATCTGCCTTGCAGCCCGCAGCATTCACTCCAAGCAATTCAACTTGTTCCGCCACAGCCTGTGCGGACATGTCAACGATGAATACCTTGCCGCCGTTGTCCACCACCTTGCGGGCCAGCCCCGCGCCCAAGCCACGCGCTGCACCCGTAATAAATACAATTTTGTCTTTCATCGTTTCTCTCGCTGTCATTCCGCTGTATCAATCCATGTTGTTGTTTTTTCTAGCGTCTATCTTGTAGCCAACCTACCTGCCTTGTGCTCATCCATGAGTCAACTTATTCACACTTGACCGTAAAAAGTACAGTGCAATCAAGCCTGGCAAGGCCGCCAAGGTGGAGTATATAAAAAAGTCTCCCCAGCCTACTGCAGCCACCACATAACCAGCGGGTGCGCTTAAATAAACCCGCCCAAATGAGGCAAGCGACGACAGCAAAGCATACTGCGTGGCAGAAAACTCTTTGGAGCACATCGAAGTCAGTAAACCCACAAAAGCCGCTGTACCCATGCCGCCGCACAGGTTTTCAATACCAACGGCCGCACCCATCGCCAGCACATTCGGCTCAATCAAAGTCAAAGCCCAAAAGCTCAAATTCGAAAAGGCCTGCAGCACACCGAAGATCATCAGCGACTTAAACAACCCAATTCTCACCATCAACCAGCCGCCAATGAATGTGCCAGCCAACGTGGCAATCAGGCTCACTGTTTTGTTGATCGCGCCCACCTCAGTCAATGTAAAACCCAGGCCGCGCAATAAAAACGAAGTACTTAGCGACCCAGCAAATGCGTCCCCCACCTTGTAAAGCACAATCAACAGCAAAAGCCAAAGTGCTGCCTCCTTGGACATAAAGTCCTTTGCAGAATTGCGGATAATCGCAATAAGGCTTTCTTTGGGTTTGGATTGTGCCCTGTCGCCAACCCTCGGGCTCACCGCTGTAATCAAAGAGGCCACGACCATCAGCCCAGCCATTAGTAAAAAGGTGCCCTTCCATCCCAAGAAGCTCCCGGCCAAAATCAGTGCCAAGCCACCGGAAGCCAGCATCGCAACTCGGAAGCCTGTCACATAGTAGGCCGCACCCAAGCCGCGCTCTTCCGCGGGCAACAACTCTGTCCGGTAAGCGTCCACTGCCATGTCTTGGGTCGAGGAAAAGAAGGCAAGCCCTGCCGCAACAGCCGCCAATGCCAAAAGAGAGTCCGCGCCCAAAAATGCCATACAGGCAATGAGGGCCGCGCAGGCCAATTGAGTGATTACAATCCAAGACCGTCGCTGATCAAAAAAACCTGGTTTTAAGTAATCCAGCAAAGGGGACCACAAAAACTTGTAGGTGTACGGGAATCCCACAATCGAATACAGACCAATGGTTTTAATGTCCACATTTTCGACAGAAAGCCAGGCCTGAAGCGTACTTCCGGTCAAAGCCAAAGGCAATCCAGAGGAGAAACCAAGAAATAAAATGCAAAAAAGACGAAAAGGAGGCATGAGGGGGTTGACGAAGTTAAAGGGAAGCACCATAATTCGAGGTTCTCTACAGGAGAGATGCCCGAGTGGCTAAAGGGGGCAGACTGTAAATCTGTTGGCTTACGCCTACGCTGGTTCGAATCCAGCTCTCTCCACCAGAATTCGAAGTGTACCCCACAAGCGCCGTCAAAAGCGCGAGTGGTGGTTAATGCGGGCGTAGCTCAATGGTAGAGCTGAAGCCTTCCAAGCTTAAGACGAGGGTTCGATTCCCTTCGCCCGCTCCAGCTGAATTCATAAGTTGAGTGAATGAGTTGAGTTAGTTAGTAACAAATAAGTTAGTAACAAATAAGCTGAATTTAAGAAGTTGCCCATGTGGCTCAGTGGTAGAGCACTCCCTTGGTAAGGGAGAGATCGCGGGTCCGATTCCCGCCATGGGCACCATACAAATTCAGCAATCGAATTCGAAAAAATTTGAACAATCGCACTCCGCTGTTCGAGTGTCACACACGAGGTCGTCATGGCAAAAGAAAAGTTTGAGCGTAAGAAGCCACACGTAAACGTAGGCACAATCGGACACGTGGATCACGGCAAGACCACACTGACAGCGGCGATCACCACAGTGTTGGCCCGTCTGATCGGTGGCGAAGCCAAAGGCTAC
>JARWZZ010000021.1 GCA_029866125.1 Limnobacter sp.
GCATCGGCATCGGCATCGGCATCGGCATCGGCATCGGCATCGGCATCGGCATCGGCATCGGCATCGGCATCGGCATCGGCATCGGCATCGGCATCGGCATCGGCATCGGCATCGGCATCGGCATCGGCACCTGCGTCGTCCTCAGCGCAGTCACCCAAGCGCCGTCAGCCTGAAGTCTTGCTGCGATTGAAGAAGGGCCGCCGCCAAGCCCTCGCAACTGTCCATTGGTCTTCAGCCTCAAGGCTGAAGAGCCCCCGCGTCACGCATGTTTGAGGGGAGCTGGAACTCCGGGGGAGATCCAGCCCCCGAGTTGCGTGCGAGGCATGGACAGGCAGAGGGTGTGCGGAGCCGAAGGCCCTTCAAGCAGCAACGACTCAGGCAGAGGCGCGAAGAGGTGACGTAGCAACAAAGAGGCAGCAGTGAAGTATCACCGAAGCATCACCGAACCATCAACCAAGCAGCAACGAACGCTACCAGTTTTTGAACACGTCCAACCCATCGTCCTCTTCCATCTGCCCCAGCAATTCAAAAGGTAAATTCGGCTTGACCAGCATCACCGAGCATGGCGCATACATGGCCACTTTGATTGGAATCGTGGCAATTAAGCGCTGCATTTTAAGGCCACGCGTTGCTGCACCCATGATGATCAGGCTTGCATGATTGCCTGCTGCGTAATTGAGTAAAGCCTCAGCCACATCGCTGGCTTCCAACACGTGAAAGGAGGCATGGTGCGCATCCAAGTCCAAGGGGGCCGCCCAATTTTTGAGGATGGTCAGCATATTGCGCTGCGCCTCAGTCTCGGATTGGTCGCCATGTGAGCTGCCTAGTAAGCCCGACTCGATCACGGTAACCACAGCCAAACGTGCGCCACGGCGCAGGCCCATGCTGCGCTGGGTGGCTTCACGCAGAGAGAACAAAATATCGTCGCTGACCTCTCGGCTGGGTAAAGCCACCATCACAATTGGCACGGAATCCACTTGCTGGTTGGGCAGGGGGCTGGGCTCGTACTCCATACCAGCCGCGCGTATCCACCGCTTAAAGTGAATCCAAAACGAGGTGCGGGTAATTTGCTTTCCACGTGCTGTAATTTTGACTTGGCCGGGGTTGGTCAAATCAAAGGCCAAATGCGCGCCTGAAGGGTATCTGCGCCTAGCCTCGGGTTCAAGGCACTTCAGGATCACTTCCTGAAGCCAGTCCGGTACATTGGAGCGCCGCAGCTTGGGGGGTACAGGGTCCATCCACAACCGTTGCCGCATGCCGCTGGGGGTGGTGGGGCTGCCAAATGGGGTGCGGTTGGTCGTCAACTGGTAAAGCATCACGCCGATGGCAAACAAGTCACTGCGCGGGTCGCCCCGCACGCCAACAACCTGCTCCGGGGCTATCCAAGTGGGTGAGCCGACTGCTTTACGCAATTCCTCTGCCATCAAGTCGGGGTAGTGGGCATGGCATGACAACCCAAAGTCCAGCAAGACGGCTTGATCCCAATCCACGCCGCCGCCGTCTTTGCGGTAGCGAAACAGCACATTGGCAGGCTTTAAATCGAGGTGGCAAACATTCTGTTTGTGCAAGCTGTGGGCCGCGCGGGCCATGGCTGCGCCGATGCGTGCAATGGTTTGGTCATCCTTGATGTTGCCGTTTTCCATTTCGGCTTCCAAAGTGGTGCCGTCAATGTATTCCATCACCAAATAGGGCGTATTGCCCACATCCCCAGATGCCACAAAACGCGGCACATGGTTGCCGCTGACTGCGGGTGAAATTTGCCGCTCAATCTCAAAGCCGATGATGTTTTCTGCGCTGTCCCCATCGCGCATGCGTGGAATTTTAAGCACCATGTCAAAACCGGGGTTCAGCGTGTTGTGGCCGCTTGCAAGGTCGTACTCCACCTTGTAAATGTAGGCCATGCCGCCGGAGTGTATGCACTCGTGGATCAAGAATCCATCCAGTTTTTGCCCCGCGCTTAGTCGCTTCATGTCCCTGTCTCTAGTCGATGTGCCAAATGCGCAGGTAACCCAGCTTGGCGTATTGCGATTGCTGCGGCATGGTGGTCATACACCACCCGGTAAAAGCACAGCTTTTCAGCCTCAGTGTCGTACAGTGCGTACATGGCCCGGGTGTCTTTGTCGCGCGGCTGGCCTACCGATCCAATGGTGACCACCATGTCCCTGCGGCTGGGGGCGGGTAGGGCAACGCCGGGTGTGGGCGTAAAGCGCATCAGGTTGCGGCTGGCCCCCGGGTAATACAAATGTTGGTGGTGTACGTGGCCCACAAACACGTGGTTGGCTTGATGGGTATTAAGCGCTGCATCCAAACAAAGCTGGGCTTTCACTTCGCTGTCCACGTAATCCCATTTGTCTGGGTTTCGCGCACTGGCATGGGTAAAGAGTGCAGAATCGCGCTGCACGGTAAGCTGGGCATGGTCCAAAAAGTCCAAATGCTCGGCGTTTAACTGCTCGTGAGTCCAAGCAGCACTGCTTGAGCCCGAATCTTGAATCAGCGAAGGAGGGCGCACCGCCATGGCGTCATGGTTGCCTTTCACAAACCATGCGCCTTTTTGTACCAGGCTCATGACGCGATCCACCACCCCGGCAGGGTCTGCACCATAGCCCACCAAGTCGCCCAAAAAAGCCAACTGGTCGGCACCTTGGTCGCTGGCGTGTTTCAGGCAGGCATCCAAAGCAAAGGTGTTGCTGTGAATGTCGGACATCAATGCAATCCTCATTTCCTCACCATGTTATTGTTTAAGTGGTTGTCTTTTTCCAGAAATCATATCCCATCCACCTCACATCCACCTTACATGGCAAGTTCTTCAAGATGACTCCTTGTTTATCAATATCTCGCGCAGTTAGCTATTCCATGGGTTTTGCGCTTTTTGGCTGGAGTGCAGTCAGTTGGGCTGGTGACGCCCACATCGTGTGTAGGGCGGAAACTTCAAGCCAAGAAATTAGCCTCGCCTTGCAGCCCGGCAGCGATATTTTTGCCTTGCAACATATGAATTTTGACAACGGGCACCGAGTGTCCTTGCAGTTGTTGCAAGCGCCTGAACGTTTAAAAACCTATGTGTACGATGATTCAAAAAACAGGTTGGTGTTGCTTAACTCCCAGGTTTATCTTTTGGGGAAAGCCCCTGAGTGCGGTCGGCGTGAGGTGGATGCACGCACTTACTCGGGCGGGTTTGAGCGTGAGTTGATTTTGCAGTGCGAATGGTCATGCGGCAATGGGGTGCAAAAATGAAACATTCCTTGTTACGAAAATTGGTTTTTGTGGCGGCCATGCCTTTCATGTTGGCATCGGGTTTCAGCATGGCGCAGGAGGAGTCTATCCGCATTGTGTTTGTGGGGGACGTGATGCTGGATGAGTTACCCGGCGAGCGCATCGCCAAGGGCTTCGACCCTTTTGCCGAATTTGCTGATGTTTTTAAATCTGCCGATTTAAGCATTGCCAATTTGGAATGCGCGGTGGGTTATAAAAATCAGCCTCAAATCAAAGCGATGAAAGAGGACAAGCCCTACACTTTCATGGCGCATCCGCGTGTGTTGCCTTTGTTGAAAAAGCATTTCAGCGCAGTCTCCTTGGCCAATAACCACAGCGGGGATTACGGCCCGGTGGCCTTTGAGGGCATGTTGAGTCACCTGGACAAAGCCGGTGTGAAGTATTTTGGCGGTGGGCGCAACTTAAGGCAGGCGCACCAGCCCGCCTTGTTTACCGTCAAGGGCAAGCGCGTAGCAATATTGGCTTACAACCTGTTTTTACCTCGCAGTTTTGAAGCCTTGGACGACCGGGCTGGCTCCGCATGGGGCGAAGCTGACTACATTGCAGATGGCATACGCCGTGCTCGCGAGGTACACAAGGCAGATTTTGTGGTGGTGTATCCCCATTGGGGTTGGGAAAATGAAAAACTCGCATCCCGCACCCAGCAGCGCTTGGCGCAGTTCATGCTGGACCAAGGGGCTGACGCGGTGGTGGGTGGGCACCCGCATGTCACCCAAAACATACAAATTTACAATGGAAAGCCGATTTTCTACAGCTTGGGCAATTTTGTATTCAATGGTTTTGACACCGTGGACACCAACACAGGTTGGGTTTTGGAGTTGGAATTGAATGCCGCGAAAGCCCCAAAATGGCGAATTTTTGAAGCGCGAATGGACAAATGGGGAGTTCCCAAACACAAAGGTTTGCTTTCTAATGTGAATTTGACTCAACCCAAGTGATTAAACATCTAATCATCGCCTTTGTGAGGTATTACTTACACTTGCTCCGTGAGTAACTTTGCTACACAATCAAAGCCAGAGACAACAAAGCTACAATATGAAAAACATTCTTAGAGGCATGTGCTTGGCCAGTTTGGCCTTGGTCAGCAATTTTGCGCTGGCAGCGACGGAGGACAGCGACTTACCGCAATGGCTGTCTGACCGCATTACGCCTGTGCATTATGGTTTAACCACATTTGTAGACAACACCTCCCGAAGCATTGATTCATTTTTTGGCACAGACGAAAGCCAGTACGCCGACAACAAATCCTTCATGCGCTTAAGCAGCGAGTTCCGCTTGGCAAGGGGCAACAATGACGCGGATGTTGGTCTGCGTTTTAAGCTGGACCTGCCCACCACACGCCGCAAATTGCGTTTGATTATTGAAAGCGATGCCGACGAGCCCTTGGTGGCTACCAACCAAAGCAACACCAACCGATTTACCGAAATCAACCAGTTTGATGCCAGCAACTCCATTCTGGGCCTTGAGCGCGGCAACGAGAAAAACCCCAACGAAACATGGCGTACCCGGTTTGGCGTGGGTATCAAACTGCGTAGCCCAATTGACCCTTATGTCCGCGTGACCAGTACCCGCCAGTGGGACTTTGAAGACAGCCCTTGGCAATCCAACTTCAACGGCAGGGTGACTTATTTCAATGAAGAGGGCTACGTCACCCGTGCTAGCTTTGACATTGGCCGCCCAATTGCGTCTGACCGCGCTTTCCGCCTGCTTACACAAATTGAATGGCAGCAGGAAAGGGATGAGGTGGTGTACGTGCAGAGTGCCGAAATTAACCGAATACTCGACCAGCGCAGTGCGCTTCGCTATGCAGCCATTTTGGTTGGGGACACCGCCCGCTCCAGAGACCTCTACGACCGGGTTTTGCAGGTGTATTACAGGCGCGATGTACACAAAAAGTTTTTGTTTGCAGACATTATTCCTGAACTGCATTTCCCGACTGAAGACGGCACCAAGCCTTTTGCAGCCCTCACACTGCGTCTTGAAATGTACTTCCGTGGTGATTTTAGGCCCGCCGTTAAAAGCAGCACCATGCCCAGCATGAACCTAACCGCCTTGGACAACCCGCTTTACAACGGCTTTGGGTTTTCGCCCAGCATGATCCAAAGGCCCAATTACAGTTTTGGGCCAGAATAGCCCATAAATGCAGCCACTGAGCAGCCACTGAGCGGCCCCTGAATGGCTGCTCAATGACTGCTCAATGGCTTGATTCAAAGGGATTTTCCCCCTTTGTTCAGGCCTTCTTACTCTCAAGTTTGATGCTTTAATACCGTTAAAAGGCTAACCCCTTTGAGTTAACTTTTTCTCGGATTGATGCATCATGTACACATTCATCTATCGCTTACTGACTCGTCTGCTCACTGCCCTAGCGGCAATGGCAGGCATGATGGGCACTTTACATGCGGCCACAGGCACTGGCACGTTAAACGTGTCTGCCATTGTTCCCGACTTTTGCGAGTTGACCAGTTCCACCGTCAACCTGAACATGGGAACTTACCTGCCATCGGCAGAATCCAGCACGGGTGCGACCGTTCAAGTGCGTTGTACGGTTGGCACCGCTGCCAATATTGGTTTGGGTTTGGGCTTGAACGCATCTGGCGCCACACGCCGCATGCAGCACGCAACCGACCCCACGGTGTACCTGAATTACGAACTTTACAAAGCCGATGGCACCACCATTTGGCAAGCGCCCGGCCAGGCTGGAGTGGTTGCAGTCACTGGTGATGGCCTAACCCAAGGCTTCAACATGGTGGGCAAAATACCGTCCAACCAATGGTCCATCAAAAAGGGCAATTACGCCGACACCGTGGTGATCACCGTTACCTTCCCGGACCCCTAGACCAAACCACTCAGGACACACATCATGAAATCGATTTTTACATCACTTTTGCTAGCGGCGGGTGCGGCTGCTTCGGTGATTGCACCCGCAGCCCATGCGTTTGGCGTGTCGGTTAGCCCAACCGCGATTATGTTGGACAGCCGCTCACTGTTTGGCCATGTGGAGTTGACCAACACATCTGCGCGGTCTAAAACCTTCACGGTGGAGTTTTCTGGCGTGGACCAAGAGGCATGCTTCAAAGTCTCACCCAAAATGGTTTCCATACCCGAAGGTGCGACCCAAATGGTGCGCCTGCAATACACCTGCGCAATTGACACCTTGCCAGCCAACCCGATGGTGTTTTTCACTGAAGCGCCGCGTGCAGCAAACACGGGCATGCAGCAAACTCAACTTGATTTCCGTTTGCGCTTGGGTTTGAAGGTGAAGTTGCAAGACAACCCCATTAAATCTCTGTTTTAACCCTCTAAAAGCGGCCGGGGCCCAGTTGCCATGCGCACCTTGCACACTGCAATAGCCGCCCCACTTCGTGTTGGCCTCACATTGTGCTTCATGGTGTGCCAGCCCACATTGGCACTCGCCAATGGCAGTCCCTTGCTTCAGAACGAACTGCTTGAAGTGCGTTACGCCGATGGTGTGAGTAAGGCCGTCAGCGCCCAATGGGTGCGCCTTGCAGAAGCCTTGGAATGCGGCAATCAAACCCACTTGGTGCGCACTGATTCAGGCGAAGAATTGTGCGGCTCCTACATTCCAGAAAAACTCGAATTTCGCCCAGCGGCCCATGCGTCCGGGGTGGACCAAGCGATTGGTAAAAGCGGATTCGATGGCTATGCCTTGCCCAGTAACCGAACTGCCTTGCTGGGTTATCAGGTACTGTCCAGTTCAGAAGGGCTGCAGTTGAACTACAACCTCATCGCCAATCAGGCCCCTGGCGTGCAGGTAGTAGCCAGCAAGTCCGGGTCGGTGGCCCAAGGGCATATGGTGTTTTATTCACTGCAAACTGAAACACATGGTTCGAATTCCAGCCTGTCCATCCGTCAATGGCGTGCAGGCCAAATGGTGATGGATTCTGGCCCTTTGGGCGCCGCTTTGGGGCAGGGGTTGGAATGGAGAAAATCCAACAGCTTGAGCCAAAACAATGTGCAGGTGTTCAACGGCCGCTTGGTCAGCGAAACCGACCTGACCGTCTTGGTGAACAATGAGGCAAGGGGCGTTATACCCGCAAGGCCGGGTGATGTGTCGGTTTTCAACGTGCCTTTGTTTGAAGGCAACAATGAAGTGCAAGTGATTTACCGCAACGAGAAAGGTGAGCTGGTACAAACCAGTCGCAATGTGTTTTTCAGTCAGGCTTTGCTGCCGCAGGGCAAATGGTTAGGCTCTGCTGGTGTGTACCAAGACAAACGCTTGCGCCATTGGGCAGCCCAAGCTCAGGTTGAAAAAGGGGTGTATGAAAAGCTGACTTTGCAGGGCGGTGTTCGGGTCAATATCGACCCGGAAAACTCCATTCCCATGGTGATGGCCAATGGCGAGGTGTCCAATTTGGAGCGTGTGGAAGCTGCAGTGTCCGCCCGTAGTTTTGTGGCGGGTGGGTTTCTAAGCGCAGGTTTTCAAAGCCGCACTGCCTATGGCCCGGGTATTAACCGGGTGGGTTATGTGCGTAACTCGGCCTTGTTTTATGCCGAAAAGTCGATTGGGCCAGCCAAGCTGGGTGCATCCGTGGAGCCCTATCAAATATTGCAAGCCACCCCAGTGCCACTGCCTGCGGGTTTTAAGGGGGTAAGGGTGGGTTTTGCCAAAGCCACTGATGGGCCAGAGTATGAATTCACCTTTTCAAAATCATTCCGTGTTGAAAACATGAATGGCGCATTTGTTAGCGCTTATTGCAAAGTAGGCGTGGATGCCAATGGCATGGACAGCAATTTTTGCGGCCTAAACGCCAACATGGCACTGGGCATTTCGCCGTTTTCCAGCCCTTATGGCCCCCAGCCTATTTTGGGCGGCATTTCCTATTCAAAAGCGGCTGTGTCTGGGCCCAGCGTTCAAGGGCAGTCAAGCAGCAGCAGCGAAAGCATCAATGGATTTGTGCAAACCCGCGACAGTTATGCCTTGGTATCCAAAAACTTAAGCTTTGTACGAAGCCGTCACGACTTCAAGAATGTTTCTGTTGAGGGGCAATACGACAGCGAAGGCAACTTGCTGGCCGGTGTTTCTGGCCTTGTGGCACTCGATTATGGCAATAAACCCCGTGTGATGGGCTTTTTGCCAAATGACCCCAGCCGCCCATCGGATGCGCTGGTGGTGATAGATGACTTAACGCCTGCCAAAGACAGGGGGTTTCCTGCAGTGCAAACCCGCATCAACGGTGTGTTAAGCACAAGTGGCCTGAACCCCGGCGCGATGGTGGGGCAAAGCAACACAATTTTGGTCAATCCCGAGTCTGTGAGTATGGAATCGGACATGCCGGCATTGCGCTTGAAGTTGTCTCCTGCGCTGCCCGGAATTTACAAAGTAGGGGCCGCGCCATGAGGGCCTTGCTGGTGGTTTTGTGCCTGCTGTTAAGCCCTTCCGCATGGGCGGTAACCGTTTTGGGTAGCTGTAATTTCACCCTGACTTCAACCCCAGGTTTAAGTTACACCGTGCAAACGGCAGCGCAAACACAGGCATCTACCCTCAACATCAATTGCTCTGCGGTGTTGACCCTGGTCAGTAGCTTCAACTACACCGTTAGCTATGGAGGGGGTTCCGCAGGCAATGTGGCCAATCGTTCCATGGTGCATTCCACTGACGCAGCCTCGCGTTTGGCTTACACCTTGCGGGCCAGCAGCAGTGCCAGTTCCACCTTGCTGGGCGATGGCACCGGCGGCACCAGTATTCAGAGCGGGGTTTTAAACTGCCTTATCGCATTGCTGGGCAATTGTTTGTCGGGCACCACACAGGTAAACCTCAATAGTTGGTTGCACGTACCGGCTCGGCAATTTGTAAGACCCGGTAGTTATGCCGACAGCATGGTGGTCACGATTACCCTCAATTAGGTGATCAGGGTTTAACCCATTTGTGCATTTTATACAAAGGGATAGCATGTGGTGGTTGTCACTCTGTATGAATCATTCACCATGAAAAATCTGTCAGTTTTGTTCGCATCCTCCGTATTTGCTGTTTCCGTATTTTCAAGCCAAGTTGTGATGGCTCAAGCCGCAGCGCCGGCTGCAGCGAAACCGGCCGCCGCAACACCGGCTGCAGCTGCTGCTACACCCGCCGCAGCCGCACCCGCTGCACCCGCTGCTGCTGCCCCAGCCCCAGAAGCACCTGCCGCAGCCATGGCCCCTGCTGCACCGGCTGCCCCTAAAAAGCCTGTAAACATAGCGCTCAACAATGCGCGAGTGAAAGCCGCTGTGGTGGGAAGTCTGGTGTCTGACAAAAAGAAAGAATTGGACAAAGAGAAAGCCGCCCCAACGCCCGATGCCGCCAAGGTGGATAAAATGATCAAGGATTTGGCAGCTTTGGAAAAGCGCCTTGTTGCTGCCAATGCGGTGGCTGTGTCTGCGGAAAAATCAAAATAAGGTTATAGCTTGGATATGAATCAGCCCGTCATTGGTGTTCAACAACTGGCGGGGCTGATGCAGTCTGCTCGTCCTCCCGTTGTGGTGGATTGTCGCTTCAATTTGATGGCCCCTGAGGCCGGGCAAAACGCCTACTTAACGGACCACGTGCCCGGTGCATTCTATGCGCATCTGGATCATGACTTGTCCGACAAAACCCAGACATTGCAAGGCAGGCACCCATTACCCAGTGCATCACAATTTGAATCATTGATGCAAAGTTGGGGAGTGGATGCAGATTCGCTTTTAGTGGCTTATGACGAGGGTGATTTGTCATTCGCCTCCCGCTTGTGGTGGCTGGCTCGTTACTTTGGCCACCAGCATGTTTCAGTTTTAAATGGTGGTTATGCAGCTTGGCGTGCTGGCGGTAATGAACTAGAAAATGGTTCTCGGCCTGTGGGTGCGGCTGCAGGGGCTGCAACGGCAGGTGGGCTCAAGCCCGGTGGCTTCAAATCAACAATCGGTTCCAACATGAAGTTGGATTATGCGGAAGTGCTTGCCATAAGATCCAAAATTCAGCTTATTGACTCACGCGATGCACCTCGTTACAAAGGCGAGGTGGAGCCGATCGACCCTGTGGCGGGGCACATACCGGGCGCAGTTAACGCACCTTGGAAAGATGCATTGGGTCCAGACGGGCTGATTAAAAGCCAGGAAGAGTTGCAAGCACGCTGGGCTGGTTTGATGGAGCAGGGTAAAGCACCGGTTGTTTATTGTGGGTCAGGGGTGACTGCCTGTGTGAATTTGCTATCTATGGAAGTTGCAGGTGTACCCAACGTGCGCCTGTATGCGGGCAGTTGGAGTGGATGGTTACAGAACGGTGGAGATGTGGCCGTAGGTGGCTGAGTCACTTACGCTTTTTAGGCTATCGCTTTTTAAGTTCAAATTTTAAAAAATACAGGCTCAACATGTGAGCCTGTTTTACTTCAGTGCCGTCTTATCTTTCGGTCGATGTTACCTTTCTGGCGGAGTTAAATAAGCAGACCCTTGGCCCAGCGTTTCCTGACTGGCTTTGATTTCCATCCGTGCAATACTTTGCAAATGGACTTCATCGGGCCCGTCCGCATAGCGCAAGCAACGGCCCCAAATGAAGTGGTCAGCCAGTGGCGTGTCAGGCGTTAAACCCATTGCGCCAAACACCTGCATGGCACGGTCCACCACGGCGGTGTGCACTGTGGGTACCAAGGCTTTAATCATTGAAATTTCTTTGCGTGCGGCTTTCGCGCCCACGTTGTCAATCATCCACGCGGCTTTTAAAACCAACAAGCGGGCTTGTTCAATTTCAATGCGCGAGCGTGCAATCCACTCGCCCACGGTGCCGTGCTGGTGCAAAAATTTACCGAAAGTTTTGCGTTGCTGGCTGCGTTCAACCATCAATTCCAAAGCCAGTTCTGCCGCGCCAATCGAGCGCATGCAATGGTGGATGCGGCCTGGCCCTAGACGCGCTTGCGCCAATGCAAAGCCGCTGCCTTCTTCGCCCAACAAGTTGCTAACTGGCACCCGCACATTGGTGAACAAAATCTCGCAATGCCCTTCATGGTGAAAAGCATTCAGCACGGTGGGGTTGCGCACAATCTCAACGCCGGGTGTGTCCTTGGGTACAAGTACCATGCTTTGCTGCTTGTGTGATTCTGCATCGGGGTCGGTTTTACCCATGACGATAAAAATTTTGCAATTGGGGTGGCCCGAGTTGGTGATGAACCATTTGCGCCCGTTGATAACATACTCATCACCCACGCGTTCAATACTCATCGTAATGTTGGTGGCGTCGGAGGAGGCTGCATCAGGTTCTGTCATGCAAAACGCGGAGCGAATTTCGCCATTCATCAAAGGGACTAGCCACTGCTCGCGCTGTGCAGGCGTGGCAAACATGTGCAGCAATTCCATGTTGCCCGTGTCTGGCGCATTGCAATTAAACACTTCAGATGCCCAGCCAATACGCCCCATGATTTCTGCCAACGGTGCATATTCCAAGTTGGTTAATCGTGTGCCGGGCTCGTCGTCACGCAGGCTGGGTAAAAACAAATTCCACAGCCCTTGTACTTTGGCTTTGGCTTTGAGCTCTTCCATGAATGAGACTGGAAAAATGTCTTTCTCCAATTCCTCTTTGTGCTGACGCACGCGCGGCAAAATGTGCTCTTCCATAAACTGGCTGACGCGTTGGCGCAGTTCTTCTGTTCTGGGTGAATATGAAAAATCCATGGGTGACCTCTTTAATTGTCAATGATCAGTGTCGATGATGTGGAGTGCCATTTCAGCCAAAGGTGCAGTCATCTTGCCGACCATCATGGCTTTGTCGCTGGCAGCATTACCGTCCAGCGCACGCTTTAATACGCCTTGTGCAATGGCTGCAAGCCTGAAAAAACTAAAGGCCAAATAAAAGTGCCAATTCGAAATGGATTCAATGCCCCGCAATTCGCAGTAGCGTTTTATGATGCTGGGCTCATCGGGTAAGCTCAATTCTTGTAAGTCTTTTCCTGCCAAGCCGGGTATGTGCCCACCCGCGGGCAAGCGTAAACACATGCAGAAGTAGGCCAAGTCTGCCAGTGGATGGCCCAGCGTAGAAAGTTCCCAGTCCAGCACAGCTTGTCCCTGTGCTTGGTTTTGCTTAAACATCACATTGTCCAAACGGTAATCGCCATGTACCAAGCTGACTTGGCCGTCGTCGGCTGGGCAGTGGGCGGGTAGCCACTCAATCAGCCGTTCCATGGCAGGTAAGTGACTGGTTTCAGATGCGCGGTATTGCTTGGTCCAAAGCCCAATTTGACGCTCGTAGTAATTGCCAGGCTTGCCATAATCACCCAAGCCCACAGCCTCCACATTCACATTGTGTAAGTTGGCCAAAATACGGATGAGCTCATCCATGTAAGCCGATCTGTCCTCTTTGGGCAATTCAGGGAAGGCTGGATTCCAGAAAATTTGCCCGTCCTCATAGCTCATCACATAAAACATAGAGCCTATGATTTCGGGGTCTTCGCACAGGTGGTAAGCCTGTGCCACGGGTACATCAGTGTGGGCCAACGCTTTGAGTACTCGGAACTCCCGGTCTACAGCATGGGCGGATTTGAGTAAGGTGCCCGTGGGTTGGCGACGCAGCACGTAGCTGCCGCTTTGCGCTTGCAGCAAGTAAGTGGGGTTGGATTGCCCTCCTGCAAATTTTTTTGCAGTCAAAGGGCCTTTAAAACCAGTGATTTTTGATTCTAAATATGTGGTCAGTTTTTCAGTGTCAAATGATTGGCTCAATGGGTGAGCCTGATCGGTTTTTTTCTGCTGTGGGTCTGTACTCATTGCATCCTCTATTTTTCTTTATTTTGAGTTTAACCGTAGGTGATTGCGTTCAAGCGCTGAGGTAAATCCAGATGGGGAATCGCGTTGAAGCAACTCAGTCTCAGTGAGGTTTGATTGAAAAAGTAATGGCAATAGCTGCTGTTGCGCACTTGCAGGTTAAGCTCCATACCAATTTGGGGCGGGGAGAGCATCGTCTGGCTTGCAATGGTGCCAATTGGCCCGCCAGAGCTGACCACAAGTACCTTTTCTGACTCGGTTTGCGTTGCAAACTTCATTGCATCAGCCACCCGCTGGTAAAAATCGGCCCACCGTTCAGGCAAAGGGCCATCCAGTTCATCTGCCATCCAAAGTTTCAGTACTTCTTTGAGGCCTTTGTAAAAAGTCCGTTTGTCGCCCAAAGCATAAGCCCTGACATGTGCGTGCTGCTCGCCAAGGCTGGCAAACAGGGCGTAGAAGTCGTACTCGTTGAAACCTGGGTGGGTGTCAGCAACCCAGTTTTGCTGAACACCTTTTGAGGTGCTTGCAGTAAAACCCTTGGCTATGCCTTCCAGTGTTTGGCGGTGGCGCAGTTGGGTGCCTGTAATTAGGCGGTCAAATTGGATGTCACGTTCAGCAAAATACTCGCCCAGCCATACGGCTTGTTGATGGCCTAATTCTGAAAGTTGATCGTAATTGCTACTACCGAATGACGCTTGCCCATGCCGGACCAAATACAGTTCTGCCACGTGTTGCTCCTGCTTTTTGTTGTTTTGAATAGCTTGGAATATTGGATTTGCTAGTTAGTGTAGTCCGCCAGTCTAACCTGTGTAGTGGTATTGATGAAGTTGATTGTATGAATGCTATGATATTCACATTCGTGATGATAAAAACGGGCTAAATAACCATGCGCTTGTCTCAAGTCGATTTGAATTTGTTTGTGGTGTTTGACGCCATTTATGCCAAACGCAACCTAACCCGTGCTGCCGAGGTGTTGTGCATCACTCAACCCGCAGTCAGCAACGCGCTTGCGCGTATGCGTAAAACATTCGATGACCAGCTTTTTGTAAGCACGCCGCGCGGCATGGTTCCTACGCCAGTGGCTGAAAATATATACAGCCGGGTCAGTGAGGCACTGTTACTACTCAACAGCAGCGTGCATGAGAGTGATGTGTTCAATCCTGCTGAAGCCAGCAAAGTATTTCGGCTCAGTATGAATGATTTGTCTGAGAGCCTTTTGCTTTCAAAACTCACCGAGACACTGGAGCGAGAGGCGCCGGGCATTCAAATCGAGAGTTACTTTACAGCCCGGCAGGACTTGGCGAAGGAGCTGGAGTCAGGCGCAATCGACCTGGCAATTGATGCACCCTTGGTGATTGATCCGCACCTGCGTCACAGCCGTTTGATTGATGTGAAATATGTGTGCATGTTGCGTAAAGATCACCCCTGGCAGGGCGAAAAAATGAGCATGAAGGACTACCTGAAATTGGGTCACATCCACATTTCCAGCCGCCGCACTGGCTTGGGCGTGGTCGACACAGAGCTTCACCGCTTGGGGCACAAGCGCCACATCCAAATGCGCGTGCAGCATTACATGGTGGCACCACAAATTGCGATGCGTAGCGATTTGGCGTTGACCGGGCCTGACCATTTGCTGAAAGATTACGATGCCCGATTGGTGGAGCTTCCTTTCGAATTGCCCACCATGGGTTGGCACATGTATTGGCACCGCTCAAGTGACAAAGACCAGGCCAACCGTTGGTTGAGGGGGTTGATCAGTGCAACCCTCCATGCGGAATGAGTGCGTCTCAAACTACGGCAAAATCACCTAAGCCGAATCCTTCCTTATTGAGTGCGCCGACAAGCTTAATGACTGCATCTTCACCGGCCTGATAACCTGCAATGTCGTTGCCATCCACAACCAGGTAGTCACCTGCAATGCTGCCGTCAGTGATGGTGACCAGTTGCGCCTGATCGATTTCAAGCCCGCCACCATCCAGTCGGCTGGGCCTCAAGGTCACAGACAAAGCTTGGTCAAGGGTGAGTGTCGTACCTGCTGTAAAAGTGGTGCGGCCCGTGTTGTTGACTACATCAATTTGGAATTCGAATTGGTCAGCGCCTGCGCCAAAGTCAAATCCAGTGATGACATCCATTGCGCTGGACTTTGAATCTGAGGATGAAGTATAGACGTAGGTATCTGGGCCGTTGCCACCCTGAATGTTGTCCGCACCGCTGCTGCCCAGCAAACGATTACTACCTTCGTTGCCGATTAGAGTGTCATTGCCTTCGCCAGCTGTGATGTTTTCAATTGACACCAAGGTGCTGATGCCAGTGTCACGGCTGCTTGCAATCCCGCTTGTGAGGTCAATTACGGCAGGCGAGCCAATTCCTGTTTGCGAAATGTAGGTGTCAATGCCCTCTCCACCGTCCATCAAGTCGTCGCCTAGGCCGTCGATGAGTAAGTCGTTGCCGCTTCCTGCGTAGTAGGAGTCGTTACCCATGCCACCCAAAATCAGGTCATCGCCCCCAAAGCCAAACAGCAAATCATCGCCGTTGCCGCCAATCAGAAAATCATTCTGTTCCGTGCCTAAATGGATGTTGAGTGTGGACCCGATGAGGGTACGTAAAGGTTTTGTCAAAGAATTCAGTAAAGCCATAGTAAGTCCTCTGTCTGTATAAGTAAGCACATGTAGTTATAAAAAATAACTAGAAGATTTGCGGGTATGGGTCCCGCTTATTTTGCGTATTGTCGACCCTGTTGACGACAATGCTTGATTTGATTCTGGGCAATTAGCCCCGACGCTCGGCACGTTCTGGGCGCTCCGCCTTTTCAGGGCGCTCAGCTTTTTCTGGGCGTTCGGCCTTTTCAGGGCGTTCTACCTTTTCTACCCGCTCAGCTTTTTCAGGGCGTTCGGCTTTTTCAGGGCGTTCAGCCTTTTCTGGGCGCTCGGCACGCTCTGCCTTTTCTACTTTCTCGATGCCGTGGCGTTCTGGGCGTTCGAATGCTTGAGCCTGTGAGGTCAAACCCAAAGTGGCGCCCATCATTGCTGTGATTGCAATGCGTGTGATTGTTTGATTCAGATTCATTCAATTCTCCTAAATTTTGTGTGAAAAATTCACACGTTTTAATGTTAAATGATTTGAATGGAGTCTGTCAAATTTTCGTGGAAAAATTTCCCACGTTATGTATAATTCGAAATATGGATACTGAAACCCCAGCTCTCAATGCCACACAATCTGTCCTGCTTCGAGCAATTCGGCGGGTGCTTAGGCCATTGGTACGGTTGATGTTGAAAAACGGCATCACTTATCCGATGGTTCTGGAAGACCTCAAACAGCTTTTTGTTGAAGTCGCTGAGGCTGAATTCAAACTGGAGGGCAAGGCGCAGACTGATAGCCGTTTGACGGTGTTAACGGGCGTACATCGAAAAGATGTCAAACGAATTCGTGATCAGAACTCTGGCGACTGTCAATTCCAGTCCGTCAATCTGAAGCCTAATCTGGGTGCACAGGTTGTTGCTCAATGGTTGGGGAATCCCTTGTTTTTGACTTCAAATGACTTGCCATTGGCCTTGCCAAGGACCGGTCCATCCGATCAAGCCAACTTTGATGCCCTGGTGGGTATGGTTAGCAAGGATGTCCGGGCTCGCCCTTTGCTGGATGAGTGGTTGAGGACCGGTATTGTCAAACTGGATGCCAATGGCTTGGTGGTGTTGAACCGTGACGCATTCATTCCCGCCGATGATTTGGAACAAAGCGTAGAGTTTTTGGCAATGAACGTACACGACCACTTAGCGGCGGCAGTTAACAATTTAGACCCGAAGTCTCAGCGCTTGTTCGAACGCTGTGCTTTTGATGACAATTTGTCTGCAGAACAGGTGCAGGCTTTGCATGACTACGTGCGCAAGCACGGCATGGATTTCTTGAGAAGCGTCAACAAACAAAGTGTGAAGCTGGAAAAAACTCCACAGGTATCCGAGCCCCATTACAGAGTAAATACGGGCGTTTATTTTTACTTCTCATCTGAGACTCGGAATGACAACCATGACTCTCAAGATTAATCAGGTTCATGCGTTTGCCCTGCTTTTGAGTGGGCTCGGTCTTCTACCTTTGGCTGATGCTCGTGCCTCCAACCCTTGTGACATGGGTTTTACTTTGGATGGAGAGTGGTCCTCAAACGGTTTGGGCGGCACAGGCCGTGTTCTTGAGCCTGGCTTGGGTGGCACAGGTATTTCTGGTGTTGGCTCTGGCGGCACAGGTTTGGGTGGTACGGGACGCACATTGGAGCCTGGTTTGGGCGGCACGGGTCGAATCCAGACTCAAAATGACCAATTAGGCGAATCGGGTACAAGCTTGATTTACGGTGTGATCACTGGATTTGCAAGTATTTGTGTCAACGGGGTCGAGATTCAATATGACAACGCCACGCCAGTCGTTGCCAACGGGGTGCCTGGTTCTATCAAATCGCTACAAGTTGGGCAGTGGGTGTCGGTGCAAGCCAAAGGGCAGGGACGCGAGGTTTCTGCGCAGCAAATCACCATGGACCATGCCATGGGGGGGCCAGTCACTGGACTTGGAAAAGGGCACATCGAAGTGATGGGGCAGAAGGTCAACTTGTCCAACGCAGTGAACCGCCAAATGCCATTGAAGGTGGGTGACCATATTACTGTCAGCGGTGCTAGAACCCCCAATCGGGAGTGGTTTGCCACCCGTATTGACATGATGTCTTCTGACGAGGCCTGCTTTGTGAGAGGTAGACCCGATGGGCAAGGGCGTGTTGAAGGGATTCCCATAAAAGGGCGTGCTGTAGATGGGGCCGGTAAGCAGACGCCCCTCTCGGGCGATTTACGGGTTTATGGCGAGTGGAATGGCAAAGCCATGGATGTTGCGAAGGTGGAGCGTGTAGGGAGGCAGTCTGTCCCCTCTCCTGGTCAATCTTTTCACATTCAGGGATTTGCCAAGCCGGGCAATGTGATTGAGTCTTCAGGCCTCATGATTGAACTTCCCAAGCGCTTGCGAGACCAGCAATCCGACAAAAATATGTTTGTGGTTAGGGGGCGAGTCGATAGGCAGGGTAAAGGAATTCCAGAATTCATTGAGGTTTTTGACTCCGATCGAGCCTTAAGTCGCGGGGGGCGAAAATCCCAAGACCTATCCGGCACAGAAGGGAATGCGTCCTCAGGCCTGGTCTCAAAAGGGTCTTCCAAAGATTCTCTCAAGGACGCGAACAAGGCCTCTCTAGATGCGGCGAAGGAGCTTAGCAAGATTGAAACTGAACGCGTCAAAGTTGAAGAGAAAGTGGCTGAGGATGCGGCCAAGCAACAGGAGCGAACTCTGCGCGATGTTCAAAGGTCCTCTGCCCGACTTGTGGAGGATCAGGCCAAGTCACAGGAACGAAATCGAAGGGACTTGGAGCGGGGTAGAGAGCCCGCGATAGAACGGTCATCGGACAGGCCCGCTCGACCTGAAAAGGTAGAGAAGCCTGAGAAGGTGGAGAAGCCAGAGAAGGTAGAAAAGCCTGAGAAGGTGGAAAAGCCTGAAAGGGTTGAGAGGCCTGAAAAAGTTGAGAAGCCTGAGAAGGTGGAGAAGCCCGAAAAAGTTGAGCGGATTGGGAAGTAAATTTTTATGGACAGCACAAAAATGAATGCAAAAAAAACTCTGAACTTATCCTTGAAGCTGGGCTTCGTTTCAATTTGCACACTGATTGCAATCCCTGCGTTTGCCGAGGGCGCAAAAACCACTTTTACCACGGGTTTTGACTACAGCACAGGTAAATACGGTCAGGCTGAAGACACAAAAATCACGTACATACCTGTTATTGGAAAATATGAGAAGGACCGTCTCACGCTGAAGTTAACTGTACCCTACATCAAGATTGAAGGCCCAGGCGGTGTGACGCCTGACAGTCGAGTTGTGGGTGCGATTCCGACCGGGAATACTCGAGTGTCTGAATCAGGTCTGGGTGATGTGGTGTTTGGTGCAACCTACAATGCATTGGAACTGCATTCCCAAAAAACATACATTGATGTAGGCGCAAAAATCAAGTTGCCTACGGCATCTGAATCGCGAGGTTTGGGGACTGGTAAAGTGGATTATTCTGTGCTTGCCGATGCCTACAAAACCATTGGCCGAAATACCTTGATTGGCACTGTGGGCTACAAAGTTTTTGGTGACCCAGATGGCGTGAATTTAAACAATGTGTTTTTTGTTTCACTGGGAACCTCCTACAAGCTGGATGATAAAAACAGCTTGGGGGTCAGTGTAGATTTACGCGAGCGCACAACCGATACCAGCACAGGATTGCGTGAATACTCGGTGTTCCATTCCCACAAGTTTGACAACACCTACAAGCTACAGTCTTACTTGGTATTTGGTGACACCCGTTCCAGTGTGGATGTGGGTGGCGGCATGATGCTGGGTATTAACTGGTAAGCAGCTCAAGCCTGTAGCCTAAGCCACGTTGCGTGTGTATCAAGGGCTGCAGGCCTTCCAAATCAATTTTGTTGCGAAGCCGTCGCACATACACATCCACCACATTGGTTAGGGGGTCCTCATTGGTGCCCCACACATTGGCCAATATTCGTTCCCGGCTAAACAGTCTGCCCGGTGACGACATCAACAGTTCAAGCAGGGCCAGTTCTTTGGCTGTTAAGTCGATGCGTTTACCCGCCCGTGTCACTTTCATGGTTTCCAAATCCATTTCCAAATCATCCACCTTCAAGCTAGACCGGTGGTTGATTGCGGGTGTAATGGATCGCCTCCCCAAAGCCTCAATTCGCGCCAATACTTCCTCAAACGCGAAGGGTTTTGGCAAGTAGTCGTCAGCGCCCAGCCTTAGGCCGTTGATTCTGTCTTCCAGGCTACTGAGTGCAGTTAGCATCAGGATTGGAATGTGGATGCCAGAGCTACGCAGGGTTTGGCACACAGTCAGCCCACTTTGGTCGGGTAGCATGACATCCAGCAAAATCACCGCTTTGTCTTTCTCGGTTTGAAGCTCTTTGGCCAACTCTTTTGCAAATGCAATGCCCTCGGCCGCATTCACCGCCAAGCGCACTCGGTAGCCCTCCGCTTTTAACCCGCGCTCCAAAAAACTGGAGACCCGCGGATCGTCTTCGATAATCAATACATTCATTCAGTGATCTCTGCGTTGATGTCTGCGGATGTGTCAAACACTGGAAATTCAATAACCACGCTAGTGCCTGTATTCACCTCGCTTTTCAATTGGATTTTGCCAAAATGCGCACGGGTAATCGCACTGGCCAATGCCAGCCCAAGCCCTTGACCATCGGGTCGAATTTGCTTGGCACGTTCGCCACGGAAATGTCGGTTCCAAACTCGGTTTTGATCCTCTTCAGAAATACCAATCCCTGTGTCGGAAATCTGAATACGACAGAGCAAATTGTGTTCATCGTCTAGTATTTCTTTGACAATAACAGTGATAACCGAATGCGTGTTTGAGTACTGAATTGCATTGTCCAAAACAATGACAAAAAGTTGTTTCAACCTTTGCTTGTCACCCAAGATCGTAATTTGACTGGCTAGATCCGTTTGAATGGCAATGTGCTTCTTGTTGCAGAAGGGCTGAGTCTGTGAAATGGATTGTTGTAGGATGTCCTGCACGACGACTGGTTTTCTGTCAAACACCAAGGTGTCGATGTCACTGCGGGACAAGGTTAGCATGTCCTCAATGACCAAGCCCAAGTGACGCGCACTGTCCAGTATTCTACTCAGGGAGTCCTTGTATTCCTCCGGGGATTTGTCTTTGCCCCGAAGCATAATTTCCGCTTCACCACGGATGGAAGTGGTTGGGGTTTTCAGTTCATGGCTAATGTCCGCAAACATTTGTCTACGCCGTAAATCTAGTTTTTCCAATCGATGCAAGCCTTCTTGAACCTCGATTGTGCGCTCCTGCACCAGTTTTTCCAACTCGGTTCTTGCAGCAATTTCCTTGCCCCGAAAGTGCGACAGCTCTTTGGCCATGCTATTGACTGAACGGGCCAGCTGGCTGAATTCATCATTTTGGGTTTCAGAAATTCTGAAGTCCAAATTGCCGGCCTCCAAGGCCTTAGCACCCTCTGAAATTCTTTGGAAAGGTGTACTCAAAGCCCGCAAAAAATAGAGCGCAAGAAGCACCGCAATAATGGAAAGCGTAATGGTTGCCGAAATTGCGAGTTGGCCTAGCTGTTGAATTGAGGCGTCTGCTGCCGCGCGGTCTCGAGCGGTTGCCAAACGTTCTCGGGAAATGCTGGCTGACAGCAGGTCGCGTAAATCTTGCCCTGCGGCCATGTCAAAAACTTGATTGATGTCCTGCCAGTCCGGCGCTTGCTCAACTTTGGACCGATCAGTAAACAAAGGCATTTGCATTCCAATGCCCATTACACCAACCCTCAAAATTTGCAGTGCTTGAAGACGCTCCGAGTTTTCCGAAGCCATTTCTGGTTTGTTTGCTTGAAGTTGGTTGGCACGTTGGCTAAGGTAATCAAGCTGATCCAGATTTTGAATCATGCTTTGTTGGGTGGTTTTAAATTCTTCTGGATTGATTGGTCGCCCTAAGTAGGACTCGGACAATAAAATTCGGAGCCGATTTTTATTGGCAGATAAATCAACAAAGCCGCTCAGCAACTCATTGGCTATGCGGCCTCGTTGAATGTTCTGGTCTGCCACCTTAAGGACAGACCAGCCCAAAACACCTTGAATGATGGAGATGACAGCCAGAATACTGAAGGCCCAAAATATTCGGGTTCTAATCATGGCTGTCGTTCCTCACCTATTCTCCTTGATTGGTTTAGCCATTGGATGGCGTGTCGGATGCGCCTTTGCTGGGTGCGATCTTCAAACTAAGCAGCATCGTCACCGCCAAGATACCAATCACCACTCCCAAGGAGATGAAAACCGGAATCTTGAACACATCAATCAACACCATTTTGGCACCAATAAACACCAGAATCACAGACAGACCGTAGCTTAGCAGGTGGAATTTCTCAGCCATCGCTGCCAGCAAGAAGTACATGGCCCTTAAACCCAAAATCGCGAAGATGTTGGACGTCAGCACAATGAACGGGTCAGAGGTAATCGCAAAAATAGCTGGGATGGAATCCACCGCAAAAATGACGTCAATTACACCGACCAAAGCCACTACCAGCAGCAAGGGGGTGGCAATGCGCTTGCCATTTTCGACTGTGAAAAACTTCTCGCCATCGAACGACTTGCTGACAGGAATCCACTTTTTAAGCAGTCTCAAAGCAGGGTTGTCTTCCAGGTTGGGCTCTTGACCCGCAGCCCACCACATTTTGATACCTGTCACAATCAGGAAGGCACCAAACACGTACAGCAACCAGTGGAATTCAGCAATCAACCAGCTTCCGACCAAAATCATAATGGTACGCAATACAATCGCGCCCAAAACGCCGATCATCAACACGCGCTTCTGGAATTCTGGGGGAACAGCAAAGTAAGTGAAAATCATCAGGAAGACAAAAATATTGTCCACAGCCAGACTTTTCTCAATCAAGTAGCCCGTCAAAAATTCCATGGCTTTGGTGTTGGCCATGGCAGTGCCGTGATCCTGATAAACCGCCCACCAAAACAGGCCGTTGAAGGCAAACGAAAGTGCGATCCAGATCATGGACCAATTCAAGGCCTCTTTGACTGAAATGGACTTGGCCCCTTGTTTTTTAAGGACAACGAAGTCCACAAAAAGAGCCACCAGTACTGATGCTATAAAAAAGCCCCATAACCAATTGGGTGCGATGGAATCCATAACTTCAATCCTTCATGACAATAAGAAACAAGTCACTATTGTGATGAAGGAGGGCGTTTGCTCACGCGCAACTGAAATGAACGAAACTGATTGGAAAAATGAACGCCAGATGAACAGGGTGTGCCGCTTGGCTAGACTCTTAAGCTTCAAGCCTATCCAAGACGCGGGTACGCCTAAATTTTTGCAGGATACTTCAACGCATTCGATTTGAGTTTGTGCGCCACAGCCTCGTTCAAATCTACACCCAGTACGGACGATAAACGCACAAGGTAAAGCAACACATCGGCAATTTCATCTCGCACAGCCCGTGCAGTGTTTTCGTCGTTTGCCACCTGTCTGGATTGATCTT
The DNA here is from genome assembly GCA_029866125.1 of Limnobacter sp. Classification (GTDB taxonomy): domain Bacteria; phylum Pseudomonadota; class Gammaproteobacteria; order Burkholderiales; family Burkholderiaceae_B; genus Limnobacter. The sequence goes on from JARWZZ010000021.1 coordinate 23,076, forward strand.
CCGTCTTCCACTGGAAAATTTCCACCAACTCTCCAACCTCGCCAGTTAAAGCCATGGCGAGGTTTTTCGGGGAGTGGAACTGATTCCAATCGCGCTCGTCCGCAAACTGCTGAAGGGCTGCTTCCAGTTTGCTGACGTTGATCAATTCAGATGACATGGTATTAAGTCCTACATTTCAGGGTTATGTGCTGTTGTGTCAACGATTTTATAGTCCTCATTTGTTTGTAGGACTAGAACGACACCCCGACACGGTTTTCACCGATACCGTCATACCGGTAGATTGGGGAGCATGGTGCCTCAACCTATTGAAGGAAAGCCCATGGTAACAATAGACCAAAACCCTTGCGAATTGTTGCAGAACCAGTTGTTGGTTGCTTTGCCGCAAAAGGACATGGACCGCTGGCAGTGCCGGTTGGAGCTGGTGGATTTGTCTCTGAACCAGATCATTTATGTCGCAGGGGGCGCCCCCGAATATGTGTACTTTCCGACAACGGCCATCGTGTCGCTGATATCGAGGACGGTGGACGGTGCCACGGTCGAGGTCGCGCTGGTTGGCAATGACGGTGTGGTGGGCATTTCCTTGCTGTTGGGTGCGGACGCTGTCGCCACCGACGCCGTGGTGCAGAGTGCGGGGTCTGCATACCGCATCAGTGCGCGGTTTGTCAAAGCTGAAATGGAAGCGTCCTGTGATGTCATGAAAGTTGTGATGCGCTATGCCCAGGCCGTGCTGGGGCAAATGGCTCAGACCGCGATATGCAACCGCTACCACTCCATTGACCAGCAGTTGTGCCGCCGCCTGTTGTTGGGGCTGGACCGCCTACCATCTGATGAATTGGACATGACCCATGAACTGGCCGCCAACTTGTTGGGTGTGCGCCGCGAGGGGGTAACCTTGGCAGCCTTGAAGCTTCAGCAAGCCGGGCTGATTCGTTACAGCCGAGGTCATATCGTGGTGCTGGACCGCGAGAGCCTGGAGCAAATGGCTTGCGAATGTTATGCCATTGGCAACAAGGAATATCGCCGCCTGATGTCAGTGGGAATTGCGGCCTGAATCACAAAGTTGTAGCCACAAAGTTGTAGCCCATAAATGAAAACGGCCCGCATCGCTGCAGGCCGTGTAAATTTTGGTGGGTCGTGCAGGATTCGAACCTGCGACCAAAAGATTAAAAGTCTTCTGCTCTACCAACTGAGCTAACGACCCCAAATCGATCAACAACAAGCTTCTTAGAGAACTGCTTGCCAACCGAAGACCGCGATTATGAACAATAATCGGGGATAGGTCAAGCCCTGTGTTTGCAAATTATTCAGTTTTTTCGAACTCGTACGGATTCGCAATTTTGAAGCGTTTCAGGATCTCAACCTCCCGGCCTTCCATCACCCGTGCTTGCCCATCCGTTTCATGCACATAGCCTTGTGCGTGTAGGCAGCCATGCACGATCAAGTGGGCCAAGTGGGCAATCGGGTCCTTGCCTTGTTCAATGGCCTCTTTTGCAATGACATCGGTGCAAATCACAATGTCGGCCATAAATTCAGGCAGGCTGGAATCCCTTCCCACAAGCATGCCGGGCATGTCCATCGGAAAAGTCAGCACATTGGTGGCGTATTCCTTGCCTCGGAAGTCTGAATTTAAGCTTCTGCCCTCATCCACGCCCACAAAGCGAATGGTAATTTCGGCACTGTCAGCAAAGCAGGCGCGCACCCAACGGCGAATTTGGACGTTTTTCACCTCTGAAAAAGGGGGGTGGTCAGCCTCCATGGCCCATTGAATCGCCACATGGACGCGTGGTGCGGTTGTCATGTTTCCTCACCTCCTCGGCCAGGGTTGTTAAAGCGCTCGTATGCGTCCACAATACGCGCCACCAGCGGGTGTCTAACCACATCTTGGCTGGCAAAGTAGGTTATCGCTATCCCCTTCACGTGTAGCAGTACATGCTGGGCCTGAATCAGGCCGCTTTGCTGCCCGCGCGGCAGGTCAATTTGGGTCACGTCGCCGGTAATCACGGCTTTGCTGCCGTAGCCAATCCGGGTCAGAAACATTTTCATTTGCTCGGGCGTGGTGTTTTGGGCCTCGTCCAGAATCACATAGGCATTACTCAGCGTGCGGCCACGCATGTAGGCCAATGGTGCAATTTCAATCACATTGCGTTCAAACCATTTTTGTACGCGTTCAAAACCAGCCAGTTCATACAGCGCGTCATAGAGGGGGCGCAGGTAGGGGTCCACTTTCTGGGCCAAATCGCCGGGTAAAAACCCAAGCCGCTCACCGGCTTCCACTGCTGGGCGGGTCAAAATAATTTTGTTGACCAAATCACGCTCCAGCGCGTCCACTGCGCAGGCCACGGCAAGGTAGGTTTTGCCAGTACCTGCTGGGCCAATGCCGAAGGTTAAGTCATGTGACAGTACATTTTTGATGTACTCCTTCTGGCGCTCTGTGCGGGCCTGCAATTCGCCTTTGCGGGTACGCAGGCTGATGGGGGCTTCTTCGTCTGTCACGGTCAACACCGGGTCACGCTTTGCCTTGGCCAAGGTTTGGGTGCTGATGAGTTCCACCAAGGCCAGCTGGATGTCTTCGCCTTTCACGGCTTGCTCGCTTTGGCCAAAAAAATGATTAATCAGGGTCATGGCCTGACGGCTTGCCTCTTTCTCGCCTTGCACGCTTAGCATGGAGCCGCGCCGCGAAATCTTGACCTTCAAGGCCTGCTCAATTTGTCTCAGATTTCCATCCACAGGGCCGCACAAATTGGCCAGTCTGCGGTTGTCATCATCGGGGGCTTGCCATTCTAGGGGTTTTGATTTCATGGGGTGCTTCAAAATAGGGTGCAACAAAAGTAATTCAGGGTTGTTCAAAACACAGTGTAAAGCGAGTCTGGGGCCATCGGCAAACCTCGAGTTCTGATTTAATCCTCGGGTGTGGAATAAAGCGGCGGAAAGCTGACCCTTACCAGCGTACCCGGTCTGCCTGGGGCGGTGCAGTGTGGGTTGTTTTCAATCACCACGGTGGCTTTGTGTTGGATGGCGGTTTCTTGCACAATCGCCAAGCCCAAGCCCGAGCCATCTTGGTTGGTGCCTAACACCCGGTAAAAGCGGTCAAACACCAGCTTACGTTCGCCAATTGGAATGCCGGGGCCGTCGTCTTCCACTTCCAATGCAACTGCGCCACGCTGGGGGCCATCGTCTATCCGCACCGTGACGCGACCGTTCTCTGGGGTGTAACGCAGGGCATTTTCCACCAAATTTTTCAGCATTTCAGACAGCATCAAAGTTTGCCCCATCACATAAACTGGGTGCTCAGGCACTTCGACGCCCAAATCAATGTGCTTGTTCATGGCTTCAGGCACAAAGTCCCGCGTAATGCCGCGCGCAATGTGCGTCAAATCCAGTTGCTCGTATTTCAATACGGAAGGGGCCTCGGTGCGGGCCAAGGCCAGCAATTGATTCACCAAGCGGGTTGACCTTTCGGTGCCCACTTTGAGGCGGCGCAGGTTGCGTAAGCGGGCAGCGGGGTCGTCTTCATCAGCCAGCAGTTCAACCTGCATGCGCAGGCCTGCCAATGGGGTTTTAAGTTGATGGGCTGCATCCGCAACAAACCTTTTTTGGGTTTCGATGTTGTGCGCCAAGCGGGTCAATTGGTCGTTCAGGGCGCTAATCACGGGTATCAATTCTTCAGGTGTGTCTTTGGTTTCAAGCGCACTCAAATCATCCGGTTTGCGCATGCGTATCACGTCCAGCAAGCTATTCAGTGGCGCAATGCCGCGTGACAAACCAAACCACACCAGCAACACCGCAAGCGGCAGAATAACAAACTGTGGAAGAATTACCCCCTTGATAATCTCGTTGGCCAGGCTTTCACGTTTGCCCAATGTTTCCGCAATTTGCACCAACACATAGCGCTCATCCCCGGCAATCGGCAGTTCCAGCCACAAATAGCCCACGCGGAAGTCTTGCGCATTCACCACAATGTCGCGAAAGTTGACTACGCCAGTTTCGATATTGACTCGCTCTGGGATGGGCAGTGTTTTTTCCTGCCCCAGCAAAAACTCACCGGTGCGGCCTTTGACTTGGACGCGGATTTCATCCAGGCCATCTGCCTGCAGAATTTCTAGGGTTTTACCCGGCAGGATAAGCTTCGGTTGACGTGCTTGACTCGCTACTTCCTGCGCCAGCACGGTAATTTTGTCGTCGAGTATTTGGTCAAAAGGGTCATTGGCAATGGATTTGGCAACCAGGTAAGTCACCGCAATACTCATCGGCCAAAGTATCAGCAGGGGTGCCAGCATCCAATCCAGTATTTCCCCGAATAGGGAACGTCTGCGCCGCTGGTCGGTGGAAAGGGGGTTCTTATTAAACCAAGACAACCGGCGCACCCCATGCCCAAATTCTTGCACTATCCATTCAGGGCTTCCTTGTCCACGTACTTCTCCAAGCAATAGCCCAAGCCGCGCACGGTGGCAATGCGTACGCCGTTGACTTCAATTTTTTTGCGCAAGCGGTGAATGTACACTTCAATCGCGTTGTTGCTGACTTCCTCGCCCCATTCACACAGGTGGTCTACAAATTGATCTTTGCTGACCAAGCGCCCAACCCGTTGCAACAACACCTCCAGCAGGCCCACTTCACGGGCAGACAGGTCCAGCATTTCTTCATTCAAAAACGCCACGCGGCCTACTTGGTCAAACACCAAGGGCCCATGCTTCCAAATGCTGGTGCTGCCGCCCGAACCACGCCGTGTCAGCGCACGCACGCGGGCTTCCAGTTCTTTCAGTTCGAAGGGTTTGGCCATGTAGTCGTCTGCACCGGCATCAAGGCCTTGTACACGTTGTTCAACACTGTCTGCAGCCGTCAAAATAAGCACGGGCATGTGGTTGTTGCGGGCGCGTAGCTTGCGTAGCACTTCCAGCCCGCTCATTTTGGGCAGGCCCAAATCCAGAATTAACAAATCGAAATTCATGGTGGTGAGCGCGGTGTCAGCATCGCTGCCAGTGAACATGCAGTCCACTGCATAGCCCGCTTGGCGGAGCGACTGGGACAGCCCCTCGGAAAGTAAATTGTCGTCTTCGGCTAGAAGAATTTTCATGGTGGTACTTGTCTCCTTGGATTGGCCTTCTTATTGAGGTACTTAGCGAGGCGTCCTGAATTCAAGTCTGATTCTAGCCTGAAAGCGAGGCCTGTTTTGCAAATTCAATGGCGGAGCGTGTTCGTTCTGCCTCTGCCGCTGCCGCTTGCGCAAAATCAGCCCCTTGGCTGGCGTATAAAATGGCGCGTGATGAGTTGATCAATAAGCCCCAGCCTTGGCTGTTCAGCCCGTTGCTTACAGTGCCTTTCAAATCACCGCCTTGGGCACCAATACCCGGCACCAGCAATGGGGCGTCGCCCACGCGTTGGCGCACCGTGCGAATTTCCTCTGGGTAGGTGGCACCCACAACCAAGCCCACTTGTTGGTGTGGGTTCCATGTGGTGGTGGCCAAAGTGGCCACGGTTTCAAACAGGGCTTCGTGTTTTTCGGTTTGCAAAAACTGCAAATCATTGCCGCCGGGGTTGGAGGTGCGGCACAGCAAAAACAGGCCACGGTCTGGGTAGGCGTGGTAGGGCTCAACGGAATCGCTGCCCATGTAGGGGCTTAGGGTGACTGAATCGGCCTTGTACCGTTCAAATGCTTCAATGGCGTATTGCTTGGCCGTGGCGCCAATGTCACCCCGTTTGGCATCCAACACCACCGTGGCATGGGGGGCCAATTCGTGAATTGCGGCGATGATGTTCTCTAGCGCGGCTTCGGCCCGGTTGGCTGCAAAGTAGGCAATCTGGGGTTTGAAGGAGCAGGCATATTCGGCCGTGGCTTTCACGATTTCAATGCAAAATTTTTCAATCCCAGCGGCATCGCTTGAATATCCAACAGGCATGCGGCTGATGTCGGGGTCCAAACCCACGCACAACATGGAATTGCTACTTGTCCAACTGTGTTGTAGGCGGGCAGGGAAAGTCTTGAATTGCTGAAATCGGTCGGCGGCCATGGCAGGAAAGGTGGGGGGTCCAAAGATGCCCTGTATTGTACAGCCACCGGGCAAGCCCTAAGGGGAATTGTCATCTGAAAGGGGTACACTGCGCCCAACATCCAGACGCAACGCACTTCCAGACGACACTTCGCAGCCATGCCTTCATTTCAACTCAGTGCCCGCCAAATTCAGTTACTGCTGATGATGACTGTCATTTGGGGTATCAACTGGACGGTGATGAAGTACGCCACCAACCAAATGCCCCCTTTGACGTTTCGCACCATCAGCATGGTGTTGGCATTGCTCACGCTTTGGGCGATGGCTGCAGCCATGAAAGTCCCACTGAAGGTGCCTAGCCATTTGCTTCCCCGTGTGATGTTATTGTCTATTCCCAACATGATTGGTTGGCACATTCTGTGCATTTTGGCAGTCAATGAGTTAAGCGTTGGGCGCGCCGCAATTTTGGGTTACACCATGCCGGTTTGGGCGGTTGTGGCGGGGCTGTTTTTTGGGCAAAGCATGAACCGACGGTCTTGGGCGGGGCTTGCCTTGGCCATGTGCGGCGTGGTTTTGCTGTTGATTAACGAGCTGCAAAGCATGGTGGGCAAGCCTTTTGGGGTGTTACTAATGCTGGCTGCAGCATTTAGCTGGGGTTTGGGTACCATTTTGATTCGCCGTTACCCCACTGGTTTGCATGCGGTCACATTTGCCCATGCCATGCTGTACCCCACGATTGCCTCGATGGCGCTGGCCACTTGGGTGTTGGAGGGCAGTCAATTTGCCATTCCTACAGGTTTTAACCAATGGTGGCCGATTTTTTACAACGCCATTGGTGTGATTGCATTTTGCCAGGTGGGTTGGTTCAGCTTGGCTGCTTCACTCCCGCCGATTGTGTCCAGTTTGTCGATCATGATTATCCCAGTGGTGGGCGTGATGTCCGGCGTGGTGTTTATGGGTGAACAACCCCGCTGGACAGACCTTGCCGCCTTGGGCGCCATACTGGCTGCCATGGCGGTGGTGTTGGTGCCGTCAAAAAAAACCAATGCCCTGTAGGTGTTTGGCCGAGGTGTCTTTCATCACTTCAACAAAATCCAGGGTGTAGGGTTTGTTGGCCAAGGCCTTTGGTAGTGCCGCGTACAGGCGGCTTGTTAAGCCCTTCCTGCCCAGTTGCACTTGCGCCACGTAATTGCGGTCTACATACTGTTTCACTGCCCAAGCGGGTAGGGCGGATATGCCCCGCCCACTGGCCACCAGTTGCAGCAGTGCCACGGTAAGCTCGCTGTTGCGGCGTTTGGGTTTTACGCCAGCAGGGGCTAAAAAATGTTGAATCACATCCAGCATGTCGTCGGGTACTGGGTAGCTCAGCAAGGTTTGCCCTTCAAAATCCTCAGGCACCAGGTACTTTTTGTTTGCAAGTTCGGAGTCCACAGGCACCACCCCCACCATTTCGAATTGAAACAGCGGTCGGCTGACAATTCCGTCCTCTTCACACGCCTCCGACACAATCGCAAGCTCAGCTTGACCCGCATGCAACAAAGCCACGGGGTCAGAGTGAAAGCCCGACACGATGTCCAGCTCGACCTCTGGCCAGCGCTTTCGGTACACATCCATGCTGGGCATTAGCCAATCAAAACAGGTGTGGCATTCAACGGCCACCCGCAGCGGCCCACCCGCACCCTCTTTTAATTGCTGTATGTCCAACTCGGCTTGATCAAACTGGGCCAGCACGCTGCGCCCCAATTCCAACAAGCGTTGCCCCGTCAGGCTAAACCGGCTTTGGCCTGCCTGCTTGAACACCAAGGGCTCGCCAAAATGGTCCTCTAACACCTTCACTTGATGCGACACGGCTGATTGCGTAATGCACAGCAACTCTGCCGCGCGCGACAAGCTGCCCGTTTCCTCGATGGCAAGCAAGGTACGTAGGTGACGCACTTCCAGTACATTTCTATTCATGAAATTAATTCACTTTTTACCAAAATATTATTCGTTTGAATAATGTCATTCTAGCAGCCAAACTTGCCAGCTGATCCCAAATCAATTGAAAAATAAAAGGTGCAAACATGATCAAGTCCCATATCCTTGGCTTTCCCAGAGTTGGCGAGCAACGTGAACTCAAGTTCGAGCTTGAGCGTTTTTGGAGTGGTGAGTCCACACAAGAACAATTACTCAACACCGGCAAAACCCTGCGCCAAAAGCATTGGCAGGCACAAGTGGATTCCGGTCTGGATTGGGTCAGCGTGGGTGACTTCAGCTTTTACGACCTGATGGCCGACCACATCCAACTGCTGGGCTGTGAGCCCGCTCGCTTTAACTTTCAGGAGGGGCAGGGGCAACTGGAGCGCTACTTCCGCATGGTGCGTGGGCAAAGCAACTCAGGTGCCCACTCAAGTTGTCATTTAAGCCATGGCACCCGCCACGAATCAAGCAGCAGTTTTGCGCTTGAAATGACCAAATGGTTTGACACCAACTACCATTACATGGTGCCTGAGTTCAATACCAAAACTCAATTTTCTGCGCACCCGCAAAACTTGATTGCGCAAATCAATGAGGCTCAAGCTTTGAGCCTGCCGGTTAAAGTCAGCCTGATTGGCCCGCTTACTTTTTTGTATTTGGGAAAATTCAAACAAGACTGGAAAAACACTGAACTAGACCCTCACGCCAAGCCCTACCCAGCATTGGATTTGTTGGATAATTTGCTCAACACCTATTCACAGATTCTTCACGACATTCACCAACAAGGCGTGGAATGGGTGCAAATGGATGAGCCCATTCTGTCGCTGGATTTGTCGCCCCAGTGGTTGGCTGCACTTGATAAAACCTACAGCTTCCTTAAAGCCAGTGGGCCTAAAATTTTGCTCGCCACTTATTTTGGTAGTACGCAAGGCCAAACCAGCCAAATTTGCAAACTGCCTGTGGATGGCTTGCATGTGGACTGCGTGCGCGCGGTGGAAGATTTGCCGCTTATTCTGGATTGGTTGCCCAACTACAAAGTACTGTCCATGGGTGTGGTGGATGGGCGCAACATCTGGAAAACCAACCTCGACAAAGCCCTGCAGCGCGTGCATTCCGCATTTGCTGCCGGTAAAGGTAAAGAGCAGGGGCAAGTGTGGTTGTCGTCTAGTTGCTCCCTATTGCACAGCCCGTATTCCTTCGCCAGTGACCAAGTGGTCAACCCACAGGTGAGGCCGTGGTTGGCTGGCGCCTTGGAAAAGCTAGCGGAAATCAATCTACTTAAACAGGCCCTGCAGGCCGATTTGCAAGGGCTTGAGCGCCCGCTCAAAGTCAAAAACGCCTTACATGCGCAAAGCAATATTTTAGAAAACCGTGCCAACAGCCCCTTGTTGAACAATGCGCAAGTGGCGCAGCGTTTGGGTTCACTCAAGGGAAGTGACAGCATGCGTGCCTTGCCATTTCAAGCAAGGCAAGCGCAGCAAAAAAAACGCTTTCACTTGCCAATATTTCCAACCACCACCATTGGGTCTTTTCCGCAAACCAAGGCAATACGCGCCTTGCGTTCAGCCTTTAAAAAAGGTCAACTGAGTCGGGTCGATTATTGGACCGCCATCAAAGCGGAAATCAGTGCAGTCATCGATTTTCAGGAGGAAATTGGCATTGATGTGTTGGTGCATGGCGAGGCCGAGCGCAATGACATGGTCGAGTATTTTGGCGAGCAATTGGAAGGCTTTACCTTTTCAGCCAACGGGTGGGTGCAGTCCTATGGCTCGCGCTGCGTCAAGCCGCCCATTTTATTTGGTGATGTGTGCCGCCCCACACCCATGACGGTTGAAGTGGCCAGCTATGCACAAAGCTTAAGCCCTAAGCCCGTCAAAGGCATGTTGACTGGCCCTGTTACCATTTTGCAATGGAGTTTTGTGCGCGACGACCAACCCCGCGCCACCACAGCCCTGCAAATTGCCTTGGCCATTCGGGATGAAGTGTGTGATCTGGAGGCCGCTGGCATCGGCATGATCCAGATTGACGAGCCCGCCTACCGCGAGGGCTTACCCCTGCGCAAAGCCCAATGGGGGCAATATTTGGAGTGGGCCAGCCGCGCCTTCCGCATTTCAGCCAGTGGCGTGCGCAGCGACACGCAGATTCACACCCACATGTGCTATTCGGAGTTCAATGACATACTTCCCGCCATTGCGGGAATGGATGCGGATGTCATTACGATTGAAACCAGCCGGTCTGACATGGAATTGCTGCGTGGGTTTGGCGAATTCAAATACCCCAACGAGATTGGCCCCGGCGTGTACGACATTCATTCACCCCGAGTGCCGCGTCTGAATGAAATGGTGCGCTTAATCCGCAAAGCCAACGAAGTAATACCTGCAGAAAACCTGTGGGTCAACCCGGACTGTGGGCTAAAAACTCGGGATTGGCCCGAAACGGAAGCTGCGCTGAAATTGATGGTGCAGGCCGCCAAGCAGCTTCGTCAGGAAGCCACCGGTCGAACTGGCGTCAATTCAATTGTGAAAGTACTTTCTTGACCGGTACACCAAAGCCTCACCCTCACGGTAATCGCAACGCAGGGCTTCACCCACCATAATCAGGTGGTCGCCCTCGTCGTAGCGGCTTCTTACCCGGCATTCAAAATGGGCCAGTGCTTCTGGAATCAGGGGCACGCCTTCCAAACCTTCTATCACCTCAAGGCCTGCAAAACGGTCGCCTTTGAAAGTCGAAAAGTGGTGAGACAAAGCCTCTTGGTGAGAAGCCAAAATGCTTACGCCGTAATGGGTGGCCTGTGCAAACGCATCATGGCTGCTTGCCTTTTTGGACAAACTCCACAGCACCAAAGGTGGGTGCAACGAAACGGAGTTAAATGAGTTGGCGGTTACGCCCACATATTTGCCCGTAGCATCTTTGGTGGTAATAATGGTAATGCCGGTCGCAAACTGTGAGAGTGCTTGCCGGAACATGTGAGCGTCCAATTCTTTGTCGCCCTCGCGCTTCTCAGCGCCTACAAATTCAAATGCTTTGGGTGAAGACATACTGCTTCTTCTAAGGTGGTTTATTGTTCTTACCACCCCATTGTGCCAAACCCAACGCTTTTTTGCTTGAGTGAGTGCTCCAATACTTGGCCTAGAAGGCTGTTAACGTCCAATTTCTTGCAGAAAGTGGTTCATCGTGGGGGCCTCTACCAGCTTTGTAATCAATTCCTCGGCAATCCGTTTGCGGTAACTGCCCGGCGCAGGCTGCCAAGCTTGTTCAAATACATCCATCTTAAAATGCAATTGCTGCCTTAAAGTCCGCACCAAGCCGCCCGCCATAATGTCCAGCCGCTCATGATTGCGCAAAAACGCCTCGTCGTAATTCATCACGCCTTGAATTTTGCTGATGATGGGCCCGCTGTCCAAGCGCTCGTCCACAATTTTGTGCAGTTGCACAGTAAAAAGCGATTTGCGGTCCAATATGTCGTGAATGGCTGGTGTGGCACCACGGTTGGTTTCTAAGTCACCTGGGTGCATGTTGTACACCCCTTTGAAATTTTGAATCACATCCATCGGCAGGCGGTAGGCAAACCCAGCCACCATGCAGTGCTCCATGGGCCCCATATTCAGTAGCGTTTCCTGCATGTGCTCTGGGCTTTCAAGTACTTTAAATTGCAGGTTGCGGTCTTTGCACCACTTGGCTAAGTTGTCTTTGCCCAAAAAATCAGAGTCGCAGGCCACCAATTCCACATCAGCAACAGCGCACCATTCATGTAGCGGCCTCCAATAACTGCCCAGAATGACGGAGCGTTTGGGTTTTTCAGCAAAAGGATTGAAATTCATTGCAATACGCTCAAAAAAGGGGGACTAGGCGGCACAATAAACTGCACCAGCATGGTGTTCAGTGCCAAATTCACCCCCAGAGTTCCTGAACACCCACTAAAATAACGGCTGTTTAGGCGTAACTCCCAAGGCTTTGTTTTGAGTAAATTGTCTTTCGAACTAAAAACCACCTCCGGCAAAGCTCGGCGCGGCCAAATTACCACGGCGCATGGGGTTATTCAAACCCCAATTTTCATGCCCGTAGGCACCTATGGCACCGTCAAAGGCATGACCCCGCGTGACCTTCGCGAAATCAATTCTCAAATCATCTTGGGCAACACATTCCACCTGTGGATGCGGCCCGGCCTGGACATCATGGCCAATTTTGGCGGTTTGCACCAATTTATGGGCTGGAATGGCCCCATTCTGACTGATTCTGGCGGGTTTCAGGTGTTTAGCCTGGGGGCAATGCGCAAAATTAAAGAAGAGGGCGTGCACTTTCGCAGCCCAGTGAATGGGGACAAACTCTTCCTTACCCCCGAAGAAAGCATGCGTATTCAAACCGTGCTGAATGCCGACATTGTCATGATTTTTGACGAATGCACCCCTTACCCCGCCACCCATGACGAAGCCCGTTTGTCCATGGAAATGTCCATGCGCTGGGCCCGCCGGTCCCGCGACTCCTTTGACGAATTGGGCAACACCAACGGCCTGTTTGGCATTGTGCAAGGCGGCATGTATGAAGATTTGCGCCACGTGTCCCTGCAAGGCCTGACGGAAATCGGTTTTGACGGTTACGCGATTGGCGGCCTTTCTGTGGGCGAACCCAAAGACGACATGCAGCGCATTTTGGCCCACACCGCCCCCAAACTGCCCGACAACAAACCCCGCTATTTGATGGGCGTGGGCACGCCAGAAGATTTGGTCAACGCCGTGGGGCAGGGCATCGACATGTTTGACTGCGTCATGCCCACCCGCAATGCCCGCAATGGTTGGTTGTTTACCAAGCATGGGGACATTCGCATCCGCAACGCCCGTTTTAAAAATGACGAAAGCCCGCTCGATGCCACCTGCACCTGTTACACCTGCAAGAACTTCAGCCGCGCCTACCTGCACCATTTGGACCGCTCCAAGGAAATGCTGGCCGCCCATCTCAACACCATGCATAACTTGCACTACTACTTGGAATTGATGCAAAACATGCGCGATGCCATTGAGCAAGACCGCTTCGACGCATTTGTGCAGGACTTTCATGCCCAGCGGTCGGAGGGCACTGGCGCATGATTCAACACATTCCAAAAAGCAATGCCGCAGTGTTTGCTTTGATGTTTGTATTTGCATTTGTGCAGTTTGTATTCTCGCCCCTTGTTTTGGCCGCAGGTAAAAATACAGTCGCCACCGTGCACGAGTCTGCTTATGAAGATGAATTGGTGTGGGCGTGGAGCCTGAATGCTCCTTTGAACAAAAATATGCAAGTCAGCAACGACTTTTATGGTGGCGAGCCCAAATCACTCGAAGCCAAAAAGAAATACCTCTACCTGCTTAAAGAATGGTGGAACGTCACCACCCGCAGAGAAGTGCTTGCCACAGCCCACTTGCTGACCAATACCAAGGTCAGTGACCAGCAGTCCATGAAGCACATTTTGCCCCTGCTGGAATCCAGCGACCAAGAAATATCCAGCAAACTGCTGTCCATTGAAATTCAGAACGAAGTGCGCCAGCACCAAGACACTCTGACCCGCCACGGTTTACTCGGTTGGGACTTGGCCCGCGTTCAAACTTTGTTGGGCTGGGCTTATATGGCTGATTTAATCAGCTTTAGGGAGGCTCGTGAGCACGCTTTGCAAGCCGCAGCAAAAACCAAAAAGCAATTTTCATCACATGAAGAAATGAGCAAAAGTTACCGCATGGGCTACCTGTTATGGACCCGCGACATGGACAAATACGAAAAGCGTAAAGCCCAGCTGGACAAACTGCTGAAAGACCCAAATAGCCCGTGGGTCAAGGTGCCTTGGTGAAGGTTAGATTAAAGGAGTATGCTGGTTTTTTAACGCATGGCTTTTACCGACCTTATGCTCTACAAATCACCCCCACTTTTTATTCGACTCTTTTGGTTTTCAGCCCTATTGATGTTGACGGCCTGCACCGGCATACCCGACAAAGTGCAGCCCGTTCAAGGCTTTGATCTTCAAAGATACTTGGGCAAATGGTACGAAGTGGCGCGGCTTGACCACTCCTTCGAGCGAGGCCTAAGCCAAGTCAGCGCCGAATACAGCCTGCGTGAAGATGGCGGCGTTAAAGTGGTTAACCGAGGCTACAGCGAAGAGAAAAAAGAATGGAATGAAGCCATTGGCAAAGCTTTTTTTGTGGGGGCTGCTGACCAAGGCCACCTGAAAGTATCCTTTTTTGGCCCATTTTACGGCTCATATGTGGTGTTTGATTTGGACCAAGCGGGGTATCAATACGCCTTGATTTCAGGGCCTGACAAATCCTACTTGTGGATACTGGCCCGCACCCCGCAGCTGGACCCCGCAGTCACCAGTAGGCTGATCGCCAAAGCCAAGGCAGCAGGCTTTGATACAGACAAGCTGATTTTCCCTAAACATCTTTAAATACAATGAACTAAAGTCTCAACTTTGTTCCTTAAAAGGCACGAACGTTACAAGCCCCTGCGCGGGGTCACAGGCTTTAGTATGGTCAAACAAGTCAATAGTAATTCACCCAACAATCCAAGTGATATTCCCTCAAAGTACAAGGCCGTGCCCGATCATGTGGCCAATAAATTGCATGCAGAAAGGCAGGCCTACCTCAACAGCGCGAACGATGGTAGCACCTCCCCCAGTTTGCTCAGGGTGGCCATCACTGCAATTGGCCGCCCCCTTTTAAATGCTTTGCGTTCAGCCCGTACCGTGGGTAACCACTCAATTTTAAAGGTGTGGGGGGCGCGCAGCGAAAAAGTGGTGCCCGTTACCTCGGCCCCACATTCGCGAACTCAATCCGCAATTCAGTCACCGATTCAGTCGGCAAGTCATTCACCGTGGGTATATCCAGGTTGCGATGCAACTTCCCCGTTAAGCAGTTTAACCATGTCCCCTACACCCTGCGATGGTATGGAAACGCCCGAGAAGTCCCCGGGCCGTCCCCCTTTGCACTCAACGGCTGGGTCGTATATGCGTTTTGAGTCTACTCTTGGCCCTCGAGCCCCCGGCGAAGAAAAATCAGGCTCGCCACCCATGGCAGTCCATTTCCCTCGACTGCAAAGGGAGGTAAGGTCACTGGCGGAGAGTTTGCATCAATCGAGCTGGTCCCCATCAAGTTCAAGTTCATCGTCTAGGAGTGCTAATTCCTCCGCACCTTCATCACCATTCGCGTTGCTAGAAGGATACATTTCTTCCAGTAGCTCGGAAGTTTCAAGATCTGAATACAGCGGCTACGACAGCGGCTATGACGGCGGCTATGACAGCGGCTACAACAGCGGCTACAACAGCGGCGATGAGGCATGGGTATACACAGCTCCTCGTTCTAGAGATTTCAATTTCCCTCGCGGTTCATTGATTGGTTCCCCGGTGTCGTCGGAATACCAATCCTCCGTTGGCACACCGCCACGTGAGCGGGCGCGGTTACAAGTTGCTGTAGAAGCCAGGCAGCAAAGATCACCCCCTACGTTGGCCCCAGATTCACCCCCTGATACACCACCTCCGGGGCTACCGAGGCTTGAGCGACACGACCCTCAACCTTGGTGGGAAAGTCTCGATCTAGTGCAAGAACCTGAAGACATGGACACTGGCTGTTACTGCGGCTTGGGCCTACTGGTCTCGCGTTTGGTATGGGGCGATCTTCCCTTCGCGAATTCTCCCGTGGCGCATCCTGCTGAGTAATTTGGAGTAGCAGAAGCAATTTAAATAGGTCAAAAAACGAACTTTCCGAGTTAACTCCTTACTTAGTCTTTTCACCTTGAATAAGTAAGTTGAGGGTAAGTTTATGATCAATTCAAATGCTGGGGCATCTCATGCGCTCAGTACAATTCCCGCCCATGCCGATCTAGAAGCGGCACAGGAAAGCACAAGCGCAGCAAACAGTAGTCAGTCTGGCCCGCGCCAAGACGCAAATTTTAAAAGCAGCGTCAGCCGGTGCGTTAGGGCAGTGGCAATCATTGCTTTGGCAATCAGTGGCGGGCAAACAGCCCATGAAATCGCTCGGAGGGAAGATCCTCAATTGGCCCGTGGGCTAGAAACCACGCCCACATGCCCTAAAGGCCAGTACTACGCCACACGCGGGCATTTGCAACATGTGAAGAACCAAATGCGGGCCGCAGTGATTGGCTTGTCAGTCGGTGGGACTGCACTGTTTGCTTTGTCTGCGACCGCGCATTTACAAGGCGACCTCGGTATATTCATCTCGTTTTTCAGCGGCGTCGCATCCGTTTGTACCTTTTCTGTTGCCCTCCCAATGACCGAAGTTGGGCGCAGGTACCACGGTAAACTCATCAAAAAACTGGGCGATGCCGATGGTGCATGCGTCCAATCTTGGACTCGCTACTACAAAGAAAAAACAAGGAGTGGCTGATTACTCTAAGGGGTTTTGTAAGGCCGCGCTGTTGGCCTTACATCCCAGGGGTATCTGGCTTGTTCGCTATTCATAAACAGTGACTTTTTTAAATTCTGGGTTTTCCAACCCTTTGATTTTTACCGTCAGCTTGGCGTGCAATTTTTGCCACCATGAAGGAGGAAGGGGAATTTGGTCAAAGTACGGGAAAAAGTATCCAGTACATGGGTCTTTGCCTCTCTTACCACATTTCCAAGATCCGCCGGAGGCATCAGAAACCCAACGATTAGGGGGGTGATAAAACGCGAGCATTTCACCGGTTGACGCGTCTGCGATGGTAAAGAGTATGTCGTTTTCGTAATTCCCAAACCCCAGTGCAAATGATATCCAAAGGTTTTTAAAATCGTCGTTTAACGATATGTCAATTGCTTTGTATTTGCCATCGGGAGACAAGCTGACGTAGGCACTGCTCGCTTTGTAATTTGGAACTCTAAAGATATCGAATGCGACTTTGAGGGGTAAAAAAAGGATCAGTGCGATAAGGCCTTTCGCCCATAGTTTTTGCAACCGCATGTTATTCATAAACGGTAACTTTCTTAAATTCTGGGTTTTCCAATCCTTTGATTTTTACTGTCAGCTTTGCATGAGTTCGTTGCCACCACGTTAGTGGTAAGGGAATTTCGTAAAAGTACGGGAATCTATAACTTATACAGGTTTTCTTTCCCTCTCCTTCACAAGTCCAGTGCCCACCTGCACCACTTGAGCGCCAATCGTTCGGCGGGTGATAAAACGCGAGCATTTCACCGGTTGAAGCGTCTGCGATGGCAAAGAGTATGTCGTTTTCATAGTCCCCAAACCCCAGTGCAAATGAGATCCAAAAATCATCAAAATCATCGTTTAAAACCATTACTATGGACTTGTATTTTCCATCGGGTGAAAAACTGACATAAGCGTTACTCGCCTTATAATTTGAAATCTTGAAGACATCAAATGCGGCTTTCAAAGGTAAAAAAAGGACTAGTGCAATCAGTAGCCTTATCTTCCAAATCTGGGTCTTTTGTTTAATTTGCCGTTTCACATTGTCACCTCAACCCCAATTTGCAAGGCTTGCGTCCTTACGTCCGAGAAAAGCAGTAAATCTCCACCTACGCCAAAGTTGTCCCTAAACTCGCGGAATGAACTGTTGTTCAGGGGTTGTACGATTCCCAATTCAGGGCTCCAACCCGGCAGCTTCCACTCAATTTGACGTATGTTGGCTAAACCGGCCCCCATGGAAATACCCATTCCCTCTTTTGACCAATGCCCCAAATATTGAACTCCATGGAAATCGAATGTGTCCCTAACATAGAGTCCGATTTCACTCACATTCACGAAGTATTTTTTGTCAGTTTGTTTGAATATCTTGGCTTTGGTTACCGCTGCATACACAGCGAAGTTGCCTAGGGAGCCATACAGGTCATCCACAACTTGGGTTTTATAACCCACCTTTGCAAACTGAAATTGCCAATCCGAATGCAGTTCAACAGGGTTTAAGCCACGTTGTAAGTTGAATGGGAAGTTTTGAGGCTTAAAGGGGATTCGCGCGAAGTACTCTGTAACTCGGTCTCTTAGTTCATTCCGGGCATTTGTCGTATTCAAGGTAGCTAGAACCGTTTGTACTCCTTCTTCCACTTGCTGAAAGCGCCTCAGCCACTCCCAATTGATTAGGGTGGTATCAAGGTATTGCTTTGGAAAGTCTCTGGCTTTTGTAGCTCCACTTTTCTCATCATCCGTCATCGCCCTCGCTGGCAAACTCAACCAAAGCTCCATCACTTCCGCTGATTTGGGCCACCTCAAGCCAAATCGCATCACGCTGGGTAAATCCCTAATTGTGAATTGCCCGTTGTGGCCCAGTAGGCTAGGGTATTTAAAGTATCCATTCCGCGTGTACTCAGGGGTATCGCGGGTTTGTTTGTAGGCTGTGGACGGAAAGCCGAATGCCCAAGTTCTAACTCGGTCAAGTTCTAAGCCGGGAGGGGAGTGTGGACTGTGACTCAATTGGGGCTGCGCGGTTGCAAGTAAACCAGCATCCTAGGTGAGTTGCCTCATCCATGCAAAGCGCCTACCTCGGTTGTGGTAGTGCTTAACCCCGCTATCCACCTCACCCCAACGGTTTACGTAAAACTACGCTGTGAACTTACAGGCTCAAAAGTCAACTTAGTTTTTTATACCTTTTTTGCTTGTTTTCTTGTTTGCTTTATCTCGCCCTCGTTTCGGCCCTACCACTTTTACGGTTTTATTATGTACGCCTCAAGCTCCGCCATATCAGCAGCCTTCCAATCCACAGCCTCAGCATCCACAGGCAGGCCAGCCGATAGTGCCAGCCCACAACCTACAATAAACACTGCAGCAAGCTCAATCGCTGAGCCCACAGTGCGCGGTAATCCGCAGGTGGTTGCGCCATCCACCCCGCAAAATCTTCAGCCAAACAACCCCGAAAATCCTGAGCTGGTGGCATATCAAATTCAGGTGCTTAACTTTTATAAAGCTGCGGTGGTAGACCCCTTGTGTACATTTGCAGAGCAACGCCAGCAAATTCCCGAGTTGTTGTGCAGGCAACTGGAAACTATGGTTCAAGAGTTCGATAAGGTTCGCAAAAGCTTAAATACTAAGCTGGGTAGAACCACAGCAGAATCTGGGGCGGTAGATGCCTTGAACATCAGCCGCCGCATGTCCATGGTTGAAAAATTGAAAGCCGTAGAGCGTGTATCAGATCACCTAAGTACACTGGACTCGCAATTGGTCAACGCCCAAAAAGTGGGTAGGTTTACCAAGAACCCCGTACAAAAGGCAAAAGCTTATCTGAACGATCTAGAGGTTGTTCGAGACAAAATTACCCGGAATTTGGAGTCACAGTTGGACTTAGTCGAGGCAGATGAGGCTTCTCACCAAGCCCTGCAAGGCATTCGCAACCAAGCGTTGGTTGCCCATATTCATAGCTTGCCATTAATGGATTACTTAACCAGTGACACACCAGTTGACCCAGCGGCATTCCACGAATTTAAAAAAGATTATATCGAACTGGTCCGAAAAACCATCGGCGATGCTCAATCCAGTACCACCTTGAAAGGGTTGAAAAACTATATCAATCTAGGCCTAGCCCCTTTGGTGGGTGACGAGCTGGCCGCCCAAATACAGCCACTTAACGCATCCCTTGCTCAGGTCAGGCGCATGCATGACATCACGTTCAAGCTGGCTGAACTGGTATACAAAACGCTGTCTGACCAGCAAATGGCTCAAATACTCAATGAATTGGAAGATGAGCTAATTTTGAACACCCACCGCAGCCCGCAATTGCAGGAGATACTTACCAAGCATCCCATTCGCTTGGTTAAAGTCATGGCAGCGCGGGGGGTAGAGCAAAGTCAAAGTCAATCTGAGGTTACATCGGGAATAGCAACCCCTCTCAATTCCGAACTTGCAGAACGCTACCCCAAAATAACCGTGTCCCCTAAACTGATCAAAACTGAAATTCACAGGGAATCCGCGTTTAAAGCAGCTGAGCTAGGCAGCTTAGATACCCTTCACATGCTACTTGCCGAAGGTGTCAACCCCTTGGTGCGTAATGAGCAAGGCGACAGCCTTTTACACATCGCATTGCGCAAAGGGCATATTGAATTGGCCACATTCCTTATTCAAGTTCAAGGAGTGCCTGCTGACTTAAAAGGTGCAGGTGACCTGTCTGTGCTTGAGCAGGCCATACAAAATGACGAGCCGCTGGTGATTGCAGGCTTGCTAGATGCTGCAGGGCAAGGTCAAATGTCAGGTAAAAATTCGACTCCCGCCATGCTAACAAAAGCCAATGCCCTTGGCCAAACCCCGTTGCAACAGGCTGTTCAACACAACGCCGTTCGCGTACTTGAAGATTGGACCAATAACTTCAGCTTTAAGCTTGACGACTTGCAGGTACAAAACCAACCCGTGCTGGATGATGTGGCTAAAAATGGCAGCCCAGAAATGCTGGCCAGTGTGGTGCCCTTGTTGTTGCCTGATGCACCCGGCAATGCCACCAAAGCAAAGGTTTTTGCTTTAGCCCGCGAGTGTGTAGAAATGGGTAAGCCGGAAGCTGGCAGCTACCTTGTGAAAGCCTTTGGGGTGGATGTGGATAAGCCAGACCAACATGGTCTCACCTTATTCCACAAGGCCGCAATCGCAAACAATTTACAAGAAATGAGAGTGCTGAAAGCCTTGGGCGCAAACCTACAAGCCAGAGACGATCAAAACAACAGCGCTTTCCATTTGGCTGCCATGTCGGCCAATTCTAAAACTTTAAAGGCCCTTTACAACGAATTTGGTTTTACAAACCTACATGACGCGGGCGCTGACGGTAAGTCTGCATTAACTCAAGTTGCCGGTAGTGCTGAAAATTCAAATCTTCAAACTTTGCTTGACTTCATATCGGCCCAATTTATCAAGACCAATCATTTGCAGGATGTAACACAGCCCACCCTCAGTAATTTGTTGAAGTTTTTGCTCGAAGGTGAAAAGCTTTCACTGCTTGACAGCCTGCTAGCCTCGTTGGGTCAATATGCGGCGATACACAAGTTGATGCGTCCCACCCTATTAGAATCATTGAACAATGTAGTAAAAAACGGCAGCCAAGAAATGGCGGCTAGAGTAGCCCAGTTACTTTTATCCCCGCCAACTGCCAACCCCAACCAAGAAAATGTTTTTGCCTTAGCCCGAGAATGTGTAAGTTTGGGAAAACCAGAAACAGGTAAATACCTTGTACAAGCCTTTGGGGTGGATGTGGAAAAGCCAGAGAGTAGTCTTGGATGGACCTTATTTCACCATGCTGCAATCACTAATAATGTACAAGGAATGAGAATACTGAAAGCCTTGGGTGCAAATATTCATGCAGCTGACAATCAAAAGAGTAACGCCTTTCATTTGGCTGCATCTTGGGCCAACCCCCAAACCCTTCAGGTGTTAAACAGCGAGTTTGGGTTTACGGACTTGGAGGCAAAGGGGCTCGGGGGCCGAACTGCATTTTTAGGGGCTGCGGGTTGGCATAATCTTCCCAACCTGCGCGCACTAAGGGGAATGGGTGCAGACATCCATGCAAAAGATAACCTTGGAGAAACTGCCCTTGATCTTGCCATGTGGTCATATGACCGCTACCCCGAGGTCATTGCATACCTCCAATCCCTCGGCATTAAAAGTGGGCGGTAATTCCTGGTAACAACCCACCCGCCCCCTTCAGCCACTCCAACCCTGCCTTATAATCAAACGGTAACCCCACCGTTTCATTCAAAGGCAGTTTCATGAAGAAAGGCAACCCAGACACGCAGTCACAGCAACAGTACCTGGGCAATGTCATCCGCATACGCGGGGCGCGGCAGCACAACCTTAAAAACGTCAACATTGACATCAAGGCCGGTGAAATTACGGTGTTCACTGGCGTGTCGGGCAGTGGCAAAAGCTCGCTGGTATTTGACACTTTGTATGCCGAGGGCCAGCGCCGGTATGTGGAAACTTTTTCGCCTTACGCCCGCCAGTTTTTGGACCGGATGGACAAGCCGGATGTAGACAGCATTGAAGGCGTGCTGCCCGCCATTGCGATTGACCAAGCCAACCCGGTGCGCACCTCCCGCAGCACCGTCGGCACCATGACGGAAATTAACGACCACCTCAAGCTGATTTACGCCCGCGCGGCCCAGTTGCATTGCCGCAAGTGCGCCCAACCGGTGTTGGAAGACACGGTGGCCACCATCATGCACAGCATTCAGTGCAAGGCGCAGCAGGGTGGGGACCCTCGCTTGGTCATCACCTTCCCGGTGCAAGTGCCGTCCAGCTTTACCGCGCAGGAAATTGAGGACTACCTCAGCGCCCAAGGCTATACCCGCGTGCACCGCACCACCGAGTTTAAGGAAAACCGGGTGCTGGATGTGGTGCAAGACCGCTTCCGCGCCAGCTCCATTGAGGAAAGCCGCTTCAGTGATGCCGTGGCCAGCACCTTGTTGCGCGGCAAGGGCCGGGTCAATGTGTTTGCTGATGAGGACATTTGGAAGTACTCCGAGGGCCTGCACTGCGCCACTTGCGATTTAGATTATTCCAAGCCCCTGCCCAGCCACTTCAGCTTCAATTCCCCTTTGGGTGCATGCGACACTTGTCGCGGTTTTGGGCGAGTCATCGGTATTGATTGGGGTTTGGTCATTCCGGATGAAAACAAATCCCTCGCCCAAGGTTGCGTCAAGCCTTGGCAAACCGAAAGTTTTAAAAGTTGCCAGGCCGATCTGGTGCGCTTCGCGAAAAAGCGCGGCGTGGCCACCGACATTGCTTACAAAGACCTACCCGAAGAGCACAAAGACTGGGTCATCGACGGTGACCCCGGCTTTGATGGCAATTGGGAAGGCAGCATGTTTTACGGTGTTAACCGCTACTTTGAGTGGCTGGAAGGCCGCACCTACAAAATGCATGTGCGGGTAATGTTGTCCAAATACCGGGCCTACACACCATGCACCGCCTGCCATGGCGCACGGCTTAAGCCCGACAGTTTGTTGTGGAAGTTACACGGCAAAAGCATTCACCAAATTATGCTCATGCCCCTGCACCACACAGCGGACTTGTTTAAAAACCTGCAACTGCCCGGTGCTTTGGACCAAGCCAGTGATTTGGTGCTGCAAGAAATTCGCACCCGTTTGCAGTTTTTAATTCAGGTGGGTTTGGGTTACCTTACTTTGGACCGCCAAAGCAGAACCCTTTCCGGCGGGGAAGTGCAGCGCATCAACCTAACCACCGCGCTGGGCAGCTCACTGGTTAACACCCTGTTTGTGCTGGACGAGCCTTCCATCGGCCTGCACCCCCGCGACATTGCCCGCATTGCCCAAGCCATGCAGCGCCTGAAGGACGCGGGTAATACTTTAGTTGTAGTGGAGCATGACCCTCAACTGATGAACCAAGCCGACAGGCTGGTGGACATTGGCCCCGGCCCCGGCGAGGCAGGCGGCAACATTGTGTTTGACGGCCCACCCAGTGCCATTGGCCAAGCCAACACGCTGACCTCCCAATACCTGTTGGGGCAAAAAAAGGTAGTGCCCGATGTGCAGTGCTTGGGCAAATCCAACAGCATGCTCAGCCTGAAAGGCATCAGCGCCAACAACCTGAAGAACATCGACATTGATTTGCCATTGAATCGCCTCGTGGTGTTGACCGGCGTGTCGGGCAGCGGCAAGTCCACACTGGTGCAAGATGTGTTGGTGCCCGCCCTGAAAAAATTCAAAGGCGAACCCACAGAAGCACCCGGCGAGTTTTTGCAGCTTATAGGTGCAGACCAAATTGCAGAATTGTCTTTTGTAGACCAAAGCCCGATTGGTAAAACCACACGGTCCAACCCAGCCAGTTACGTGGGCTCATTCGATGAGCTTCGTAAAATATTTTCTAAAACCACCGTGGCGGTGGAGCGGGGTTACACCCCAGGTTTTTTCAGCTTCAACAGCGGGGATGGTCGCTGCCCCATGTGTGGCGGCAATGGCTTTGAGCATGTGGAAATGCAATTCCTCAGCGATGTGTATTTGCGCTGTGGCGAATGTGCGGGCACCCGTTACCGGCCCGAGGCTTTGGAAGTCACCATTCAACGCAAAGACCAAGTGCTAAACATGGCGCAGGTGCTTGAACTGACCGTGGACCAAGCCATCCATTTGTTTGAAAAAGACACCGCACTGCTTAAAACCCTCAAGCCCTTGGCCTTGGTGGGTTTAGGCTACATGCGTTTGGGCCAGCCTGTGCCCACACTCAGCGGTGGCGAGGCACAGCGCCTCAAACTTGCAGGTTTTTTGGCGGAAATGAAGCCCTCTGCAAGCGGCCAAGCCTTGGCCCGCAAAGGCAATTTGTTTGTATTTGACGAGCCCACCACCGGCCTGCATTTTGATGATGTGGCCAAGCTAATGACCAGCCTGCGCCTACTGCAACAAGCCGGGCACAGCGTGTTGGTGGTCGAGCACAATTTGGATGTCATTTGCGCCGCAGATTGGGTGATCGACCTTGGCCCCGAGGCAGGCGAGTGGGGTGGCGAGGTGGTGGCCCAAGGCACACCGGCTGACGTGGCCAAGCTTTCAGGCCACACCGCCAAAGCCATCGCGCAATACATGTCGCAAACTTGTTTGCTGGATGCTGCTGCCCTCAATGATGCTGCAACCGATGCGCAAGGCTACATGCTTGAAGAATCCTCCGCTGAATATGGCGCAATGGATAATCTACTTGCCCGCCGCCACACCGACGGCATTGAAATTTTGCACGCCCGTGAGCACAATTTAAAAAACATCAGCCTGACCTTTCCCCGTGGGGAAATGACGGTCATCACCGGCCCATCCGGTTCTGGAAAATCCACCTTGGCGTTTGATATTTTGTTTTCTGAAGGCCAGCGCCGTTATTTGGAAAGCTTAAACGCCTACGCCCGCCAGTTTGTGCAGCCCGCCAGCAAGCCCGATGTGGATGCCATTTACGGCATACCACCTACCGTTGCCATAGAGCAGCGCACCAGCCGGGGTGGCCGCAAAAGTACCGTAGCCACCGTCACCGAGGTGTATCACTTTTTGCGTCTGCTGTTTGTCAAGCTGGGCATACAACATTGCCCGACTTGCGAAGTGCCCATTGCCCCGCAAAGCATGGACAGCATGCTGGCGCAAATCATGCAAAGTTACAAAGGCAAAGAGGTCACCCTGCTTGCGCCACTGGTGCAAGGCCGCAAAGGCATTTACAACGAAATTGCAAAATGGGCGACTGACCGTGGCTACACCCAGCTGCGCGTGGACGGTGCGTTTGTGCCCACCAACCCCTGGCCCAAGCTGGGCAGGTACCAAGAGCACCACATTGAACTGCCTGTAAAAACCCTCAAAGTAAGCGCCAAAGACGAAAAAGAATTGCGCGCCGTGCTGCAAGCCACGCTGGAATTTGGCAAAGGCACCGTGATGGTGATGCAAGGCGAATCGGACATTCGGTTTTTCTCAACCAAACGCGCCTGCCCCAGTTGCGCACGCAGCTTCCCCGAGCTAGACCCGCGCTTGTTCAGCTACAACAGCAAACACGGCTGGTGCCAAGGCTGCTTTGGTGTGGGCGAACAAGTGGAAGGCATGGATGCCGAGCAAACAGGCGAAGAAGGGCGTTGGGTGGAGCAACAAGCCACCACAGCCGACATTGAGGATGACGACGCAGGCACCCCCTTCCAGCAAGCTTTGAGCTGCAAACACTGCGACGGCAACCGCCTTAACCCCACCGCATTGGCAGTAACCTTCCATGACAAAAACATCGCCGAGTTGGCGGATCAAACAGTGTCTGACGCGTTGGACTGGGTACAAAAACTCAAGCTAAACGAGCGTGAAACCGCAGTGGCCAAAGACATTCGCGTCGAAATGGCAGGGCGTTTGGAATTCCTCAAGCAAGTGGGCTTGGACTACCTGCATTTAAACCGATCAGCCCCCACCTTAAGCGGTGGTGAGGCACAGCGCATTAGGCTTGCCAGCCAGCTAGGCACCAACTTGCGTGGCGTGTGCTACGTGCTGGATGAGCCCACCATTGGCCTGCACACGCGCGACAATCACCGCCTGCTGGACGCATTAGTCAGGCTAAAAGACAAAGGTAATACTTTAGTTGTAGTGGAGCATGACACCGATACCATGTTGCGTGCCGACCGTTTGGTGGACATTGGCCCCGGCGCGGGCAAATTGGGCGGGCAAATTATGTCCCAAGGCACCGTGGCCCAGGTGCGTAAAGACCCCAATTCACTCACAGGCCGCTACTTGGCCAACCCCATTCCCCACTTGCTGCAACCCCGCCGCGCTGTGGAGCTAGGCCAAACCAAAGACCAACCCAGCCTAAAGTTAAAACAGGCCCAGCTGCACAACATCACTGGGTTGGACATCGACATTCCACTGGGCCGCTTGGTGGCAATTACAGGCGTGTCCGGCAGCGGTAAATCCACACTGGCGCGTGATGTGTTGTTGTCTAATATGCGCCGCTACGTGGCCCACCACAGCAGTAGAAAAACAGCGGTCAAACCCTTCCACTGGTTTGCGTGTGAGGGCATTGAAGGCGCAGGCGCGGTGGAGCGCGTGTTGGAAGTAGACCAAACCCCAATTGGTAAAACACCCCGATCCTGCCCCGCCACCTACATCGGTTTTTGGGACCGCATACGCAACGTGATGGCCGATACGCTGGAAGCCCGCATGCGCGGCTTCAAGGCCAATCGATTCTCGTTTAACGCAGGGCCGGGCCGCTGCCCGCTGTGCGATGGCGCGGGCATGCAAACCATCGAAATGAACTTCCTGCCCGACGTTAAAGTGGTGTGCGAAGCCTGCCGTGGCGCACGCTTTAACCCCGAAACCTTGCAAGTGCAGTGGCGCGACAAAACCGTGGCCGATATTTTGAACATGAGCGTGGAAGAAGCCGCCCCGTTTTTTGCAGCCCACTCCGGTATTGCCCACCCCCTGCAATTGCTGTGCGATGTAGGCTTGGGCTACCTCACCATTGGGCAAGCCAGCCCCACACTGAGTGGCGGCGAGGCACAGCGCATTAAACTGGTCACAGAACTGACCAAAGTGCGCGACAACCGCGTCAACCCCCACACCCTGTATGTGCTGGACGAACCCACCGTGGGCCTGCACATGAACGATGTGGAAAAGCTGATTGCCGTGCTGCACCGCTTGGTGGACGCGGGCCACACCGTGGTGGTAATCGAGCACGACCTTGATTTGATTGCCCAAGCGGACTGGGTCATCGACATGGGCCCCGAAGCCGGTGTGGGCGGCGGGCGCTTGGTGGCGCAGGGCACGCCACAAGCCATGGTCAAGAAAAAGGGGTCGCACACAGGCAAGGCATTGGCTGATTTTTATAAAAGTAGGGCTTAGTAAGTAGGGCCTAGTGGGGTAAGTTGCCTCCGGTCTGGTGGAACCTTCACCCCGGCAGCGTTACACAATTACAAATGCAGTTTGTAAAACGCTGCCCGTGAAGTCAAACCCGATGGAGTTTCCATGCCCACCCCCGCTTCAAACTCAACAGCCAGCCCCGCCGATACCCTCGCAGTGAACCCCTATCAAACTGGTGCCTTGAGTAGGCTAAACGCAGCGCCCAAGCTTGGCCCCATTGGCCAAGCTGCAAGGGCCATCCTGCTCAAGCCCACCCAGTCGAATGCCGCAGGCACGGCGGGTGGTTCAACAGTGAGTGCAGGTACTGAATATGCCAAAAAGCTGCTTGATCAATCCACCAGCGGCGACCCAACCGGCAAGGGCAAAGACAAAACAGCCGGCAACGGTGGCCCTCATGCTGCAGGCATACACGGTTTGTCTGGTGAAGAATTGCGCTCCATTATTGAGGCAGAAAAAGGCATTCGCGGCGCGGGTGAAAGGCGTAAGTACCTGAAAGACGTTTACGCGCAGTTGTCTGGCCAATTGCCCGCAAGTAGGGAATTGGCCCAGCAACTGACCAGCTGGAAAAACGACCCCGGCTTCAACCAATTGTTTGGCTACAAAGTGACCAACGAAGGTGGGCAGACCCGCACCGAAACAGGCCCCACCCGCATGCACCAGATTGCCAAACGTTTGGAAATGATCCAGCAAGTGAGGGACCAGCTTACCGCCCAGCGGGCCGCGCAAGACCCCACCACCCGCGCCGACACTGACCCCTTGAAAGATGACCACCCCGCATTGTTTGAAGAAGAGACTCAACTCAAAGCCGAAGCCACCTTGATTAAAACCGTGTTGGCCGACCTTGAAAAATCCACCAAATCCTCCGGGTTTTCTGGGTTTCTTACAAAACTGTTTGGGCAAAGTGGCGTTAAATGGTCGCCAGACACCCAAAAAGTATTTGCCGATGCTGTGACCCAAGATGTATCTCGGTTTTTGGAAGATAAAGAGGCTTTCGAAGCGGCCGAAGATGTAATAAGCGATGCGAAACCGAACGAGTTGGCCACAGGCCCTGATGGCAGCACGGGTTACAGTGACGAGCTAACTAAATTCCACAACCATGAAATTGCAGGCAAGTTCCTGCCCCAACTGCAACGGTTGCTGGGGGCGATTAAGCCAACGCCGCAAAACGAAAGCAAAATCAATCACTTGCAAGACGAGATTGCAAAACTGGAAGTCGGGATTTGCACTCAACTGAGTGCAAATTTGGAGACCGCCAACTATTTGAAAGACTTGGGCACCAACATCACCCACCCAACCGTGGTTTATCAACAAGTTGCCCGATTTTTTATGCAGAACCTACCCGAGTACCAACGACTTAGCCGCCAGTTCGCCATAGGTACCTAGGACATACCCTAGATTCAAGCCATTTGTGGAACTGTCTGCTTAAGACCGCCACAAACTATTTGATGAGCAGGTGGAAATGAATTCACCCTAGACTTTTGAATTCACGGTGAGAGACAAATAATATGGCAGGGCCGGCAGTTAGACCACCTGATTTGGATGGTGCAAAACAATCAGTTCCATCTCCTGAATCCTCCGAAACAGCGCCGTCGCCTATTAAAGACGCAGCAGAAAGGCTTTATGAAGACCTTATTGGTTCTCTGCCTTTCAAAGATCGGTCTACTTTACCAAACAGTCGAATTGATCCTTCTACCATCGCGGAACTGGCACTTTTCGCCAGTTTTAACTCATCTTCTGTTCAAATTATCAGAGAAGGTATTCAGGTAGAGCTCAGTAGAATTGGCAATGAGCATGATCCTGTAGTACAAGCGATGAGAAAGGAGCTTTATTCATTGTTGGAGGAGGTTCCCTTGTGGCAAGCTGCCTCTAACAACTTAGCTAGAGGCTTACACCGTGCAGGTAATCCTAGAACCTCCTATAACAATCTTGAATATACCAAATTAGCATTAATTTCGATTAGCAATTATATTCATTTCAAGGACGAATCAGATCCTGTTGAGTTAGATCATGATCCCAAGTACAAAGACCCTACCTACCTGCTGGAAAGTGGTTTAGACGATCGTGACAAGATTGATAATTTAATGAAAGTCAGTTTGGGGTTGAGTGAATCTTGCGCGAATATTCTTTACAACCTTCGCTTAGTCCACATAGATAAAACCGCCTCTGATTTATCTGACAAGCTTAGAAATGATAGCGGCTTTGAAGCCAAATTCAAGCAATTGTTCCTCAAGGAGTTAAGGGCGGGTCTAGTCGATTTTCGGAAGAGGTTTTCCCAAACTGGCGGATCAGCCCGACCTGCATCAGCCACAGCAGAAGGACAAGCAGCAGAAGGACATGCAGCAGAAGGACATGCAGCAGCACCAGCAGGAGTACCAGCCGCAGAAGCACCAGCAGCAGAAGCACCAGCAGGAGTACCAGCAGGAGTACCAGCAGCTGAAGGGGGGGCACCTGCACAACCAGTAGATGCAGCTGAGCTAGAAGATTTAAGGGCACGACTAGCAACTGCGGAAGCACGTGCAGCTTCAGCTGAAGCAAAAGCAGCGGAAGCTGAAAGAGCTGCAACCAAGGCTGCCGATCATACAAACAGAATAAACGATGAAACGCAATCCATTAAAAATGCTTCCGACAGTGCAAAAGGCGCTGCTGCTGGTGCTGGGATAGCCAGAAATGATTCACTTGCGACACTTAAAAGAATCCTAGGGGAAAATTGTGGCACTTTAGATCAGCAAACAGCTGATGCAGAAGCGGCGAAGGCTGCTGCGGCCGATGCGGAAAGCAAAGCCAAGTCCGCAGGAGTATTAGCCGAGTTGGCTACTCGCTTGGCTGAGGAGCCTCTTACTGATGCAGTCAAAAACGATCCTGAACTTGCCAGCGATGTGGGTAAGGCTGCAAACGAATTTTCTTATGAAGCACGTCAAAGCGCGCAAAGCGCTGAGATATCTGCATTTCAAGCCCAAAAATATGCAGACCTCGCCACTAAAACCGTCGAGTTAAGAAATGGCTTGGAGGAATTGAACGCCACTACGAGTTCTTTTGACGCCAATATCGTTGCTGTTGAAGCAGCCCACACAGAATCCATTAAAAAGTTCAAAGAATTTAGAAAACCCATAAGCGATTCACCAGAATCTAGCGCGCGTAGTGATCGATCAAAAACTGCAGCACTTAATAATGCCAGAACAGAGGCCTACAAGGCACTGAGTGACGCCCGTGCTGCTTTGAATGAATTGAGTCCGATCGCTGAATTAGCAGCTAATTTAAAGGAAGA
Organism: Limnobacter sp.; assembly: GCA_029866125.1. Lineage (GTDB taxonomy): Bacteria > Pseudomonadota > Gammaproteobacteria > Burkholderiales > Burkholderiaceae_B > Limnobacter. Next base: position 53,530 of record JARWZZ010000021.1, read on the forward strand.
AATTAAGTCTGAAAATTCAGGCCTACAAGAGGTTGACGCTACGTCTTTGCAGACTGGGCTCGAAAAAGTCACCAAGGACTTGAATACAAAGCTAGCCAATGCAAAAGCAAAATATCTTCGTGCCATGGCACTCAAAACTTGGGTAGACAACCCAGAGTTGATAGATTTTGTCGTACCCAAATTGCGGGGTACTCCTATTGCGCACGATGATACAAATAGCGTAATTGACTTGATCAAGGAGTTGCACAACTACAAAGTTAAAGAGGGTTTATTAAGCCAACTCCCCCGCAAACTAGACGATGCCGGAACCCCTGAGAAGAAAATTAAACTGCTAGCCCTTTTGTTTTTTAGGGCAAATGACATAGCCAACCAGTCAATTATTCAACTGCGTTTAAAGAAGGATGCTGAAGCCGCAGTGCTTAACAGCCCAGTTGTAACAGACAGGGTTAATGGACAAACAAAAGATCGCACCATTCACACCTTGGATGAAATTCGCAACTCGGGTGATTTCAACCGTTTGAGCAAACAAGATCAAAGATTGGTCTACGCTCAAATTGAAGAGTTGCATGCAGTAAGCCGCGAAATTATGCATGTGATGGACGAGGTTGAGCAAAGTGTTAAGTCAGCACGTGATAAGCCCAAAGATGCCAGTGCCGCTGACGCTGCCAGTGCCGCTGAACTAAACAAGCTAAACAAGCTATTGGTAGATAATGCTGAGTTTCATAAATACATGAAAGCGAGTTTTGATGCCGACTCGGGGGACGAAACGGCCAAAACGCTGAACATAGAAAATATTCTTTTGGGAGTCAATACACGGCTTAATTTTGATGCCCCCGGGATAAAGAGCGAGCAGTCGCAGGGCGTGGTAAACCACTTACGCGGTTTGGCAGACCAACTCAGCTACCGTGCCTACTTTAAAAAATATGCGGGTTCAGGCTCAGGAGCGCTTGAAACTCTAATTCAATCGATGAACTACAAGCGAAAAGCAGACGGTAATCACAAGGCCCACCGCAAAGACATGACCGCACAATATTTGCTGGAAGTGGCCAAGCAAATTGAGCCAGATTCGATCTCAAAAGACAATCGACAAAAAAGTTCACCAAGGGAGGTTGCTTTTGTGACTCAACCTACCGATGGAGATATTAATAACAACCGGTTCTTTGAAAAATACGAACAGGGTGAGAATACACGGGCCAAGGTGTTGATGGCGGTACTGGCATTTGATGGTTTTAATTTAAACCGTGCGCGCAGTGATAAGCCTATTGGTGGGGGCTACGCCGCGCCGGTGTACAGCCGTGCAGGTGCTAGCCTTGGTTACAAAGGCACCGATGACATGCAGTTTAAAAAAGGGCCGATTGAACAGGACAAAACACTGCAAGTGGAAAGTACCGCCAACGGCAACAGAAAACCATTTATGAAAGTACTTAGGAAGGCCTTGGGTGGAGGTAATCTGCTCGGCCGTTCGTCGGTCAACACTGATTCCAATAAAGCCCAAGTGTTGGCCATCTCTGAAGGGGTTTATAAAAAGTACTTTACCACCACAGACAGCGAGGGGCAGTTTGTGTGGAGCAATGAGCTACTGAACAACACCACCAGTGTTCATGAAATGCATAAACTTGCCAGCGACGCAATTGTTGCCATGCATGAGCATGCACGCGCAGCCAATAGCGGCGATGTGGAAGAACTGTTGTTGAGAATGGACGCGTGGCAGAAAGGTATTTCTGCAACCCTGACGGACGCTAGGAAGCAAGTCGGGGGTCGCCCTACTGCAGAGTCGTTGCGAATGGATGAATCTGAGCTGAACACCAACAAAGCCTACTTGAAAAATTTCATTGAAAAGTTGGTCATTGCGCCCCGCAATCGTTTAAACCAGCCTGTGGCAGAGGGTGATGTCGATGCTACGCAAGCACGCAACACCATTGATTTGGCACGCTCCAAGCTGGAGTGGGGTATTCAGGCCAAACGTAACAAAAGCCGCAAAATTATCCTGTTTGGCAGCGACCGTATGGGTGCTGTTAGGCAAGCCGATTTGGAGTTGGTAGCGCGCAATCAGCTGACCCTTCAAACCCTGTTGGGCACACTGCCCACTCCCTTTGTGGAGAATGCTACTTTGCGTAAAGGCTTTAACCCCGATACCTTTGCGAATGTTTGGTTGGACATTAAAAACGCTACTGAGTCGGCCGATTTGGGCGGGATGAAAAACGAGTCCAAGAATGAACTGAAACGTGTGGTGGAAGATCTGGAAGACCTGATTTTTCCGAAACCAGTGCAGACGAATGCGACCCTTTTCCGGCCTGACGAACGTCGTTTGACTCGGGGTGACGCAAGTAAGGGAGTGGTTGTTGGCTCAATCGCAGGAAAGGCGAAGGCCGCTTGGGCTGAGTTTGATGTGGCCTCTGGCACGGGTCGTGATGACGATCTGCGAAACAAAAAATCGATGTTGAGTGCTGCACTCACTGAAGTGTTAGGTGCCTTGGTTGTGCCTTTGGCCATACGTGAAAAGGTACGCAAACCCGTCAAGTTGCTTCGCGTGCCGTTGCAATTGCCTTGGACTAAGATGGGTATTACCAGGTTCAAAAAAGTGGACAAAGGTGAAATTCGCCCCGCGCTTTTGAAAACCGACAAAGCGAAAATCGCCCTTGCCACGGTGCGGGCGGTGTGGGATGACGTCGCCAAAGCGGTGTTGAATGACGGCATTGAAAAATTGGTGGTAAACGCGCCCAATGGAATAAGCCGAGATTCACTAAACGATTTGATTGAGAAATCAAAATCAGCAGGCTCTGCCAATGCGGCTGATCGAGAAAAACTGGTTGGCATCCTTAATGAGGCATTTACTGCATTGCAAGACCAGGGCGAAACGGCCGAAGCGCTGCCTGATTTAGAGAAAGCATCAAAGCAGCTTCAAATTGTGTTTGATTTGGAAGCGAATTTGATGGCCTTGGTTGACCTTCATACCCGCATGGATGTGGAAGAAACAGAATGGAAGCTTACTGTGGGGGGCGTTGATGCAAGGACTTCCTCTAAAAAGACGGCAGACACTGCGTTCCGTTTGGGTCAACAGGTTGTGGTTGAGCCAAGATCAAAATCAACCCCCTGATTTTTGACCGATTTTGCTTTCTTTGCCAGCCATCAGGTTGGCAATGTTTTGTTTGTGGCGGTAAAAAAGCAAGCCTGCCATCACCAAAATGGCGGCTGCTTGGGCATCCACCCCAAACAGCAACACGTTGTAAAACACCGCAAATGCACTGGCTACCAAACTGGCCAGTGAGGAGTAGCGGAAGAAGTACGCAATCACCACCCAAGTTATAGCCGTTGCCAAGCCCAATGCCCAATTCAGCGCAAACAGTACGCCCAGCGCGGTGGCAACGCCTTTGCCGCCTTCAAAACCAAAAAAGATGGGGAACAGGTGGCCGATAAAAGCCGCCACGCCAATCATGGCCACGTCGCCTTGGCTGTAGCCCAAGCTGTCCTGAAAATAGTAAGCCAACAACACGGCGGCTGTGCCTTTAAGGGCATCGCCCAGCAGGGTTGCCAAAGCAGCGGCTTTGTTGCCAGTGCGCAGTACGTTGGTGGCACCTGGGTTTTTTGAGCCAAAGGTGCGGGGGTCGGCCAAACCCATGACTTTGGACACCACCACTGCGAATGAAATGGAACCCAGAAGGTAGCCCGCGACCAAGCCTGCAATAAGGTAGATCAATTGTTTGCCTCTTTTGTTTGGTTTTGTTGTGTTGAGTGATCCACGAATTCTAATCTGACTTGGGGCTGTGTGGTCTAAGTCTTCTGGCTTAAAGGGTGGTGTTTCTCCAAAATATCCTTCAAGCGCTTTTGGGCCACATGGGTGTAAATTTGGGTGGTGGTAATGTCGGCATGGCCCAGCAGCAATTGCACCACCCGCAGGTCTGCGCCGTGGTTGACCAAGTGCGTAGCAAACGCGTGGCGCAGCACATGGGGGCTGATGGGGCTGTCAATGCCTGCAATCAGTGCATAGCGTTTGATGTTTTTCCAAAAGCCTTGGCGTGTCATGGGCTGGCCAAAGTGGGTCACAAACAAGGCTTCGTGTTTGCGTGCACCCAGCAGGGCTGGGCGGCTGCTTTGCAGGTAGGCTGCAATGGCCAGAATGGCGGGCTCGCCCATGGGTACCAAGCGCTCTTTGTTGCCTTTGCCGGTTACTTTCAACGCACCCACTTCCAAATCAATGGCTTGTTGGGGCAGGGTCACCAATTCAGTCACGCGCAAGCCGCTGGCATACATCAATTCCAGCATGGCCAGGTCCCGCAGGCCTTCGGGGGTTTGCGGGCTTGGGGCGGTCATTAGGCTTTTAACTTGTTCTTCACTTAGGGTTTTGGGTAGCCGTAGGCCTTGTTTGGCGCTGTGCAGTTCAGCCGCTGGGTTGTCTAGGCGTTGCTGGGTTTCGTTTAACCACAGGTAAAAGCGTTTGTAGCTGCTGATTTTGCGGTTCAGGCTGCTGGGTTTTAAATCCAGTAAGTCATGCACGTGGTTGCGCAGGTGTTCGGTTTGGGCGTGAAGTAGGCTAGGTTTGCCTTTTAAAATTTCCGTTTGAGGAATTTTATTCTTCAGCCATTGGTCCAGCAGCAGCAAGTCGCTGCGGTAGGCTTGTGCGGTCAGTTGGGACAAACCGTCCTCCAGCCACAGCTTGGAGCAGAAGCTGTCTATTAAATTCTCGCCGAGATTCTGGGCGTGGTCATTTCCATTCATTTCGGGGCGGTGTGTTGACTGGGGCATAATGTTGTTTTGTGCCGGCTCATTTTGTTTTATTTTTAAGGTAGTACCATGAACATTGCAGACATCCGTAAAGAATACACGCAAGCCACGCTGGATGAGGCCGACGCCTTGCCCAATCCGCACGACTTGTTTGACCGTTGGTTTCAACAAGCTTTGGGTGCGCAATTGGCTGAGCCCAATGCCATGACTTTGGCCACGGTGAATGAGCAGGGCCGCCCCTCTGCACGCATTGTGTTGATCAAGGGTGTGGACAAGCGCGGGTTTACTTTTTTTACCAACTACGAAAGCCGCAAAGGGCAGGAGTTGGCTGCCAACCCGCATGCTTGTTTGTTGTTCCACTGGACCGAGCTTGAGCGCCAAGTCCGCATTGAGGGCCGTGTGGAGCGGTGCGCACCGGAGGAGTCGGATGCCTATTACCTTTCCCGCCCCGTGGGTAGCAAGTTGGGTGCATGGGCGTCGCCGCAAAGCCAAGTGATTCCCGATCGGCAAATGCTGGAGGCCCAGGTTAAAAAATACGAGGCAGAGCATGGCGACAGCCCGACCCGACCTCCATTTTGGGGTGGTTACCGTTTGGTGCCTGATTATTTTGAGTTTTGGCAGGGCCGTGCATCCCGCCTGCATGACCGTTTGGTGTACAAGAGTGTGGATGGGCAGTGGGAAGTGTGCCGCTTGGCACCTTAATTGCTGGGGTTGTGGTGGTAGAAAGGAATAGCGCATGAATGGTGCAAAGCACCCGACTGGGTCGCAGCAAGCCTTAAAAGTGTTGTTGGTGGACGGCGAACCTGGCCGGGCCGCCATCTTGGAGCGTGCGCTTTTGGATGCAGGCTACCAGCTGGTGTCGCGCCTGCCGTCGGTGGACCACCTCAATGAGCATGTGCAGCGTTTGCAGCCCGATGTGGTGATTATTGACATCGAGTTCCCCGACCGGGATTGCTTTGAAAACATGGCGAGTGTGTCGCGCACCAATCCCCGGCCGATTGTGATGTTGTCCGAGGAAAGTGACGAGCTCAGCATTTCCTTGGCGATTCAGTCCGGGGTCAGCGCGTATTTGGCCAACGACATTCCACCTGAAAGGGTACGGCCAATTATTCAGGTGGCGGTGGCCCGGTTTAGGGAGTTTCAGGCTTTGCAGCAGGAGTTGCAGGCCACGAAAGATCAACTGGCGGATCGAAAATTAATTGACAAAGCCAAGGGCTTATTGATGAAGCATCGCAACTTTTCTGAGGATGAGGCCTACCACGCCATGCGGAAACTGGCGATGGAGCGTAAACAAAAACTGGCGGACACCGCGAAAAGCGTGATTGAGGTGTTTGATTTGCTCAATGGCGGAGGTAGCGGTGTTTAGTGAGAATATGAAACCATTGAAATTGGGCTTCGTGGCTTTAACGGATGCTGCGCCTTTGGTGGTTGCGCAGCGCTTGGGTTTGTATCAACAAGCGGGCTTGAATGTGAAGTTGTGCCGCCAACCTTCATGGTCCACCTTGCGGGACAAACTTATTTTTGGTGAATTGCAGGCGGCGCAGTTGTTGTCGCCCATGGTGTTGACCCTGCAAAAGCCGATGCGCGCGCCACTTGTGCTAAGCCGTGGCGGCAATGCGCTGTTGGTGTCCAATGCGCTTTACGACGCGTTGAACGGTGCTAAAGGCGGGCTGAATGAGCGCCCTTTGCGGGTGGGTACAGTGTTCCCCTTCTCGATGCACAGTCTGCAATTGCGCCAGTGGCTCAAGCGCTTGGGTGTTGAGGCAGACGGTCAACAAGCCGAGGCAACGGCCCGGTTTGAGGTGGTGCCCCCTGCGCGTATGGTCAAAGCATTGAAGGAAGGCCAGTTGGATGTGTGCTGTGTGGGCGAGCCCTATGGCACTTTGGCCGAGTTTGAACATGTGGGCCATAGGGTCGCGCATTCCGACGAGTTTTGGCCAAGCTGGCCTGAAAAGGTACTTGGCCTGACTGAGGCAGGTGCACTGGCTTTGGGTGAGCAACTGCCCCGCTTGGTAAGCGCGGTGGAACAGGCCTGCCAATGGCTGGAGACCGATGCTACAAACCGCAAGCAAGCCGCAATCTGGATGGCTGATGAAGAAGTGTTAAATCTGCCAGTGCAGGTGATTGAAAAATCCCTGTTGCGCACCGAGGGTTTAAGTTTCCGTTTTGGTGCGGTGAATGACGCCGCTGGTGGTGCATGCACCATTGAATCTTGGTTCCCCGATTTCAGTGCACAGGTGCTTGAATTGGAGCGCACATGGTTTGCAGGTGATGTGCACCGCACCATTTCAATGCAAAATTGCCCGTTTTTGTAAAAATTTAAGTTATTTTTGATCTGGCACGTATTCTGCTTTAAGAGAAACATGTTTGGGTGATCAATGTTGATTGCCCTCCAATCGAGCAACGGCGCTCATCACTGCATAAGGTACAGCTTTGTGTGGAGGTGGGCGCCGTTTTCGTTTCTTAATGTGGAGTGTTTTCATGATGAAAAAACTGAAAATGACCGTGCTGGCCATGGCCTTAAGCATGGGTTGCGGGCTACTTGTCTCAACCAACGCTTCAGCGCAGGCAGTTGGAAAACCCGAGAAAGAAGAACTGAAGTTGGGCTTTATCAAGCTGACAGATATGGCCCCCTTGGCCATTGCGTATGAGAAAGGTTACTTCGAAGACGAAGGGCTATTCGTTACGCTGGAAGCGCAAGCCAACTGGAAAGTGCTGCTTGACCGTGTAATTACCGGCGAGCTAGACGGCGCGCACATGTTGGCAGGTCAACCTTTGGCAGCCACCATTGGTTTTGGTACCAAAGCCCACATCGTGACGCCGTTTTCCATGGACTTGAATGGCAACGGCATTACAGTGTCCAACGCGGTGTGGCAGGAAATGAAGCAGCACATACCCAAAGGCCCAGATGGCAAACCGGTGCACCCCATCAAAGCCGATGCACTGAAAAAGGTAGTTGATAAATACAAAGCGGCGGGCAAACCATTCAAAATGGGCATGGTGTTCCCAGTGTCCACACACAACTATGAGTTGCGCTACTGGTTGGCCTCTGGCGGTATTCACCCCGGTTTTTATGCACCACAAAACGGCGACACCTCGGGCAACCTAAAAGCGGATGCGCTACTCAGCGTGACCCCACCTCCACAAATGCCCGCCACTTTGGAGGCCGGTACGATTGACGGTTACAGCGTGGGCGAGCCTTGGAACCAGCAAGCAGTTGAAAAGGGGATTGGCGTGCCTGTAATTACTGATTACGAAATCTGGAAAAACAACCCAGAGAAAGTGTTTGGTATTACCAAGGAATTTGCAGACAAAAACCCCAACACCACAGCCCGTTTGGTCAAGGCGATGATTCGCGCTGCCAAATGGCTGGACGAAAACAACAACGCCAACCGGGGTGAGGCTGTGAAGATTTTGGCCAAACCACAGTATGTGGGTGCGGATGCCAAAGTGATTGCCAACTCCATGACCGGTACTTTTGAATACGAGAAAGGCGACAAACGTTCGGTGCCAGACTTCAACGTGTTCTTTCGTTACAACGCCACTTACCCCTATTACTCCGATGCAGTGTGGTACCTCACGCAAATGCGCCGCTGGGGCCAAATTGCTGACAAGAAGGACGACAAGTGGTTCTTCGACACAGCCAAAAGTGTGTACCGGCCAGACCTGTATGCAGTGGCTGCAAAAGCTCTGATTACAGACGGAAAAATGAAGGCCAGTGAGTTTCCTGACTTTGCAAAAGAGTCTGGTTTCAAACCCCCTCAGAAAGAGTTTATTGATGGTGTGACGTACGACGGCAAAAAGCCCAATGCCTACATCGACAGTTTGAAGATTGGTCTGAAGGGCGCTGAAAAGCCGTAACCCATTTTGAAGGAATACACCATGAGTACCATGCCTACACCCAAAGCCAAGTTGACGCCTTTGTTTCCGTACCTTGCTCAAAAAGCGGCTGAAAGCCCCGCTTTTAAACAGAACGTGGACAAAATGTTGAGAGCCATTGGTTTGCCTTTCATAGGCATCATGGTGTTCCTGATGATATGGGGTGCCGTGGCCCAAAAAATTGACACCTCACTGGGCCAATTTCCTGGCCCTGCAAAAGTGTATGAGCAGGCTCACGGTTTGGTGCTTGAGCACATTGCAGAACGGGAGAAGGCCCAAGAGTTTATGGCCCGCCAAGAGCAGCGCGCTGCGGAGCGTTTGGCTGAGGATCCGAATGCGGTCATTAAAATTCGCACCTACACCGGTAAGCCTACATTTTTGGACCAGATTATCACCAGCCTCATTACGGTGTTAACCGGCTTTATTCTGGCCAGTTTGGTTGCGGTGCCTCTGGGCTTATTGATTGGATTAAGCGGCAGTGTGTATGCCGCAGTGAACCCCTTGATTCAGCTTTTTAAACCTGTGTCCCCATTGGCTTGGTTGCCTTTGGTGACCATGGTGGTCAGTGCGGTGTATGTGTCAGACGACCCCATGGTGCAAAAAAGTTTTGTGAATTCCGCGATTACGGTGCTGTTGTGCTCCCTGTGGCCTACCTTGATTAACACGGCTGTGGGTGTGGCCAACGTCAGCAAAGATTTACAAAACGTGTCCCGTGTATTGCGTTTAAGCCGTATAACTCATGTACGCACGATTGTTATTCCCAGTGCAATCCCCATGATTTTTACAGGTTTGCGTTTGTCGCTGGGTGTGGCTTGGATGGTGTTGATTGCTGCAGAAATGCTGGCACAAAACCCGGGCTTGGGTAAGTTTGTATGGGACGAGTTTCAAAATGGCTCCAGCAATTCGCTGGGCAGAATCATGGTCGCTGTGCTGACGATTGGTGCGATTGGTTTCGGACTGGACCGCTTGATGTTGCTGGTGCAACGCCAAGCGTCTTGGGACAAAACTTCAGCCGCCCGTTAATTAAGTAAGTGAGTAAGGAGAATAACCATGTCGAACGTACATCTTGAACTGAGCCGTGTGGGTATTGATTTCCCAACCCCCACAGGCAAATTTACCGCCTTGCAAAATGTGAATTTAAAAATCAACAAGGGCGAGTTTGTATCCTTGATCGGCCATTCCGGTTGCGGAAAATCCACCGTGCTTAACATTGTTGCGGGCCTTTACCAAGCCACGGCGGGTGTGGTGCTGCTGGATGAAAAAGAAGTGCGCGAGCCCGGCCCAGAGCGTGCTGTGGTGTTTCAAAACCATTCGCTTTTGCCTTGGCTAAGCGCTTATGAAAACGTGGAGCTTGCAGTAAAAACCGTGTTTAAAGGCGTGAAGTCCAAAGCCGAAATGAAAGACTGGATTGAGCACAATTTGAAGTTGGTGCACATGGAACATGCCATGCACAAACGCCCGGATGAAATTTCCGGCGGTATGAAGCAGCGTGTGGGTATTGCGCGCGCCTTGGCGATGGAGCCCAGTGTGCTGCTGATGGATGAGCCCTTCGGTGCATTGGACGCCTTGACCCGCGCACACCTGCAAGATTCACTCATGGACATTCAACGCGAGTTGAATAACACGGTGATTATGATTACCCATGATGTGGACGAGGCGGTGTTGTTGTCTGACCGAATTGTGATGATGACCAACGGGCCAGCCGCTACCGTGGGTGAAATTTTAAAGGTAGAGCTGGAGCGCCCGCGCGGACGCTTGCAATTGGCCGACGACCCGCAGTACAACCGTTACCGGCATGAGGTGTTGACTTTCTTGTACGAGAAGCAGCGTAAGGTGGAAGACATTGCCTCTGTGGCTGCGCCCCAAAAGGCAAAGCCCACCGTGGCGGGCTTGTTCAAAAAGAGTGCTTAGTGGGCATCCTTTAGTCTAGGTCTCTCAGTTTGCGTTGTGCCTGTTTGATGGCGGCGGCTTCTTGAGCGGCCAAGTCGCTGGCGGAGTTGTTGCCAGGTAATATGGTAAAGCAGCTTACTTCAATCCCCTCGGGTGGCTGGATTGCATCTTCGACGCTGATGTTGTCGAGCACTTCCCGGTCCACCAAAGCTTTGTAGATCTCCTGGTCTTTTGGAAATTGATCGATGTGGTTTTTCAGCAATTGATGAATTTTGTCAGCGACTTGCCTGTTGCCAGTAAAGATGTCGATGTTGAAGTTGACCAACCACTTTCTCAGCGGTGCTTCAGGTGCAAGTGGTGTGGGGCCTGCGCCATACTGCTCCAAATCTTTGCCGAGTTGAAACAATTGACCTGAAATGGTGTTCGGGTTGACTAAGTCGCTGGGCGTGCAGCTTCGCAACCCAGCCGCAACCGCAGGCGCAAACAGGCCACTGGCTGCTGCTTTGCCAAAACAGGTGGCGTGTATTTGGTTGTTGGTGAAAACATTGGGGTCGATGTTCAGGGTGTGCGTATCGAGGAACTCTCCGCTGATGTCGTGTTGGCATTGAACGCAAGGGATGGGGGTAAGCATGTAGGATCCATGAAAGTCAAATCATTGAGGAACCAATGTTTCAAATTAGTTCCACCAAAAATTGGCTTATTGAAGTATCTTGCCGGGGGCCTTATTGAATTGCCTGCGCCACCCATTCCACCCAGTGCCTGACGTCCACGCTGGCACCACTTTCCAAATGCGTTAAACAACCAATATTGCAGGAGGCGATGGCTTGCGGTTGGCCTGCCATCAGGTTGTCTAATTTACGTTTTTTAAGTTCATTTGAAATTTCGGGTTGCAGCACCGAGTAAGTGCCTGCTGACCCACAGCACAAATGGCTGTCTGCAACTGGGGTCAAATTGAAGCCCAAGCCTGTTAGAACATTTTCAACCACGCCTTTGACTTTCATGCCGTGTTGTAAAGTGCAGGGTGGGTGAAATGCAATTTTCCCCGGGATCAAGCCGCGATCAATGGCTTGCTTCACCTGTGGGGCCAGTTTGTCGCGCAGCGCGGTGTTGTTGTGTAACTCTTGCGCCAAAAACTCGGCAATGTCCATGGTTATGGCGCTGATGCGTTTTGCCTTTTCAGCGTAGGCAGGTTCGTGGGCCAACAGGTGGTCATATTCTTTGACTGTGACGCCGCAGCCAGATGCATTCATCACCAAAGCCTCGGCATGGCCCGCCTCCACCATTGGCCACCAAGCGTCGATGTTGGCCTTCATTTGCGCAAGTCCACCGTCATGGTCGTTGAGGTGATATTTCACCGCACCGCAGCAGCCCGATTCAGCCAGTACACGGGTTTGAATGCCTGCCGCATCCAGCAACACAGAGGTGGCTACATCAATCGAGGGCATCATGCCGGGTTGCACGCAACCATTGAGCATAATCACTTGGCGTGAATGGCTTCCTGCGGGTGTGCGCGGCATGGGGCGTTTGGCGGGTACCTTTTTTTGCAAGGCTTCGGGCAGTAGGCCGCGCACCATTTTGCCTGCAGCCATACCTGCATTGAACAAGGGTTTGTTGCTCATCAGGCCTTTCAGGCCTTGACGCATCATTTTTTCGCCTGCTGGGCGTTCTACACGCTCTTCAACCACCTTGCGGCCAATATCAATCAGCTTGCCATATTGCACGCCAGACGGGCAGGTGGTTTCGCAGTTGCGGCAGGTTAGGCAGCGGTCCAAATGCACCTGTGTTTTGCGGGTGACGGTTTGGCCTTCCAGCACTTGTTTAATGAGGTAGATGCGGCCACGAGGGCTGTCCAGCTCGTCGCCTAAAATTTGATAAGTGGGGCAGGTGGCTGTGCAAAAACCGCAGTGCACGCATTTGCGCAAAATGGCTTCGGCTTCTTTGCCGTGGCGGGTGTCTTTGATCCAGTCGGCCAGTTGGGTGTCCATGGTTGGCGCCTTACAAAATCGGTGAAAGTCGGTTGATGCTGAATACGCCTGCGGGGTCAAACTGCTGCTTGAGCCTCCACTGAATGTTCAACATGACTTTGTTGGGTGTATGGAATGCATGCGTGCGTGCGGCCTCATTGCTGGTGCGGTAAAGCGTGGCATGGCCGCCAGCCCGTTCAACTGCGCCGCGTATGGTTTCAACTGAAAGGTTTTGAGTGGGCTTGAGCCAGCGTAGCCCGCCGCCCCATTCAATCAGTTGTTCGCCTTGCAGTGCCAAATCCACAGTGGTGGGGGGTACCGCCAGGCGCCACACATCACTTTCGCCTTCAAAAAATGGATGGGTTTGGTCGCGCAAGTTGTTCCATAGGCTCACTGATTGAGCCTGGTCCATTTGTTCGCCCGACATGGTTTTCAAAGCAGAGTCAATCGCTGCGCGTGCCCCCCGCAAGCGGACGTACAGCTTGCCGTTGTCGTACAGGCTTGCATTGATGGGCAGCGGGGTTGATTGCCACTGGTTGATTTGCTCAATACTTTGATTTAAGCCCAGGTCAAACACCAATGTGGTTTCGGAAATACTTTTGGGCATCACTTTGATGGACAGCGATGTGGCAATACCCAAGGTGCCCATGCTGCCGGGCACAACCCGTGATACGTCATAGCCCGCCACGTTTTTCATGACCACACCGCCAAAATTAAGTAGCTGGCCTTTGCCATCCAACAAGGTGCAACCCAGTAGGTAATCTTTAATGGGGCCACGGGCCAGACGGGCTGGGCCAGATAAGCCTGCTGCCACTACACCGCCAATGGTGGAGTGTGCAGAAAAGCGGGGGGGCTCAAATGCCAGCTCCTGATTGTTTTCGCTGAGTGCGGCCTCCACATCTGAAAGCAAGGTGCCCGCTTTGACGGTAATCACCAGCTCGGTTGGCTCGTAGTCCACAATGCCGCTCCATGGGCGCATGTCTACCACCTCGCCTTCCAGCGGGCCGCCATAAAAGTGTTTGCTTCCACCACCCACAGGGCGCAGTTTTTTGCCTGAACGGGCGGCATCCTCCACCCGTTTGCACAAATCATCCAGAAAATCAGTCATGAATGGTTACTTTAAAATTGTTCTTTTAAAAACGGGGTAGGTCAGAGAAGGGCATCTCACCTTTGTGTACATGCATGCGGCCATATTCTGCGCAGCGGTGTAGGGTTGGGATGGCCTTGCCGGGGTTCAGCAAACCGGGCTCGTCAAATGCCTTTTTAACTGCAAAAAATGCATCCAGCTCCGCACGTGAAAATTGCACGCACATTTGGTTAATTTTCTCGATGCCCACACCGTGCTCACCAGTCACCGTGCCGCCTACTTCAACGCACAGCTCCAAAATTTCAAAGCCAAAATCTTCAGCGCGTTTTACTTCGTCCGGAATGTTGGCGTCAAACATAATCAAGGGGTGCAAATTGCCGTCACCTGCATGAAACACGTTGGCGCAACGCAAACCATATTTGCTTTCCATCGCCGTGATTGCATTCAACACATCGGCCAAACGTCGGCGCGGAATGGTGCCATCCATGCAGTAGTAGTCGGGGCTGATGCGGCCTGCCGCTGGGAATGCGTTTTTACGACCCGCCCAAAAGCGAATACGCTCCGCTTCGGTTTGGCTGACCTTGATTGCCGTGGCACCCGACCCACGTAGCACCTGGCTCATGGTTTCAATTTCCTCGGCCACTTCTTCGGGAGTGCCGTCAGACTCCAGCAGCAAAATGGCGGCCGCTTCGGTGTCATAACCCGCATTCACAAAAGGCTCCACCATGCGTGATGCACGCTGGTCCATCATCTCCAGCCCAGCCGGAATAATGCCAGCGGCAATCACGGCAGCCACCGAGTCGCCCGCTTTGGCCACATCATCAAAGCTGGCCATAATGACTTGCGCCAAGGCGGGCTTGGGCACCAGTTTCACCGTAACTTCGGTCACCACCACCAACATGCCTTCAGAGCCAACCACCAAGTTCAGTAAGTCCAGCCCCGGTGTGTCCGGTGCTTCAGACCCAAATTCCACCACCTCGCCGTCCATGGTCAGTCCGCGCACTTTCATCACGTTGTGGACGGTCAAGCCATACTTTAAACAATGCACTCCACCCGAGTTTTCAGCCACATTTCCGCCAATCGTGCAGGCAATTTGGCTGGAAGGGTCGGGTGCGTAATACAGGTTAAGGTGGGCAACGGCTTCAGAAATAGCCAAGTTGCGCACACCTGGTTGCACAATCGCTTTGCGGGCGATTTGGTCAATGTGGATAATTCTGTTGAATTTGGCCATGCCCAACAAAATACCCGCTGGGTGCGGTTGGGCCCCGCCAGACAAGCCAGTGCCTGCGCCACGTGCCACCACAGGCACATTCAGGCGTTTGGCCAATTGTAAAATTTGTATGACTTGATGCTCGGTTTCCGGCAGCACCACCACCATGGGCAATTGCCTGTACAGCGAGAGCCCATCGCATTCATAGGGCTTTTTACGTTCGGTGTCATCCAAAACCAAATGGTCAGGCAGTACTTTGCGTAGCTCAGCGATTACTTCTTCCCGCTGGGCATTGCTTAATTGAAAGTCTTCAACAGGTGCATTCATGGTGGCAACAACCTCAAAAACAGTCCCTAAGAATACCCAGTTCTGGGTAGTTGTGGCATTGGTAGTTGCCCTTTGCGGGGTATTTCAAGATTGAACTTAAACCGCTTTGTGGTTACTTAGGTTAATCACTTGTATGGATTGGCCTGCAATGACCCCTGCCTTAATACACCCACAGTTATCACAAAACAGCAGTGTCAATAATTTGAGTCAAACCGAAGTTTTAGGGCCTAGTGTTGCTTCATCCCGTGTTGCACCACAACCCTGCGCAGCAGTCGCTGGCGATTTGGCTAGGCCATTGCTGGGCGATTGTTTGAACATTGTCATGCAGCCCATTCCTAGTCTTGCTATACAGTCCTGTTTAAATTTCCAAAGTCGCATTCGGTTGACTCAAGTGGCTAAGCTGGGGTACGAGGCAGTCAATGCCATGGCCCACCGCGAGTTGAATATAATCCGCCAGGTTGTGGAGGACTTCCTTTCAAACACGGCTGACCCGCAGGCCCATGTCAACATGCTGTCTGATTTTCTGAATGTGAGGGGTGTTCTGTCGCCCGACTATATTCTGAGCCTTCTGAACAGTCCGAATTTAGCCACTGTGCGCTGCGCAGCCGCTTTGGTGGAGGCCAAGCACTTCCAAAAAACCGATTTGATAGGCCAAGCAATTGGTCGGGTGATGGGCCACCCCGAGCCCCAGTTTCAACTGCTGGGCCTTGAACTGGCCTACTGCGCACCCATTGACCACCCCATTCGCTATTTTGCAAATCTTAGTTTGGACGAGCATTTGCCCGTTGACCAACAGTTGGCAATCTTGGAGGGGTTCGAGCAAGAGTGTGTGAGTCGACCTGAGCATATTCCCGAGTTGTGTTTGTTCCTGGCTTCGAATGAACTGGATGAGGATGTTCGCGATGCTGCGGTACAAGCCCTCAACAACTATTTTGAGTTTGGTTTACATATTGGTAGCGAGATACAAGCTTATGACCACAGTTTGGATGTGGTTATTGGTGTGATTCGTCACCAAGGCACTTCACCAAGGGTGCGTTTTGATCTTTTCAGCGCATTGGGCTCGGCTGTGCCCGAGCATCCCGATGTGCTGGCGCTGGTCAAGCATGAATTGTTGACTGAGCGTTTAAGTGCCAACACTCAGAATGAGTTTTCCCTCAATAGCCTCATTGTCAAAAATTTACGAGTCATGTCCAACGAAGCGGTGGGGTACCTGGTGGCGCAGGTGAATACGTTGTTGTTAGACGCCGTCCAGGTTTTAATGCAGCCCTTGGATTTAAACAACTTGGATGTGCGAATAGCCGCTTACAAAATTGTTGCTGTGGCCGCTCAACTTGGCGATTCAGAAGCGCTTGAATTTGTCAAAGAACACGTCAACGTGCAAACCTTCCGTGATTTTGAACAGTGGCAAATCGTTGCCCCTGACTTTCACGCTCAAATTGCATACATGACCAACCTCGCTGTGAAATGTTTGCATGCAGAGTCCCTGTTTGGGCATTGCGTGTATTTCAAGGCCCGACACATCCTTAGGGACAGCGAATTGACGCCTTCGACGCGCGCACAGGCTTTGGGTTTGTTGAGCGTCGGGTCCCATACATCAAGCTTGGCCAAGCTACTGCTGACGGTGTTTGAAGACGCGATGAAACCAGACGATTGCGCAATATTTCATGAGTTTGATGCTTCCATCGTTTTGTTACCCAGTACCAAGATGCTAGCCCTTGGCTTGTGTGTGACGCAATTGAGAAACAGTGCCAAAAGTGACGAAGACCGTATTTCCGCCTTGCGCTTTTTGGGGCAATACCCAGACCAAGTTGCTGCCCATCATTCGCTGTTAAAAAGCGTGCTGTTGAACCCCTATGAAAGCCGTGTTTTACGCAGCGAGGTAGCCACCTTTGTCAATGCTTACCTGTTGATACAGCGTTGCATACCAAGCACCCTGTCTGAACTTGAGTCACTGATACTGCGTTTGGAATCAGAGGGCACTGAAACTGCTTTGCAATGCGCAAAATACATGAAGCTCAATTGGATTGATAGCATCCGCGTTTGGGACAACGAAGTGCTTGCTGAACTGGGCGACCCAAACCCGAGTCGGAATCCAGACCCCAATTTAGATCAGACCCCTGGCTTTAATTTGCGTTGGGCGTTTTTGGCGATTGAGAGGTGCAGTCGCCTTCCCTCCAGCATCTGGAATCGACTTCAGCTCATTGCACTCGACCCCAATCAGCCTGAATGGTTGCGCACCAATGCCATGAAGGTCACGTTAAAATTTCGCCCTGAAGGAGTATCACCTGAACCCTTTTGGGCTGCAGCAATCAACAGTGGCAACGTGGGTTTGGGGCGGGTCGCTGTGGATGATATGGATAAACGACTAAGCGCCATTCTGAGGTAAGTGGCTTCAGCTCCCCGTTATGCCCAAGCCTCATTCAGTGCGCAGCGGGGTTTGGTTTGCATCGCGTAATCGCGGCTTTCCAGCAACTTTGGATTGTCTGCAAGGCGCATGGCTGCGGCGTATGCAATCATTGCACCGTTGTCGGTGCACAGGCTAAGCTCAGGGAAAAACACTTCAATGCCTTTGCGTTTTGCCTCTGCAGTCAAACGCTCGCGCAGGTGTTTGTTGGCACCCACACCGCCCGCAATCACCAAACGGTTGTGCCCCGCTTGCTTGCAGGCTTTCAGGGATTTTTTCACCAACACATCCACAATCGCAGCTTGAAAGCTGGCTGAAAGGTCGCATTTGTCTTGCTCGTTCAAACGCATGGTTTCTGACGGGTTTTGCACGCCAGCCAGTTTCATCGCCGTGGTCAACACCGAAGTTTTAAGGCCAGAAAAACTCATCATCAAGTCTTTACTGTGCATCATGGGGCGCGGCAATTCAAAGCGCGTGGGGTCGCCTTGCTCGGCCAATTTGGACAATGCCGGGCCGCCGGGGTAGGGTAGGCCAATCATTTTCGCGGTTTTGTCAAAAGCCTCACCTGCTGCATCATCCAGTGTTTCGCCCAGCAGTTCATAGCTGCCCAAATGCTCTACGGCCATCAACTGGGAATGCCCACCGCTCACCAACAGCGCAGTGAACGGGAATGCGGGTGGTTTGGCTGACAGCAGGGGCGACAACAAATGCCCCTCCAAGTGGTGAACCGGAATAACCGGTTTGCCTAAGCCTGCCGCCAAACTGTACGCAAAAGCGCAACCCGCCATCAGCGCACCGGGTAGCCCCGGGCCGGTGGTCACAGCAATTGCGTCAACCTCCTGCAATTGCATTCCTGCCTCAGCCAGTGCCTCATTCATCAATGGGATCAAACGGCGAATGTGGTCGCGTGAGGCCAATTCAGGCACCACGCCGCCATAATCCTTGTGCATAGCAATTTGGGAATGCAGCGCTTGGCCCAAAATACGCCCGTCTGTGGTGCATAGGGCTACGCCAGTCTCGTCGCAAGAACTTTCGAAGCCCAGCACCACCTGAGGCACCTTGTTGTTTGAGTCATTCAATTGAGTGTGCACTTCCATGTGTGGGGTCATGTTTATTCTGCATTATCTCACACGCCCTTGCTTGGGCATCATGAATGCACTTTGCGGGTGCCTTGTCTTGGTGAGCCATGCCCACTGTATTTCCTTAGTCTGGTGCATGCAGGGTCAAAACCAGGTCAAATTGGCCTCATTGCAGTGCACAAAACGCCTTAAAAAGCTGGCACACCACTTGCTTAGATAGAAGCGTAGGTCGTCAACGGCGGCGACTTACAGGTGGATTGACAGGTCTCCAAAGGGAAACCCGAGGAGTTTGGACAACGGCGTCCCGCTAGCGATAGCAGGATGCCGTTTTTTTATGTGGATGTGCGTATGTTAATGCCCGTTAAAAAGCAAAAATTGGTAGTCATCGGTAACGGTATGGCCGGTATTCGGGTGGTTGAAGAGTTGCTCAAGCTGACTCCCGACCTTTACGACATCACAGTGTTTGGTGCGGAGCCGCATCCCAATTACAACCGAATTATGCTTTCGCCCGTACTGGCTGGAGAGCAAAAGTTCGATGAAATCGTGTTAAACGATTGGGCATGGTACGAAGACAACCACATCACCTTGCACGTGGGCAAGGAAGTCACCGAGATCAACCGCATCAAGCGTGTGGTCAAGACCTCGGATGGCATGGAAGCTTCCTATGATCGGCTGTTGCTGGCCACGGGCTCTAATTCTTTCATCCTGCCCGTGCCCGGCTCAACACTGCCCGGCGTGATCGGTTACCGCGACATAGCGGATACCGAAGCCATGTTGACTGCATCCAAGCAATACAAAAAGGCAATCGTGATTGGCGGTGGCCTGCTGGGCTTGGAGGCTGCAAACGGCTTGGCCCTTCAGGGCATGGACGTCAAAGTGGTGCACTTGCCCACTTGGCTGATGGAGCGTCAGCTAGACCCCACCGCAGCAGGTTTGTTGCAAAAATCGCTGGAACAAAAAGGTTTAGATTTCCTGCTGGCCAAGAACACCAAGCAATTGAACGCTGGCCCAGATGGCCGCGTTGCCAGCATTGAATTCACCGATGGCACCACAGAGCCAGCGGATTTGGTTGTCATGGCTGTGGGCATTCGCCCAAATGACAAGCTTGCAGCCAGTGCAGGCCTGTTGTGCAGCCGCGGCGTGGTCGTCACAGACACTCTCCAAACAGTGACCGACCCCCGTATTTACTCCGTAGGCGAATGTGCAAGCCATCGTGGCGTGGCCTACGGTTTGGTTGCCCCCTTGTTTGAGCAAGCCAAAGTGGCTGCCAACCATTTGGCGGAGTTTGGCATTGGCCGCTACGAAGGTTCTGTCACCTCCACCAAATTGAAAGTCACCGGCGTGGACTTGTTCTCGGCTGGTAACTTCATGGGTGGCGAGGGTTGCGAAGAGCTTTTGCTGTCTGACCCCATCGGCGGCGTCTACAAAAAGCTGGTTGTTCAAAACGACAAACTGGTGGGCGCCTGTTTGTACGGCGACACCGTGGACGGCAGCTGGTACTTCAAACTGATGCGCGATGGCACACCGATTGGCGAAATTCGCGAAAAATTGATGTTTGGTCAAAGCAACATTGGTGACACCGGCCACGAAGGACAAAGCCAAGCCAGCCGCATGGCAGACACAGACGAAGTTTGCGGATGCAACGGCGTGTGCAAAGGCACCATCGTCCAAGCCATTAAAACCAAAGGCTTGTTTACCATCGAAGAGGTACGTAAGCACACCAAGGCCAGCGCTTCCTGCGGTTCATGCACAGGTTTGTGCGAACAAATTTTGATGAGCACGGCGGGCTCCGATTATTCCGCAACCCCCAAAACAAAACCCATGTGTGGCTGTACCGATCATGGGCATCAAGCTGTGCGGGATTCAATTTTCAAGAACCACCTGACCACCAAAGACGAAGTGTTCAGCACCATGAACTGGCGCACGCCCAACGGCTGTGCAAGCTGCCGCCCTGCGGTCAACTACTACCTCATCAGCTCATGGCCTGGCGAGGCAGTGGACGACCCACAAAGCCGCTTTATCAATGAGCGTGCCCACGCCAATATTCAAAAAGACAAAACCTATTCTGTGGTGCCACGCATGTGGGGTGGCGAAACCACCGCTGACGAACTTCGCAGAATCGCAGACGTGGTTGACAAATACAACATCCCCACAGTGAAGGTCACGGGTGGTCAGCGTATCGACTTGCTGGGTGTGAAAAAAGAAGACTTGCAAGCCGTTTGGAAAGACCTCGACATGCCAAGCGGCCACGCCTATGCCAAAGGCCTGCGCACCGTCAAAACCTGCGTGGGTAGCCAGTGGTGCCGTTTTGGTACCCAAGACAGCACCCAAATGGGGAAAGACTTGGAAGTGGGGCTATTCAAAATGTACGCCCCACACAAAGTCAAACTGGCTGTATCGGGTTGCCCGCGTAACTGTGCCGAAAGTGGCATCAAAGACGTGGGTGTGATTGGTGTCGATTCAGGCTGGGAAATTTACGTCGGCGGCAACGGCGGTATCAAAACCGAAGTGGCTCACTTCCTGTGTCGGGTTAAAACTTCAGACGAAGTCATGGCTGTGTCTGGTGGCTTTTTGCAGCTGTATCGCAAAGAAGGTTGGTACCTAGAACGCACCGTGCATTATATTGCGCGAGTGGGCATGGAATACGTGAAAAAAGCCATTGTGGAAGACGTGGCTCAACGCGACGCACTGTGGGCGGAATTGCAAGCCGCCTTGGCGATTGAAGAAGACCCATGGCACAAACCGCAAGAAGCTCAAGTAGACTTGCGACAGTTCACCCCGATCAACATACCGGTCGTGGCGCTGGAGAATTAATATGAACGCAGTCAGAGAGGAACTATCCATGGAATGGATTGCCATTTGCGAAGTAAAAGACATCCCGGTATTGGGCTCACGTGTAGTTCGCCGCCCGGTAGGTCAAGACATCGCTATTTTCCGCAACGCGGAAGAGCAAGTGTTTGCGCTGATGGATGAGTGCCCCCATAAAAAAGGCCCTTTGAGCCAAGGCATCGTGCATGGCAATTCGGTGACTTGCCCGTTGCACAACTGGAACATTGGTTTGAGCGATGGTTGCGCACGTGACCCCGACGTCGGTTGCACGCCCAAATTTCAGGTGCAAGTCGTCGACGGAAAAGTGCACCTGAAAACCAGTGAAGTGAAAGAACTGGGTGTGAGCTAAATCATGACTACCTCTGCTGCCCTTGTTGCTGAAACACAAACCACATGTGACACCAAAACCACCTGCCCATACTGCGGCGTAGGTTGCGGTGTGATTGTGAAAACACAAGGTGAGGGCAGCAGCAGGAAAATCATTCAAGTGGTGGGCGACCCGGACCATCCCGCCAACTACGGTAAGCTGTGCAGCAAAGGCAGCAAACTGGCCGAAACAGCCAAACCCGAGGTGTATCAACAGGTGCGTGCTGGGGTGCCCATGATGCGCACCCATCGTAGTGAAGGCTCTGTGGTGGAGGGCTCATGCCTTGAGCCCAATCCAGTACAGCCCACCACTTGGGATGAGGCGCTGAACTACGCAGCTGACCGGTTTGCCGACCTTATTAAAAAACACGGTCCAGACAGCGTTGCTTTTTACATCAGCGGCCAGCTATTGACCGAGGATTACTACGCCTTCAACAAACTCGCCAAAGGTTTGATCGGTACCAACAACATCGACACCAACTCACGCCTGTGCATGAGCAGTGCAGTCAGCGGCTACAAACGCACCTTGGGTGCCGATGCGCCGCCTTGTAGTTATGACGATTTAAGTTTGGCCCAATGCGTGTTTATCGCGGGCTCCAACATGGCCTTTGCCCACCCGGTGGCCTACCGACGTTTGGAGGCCGCACGCGCAGCCAACCCAAAGCACAAGTTGATTGTGGTTGACCCCCGTAAAACAGACACCGCCCAAATGGCCGATTTGCATTTGCAAATCCAGCCCGGTACCGATGTCATGTTGTTCAACGCCATGCTGAATGTGATGCTGAGCGAGCGCTTGATCGACCCGATGTACATCTCCAAGTACACCGAAGGCTTCGAAGCCGTTGCTAAAGGCGTGCAAGAATACACACCCGAAATTGCAGCCAGTATTTGTGGCATCAAAGTCGAAGACATTGTGAAAGCCGCACGCTGGTTTGCGTGGGGTGGCGAACAAGACCCAAGCAGCGAAACCAAACCCACTGAGCCCAAGCCCACGCTATCACTCTACTGCCAAGGCCTTAACCAAGCCACAACCGGCACTGACAAAAACACCGCATTGATTGCGCTGCATTTGGCCACGGGCCAAATCGGCAAAGAGGGCGCAGGCCCATTCTCCTTGACCGGCCAACCCAATGCCATGGGCGGACGCGAAGTGGGCGGAATGGCCACCATACTACCCGGCCACCGCGAACTGGCCAACCCGCAGCATGTACAAGAAGTGGCCGCCTATTGGGGCGTGCCTTCCATCAGCAACAAGCCGGGTGCAACTGCAGTCGAATTGTTTGATCGTTTGGAAAAAGGCGAAATCAAAGCCGTGTGGATCGCCTGCACCAACCCCGCGCATTCCATGCCCAACAGCGACAAAATCAAACGCGCATTGGACAAAGCCGAATTCGTGGTGGTGCAAGACGCATACCTCACACCCATCACGGTGCAATACGCTGATGTACTTTTGCCCGCCACCACATGGGCTGAGAAAGAAGGCACCGTCACCAACAGCGAACGCCGTATCAGCCGGGTTACCTCAGCCATGCCCGCTTGGGGCGAGTCCCGAAACGACTGGCAAATTGCCACCCAGTTTGCTCAGTTGCTGCAAGCCCGCTTAGACACTCACACGCCAAGCAGCATGTTTGCGTGGACGCAACCCGAGCAAGTGTTCAATGAACACCGGGGCTTGACCACAGGCCGTGATCTGGATATCACCGGCTTAAGCTACAGCATCCTAGAAACCCGAGGCCCCCAGCAGTGGCCCATGCCCTTGGGTGCAAGCCAAGGCAAAGCGCGACTGTATGAAGACGGCGTATTCCCCACTGCCAGCGGCAAAGCCAAATTCATTTGGGCTGAGTTTATACCTGTGGCTGAAGATGCAGATGCACGTTTCCCCTGGCGTTTAAACACCGGGCGTGTGCGCGACCACTGGCACGGCAGCAGCCGCACAGGCACCTTGTCCGACTTGTTTGGTCACGAGCCCGAGCCTGCCATTGCCCTCAATCCCAAAGATTTTGCCCGGCTGGGCCTACAAGCTGGGGATTGGGTCGAAGTCAAATCACGTCGGTCCACCCTGTGGTGGCGCGCCAAATCAGACGAATCCGTGGCCATGAATCAGGCCTACATCCCCATGCATTGGGGGCCTGAATTCACGGGCGGGCAGGGCAGCGCAGGGGGGGTAAACGCATTCACCTTGGAGCAGTTCGATCCGTACTCCAAACAACCCGAGCTGAAGCACACGGCACTGAAAGTATCCAAAGTAAAAGCCCCTTGGGAATGCGTGGTTTTTGTTCAAGCCCCACACTGGCTGTCCATATGGCTAGAAGCTCGCAAGCTTTTCAAAGCATTTGATTCAGCAATGTGCGTGCCTATCGGAAGAGCGGGAAAGGATGGAAGTGCGGGTGGGCCAGACACCCAAGGCCTGTTGTTCCGCGCTGCATCCAGTCAAGCGCCCAATGCAGAAGTGCTTACGCGTCTGGAAGAGTTGTTTCAACTGGCGCCCAACACACCCAACTTGCTGACCTACAGCGACCCGCGTACGGGCAGCTTCCGCAGAATCCGTGTTGAGATGTCCCCTACAGACGGCAGCGAAGCTGCATCCACAATTCGACTGACCGGCGTCATGCTTGCGGGCAGCATGGTGTCAGAAAGTTGGCTGCGAAGTTACTTTGATCAAGCCATGGATGTCACTCCGGTTCGGTCTTTTTTGCTGTCCCCTAACAAGCAACCTTCTGGTGCACAAGTCAGCGTTAGCAAAGTGGTGTGTAATTGCGTTGGCGTGATGCAGGCTGACATACAAAAAGCCATCCAGCAAACCATGCAAATTGAAGGGCAAGTTGTGGCAGATTCTGCCAACTCCACAGAAGATGCTATTCTTGCAAAATTGAAGTGCAGCTTGGGTTGTGGCACACAATGCGGGTCATGTGTACCCGAATTAAAAAAGATGATCAAAGCAGAAGGAAATAAGCCTGCTTACAAAACGCAGCCCATTCTGTTAACGTAAGTCAAGCTTGCCGATAACACTAAAGTAGTATTCCAATGTCGACACCTTCATTTGAAGTAACACCCTATATCCGTGAAATTGGTCGCGGTAAAGAGGGTTCCAAAAGTCTGACTCAAGTTCAGGCTCGCGAACTTTTTGTCGCCATATTTGAGGGCCGAGTTTCCGATTTGCAGCTGGGGGCCATTCTATTGGCCTTGCGCGTCAAGGGTGAAAGCACCAACGAATTGTTGGGCTGTATGGATGCGGTGGACCAAAGCAACTCCACCCTTTCCAACCCCTCCCTACAAGCATTGGCTGATTACTCAAAAGCGCGAGAAAAACCGGTCATTGTCATCCCCAGCTACAACGGGGCAAGACGCAAACCCAATTTCACACCCTATCTTGCAGGCTTGCTGGCCAAAGCGGGTTACCCCGTGCTTGTGCATGGTCTTGATGAAGAGACAACCGGAAGAGTCACCACCAACGCGATTTTTCCATTGATAGATTGGAAGAGGGCGGGCATTGACGTCCAGCCTGTTTTTTTACCTTTAAGCATTCTGCATCCAGGCCTGGAAAAACTGATGCGTATTCGTGAGGTGCTGGGCGTGCGCAATGTGGCCCACACACTCGTCAAGCTGCTGGTGCCTAAACTTTTTGACAACAGCTTATTAATCACCAGCTACACCCATCCCGAGTTTTGGGAGTTGCAGCGACAAGTGTTGTCTGCGCGCGGTAAAAAGGCACTCGTGCTTCGAGGGCATGAAGGCGAGGCTGTGGCTGCCCCTTATCGAATTCCCCGCATGGATGGCGTCAAAGACTCCAAAACATGGTGCATTCACGAAGGTGAAACCAGTTTTTCTGAGCAACCCGATCCCAAACCTGACATCTCTGCAGAGGCCACGGCCAAACTGTCCTTGCAATGGCTCCAAGATTCCGCGAACATGCCACACGGATTTTTAGCGCAATTGAAAGCAGTGGAGCAAGTGGTGGATGCGAAAGTTTGATGCAGTAGTCATCGGTGCCGGTGCCGCAGGCTTAATGTGTGCGGCCCAAATAGGTCAAAAAGGCAAAACCGTTGCGTTGATTGACCACAGCGAAAAGCTGGCGGAGAAAATCCGCATCAGTGGAGGGGGGCGTTGCAACTTCACGAACGTTAAAGTCAGCGAAGACAATTTCGTTTCTGAAAAGCCACGATTCGCTCGCCACATTCTTGCCAAATACACACCTCAAGATTTCATTGGTTTGGTCCAGCGGCATCACATCCCTTTCCACGAAAAGCACAAAGGCCAGCTGTTTTGCGACCACAAAAGTGACGACATTATTGACATGTTGGCCGCTGAATGCAATTCCGGCAACGTCACATGGATGCGCCCACACAGCGTCACCGCGATTGAGCATGGCCTGCACGGATTCAGCCTAGCAAGCACCGCAGGTGGCATCGAAACACCCAATTTGGTCATCGCAACGGGTGGATTGCCTGTGCCAAAAATCGGCGCAACAGATTTCGGGCTCAAAATGGGTAGGCAGTTTGGGCACCGCATTGTAGAGCCCCGGCCTGCGCTGGTGCCACTCACCTTTTCTGATGCCGTGTGGGAGCCTTTTAAAGCCCTGGCAGGTTTGGCCTTGCCTGTGCGCAGCCGGGGTAGCGAACTCGATGCCCCGTGGTTTGATGAAGATTTGCTTTTCACTCACCGTGGCTTGAGCGGCCCAGCCGTGCTGCAGGCCTCCTCATTTTGGAATCCCGGTCAGGCCTTGTCCTTGAATTGGTCGGGTGCAGATTCCGTGGATACATTCCGTAACCACATGCAGCAAGCCTGTGTGGGCGCAAAAGCCCAATTTGACAACTGGTTGGCTGGGCTAATGCCCCATGTCCCCAAGCGATTGATGCAAGCCTGGCTGGATCAACCTGATTTCGCACCCTTAAGAACAAGAAAAGTGGCTGAGTTGGGTAAAAAGCAACTTCATCCGCTTGCAGATGCCATCGCCAATTGGCAAATACACCCATCCGGCACCGAAGGTTACAAAAAAGCCGAAGTCATGCGTGGTGGCGTGAGTACCGAGGATTTGAACAGCAAGACGCTCGAATCTCGCAAGGTACCAGGGCTTTACTTTATTGGCGAAGTGGTTGATATGACAGGCTGGTTGGGCGGATACAACTTCCAATGGGCTTGGGCAAGCGGCTACAGTGCAGCATTGGGCGTTGTGCAAAGAATTGCTTGAGTATTCGCAATATTTGGTGGTATTATCTCGGTCTTTGCCGAATTCTCGGCCGACATGCTATGGCTGCAACACCGCACCAGTTAGCACTGTTTGAACCCTTATAAAGTTTCGATTGGAGTCCTATGCCTGCCGTTCGCGTTAAAGAAAACGAGCCATTTGAAGTTGCCCTGCGTCGCTTCAAGCGCACCATTGAAAAGACAGGTTTGTTGACAGAACTGCGTTCACGCGAGTTCTATGAAAAGCCAACAGCAGAGCGTAAGCGCCTGCGTGCTGCAGCCGTAAAGCGCCACTACAAGCGCCTGCGCAGCCAAATGTTGCCTAAAAAGATGTATTGATAGAAATTGGTTAGGGCAAAGTTGGGGCATAAGCTCTGATTGCCCCTTTCTATGACTCAAATCAAAGCTCAAATCCTCGACGACATCAAAACGGCCATGAAGGCCCGGGAACAAGCCAAGCTTGTCACGTTGAGGATGTTGTCCGCAGCCATCAAGCAGAAAGAGGTCGACGAACGCGTCGAACTCGATGATGCTGCGGTGCTTGCCATCATTGAAAAACAAATCAAACAGCGTAAAGAGGCTGCCGTTCAGTTTGAACAAGGCGGCCGTTCTGATTCAGCTCAATCCGAATTGGCTGAAGCCGCTGTACTTGCCGCTTACTTACCTCAGCAGTTGTCTGAAGACGAAGTCATGGCTGAACTTCGACAAGTCGTTGTTGAGGTAAGCGCTGCAGGTCCGCAGGACATGGGCAAAGTTATGGGCGCAGCCAAAACGCGTTTGGCGGGTAGGGCTGACATGTCAAAAGTGTCCGGCTGGGTCAAGCAGGTTCTCAACAGCCTTTAAGTTGTCCTTGAGAGTGCCCGCTAAGTGAGCCCACTATGCGAGCCAATAAGCAAGCCAAAAGCATTCGCATCCGAACAGCTTTTAAGTAGTTTCCGCAGTCACCCCAAGTTTGCCTAGAAGTTTCCCACGCAATCTCTTTCTGATTTCACATCCAGCTTTCATACAAGATTTTTCCCTAAGCATTCCAAACACTTGCTCTCCTTGGTATGCTCAAGGGGTGGGTTTATTTCGCTTCATGAATGCCTATGATGTTTTTAGGTAAGAAATCTCAGACGTTTGGCGTTAAACTCTGCGATTCGCTTCGATTTTTTCGAACCATTCTTTGGGTGCTCTTCGGTATTATCGCGCTCTTCAACTCGGAGGAATTAAATCTTGGAATTACTACTTGACCCAAATATCTGGATCGCATTTTTTATCCTTGCTGCTCTAGAAATTGTTCTGGGTATCGATAACATTGTTTTCATCACTGTGCTGGTGTCTAAGCTGCCCGCTGACATTCAAGACAGCGTTCGCAGGTTTGGCCTGGCGTTCGCGATGATTACTCGAATTGGTTTGCTGTTCTCACTGTCTTGGATTATCGGTCTGACTGAGCCGCTGTTCACTGTGATGGACAAAATCATTACCGGTAGAGATTTAGTCCTCTTCTTTGGTGGCTTCTTCTTGTTGTACAAAGCTTCTGCTGAGATTTATATTCAGGTGGAAGACAAGGAAGAGCACGAGAAGGAAATGAATGCTTCTACAGCGAACAAGACAGGCAAGGCTTTGTTTTGGAGCTCTGTAATCCAGATCGGTATTTTGGACATCGTGTTTAGTTTGGACTCGGTCATTACTGCCGTCGGTATGGTTGACGAATTGCCGGTGATGGTGGCTGCTGTTATTTCAGCCGTGGCTGTGATGATGTTTGCCGCCAAGCCCATTGGTGATTTCGTGGAGAAGCACTCTTCCGTTAAAGTGTTGGCTTTGGCCTTCTTGATGATGGTCGGTTTGTTGCTGATTGCAGAATCTTTGGGCGCACATGTGCCAAAAGCTTATCTGTACAGCGCGATGGGCTTCTCACTGCTGGTGGAATTGCTCAACCTGCGTGCCAAAGCCAAGCGTGAGAAAAAAGCGTTGGCAGCCGCTGGTGGTGCACATAAAACCGCATAAGCTTTGTTGAATTGGCTGTTTATTCAGAACGCCCGGTGAGTTTCATCGGGCGTTTTTGCATCTGTTTGCCGTTCCTTCGTCGGCCGTGCGCCTCTGCCTTTGTCTTGGCTGCTTCGTCGGCCAAGTGCCTCTGCCTTTGTCTTCGCTGCTTCGCCGGCCGAGCGCCTCTGCCTTTGTCTTCGCTGCTTCATCGGCCGAGCGCCTCTGCCTGAGCCGTTGCTGCTTGAAGGGCCTTGTCTCCGCACACCCTCTGCCTGTCCATGCCCCGCACGCAACTCGCTGAACCAGAACTTCCTAAGTTCTGGTTCTAGCTCAAACATGCGTGACGCGGGGGCTCTTCAGCCTTGAGGCTGAAGACCAATGGACAGTTGCGAGGGCTTGGCGGCGGCCCTTCTTCAATCGCAGCAAGACTTCAGGCTGACGGCGCTTGGCCGACGAAATTACCGTGACAATTGATTGGCAGATTGGCAGATTGGCAGGTTGCAAAGTTGGCATGCAGGCTATCTCATGCGCACAAGCGCAGGTAGGCTGAACCGACAGAGCGATTCAAAAAGCCGCGCCGGGCGACAGAGGCTCCTAAGTGCCGATTGGTCAGCCCCTGTGTGGGAGCCCGGAAAACAAGCGGCTTTAAGCGAGTCGGTCTGCCGCCTGCGCTTGTAAGCGGCACCAATCACCAGCGCAAGCGGCACCAATCACCAGCGCAAATAGCACCAATCACCAACTCAGATAGCACCAGTCACCAGCACAAGCAGCATCAATCATCGAAGTAGAGGCCCTTACGCCTCTTCTTCAAGCGCCTCGTCTGTCTTCGGGTCGGACAAGCGTGCCAATACCTTGTCAATTCGCTTCTCGTCCATGTCCACCACCTCGAAAATCCAGCCGTCCCACTCCACTGCATCGCCTGTGTTGGGTAAGCGGCCCATTAACAACAGCAGCATGCCGCTGAGTGTGTGGTAACGGCCTTTTTCCTCTTCTGGCACTGTTTTAATGCCCAAGGTGTCTTTCATGTCCAAGATTGCGATTGCACCATCCAGCAACCAAGATCCATCGTCACGCTGCACCGCCCAAGCGTCTTCGACGTTGCGGGGCTTGAATTCACCGGTCAAGGCTTCCATCAAATCATGCAGGGTCACAATGCCTTCCAACTCGCCGTATTCGTCGATGACAAACGCCATGTCCATGTTGTTGGCGCGGAATTGCTCCAGCAACTCCATGCCCGTAAGGGTTTCAGGCACATACACGCATGCCTGTAGCCCTTCTGCGAAGTTGGGGGTATTGCCTTTGACTGCGTTGGCCAAGGCCTGTTTGGCGTGGATTACACCAATCAAATTTTCCAAGCCGCCATCACAAACCGGGAAGCGTGAATAGTCGGTCTCAATCAAACAGCGCAGGTTGTCATCGTCGGACCGCTGTAGGTCGATGTATTCCAGGTCTGAGCGTGGGATCATCAGTGAGCCCAATTGGCGGTCGTCCAAACGGAACACGTTGCGCAGCATGGCATGTTCAGTGGATTCAATTACGCCCGACTCTGACCCCTCAGCCAGCATAGCGTGAATTTCTTCTTCGGTTACGCCGCTGTCGTTGCTGTGCTTCATGCCCATCAGGGTCATCAAGCCGCGAGTGGATGCGGTTAAAAGCCATACAAAGGGCCTGGTTGCCGTAGCCAGTATTTGCATTGGCCGGGCCACTGTGCGGGCTATGGATTCGGGGTTCATCTGTCCCAAACGCTTGGGTACCAGCTCGCCAATCACGATGGAGGTGTAGGTTACGCCCACCACAACCAGCACGGTTGCCATAATTGCAGCGCTGGACTCTTCAAGTCCAAGGGTCATCAACCAAATGGCGAAGGGTTCTGCCAGTACAGCTTCACCGACAATACCGTTCAAAATACCGATTGAGGTAATACCAATTTGTACGGTCGAGAGGAATTTGGTGGGGTCCTCGCCCAACTTGAGGGCAATTTCCGCTTGCCGATCTCCTTCGGCTGCCATTTTGGACAGGCGGGCCTTTCGAGCGGTTACCAAGGCGATTTCTGACATGGCAAATAAGCCATTGATCAAAATTAAACCCAATAGAATCAACACTTCCATGATGATGCTCCATGAGAATAGGCTTCAATCACGAAATGAGTGTGCATGGTGGAACAACCCTTGTTGCTAGGGGTGCTCAGTGGTGAAATTGGGCAGCCTTTTGAGGCGGTACGGAATTTGATGCGCTTTGCGAGAGGGCGCTCAGGGCGATTATGCGGGGGGTCGAATGATCGACAACTGGAACTGTCCATATGGCACGGGGGGTGTCCCCTGTACTCCTTTTAAAAATAGGAAGCCTCGATCTTACAAAGGCTTAGCGTTGCAGTCAAATTTAGGGGGAGTTTTGTTATCCTGTTGCATGTTCCAGGCAGTGAAAGTAATTCATGATTCCCCAAAGCTTTATTGACGACCTGCTATTCCGCGTTGACATCGTGGACGTGGTGGGTCGCTACGTCCAGTTAAAGCCCGCTGGGTTGAATCTGCAGGGACTGTGTCCTTTCCACAACGAAAAATCCCCGTCATTCACGGTCAGCGCGACCAAGCAGTTCTATCACTGCTTTGGCTGTGGCGTCCATGGCAATGCTTTGGGCTTTGTGATGGAGCATTTGGGCTTGAGTTTCCCCGAGGCCGTGGAGTCGCTGGCTGGAAACATGGGCATTGAAGTGCCGCATGAAAAGGGGGTGGAGTTGCCCGCCGAGGTGGTGTCCGAGCGCGAGCAGATGTTTGACCTGATGGCCAAGGCCTCGAACTACTACAAAGGCGAGCTGAAAAAAGACAAGCGGGCGGTGGATTACCTCAAGCAACGCGGGTTGACAGGCGTCATTGCGGCCAAGTACGGCATGGGGTACTCACCCGATGACTATCAGAACCTAATCCACGTGGTGCCTGATTACGACAGCAAGCCGATGTTGGATGACATTGGTTTAACCAAGTTGTCTGAAAATGGCCGCAGGTACGACCGGTTTAGGGACCGGATTATGTTCCCGATCCGAAATGGCAAAGGGCAGGTGATTGGTTTTGGGGGCAGGGTGCTGGACAAAGGCGAGCCCAAGTACCTCAATAGCCCTGAGACGCCCTTGTTCAGCAAGGGGCAAGAGGTGTATGGCCTGTTTGAAGGCAGGCAAGCCATTCACCGCATGGGCTACGTGTTAATCACCGAAGGTTACATGGATGTGGTGGCGCTGGCCCAGTGGGGGTTTGAAAACGCAGTGGCCACCTTGGGCACGGCGGTGACTGCTGAGCATGTGCAAAAGCTGTTTAAACAAACCCGCAGGCTTGTTTTTTCATTTGATGGTGACAAAGCAGGGCGCAAGGCCGCTTGGCGGGCGTTGGAGGCCTGCT
Organism: Limnobacter sp.; assembly: GCA_029866125.1. Lineage (GTDB taxonomy): Bacteria > Pseudomonadota > Gammaproteobacteria > Burkholderiales > Burkholderiaceae_B > Limnobacter. The sequence continues at coordinate 85,831 of JARWZZ010000021.1, forward strand.
TGCCGCATGTCACCGAAGAAAAGATTGCCACTTTTGTGTTTCTGCCGCCTGAACATGACCCAGACTCCTTTATTCGCACAGAAGGTGCTGAGGCTTTTGAATTTGAAGTGACCAAGGCGTTGGGTTTGTCGCAATTTTTGATGCAGCACCTGCAAAACAACTACCAAATTGGACAGGTGGAAGGCAATTCCTCTGCAATGGCTTTTCTTAAGCCCTTGATTTCACAGATACCCGCCTCCACCTACAGGGTGGAAATGGTGCGCCAATTGGCTGATATGTTGGGGCAAACGCCGGTGCAGTTGGCCAGCCAGTTGGGTTTGTCCGCACGGCGGGCCAGCGAGTCCCAGTTTTACGCAGGCGAGCCGGGCAGAAAAAATGCAGAGGGTGGGCGCGCAGGTGGTCGCGTAGGCGGTGGCGGCCCCAGCGGTTGGGTGCCTGGGGGTAATTATCAGAAAGGGGGTGGCAACACAAACAGCAAATGGGCCAAGAAAGACCCGTATGCTGGCACCTTGATGAGTAGCATACGCCCCCAAGCCAAATCGCCATTGATGGCATTGGCCGCCCGTTTGTTGAAGGCGCCGGACCAAATCGCAGTGTTAGACCCTTTGGTCCATTTGTTGGAGCGTGACCAAAACCCAGTTGCGGAAATACACAGTTTTTTACATTTTGTAGATAAAGTTCGCACAACACCAGAACGGATCGAAGCAGTGATGCACAATGCATTTAACGATCAAGTCCATCAAGTGTGGGCCGATACTGTGTTGAAAGAAGCGCATCAGCTTGGTCATTCACTACCAGATTTGACTGAAACTTCCAATAATTTTGAAACCGAGTTGAGGGATTCCGTGTATCACTGTAGTGAGTGGTGGTACAAAGCTGAGCTAGATCGTTTGGCTGGGCTTATGCCCCTTGAGGGGCCTGAACTGGCCTGGTACCACAGTTGTATGCAACAATTTCAAGAACTCAAGCAGAAACGAATTGAAACAAAACCAAGCTAATCAGATATAATTAAAGGTTCCGGTTTAAATTGGATGCGCAAATACCCTTCAAACAGTAGATTTGTAAGGGTTTTACTTGGGTAAATGTACCTGCCCGCATCCACGTTTTGGTTCGCAAGACCGCCTGAAGAGTGTGCCGAGGGGCTAGTTAAAGGATGCCATGTTCAACTTTTTCAATATTTTTTCGAAATCGCAGGAACAGAATCCGAAATCTGACCACCAAAGCAAGTTGCTCAATGAAGATTCGAACAAGTTGAACGTCGAAAATTCGGAATTGAGTTCACGCGAACCTGTCCAACACCCCAAGAAAGTATTAAGCAAGGGAGCTTCACCAATGCCAGAGAAGAACGTTTCTCATCAATCCAAATCCAGCAAGGCTGCTTCCGTTGAGTCCGGGCTTGATGAGACAACCGAGGCTAAGGCTGCCGGCACAAAAGCAGACAAAGCCAAGACGACGGCAGCATCCGTAGCCCAATCCAGCGAGTCAGGCCAGCTCAAGCGTGGCCGCAAGCCGAAAATGGACGAAGGCATTTCTGAAGATGCGTCTACAACGGCAGAATCTTCGATTCAAGCGGTTGCCGATGACTCTGCGCCTAAAAAGCGTGGCCGTAAGCCCAAGGCTGAGGTGGAAGCTCTTGCTGCGCAAGAGGAGGCTGATGCTTCCCCTGCCAAGCGCGGTCGTCCACCCAAATCACGTGCAGAAGACGACGAAGAAGAGGATGGCGAAGGTGGCGCAGTGGCTGCTGCTGACCCCGCAATCGACTCGGATGACATGCCCGATGACGACGATTTGGATGCCAAAAAAGCCGATGCGGTGATTTTGCCCAAGCGTGGCCGCGGCAAGGCCAAAGACAAGGCCTTGATTAACTCCGCCTATTTGTCGTCTGCCAATGCGTCGGCTGAAGAATTGGAATTGCGCCGCACGCAGTTGAAGTCCCTGATCAAAATGGGTAAGGAGCGTGGCTACCTGACCTTTGCAGAGATCAATGACCACCTGCCTGACGATGCCATCGACAGTGAAGTGATGGACGCCATGATTGGCACCTTCAGCGACATGGGCATTACTGTGTACGAAAGTGCGCCAGATGCCGAAGCGCTGTTGATGAATGACAACGCACCGATTGGCTCTTCAGAGGAAGATGCGGAAGAGGAAGCGGAAGCTGCCCTGTCCAGCGTGGACTCCGAGTTTGGCCGTACAACTGACCCAGTCCGCATGTACATGCGTGAGATGGGTACGGTTGAACTGCTGACTCGCGAAGGCGAAATCGAGATTGCCAAGCGCATTGAAGGTGGTTTGAAGGACATGGTTCAAGCCATTTCCGCATGCCCAGCGATTGTGCAAGATGTGATTGCTTTGTCCAAACGAATTGAAGCGGGTGAGCTTCAGGTCGATGAAATCATTGATGGGCTGATCGACCCGAACGCCGATGTGCTGCCCGAAGAAGCCGCTGTGGTGGTTGAAGAAGTGGTGGCCGTAGACGAAGAAGACGAAGACGGCGAAGCCGAAGGCGGTGGTTCAGGAATGAGCGCCCGTCAGCTGGAAGAACTCAAGCAGGGTACTTTGGTGGTTTTGCATGAAGTTGAACGTTATTTTGCCGCCATGGTGAAAGCCCGTGAAACTTCGGGCTACAACACCCCTGCCTACAAAAAGGCGAAAGATTCGATCGCTGAAGAGTTCATGAAGCTGCGCTTTACGGCCAAGCAGGTGGAGCGCCTTTGTAACATCCTGCGTGAGCAGGTTGAAACAGTGCGCCGCATCGAGCGTGGTATTTATGACATCGCGGTTAACCGTGTGGGCATGCCACGTGAGCATTTCATTGAATTGTTCAAAGGCCATGAAGCCGATGTGACCTGGGTAAGCAAAGAAGCCCAAGGCACTGCCGCGTGGGCGGATCGTTTAAGCCGCAACATTCCGGCTATTCATGAGTTGCAAAACAAGCTGGTGGACATTCAAAACACGGTGTCTTTGCCCTTGGCTGACCTGCGTGCGATTAACCGCTTGATGGTGTCTGGTGAAAACCATGCCCGCCGTGCCAAGCGTGAAATGATTGAAGCCAACTTGCGTTTGGTGATTTCGATTGCCAAGAAGTACACCAACCGTGGTTTGCAGTTCTTGGATTTGATTCAGGAAGGCAACGTCGGCTTGATGAAGGCGGTGGACAAGTTTGAATATCGCCGTGGTTACAAATTCTCGACTTACGCCACATGGTGGATTCGTCAGGCGATTACCCGTTCGATTGCGGACCAGGCCCGTACAATTCGTATCCCTGTGCACATGATCGAAACCATCAACAAGATGAACCGCATCAGCCGTCAAATTTTGCAGGAAACAGGCATTGAGCCTGACCCAGCAACATTGGCCGAGCGCATGGAAATGCCTGAGGACAAGATCCGCAAGATCTTGAAAATCGCCAAAGAGCCTATTTCCATGGAAACGCCGATTGGTGACGACGACGACTCGCATTTGGGCGACTTTATTGAGGACAACCACACGCTGGCCCCTCAAGATGCAGCCCAGTACAGCAGCCTGCGTTTTGTAACCAAAGATGTGTTGGATTCCTTGACCCCGCGTGAAGCCAAAGTGCTTCGTATGCGTTTCGGTATCGAAATGAGTACAGACCACACGCTGGAAGAGGTGGGCAAGCAGTTTGATGTGACGCGTGAGCGTATTCGTCAAATTGAAGCCAAGGCGCTGCGCAAGTTGCGTCACCCCAGCCGTTCAGACAAGCTGAAAAGCTTCCTGGAAGGCGAATAAGTCAAGTCAGTCCAATAAAGTGACTGGCCCCAAATGGGGCTAGTCACTCCTCTGGGTGGCAATCACCCGGATGGTTTGTTTTGTAAATTACAGGAACGTTCATTTCACGCTGGATGTTCCCATGCGCTCTTTCCCCTCCCTATTGTTGACTGGCGTACTTTCTGTGGGCTTATGGGCTTGCACGTCCGAAGAAACGCCCTCCACGTCGGGAAGTTCATCCCCCCCTGCCACTGCTCAAGCCCAAGGTGAATCCATTCCCTTCCGTTTTGTAGATGGTTTGACAGGCCAGGCCATCACTGAGCCTTTGCAGGTGACATTCAAGGGCGCAGTGCCCGTGAAAAACGCAAGCGGCCAAACCTTGAACAATCAAACCTTGGCGGTGTCAGAGGGTTCGCTCACGGTGTTTCCCGACTTTTCAAAAGGCGCAAACTTCACTTTGCTGGTGGGCAATCGCTCGCGTGGCATTGTTGAAACCGGCGTGCTGGTGGATGGCCATGGCTCCTTTTCAGTGGGCGTGCCGTTTGATGTCCCGCTTATTAAAACTTCAGACACTGCAATTCAGGATCAAGCCAATTCTGGTCAAGCCATTACGGTGGCCAAGCGCACAATCGATTTGCAAGTGGATGGGTCACTGCCAGCTGCAACTTTAATCACTTCTTCCAAAATGATTGAGTCGAGTTTTGAACGATTTGGTGTGGCCGATTCTACGCCGCTGGTGGACATGGGCACTGCAGGCATTACCATTTTAGCGGGTACTCGGGCATTGGATGCCCAAGGCAGGCCCTTCCTGCCCACGGGGCCGCTGACCGTAACGGCCATTCATTACAGCGGTATGCAGCGGGAGGTGCTGCAACGTTTCCCCGGTGGGTTTGCTACACCTGTTGAAGGTACATTACCAGCGGGCAGCGCCCGCAGCGGGGAAGGGGTGTTTATTACAGGTGGGTTTTCTACTTTCAATATTACAGATGCTCTAGGGCGAGCGATTAAGCGATTCGACCGGAATTTGGACATGTGGATTGATACGCCAAAGGTGGGCCGCGACCCACTGACTGGCCAGCCCAGAAAGGCAGGAGGCGCATTTCCGGTTTACTCGTTTGATGAAAGCACGGGGCAGTGGACATTTGAGAGCCTTGGCCAAATCGCAGAGAAGCAACCTTTCAACGCCGAGTTGTTTCAAGTGCGGTTTAGCGCGAATCATTTGACGTCTTGGAACTTAGATGATTATGTTGAAAAGTGTGTGGTGACACTGGCCCTGCCTGCCCCGCGCGATGCCGTTGATATTTTGGTGTTGGGTAATTCAACCTGGCCTTTTTACATACCCCATGAGACTTTGATTGAAGGGCTTACACAGCCTGCTGACCCCACAAAAATTAGGGTGGCCTTGGCCAATTTGAATGCGGCCTATCGATTTTTTGATGTCGATGACATGAATGAAAGTTTTGGTACGGTTTACAGCCAAAGAATTGAAGGCCGTTACAAAGATACGAAGTTGATATTTGGCCAAGCCTTTCACTCCGGAAGTTGCGACACTGAAATACCTGTGACCCCCTTGCCGGAGACCCGACCATACTCGGTGAAGGTGAATGAATTGTGCGCCAGCCCCACCCGACTGGCCCAAGCCACAGACGTGCGTTTGACTTTGTATGGCAAGCATCCAAGCGCGCCCAGCACGGAAACCATTCTCTACCGCAAAAACCGCAATTTCATTTGGGAAAATGCGGCGGATTCAAGGACTCAAAACCTAGGCTTTGATTTGGCCAGGGGGGCTGTGGTTGAGCGAATTGAGTTGCATGAGTTCAACGGCACTGAGGAGGCGGGCAACACCTTGTTGAGCATTCGGCCTGTGACTGGAATGGACCAGTTTTTAAAGACGCAGTTTGATGTGAGCTACTCGCTGGCCACGGTCTGCAATGGGACAACTGGGCCGCCCAACCCACCGGTTACTTCCACCCCAATTTTTGCTCAGTAGCCAATTGCCTAGATGGAGTTAACGCAAACAGGGAGACACCCCCAGTTGTGGGATTCGCTTACCCGCTTAAGGGCGTTGAATAGTGCATATGGTTTCACCAAGGGGGTTGTATGCAGCCGGGTCTATTTAATTGTTTCTCCACTTCATCCAAGCATCAGAGCTGGTTTGAGGGGCACCATGATTTGGTTGTTTGGGCATCTCGATTGGTTGTGTTTGCAACGCTTTGTTTGACTGCCTGTTCGTCAGAGGAATTGGCTTTAAGTCAAACGCCACCTACTACGGCAAGGGCTTTCACCCTACCGCAGGTTGAGGAGGAGTCTATTCCCTTTCGCTTTGTGGACAGTCAATCTGGGCAGTTGATTACTGAACAATTGAAGGTGAAATTTACCGGCGCGGCCCGTGTGCGCAACATTCAGGGGCAGGTGGTCAATGACCGTGAGTTGACGGTGAGTAATGGCGTGTTGACTGTGATGCCCGATTTTAAATCTGGCGAGACTTTCAGTTTGCTGGTGGGTAACCGGCAGCTGGGCTATGTGGAAACTGGCTTGATTGTTGGCGGTGGTAGCAAATATGGTGAGTTGGCTACCTTTGACGTGCCTCTAATTAAGTTGACAGATGCCTCTATTGCCAGTGTTAACTCACAAGACTTGGGAATTGCGGTTGCTAAGTCAGTGGTGACCGCTGCGTCTGATGGAAGTCTGCCTGCAATGACCGCGGCAACTCCCAACAAGAACATCACCGGAAGTTTTGAGGTGGTACAAGGGCAGCCTAACCCCACCGTGGCCATGGGGCAGGCTCGGATTGATATTGAGCCGGGCACCCGCGCTTTGGACACCAATGGGCGCCCCATTGTTGTTTCTGGGGCTGTGACTGTTTCCGCGGTCCACTATTCCGGGCAAGACCAAGACTCTTTGACCCGATTTCCCGGCGGGTTTGTAACCCCGGTGTCGGGTGTGTTGCCGCAGGGTAGTGCACCCAGTGGTCAAGGCATGTTCATTACTGGTGGTTTTGCCACTTTTAATTTAACTGATTCGCAAGGGCGGGCGTTGAAAAACTTCGATCGGCCGTTGCAGATGCGGATAGATACGCCAAAAGTAACGGTCAACCCATTGACCGGAAAGCCATACAAAGCGGGGGATTTTTTCCCCGTTTATGCATTTGACGAAACCACCGGTATTTGGAGTTTTGAAACACAGGGCCAAGTGCTCGAAAAAACACCACCCCACCCCACTTTGCTGGAGGTGCGGTACACATCACGCCACTTAACCTCATGGAACTTGGACAATTACCCGCCAACAGATTGCCCGCTGACAGTGAATTTGCCATTTAGCCGTGATGATGTGACTTTGCGTGCATTTGGAACCGCTGCATGGCCATTCTTTATTCCCGACGGTATTTTGCGTGAAGCAAGCCAGCCCGGTAATACATCCCAGGTGAGGATCAAGTTGCCCCGAGTCAGCTCGACCAACTACACCTTCTTCAATGTGGACAACGATGCCGTTTCATCTGCAATGACCATCAACCAGATGCGAGTGGATGTAAGGCACAAGAGCACGAATGGATTGGTGGGAACCTTTTACCACAACAACACCTGTGGCGGAACAACAGATCCAGAACTTCCACGTCTGCGTGCTTATGACTTCACAGTGACTGAAAACTGCGTGGCCCCTCCCCGGTTGAATGAGGGTACGGAAGTGCATGTCACCGCCTACGGAATATTGCGCGATCAGTCAACTGAACAGGTTTTGGTTGAGGCCAAGGGCAGTAGCTGGGCCCGTGGCGCTGATACACGAACCATGGTGGCTCGCACAGACTTGCCCGAGGGTACCCAAGTCACTAGGCTGTTTTTGCGTGAATATTTGCCGGGTCCAGCAGGCGCGGATGGTTACAGGCCACTGACGGAGGTGAACATACCCAGTGCGCAGCAGAATGACGCCTCGTTTGCGGCTGCGTTCTCCTTGCTTGCGACTTGCCCCGGCGGTGGTAGCCCACCTCCAACGGATCCGCCTCCCCCCCCACCCCCGCCACCACCGCCACCCCCACCCCCCCCACCGGTGATGAGTCAGTGAAGTGAAGTCAAGTGAATGAGGCCAATTGAGAGGGCGGGATTTTCGGTTACAATACGCACCTCGGGCCTCTAGCTCATGCTTGGTTAGAGCAGCGGACTCATAATCCGTTGGTGCCGTGTTCGACTCACGGGAGGCCCACCAGTTGTAATTGAAGAAGACCCAGATGCGAACGTGTCTGGGTCTTTTTTTGTCCGCATGTTTTGTTAATGGGCAAGTGTGAGTGAGCAGGGATGAAAACCCAAGGGTAAGAGGCATGGCAGGGAAGTCATCGAATGTATGCGAGAATCCCATAAACCTTCTCCTTATTGGATGCCCACCATGCGTAATTTCATCTACACCCTTTTGCTTGCCATGACCCTGACTTTGTCAGGCTGCGGGTACAACAGCTTCCAAACCACTGACGAACAAATCAAGGCCGATTGGGCCGAGGTTTTAAACCAGTACCAACGGCGTGCCGACCTCATTCCCAATTTGGTGAACACGGTAAAGGGTGCGGCAGATTTTGAACAAGACACGCTTGTGGCGGTGACCAATGCACGGGCCAATGCCACGGGTATTAACGCAACGCCTGAATTGATCAATGACCCGGCAGCATTTGCAAAGTTTGAGGCAGCCCAGAATCAACTGACTGGCGCATTGTCTCGCTTGTTGGTGACTGTCGAAAAGTACCCCGATTTAAAGGCGAATGCGAATTTTCGGGATTTGCAGGCTCAACTGGAAGGCACCGAGAACCGCATTACCGTGGCACGCAACCGCTACATCCGCGCCGTGCAGGAGTACAACGTGTTGGTGCGCTCCTTCCCTAGCAATTTGACTGCCATGGTATTGAGCTATTCAGTCAAACCCAGCTTTACTGTAGCCAATGAGGCGGCAATTGCAGTACCGCCTGCAGTGAATTTTGGAACACCTGAGGCCAAGTGATGACAAGGCTGCTCGCGGTTTTGCTACTTGGCTTTACCTTTTGCACAGGAACTTTTGCACAAGACGGTTTGGTGTTGGTACCGGCTTTGAAAGCACGAGTGACTGACCTAACAGCCACTTTGACGCCTGAGCAAAAAAGTAGCCTGGAGCAAACTTTGCAGGAATTTGAGACCAGAAAAGGCTCCCAAATTGCAGTGCTGCTGGTGCCTACCACCCAACCTGAGGCGATTGAGCAATATGCTTTGCGCGTGGTTGAGCAATGGAAGCTGGGCCGAAACAAAGTGGATGACGGGGTGCTATTCCTGATCGCGAAGAACGACAGGCGCATGCGGATTGAGGTGGGCTATGGCTTGGAGGGTGGGTTGAACGACGCCGTGGCCAAGCGCATCATCGCAGAAATCGTAACCCCAAGTTTCAAGAATGGTGACTTTTTTGGCGGAGTTCAGGCCGGTGTAACCGCCATTGTAGGCGCTGTGGATGGTGAGACATTGACTGAGCCTTCACGTACCGTAAGTAATGCGGCTGGGGGGGACGGCTTCAGTGACACCTTTGTAGGCGTTTTGTTCGGCGCTGTGTTTGTGGGTAACTTCTTGCGTAGCCTGTTGGGCCCGCTGATTGCGGGGTTGATCACGGCTGTGGTGCTAGCCCCGGTGATTTGGTTTTTGCAAGGCAGCATGCTTGTGTCCCTGATTGCCAGTGCATTTGCCGGCCTGATTGTGTTGGTGGGAATTCGGTCTGGCGGCGGTGGGGGCTCGGGTGGCAGATTTGGCTCAGGGCGCAGCTCGGGTGGTGGCTTTGGCGGCGGCGGTGGCCGGTTTGGTGGCGGCGGCGCTTCAGGGGGGTGGTAAGCATGAATTTTAAACGCATGTTCAAACATTTGTTGATGATGCAGGGTCATGTCAACAAAGCGTTCCCCAAGTCTGCACTTGATCGGATTGAGTCCACCATTCAGCAATGCGAATCCAAGCACGAAGGGGAGATTTGTTTTGTGGTGGAGGCGTCGCTGGACTTGCAAGAGCTTTTGGCAAACGTCAGCTCACGCCAAAAAGCGCTGGCGGTTTTTTCAGACCACCGGGTGTGGGACACAGAAAAAAATTGCGGTGTGTTGGTGTATGTGTTGCTCGCCGACAGGCATGTTGAAATTGTTGCTGACCGTGGCGTGAATGCCAAATCAGGACCTCATGCTTGGGCCGAGATTTGCAATGAAATGATTGCGGAATTTGCCAAGGCCCGTTTTGAGGAAGGTGCTGTCAAAGGCATTTTGGCCATTGCACAGCAATTGGAAAGTCACTTCCCCGCACCTGTGGGGCAGGGCAATGAATTGCCGGATAGGCCTGTGTTGATGTGAGCCCTGATTCGACTTTCAGGTACCATCTCATGTAACTATCAATCGAAGTTAGATCATAAATAGAACATCAGCAGAGTATCTGTAGGAGAGCCACCGTCATGACCAAGCCGACCATCAAGGCCTACGCCGCATTTGAGGCCAAAGGGCCACTCAAGCCCTTCGAATATGAGCCAGGTGAACTGGGCGCTTTCGACATTGAGATTGATGTGGACCATTGTGGCATTTGCCACAGCGACATCAGCATGTTGGACAATGATTGGGGCCGTGCACAATACCCCTTGGTGGCCGGTCACGAGGTTATTGGCCGTGTGTCCCAACGCGGCAGCCATGTCAGCCACTTGGCAATTGGCGATGTAGTGGGCTTGGGTTGGCATTCAGGCTATTGCCAAACCTGCCGCATGTGCATGGGTGGGGATCACAATTTGTGTGCAGGCGCACGTGCCACGATTGTGAAGCGCCATGGCGGGTTTGCCGAGAAGGTACGTGCACAGGCCATCAGCGCCGTCAAGTTGCCTGCAGGTGTCAATGCAGCAACTGCTGGGCCATTGCTATGTGGTGGAATCACAGTTTACAACCCGCTGGTGCAATACGGCATTTCCCCGCAAAGCCGCGTGGCGGTGATTGGTGTGGGTGGTTTGGGCCACATGGCCGTGATGTTTTTGAGGGCTTGGGGTTGTGAAGTGACCGCATTCAGCAGCAACCCCTCCAAAAAAGACGAGTTGTTGGCCATGGGCGCACACCATGTGCTTAACAGCACAGACCCTATGGCATTGAAGCAAGCCGCTGGGGCGTTTGACTTGATTATTTCCACCGTGAATGTGAAGTTGGATTGGACTGCTTACGTCGGAACACTTGCGCCCAAAGGCCGCTTGCATTTTGTGGGCGCAGTGCTTGAGCCTCTTGACATTGGGGTGTTCAGTCTGATGGGTCAGCAGCGCTGCATTTCTTCATCGCCTGTGGGTAGCCCCACCGTGATTGCGGACATGTTTAAATTTGCCGCTTTGCACAACATCGAGCCGATTGTAGAGAGGTATTCCTTCGATCAAATCAACGACGCAGTGGAGCGGGTGCGCAGTGGTAGCCCGCGGTTCAGGGTGGTGTTGTCTCGATAGACCGGGGCCAAAGCTTGTTCGGGTTTGTATTGATCGTTCTATCTGCAATCGTCTGTACGTTTGCAGTGTGGTGGTTCATGCAAAAGCCGTCACACAGCCGAGTTTGGGCTGATGATGTAACTTACCTGTTGAAATCTGAATTGGATGGCAACAAGGTGAAGTTGATGAATGTTCGCAACTTTGAGTGGCGATCTGAAACCGACTACACCCCGCGTTGGGAAACGCGGGACTACGACCTTTCCCTGCTTCAATCGGCCGACTTAGTTCTGTCCTACTGGATGGGCCCCCACATTGCGCACACCTTGGTGTCGTTTGGGTTTTCTGATGGGCGTCAACTTGTGTTTTCGCTGGAAATTCGCAAACAAAGGGGTGAAGCATTTTCTGCCATCGCAGGTTTTTTTCGTCAGTACGAAACCATCATTGTGGCGGCTGATGAGAAAGACATTCTACGTGTACGCTCCAATGTACGAGACGAGGATGTGTACCTGTACCGCATGGACATTGCACCTGAGCAATTGCACACTTTGTTTTTGGGCTACCTGAACCGCGCTGCCAGTTTGGAGAAAGGCCCCAGCTTTTACAACACCTTAACCAGTAACTGCACCACTGTGGTGTATCAGTTGGCCAAGTTGGTTGTACCGGGTTTACCGCTGGATTATCGACTGCTGGCCTCTGGGCATTTTGCTGAGTATGTGCACGAGCAAGGTGGCTTAATCAAGAACGTGCCATTTGAAACACTGCGCAGGCTGGGGCGAATTACAGACCGTGCCAAGGCAACTGGAATCAACGAGGATTATTCCAAAGCAATTCGGATGGGTGTGCCGGGGGTTGTTGAGCAAGAATCGGATTGATCATGGCGTGGTGAAAGCGTTAATCTGAGGCCAGTGAGCTGACGTAAGTAAGCTGACGCCATACTTGAATCAGGAAGCCATTGTAAATATGAATGACGAGCAATCCCCACATTATGAATTGGTCGCCAAGGCGATTGCCTACATCCGCGCACAGGTAAAGTCCCAGCCCAGTTTGGAAGAAGTCGCTGCTGCTGTGCAGGTAAGCCCTTCCCATCTGCAGCGCTTGTTCACAGAGTGGGCGGGCGTTTCCCCCAAGCGTTACCTGCAATTTTTAACCAAGGAGTATGCCAAACAGCAGCTGAAGGCGGCAGGCTCGGTGTTGGATGTGACCTTGGACTCGGGGCTAAGCAGCACCAGCCGCCTCCATGATTTGATGGTGAGTTGTGAGGCAATGACACCTGGTGAAATAAAAGCTCAAGGGTTGAGCCTGAAAATTGGCTACGGTTTTGCTGCGACACCATTTGGGCCTGCGCTTATTGCTTGGACACCCAAGGGGTTGTGCCATTTTGCATTTTGCGTTGAAGGCGACCTTGAAGCGATTGCGCGTATGCAAAGCCTGTGGCCCTTGGCGGCTTGGTTTAAAGACGATGGGCAGGCGGTTGGGTTTTCAAAGCAGATTTTTCCTGTTGACCTGGCGCGAGGGAAAATTCATTTGGTTTTGCAAGGCACCAACTTTCAAATCAAGGTGTGGGAGGCGCTTATACAAACCACTTCCAAGGGCGATATGTTGACTTACCAGCAATTGGCACAGCGCATGGGCTCGCCCAAAGCATCCAGAGCCGTGGGTGGGGCAATGGCAGCCAACACCATCGGCTATTTGATACCCTGCCACCGGGTGATTCGTGAAGGGGGTGATGTGGGTCATTACCGCTGGGGCAGTGAGCGCAAGTTGGCCATATTGGGTTGGGAGGCGGCCCAGAAGGCATCAAATGAGTGCATGATCATTAAATAAATTTAACAATCCTATGTTTGCTATGTGTGGAGATTATTTGAAAAAAAGTTCAAGTAAATGTATGATTTATTTAGAATAAATAGTCAACGGAATTTTGTGGTTTACAGCGGAAAATGGCATGGTTTGGAATGCTTATTTCGATAAGAACCTTTAAGATTGTGTTGATTGATGACCTACAGGTCATTAATTAACGTGTCAAAACTTAAGAGGTTCATCATGGCATCAAACATTTCGATTACACACAGTGCCATTGCGGCAACTATACCCACCTTCATTCTTTTGAATTTAACTGGAATGACAGCATTCCACGGTTTCGAGGCTACCCTGTTGGTGACAGCTCTGGTCGGTTCAACAGTGGTGCTGGCTCAAGGCGCACAAAAAATCAGCGACATGATTTATCACAGCTTGGTGTCTGTATGAGCGCACGTGGCTTGATTGAACTGCTACGTGCACCAATCACTTTAATCATTTTGACCTTGGCTCTCATCGAATGGGTTCGTGGTGGACACCGAACAGGGTCAGATCCTGAGTAGTTAAATTGAATTATTTGCCCCAGTTGGGGTCAGTCTTGTTCATACATAGAAAAATGGAGTGAACGGATGCTGAATTCAAAAGGATTGCTTGATCAACTGTTGCGTGCTGGGCAGGACATGCTGCAAGGCGCACAGGTGCCTACTAAAACGACCGAGAGAGGCCAACAGGGTTCCACTCTTGGTGGCATGCAAGTCAAAGACCTGCTGGTGGGTGCGGGCGGAGGCGCTGCAGCCACCGCGGCATTGGGCATGCTTTTGGGCGGAGGCCGCCAAAAGAAAATTGCAAAAAAAGCACTGACCTACGGCGGTTTGGCTGCCATTGGGGTTTTGGCCTACAAGGCATACGGCAACTACCAAGAGCAAAACCGAAAGCCGGGTGCCCCAGCGCCTGCTGCACCCCAAACAGTGGACCGTTTGCCACCCGCGCAGGTTGAGCAACACAGCCAGGCCATTTTGCGCGCCCTGATTGCCGCTGCGAAGGCCGATGGGCACATTGACACCACCGAGCGTCAATTGATTGATGCCGAAATTTCAAAGCTGGGTTACGACCCCGACATGCGCCAGTGGTTTGAACGGGAGCTGAACAAGCCCTTGGACCCTGCGGAAATTGCAAGTTATGCGGTAACCCCAGAAATGGCTTCAGAAATGTTTTTGGCCAGCGTGCTGGTGGTGGATGAAGAAAGCTTCATGGAGCGCAGTTACCTGCAGGAGTTGGCCCGCCAATTGCGCATTGACCCTGCTTTGGAAATAGAGCTACGCCTGCAGGTTGAACAGGCGCGAAGCGCGACTTTATAAACTCGGTTATTGAGTGGGTTTGCCTTTTGCAACCCATTCTTTTAGCGGCGTAACCCCCGCCCACAGTGCGTGGCCTGCATCATTTGAATGAATGAAGTCACCACTGTTGTACTGGGGCAGGTAAGTCAAGCCGCCCGGTGCTTCCACTTGGGCGGCATAGTCTGCAAAGCCATCGCATTTGCCGCTGTTTAAAATCCAATCGTTCAGTTTGGCCCGTTCACCCGTTAAGTTGGCTTGTAGGGATTGCGCACCCGGCAACCAAGTCGGGCAATACACATTGATGCCTTTGGCATGGGCCTTGGCAATCACTTCTTCGTAGTTGGTAATAATTTCATCAGCACTGCGACTGGACAAATCATTCGTGACCCACACCACCACGGAAGTGACGCCCACAGTGTCGAACACATCCCGTCGTAAACGGCTTGCGCTGGCGGCTTGAAGTGTGTCGCCACCAATACCGCGATTGACAATGGTGTTTCGACTGCCTTTTGCAATTTCATTGATCATGCGAACTGACAACAAATCACTGACCCGTTTGTAGCCGTTTTGTGAGGTGTTGTAGCCATGAAAGCTTGAGCTACCCAAAAACACCATAGCGCCCTTTGCGTCGGAGGTTAACACCTCCACATCGCGTAGCGCATACACCGAGCAGCCGTTGCACAACACCGGTAGCCCTGTGGGGGTGGGGAAGGCGCTTCCGTCAATCAGGCTGTAACCTGCACCAGAGGTGCTCATGGTTTGATCACCTGCGTTGTCCGCAAGCTTGTAGGACTCACTCCACGTCGAACCAAATTCCCCAGGGTTGCCCGCACCTTTGACATACAGGCTCACAGCCAACTGCTCTTGATTTTGGACTGTGTAAGCCAGTGGGTCGCTGTAAAAGGATTCTGTTTTGGGTGGAATGACCACGCTGGGCTGCCCGCAGTTAAAGGTGACCTTTTTGCTGGAGTTTGCTTTGAGGTTGCCTCCAACAGCACCTTCACGAATACCCACAGATGCCGCACCAAGGGTCATGGGTGTATCGCTGAGGTTAATGAAGCGCAGACGAACTGCATCCCCGCTTGCCGTGACGCGGGTGATGTTGCGCACGGTGGTGTCCACTGGGGCGGTGCCGGTTACATGGGTTGCCCCCCAAGCCGAGAACCAGCGGGTGGTGGCGGTTTCGATAATGGAGTTACCCGCGCAGCTAGATGCTGATGTGGCGGGGGTTGTACTGGTGGGGGTAACTCCATTGTTGTTGCTCGAGGAGTTGTTGTTTGAGGTGTTGTCCGATCCGCAAGCTGTAAGTACCAAGGCGAGGGTAAGTGCAGGAAGTGTGCGTGACAGTTTTGATTGATGAGCGGACAAGAAAAACCTCAGCGTTGTTGGCAACTATGGAGGTTCTACTGTATTTACCGCCGCTTGGATGCAAAAACTAAATGTGAGAAATACGTAGTAAAGGTTCACCCTTCAGTAATTGCAGAATCTGCCGTTAAAGCCTTGTGAAGGGTTAAGAATTGAGGTGAGTGATGGATGTGTCCCCCGCAGCGATGGTGAATGCCACCGTGCAGTTCAAGCAAATTGGTAGTCAGCAAGAGGCTCAAGTGGCCGTATTCAAAAAAGCAATGGACATCCAAGCCAATGGGATTGCAGAGCTGATTGGTTCAGTCCCCGTCAACCCACCCCTGGCGAGCAGTGGCAATTTGGGCACGCAGCTGAATATGTTTGCCTGAGTGAGCTTATATGCGCTTATGAGCGTTTATGAGCGTTTATTTAGGGCACTGTGGCCAATCTTAGAAAAGACTGCCGCGCAGCGCCTTCCAACTGTTTGCGTGTAAGGCCTGTGCCTTTGTCGCTAGACAGTTGTGACACCAGCCCGTGGATTTGCACCACAATCATGGCAGCACGTAGCTTGCATTCTGCGGCGGACATGCTGGGCTCTAAACCGTAAATGAGTTTAAAAATCTGTTTTCGTTCCCGGGCATAGACCTTTTCTGTCAGCGTGGCGGCAAACGGTAAGCGGTTGGACAATGCATAAATTTCAGCCAATACGCCGAAAGTTTCCGGCCTGCGAATTTCCACCAAAATCAAATCAACAATGACTTTAAAGCGTTCCAGCTGGCTGGCTTCGCCCATGGTGCTCATTAAATCCGCAATCGCAGTTTGGTAAATGTCCATCACATGGATGAGTAAAGCTTCAACCAGCGCCTCTTTGTTTTTGTAATAGTGCTGTACCGTGCTGAGGGAAATATTCAGCTGGTTGGCCACGCCACGCATGCTTAAACCGGCATAGCCTTCAGTCGCCAAAATGGTTTGGGCGGTATTCAGAATTTCCTGCGCGCGCACATTGCCCTTCTCGGTGAGGGTGGGCTGCTTGTTAAGTGGGGCGATTGAGGAGTATGTGGTCACGATGGGGTTGTGTGTTTCAATAAAAATGCTGCACTTGCGATTAGGGGCATCTTACAGCATTTGGTTTTGAATGTTGACAAATAGGTCGGCTGACCTATAATCATGCTAAGTTTTAGGTCGCGTGACCTATTTTTGCATAAATGACGATTGCATACCCACAGAGTGAGCAGACAGCGATGAGATACCCAAACCCTTCATGGATGAATTCCGACCTCGAGTTCTACCGTTCCAACGTACGCCGGTTCATTGAAACTGAGATTACGCCCAACCAGCACAGGTGGGCCAAGCAACAGCATGTAGACCGCGACTTGTGGAACAAGGCAGGGGACTTGGGCTTGCTGCTGGCAGACGTGCCCGAACAGTACGGCGGTAGCGATGGCGACTTCACCCACATGTCTGTGTTGTTTGAAGAATTGGCGTATGCGGGCGACCGTTCATTTGGTGTGCATGTGCATGCGATTGTGGCTCACTACCTGTTGAACCAAGGTACTGAGGCTCAGAAAGAAAAGTACCTGCCCAAGTTGGCCAACGGCACCATGATTGGTGCAATCGCCATGTCCGAGCCCGGTGCTGGTTCTGATTTGCAGGGCGTACGCACCACAGCAGTGAAGGACGGCAATGACTATCTGATCAACGGTTCCAAGATTTTCATTTCCAATGGTTACTTGGCTGATTTGATTATTGTGGTGGCCAAGACTGACCCGACTGCGGGTGCAAAAGGCACGTCCTTGTTCCTGCTGGAAACCAAGGATGCCAAAGGTGAAAACGTCAAAGGCTTTAAGGTGGGCCGTATTCTGGAAAAACTGGGCCAGAAAGGGCAAGACACTTGCGAATTGTTCTTTGACAATGTGCGCGTGCCAGCCGATAGCCTATTGGGCGGTGCAGAGGGACGCGGTTTCGCTCACCTGATGAGTGAACTGCCTTACGAGCGTTTGATGCTGGGCGTAGGCGCTTTGGCCGCGGTTGAAATGGCCATCGAAATGACGCTGGATTACACGAAGGAACGAAAAGCTTTTGGTCAGGCGATTTTTAATTTCCAAAACACGCGTTTCAAAATGGCTGAGTTGAAATCACAAGCCGTGGTTGCCCGCGCATTTATCGACAACTGCATTGAGAAAATTGTGCAGGGCAAGCTGGATACGGTGACCGCTTCGATTGCCAAGCTGCACATGAGCGAGCTGGAAGGCAAAGTGATGGACGAATGCCTGCAGTTTTTTGGCGGCTACGGTTACATGCTTGAATACCCGATTGCGCAAATGTTTGCGGATGCGCGTGTGCAGAGGATTTACGGCGGCACCAGCGAGATTATGAAAGAGATTATTGCGCGCTCGTTGTAATTGGTGGTTTTAATCTGAGATGTGTTTTGTCGCTTCTCGCTGCCTTTCTCAAGCGCAGTCGACTGACCGGTCTGCTTGGTGCCGCGTTTCCGCCACTCGTTGCTGCCTTTCTCAATCGCAATCGACAGACCGGAACGCTAGGTGCCGCTTTTTTCCGGGCTCCACAGCGTTATTAGATTGATCGATGCAGATGTGTTTTGTCGCCCGGCGCGTCCCCTGAAGCGCTTATCCGGTTCTGCCCGATTGCGCTTGCGCGGCAGCTTGGGACGGTGATAATGCTGGCGGCATCGGCATCGGCATCGGCATCGGCATCGGCATCGGCATCGGCATCGGCATCGGCATCGGCATCGGCATCGGCATCGGCATCGGCATCGGCATCGGC
>JARWZZ010000001.1 GCA_029866125.1 Limnobacter sp.
GCCGATGCCGATGCCGATGCCGATGCCGATGCCGATGCCGATGCCGATGCCGATGCCGCCAGCATTATCACCGTCCCAAGCTGCCGCGCAAGCGCAATCAGGCAGAACCGGATAAGCGCTTCAGGGGACGCGCCGGGCGACAAAACACATCTGCACCGATCAATCTAAGTACGCTGTGGAGCCCGGAAACAAGCGGCACCAAGCGTTCCGGTCTGTCGATTGTGATTGTGAGCAGCAAGAGCGAACGAGGTCTTTGGACTGAGCTTGAAAAAGGCAGCGAGAAGCGACAAAACACATCTACACCGATGAATCTAAGCACGCTGTGGAGCCCGGAAAGAAGCGGCACCAAGCGTTCCGGTCTGTCGATTGCGATTGAAAAGGCAGCGCACACAGTAATCAAGCAGCAGCAAACGCGAACGAGGTCTGTCGATTGTGGTTGTGAGCAGCGAAAACGAACGAGGTCGGTCGATCGCGCTTGAAACGGCAGCCGCCAGTGGCAGAAACGCGGCGGCAAGAGCGAACGAAGTCGGTCTGATTACGCTTAATAGAGGTATCAAAATGCAACAGGCACAAAAAAGCCCCAGTTCTCACTGAGGCCTTTCTGCATCAACCAAACTTTAACCGAACATCAACCGATCATGCAACCGGCTGAGGCTGGTTCGTCACCACCGCACCGCCGCCTGAACTTGGACTTCCACCCGTCGGGGGCGTAGAACCACCCGTTTTCGGCGGACGTGGCTCATTGCCTTCCATGATGTCCTTAATTTGGTCAGCATCAATGGTTTCCCACTCCAGCAAAGCCTTGGCCATCGCATGGGCTTTATCCCGGCAGCTGTCCAAGATGTCCCAAGCACGCTTGTATTGCTGGTCAATGATCTTGCGAATCTCAGCATCCACTTTCTGCATGGTTTGCTCAGACATGTTAGTGGTCTTGGTCACAGTGCGACCTAAAAACACCTCGCCTTCATTTTCAGCATAAACCATCGGCCCCAAAGCCTCAGTCATACCGTAACGGGTAACCATGTCACGGGCGATGGCAGTTGCGCGTTCAAAGTCATTTGACGCACCTGTAGTCATCTGGTCCATGAAGATTTCTTCAGCAATTCGGCCACCAAACAACACAGCAATCGTGGACAACATCCGCTCTTTGTCCATGCTGTAACGGTCGCCTTCTGGCAACTGCATGGTCACACCCAAAGCACGGCCGCGCGGAATGATAGTTACCTTGTGCACGGGGTCGGTTTTGGGCAACATACGGGCAACAATTGCGTGGCCTGACTCGTGGTACGCCGTGTTACGACGCTCCTCTTCAGGCATTACCATGCTGCGGCGTTCTGCACCCATGATAATTTTGTCTTTCGCTCGCTCAAAGTCGTCCATTTCAACAACACGGCCATTACGGCGAGCAGCAAACAAAGCAGCTTCGTTAACCAAGTTGGCCAAATCAGCACCGGAGAATCCTGGGCAACCACGGGCCAACACAGACGCATCCACGTTCGGTGAAATGGGTGTTTTGCGCATGTGCACTTTCAGAATCTGCTCACGGCCACGAATATCGGGCAAGCTAACAACCACTTGACGGTCAAAACGGCCTGGGCGCAGCAAAGCGGGGTCCAACACATCGGGACGGTTGGTCGCAGCAATCACAATAATGCCTTGGTTGGTTTCAAAACCATCCATCTCGACCAGCATTTGGTTCAGTGTTTGTTCGCGTTCGTCATTACCACCGCCCAAACCTGCGCCACGCTGGCGGCCAACCGCATCAATTTCATCGATGAAAATAATACAAGGGGCAGACTTTTTAGCTTGCTCAAACATGTCACGGACCCGGGCAGCACCCACACCCACAAACATTTCAACAAAGTCGGAACCGGAAATCGCGAAGAATGGTACTTTGGCCTCACCCGCAATGGCTTTGGCCAGCAAAGTTTTACCTGTACCAGGTGAACCCACCATCAATACACCGCGCGGAATACGACCACCTAGTTTTTGAAACTTGGTTGGATCGCGCAAGAATTCGACCAATTCATGCACATCCTCTTTGGCTTCATCGCAACCAGCCACATCTGCAAATGTAACGGGGTTGGTGTTTTCGTCCAGCAGCTTGGCCCGGCTTTTCCCGAAGGAGAACGCCCCACCCTTGCCACCACCCTGCATTTGCCGCATAAAGAACACCCACACGCCAATCAGCAACAGCATCGGGAACCAGGACACAAAAAGGCTCATCAGCAGTGAAGGCTCTTCCTCAGCTTTGGCACGCACTTGCACGCCATACTTCAGAAGATCACTGACCATCCAAATGTCGCCGGGTGAGTAAACCACGCGCTCGCGATCGTCACTCGTCATGGCACGCACAGAGCGCCCATCGATCATTGCGCTCTTGATTCGACCATTTTTGGCTTCTTCAATAAATTCAGAGTAGCTCATTTCATTGGAGCGGACTTGACGGCCTTCAAACTGTTTGAACACAGTGAAGAGGACCAAAGCCACCACCAACCAAATTGCGGCTTTTGAGAAAGAATTATTCAATGCTATTGCTCCTTGAATGACAGGATTGACCTTTCATCCATTACATGGGGTCGAAGTGTTCATTTTAAACCCAAGCCAGACAAATTAGCCATCACACTATTTCATGAGGTGGATTGTTTAAATTAATGCTGAACCTAAGTGGTGCACCTCACTTAAGACCCTTGGCAAACAAAAAGGTTTCGCGGGATCGATCACGGGATGCTTTTGGTTTACGCGGCGCAACCACCTTGAACACCTGTTTCAGCTTGAAAACCACTTCGCTGTACGAAGATCCATGAAACACTTTCATGATCAAAGCGCCATCGGGTTTCAGGTGTTGAACGGCAAAATCAACAGCCAATTCACACACATGCTCCATTCGGGCGGCATCGGCTGACGGCACACCGGACAAATTCGGGGCCATGTCAGACACAACCAAGTCCAATTTCTCGCCAGCGACCATGTCGTTCAGCTGATTCAGGACTTCTTCTTCACGAAAATCGCCCTGAATGAACTCAACACCCGCAATCGGTTCCATTGGAAGTATATCCAATGCGATAATACGACCTTGCACAACGCCTTCGGGTCCAACCAAGGCTTTGCGAAGAACTTGCGACCAACTTCCCGGCGTACTGCCTAGGTCTACAACCTTCATGCCCGGCTTGAACAATCGCTCCTGTTCTGCGATTTCAATCAGCTTGTAGGCCGCGCGTGACCTATAACCCGCATTCGTGGCCATTTTCACGTACGGGTCATTGATATGGTCGTGCAACCAGTTATGGTTTAACTTTTTCTTCTTTGCCACAAACTTGCTCAACCTATTTTAATAAAAGACGACAACATGACCGAAAACGCCCTGACCCTTACCCCAGCTGAGAAAAAAGACCTCAAAGCGCAAGCGCATGGGCTTGATCCCGTTGTGTTGATTGGCGACAAAGGTCTAACCAATGCTGTACTGAAAGAAATCGACATGAATTTGGGTGCCCACGGCCTGATTAAAGTCCGTGTGATGGGCGATGACCGCGAAACCCGCATTCAGTATGCTCAAGAAATTTGTGACCAAGTGGGCGCTGCCTTGGTACAACACATCGGCAAACTGCTGGTACTGTTTCGCCCTAAAGCAGAAGACGAATCAGCCGGCAAAGCAGGCGGCCATCGTCGGCCAAAGGCCAAGCGCCAAACCAAACGCCAATTCAACGCCAAAGACTAAAAAACTGATTACCGGAACGCGCTGGGCATTTTAACGGTGTAACGCCCCAAGCCCCAAAGCAATCCGGCAATCATTTTAATGCTGTACATCACGCTGGATACAGCATGCATTTTGCCAAAGTTAGATCGAATCTGCTCCACTTGGTCCGCAGGGGCGGTGCTCATGAGCGCACGCATGTCTTGCATTTGTGGGTGTAGCCACAACAGCTCCACCGCGCAGACACAAATGACCACCAAGGCCAGCACATGCAATGCCCTTCCTGAGCGCTGAAAAAATGCCAAGCCCATGGAGAACAGCAGCATCAGTGAACCCAGCAAAAGCGAGTACCAACTGAGCATGTAAAAAAGCCGCCCAGCCACCAAACCCGCCTCGGGCCTTGGTAACCATTTGAACAATGCTGGCGCCACCAAAATGGCCATAAACCAAAGTGAACCGAGCCAAACGGCCCACATCAACAACTCAAAACCTTTGGAACCACGGGCCAGCATCTTCACTCCTCGCTTTAGATGTACAACACTTCCATGACTTCATACTCACGATCGCCGCCAGGGGCTTTCACAACAGCAACTTCCCCTTCGTACTTGCCAATCAATGCTCGGGCAATGGGGCTGGAAATTGAAATCAATCCCAATTTGATGTCAGCCTCATCATCACCCACGATTTGATAAGTCACGGGTACGCCACTTTCCAAATCTTCCAACTTGACGGTGGAACCGAAAACAACCCGGCCTTCGCCATCCAAACTGGACGGGTCGATGATCTGCGCATTGGACAACTTGCCTTCAATTTCCTTAATACGGCCTTCGATGAAGCCCTGCTTTTCTTTGGCGGCATCGTATTCAGCGTTCTCAGACAAATCGCCTTGGGCACGCGCCTCTGAAATGGCAACAATCACTGCTGGTCGTTCGATTGTTTTCAAACGGTGAAGTTCAGACTTTAATTTCTCAGCGCCTTTGACTGTGACTGGGACGGTAATCGACATAAAAACTCTCCACACGCACCCGAAGGTACGCAATTCTTAGCGCATCAATTTGCGCTTTACATGTGTTGTTTGCAAATGCAAAGCCGCCAATTAGCAAATCGCTGCTAAAAGACGGCTTTAAAGATTATTTCAGGTCGGACCTTAAGCTCGAGCTTAAAGTTCCGCGTGCAAGCTTTGGACGCTGTACACATCCATGGAATTCATGTGCTTCATGCCTTCCACTGCTGCCATTGCACCTGCCATGGTAGTGAAGATCGTAACACGAGAAGTCAATGAAGTCGTACGGATGTATCGACTGTCGTTGATCGCATTGCGACGTTCCTCTACCGTGTTGATTACCAAGGATATTTCACCATTTTTCAGCATATCCACAATATTGGGACGGCCTTCCAACACCTTGTTAACCACCGTGCAAGCCAAACCTGCTTCGTTAATGGCAGCTGTTGTGCCGCGCGTGCCCACCAGCTTGAAACCCAAGTCCAACAAACCCTTGGCCAAAGCCACGGCGCGTTGCTTGTCTTGGTTTTTCACGCTAATGAATGCCGTTCCGCCTGTTGGAAGCTTGACAGAAGCGGCCAACTGGGACTTCACAAACGCTTCGCCAAAGCTGCGGCCTACGCCCATGACTTCACCCGTGGACTTCATTTCAGGCCCTAGAATGGTGTCAACGCCCGGGAATTTCACGAACGGGAACACCGCTTCTTTGACTGAGAAGTACTTGGGCACTGGAATTTCGGTGATGCCTTGGTCCGCAAATGTGCGGCCTGCCATGCAACGCGCAGCAATCTTGGCCAATTGTTTACCAGTTGCTTTGGACACATAAGGAACGGTGCGTGACGCGCGTGGGTTCACTTCCAGCACAAACACTTTGTCTTGCTGAATGGCAAACTGCACGTTCATCAAACCAATCACATTCAAGGCCTTGGCCATCAGCTCAGACTGGCGCTTCAGCTCATCAACCATTTCGGCGGACAAACTGTATGGCGGCAAGCAGCATGCGGAGTCACCGGAGTGAACACCCGCTTGCTCAATGTGCTCCATCACACCGCCAATAATCACGGTGTGGCCGTCGCACAAGGCATCCACGTCAACTTCAATCGCATCGTTCAAAAAGCGGTCCAACAAAACCGGGGAGTCGTTGGACACTTTGACCGCTTCGCGCATGTAGCGCTCAAGGTCTTTTTGCTCGTGCACGATTTCCATGGCGCGGCCACCCAGCACATAGCTTGGGCGAACCACCAAGGGGTAACCAATTTCTTGCGCCAGTTTGATGGCATCAGCTTCTGTGCGGGCTGTGCGGTTTGGTGGCTGCAGCAAATTGAGCTTGGACAACAGCTTTTGAAAGCGCTCGCGGTCTTCTGCAATGTCAATGCTTTCTGGGCTGGTACCAATAATTGGTACGCCATTGGCTTCCAGCGACTTGGCCAACTTCAAGGGGGTTTGGCCGCCGTACTGAACAATCACGCCGACTGGCTTTTCCAGCTGGACGATTTCAAGCACGTCTTCCAGCGTCAAAGGCTCGAAGTACAAGCGATCGGACGTGTCGTAGTCGGTAGAAACCGTTTCAGGGTTGCAGTTGACCATGATGGTTTCGTAGCCATCTTCGCGCAACGCCATGGCAGCATGCACGCAACAGTAGTCAAATTCAATACCTTGACCAATCCGGTTAGGGCCACCGCCCAACACCATAATTTTTTTCTTGTCGGTTGGCGCAGCTTCACACTCTTCTTCGTAAGTGGAGTACATGTACGCTGTGCCAGTTTTGAATTCAGCGGCACAAGTGTCCACACGCTTGTAAACAGGGCGAACACCGTGTTGATGGCGCAATTTACGAATTTCGGCTTCAGAGCTATCCAGCAAATAGGCCAAGCGACGGTCTGAAAAGCCTTTGCGCTTGAGCAAACGCAGCACCGGGGCTGTCAAGTCAGCCATGGTTTTGGTTTCCAGTTCAAGCTCGGTGTCTACGATGTCTTGAATTTGAACCAAGAACCAAGGGTCGATGTTGGTCAGCTGGTGCACTTCTTCCAGGCTAAAGCCTTGAGCAAATGCATCGCCCACGTAAAAAATACGCTCTGGGCCGGGTGAACCCAGTTCACGCTCGATCACTTCGCGGTCGGTGGTCATTTGGTTCAGACCATCCACGCCAATTTCCAAACCGCGCAGGGCTTTCTGGAAACTTTCTTGGAAGGTACGACCCATGGCCATGACTTCACCAACAGACTTCATCTGGGTGGTCAAACGGTCATCCGCAGTCGGGAATTTTTCGAATGCAAAACGTGGAATTTTGGTAACCACGTAGTCAATCGATGGCTCGAAGGACGCAGGAGTCAATCCACCCGTGATGTCGTTCTTCAATTCGTCCAGTGTGTAACCGACTGACAACTTAGCAGCCACTTTGGCAATCGGGAAACCGGTTGCTTTGGAGGCGAGCGCAGAGGAGCGGGACACGCGAGGGTTCATCTCGATCACGATCAAACGACCGTTGTCGGGGTTGACCGCAAACTGCACGTTGGAACCGCCAGTGTCTACACCGATTTCGCGCAGAATGGCGATCGATGCGTTACGCATGATCTGGTATTCGCGGTCAGTCAATGTTTGTGCGGGTGCCACTGTGATGGAGTCACCTGTGTGCACGCCCATTGGGTCTAGGTTTTCGATGGAGCAGATGATAATGCAGTTGTCCGCGCAGTCGCGAACCACTTCCATTTCATATTCTTTCCAGCCGATCAAGCTTTCTTCAATCAGCAATTCGCTGGTTGGGGAGGCTTCAAGGCCGCGACGGCAAATGGTCTCGAACTCTTCTGAGTTGTAAGCAATACCACCGCCCGTACCACCCAAAGTAAAGCTGGGGCGGATTACAACTGGAAAGCCGTTGGTGCCCAGCTCAGCAGCCATGGCTTGCTGCAAGCCCCAAGCTTCTTCCATAGAATGGGCCACGCCAGACTTGGCTGACTCCAAGCCAATGCTGGTCATTGCGTTTTTGAACTTCAGGCGGTCTTCTGCCTTTTCAATGGCGGCCTCTTTTGCGCCAATCAGCTCCACATTGTATTTTTCAAGCACGCCGTGCTTGGCCAAATCCAAAGCGCAGTTCAGCGCGGTTTGGCCGCCCATGGTGGGCAGCACTGCGTCCGGGCGCTCTTTGGCGATGATGCGCTCAACCACCTGCCAAGTAATGGGTTCGATGTAGGTGACATCGGCCATTTCGGGGTCGGTCATGATGGTGGCGGGGTTGCTGTTCACCAGCACAACTTTGTAACCCTCTTCACGCAGGGCTTTACAGGCTTGGGCGCCGGAGTAATCAAACTCGCAGGCTTGGCCAATCACGATTGGACCCGCGCCGATGATCAGAATTGTTTTTAAGTCGTTACGCTTTGGCATTTTTATGCAGCCTTCATGTCTTTTACAAACCGGTCGAAAAGTTCAGCCAAGTCGTGTGGACCGGGGCTGGCTTCGGGGTGGCCTTGGAAACTGTAGGCCGCGCGGTCTGTACGTTCGATACCTTGGATGGACCCGTCAAACAGCGACACATGCGTGACGCGCAGGTTGGAAGTCAAAGTATCTGGATTGACTGCAAAACCGTGGTTTTGGCTGGTAATAAACACGCGCTTGGAATCGAGTTCCTGCACGGGGTGGTTTGCGCCGTGGTGGCCAAACTTCATCTTCAGTGTTTTTGCACCGCTGGCCAATGCCAACAACTGGTGGCCCAAACAAATGCCAAACACCGGGATGCGGGTTTGATCAAGAATGTGCTTGATTGCGTGGATGGCGTAGTCGCAAGGCTCGGGGTCGCCGGGGCCGTTGCTTAAAAACACGCCGTCTGGATTCAACGCCAGCACATCTGCAGCCGGGGTTTGCGCAGGCACCACTGTGACGCGGCAACCACGCTGGGCCAGCATGCGCAAAATGTTGCGTTTGGCACCAAAGTCGAAAGCCACCACATGGAAGGGGCGCTCGCCAGTTTGGAAGTAAGGTTGCTCGGCAGCTTCGCCCAAGGCCCACTCGCCTTCGGTCCACTCAAAACGGGACTCTGTGGACACCACTTTGGCCAAATCCATACCGGCCAAGCCGGGGAAGCCTTGCGCCAGTTCGATTGCGCGGGCTGCGGTGAATGTTTCGCCGCTGTCCTCAGTCATTAAACAACCGTTTTGAGCACCCTTTTCGCGCAGAATGCGCGTCAACTTGCGAGTATCAATGCCGAAAATACCGGGAACTCCGTTCTTTTTCAGGTAAGAAGGCAAGTCTTGGGTAGAGCGGAAGTTGGACACCATAGCTGGCAGGTCACGGATGACCAAACCGGAGAAGTGAACCTTTGCAGACTCTTCATCTTGCGGGTTGGTGCCAACGTTACCAATGTGCGGGTATGTCAAAGTGACAATCTGGCGACAATAGGAGGGGTCGGTTGCGATTTCTTGATAGCCGGTCAATGAGGTGTTGAAAACAACTTCACCTACCTGTGTGGTGGGTGCCCCAAAAGACATACCCTCGAACACGGTACCGTCCGCGAGCGCAAGCAAGGCGCGCGGGTGAGCGCTTGCAATTAATTTGGACAAGGGAAACTCCAATAGATGGCGACAAATTTGGGCGCGCGATTATTTCTCTACCCGCGCATTTGCCTATGGATCATTCAGTTAACCAAGCATTATACCTGCACCCGGGGTTTAAATACAGCCCCGGATTCGTGTTGCAGCACTAAAGCTTAATCACCGCCATCTTGTCTTGGGTCATGTCGTGCATGGTGTACCCAATGCCGCCCGTGCCATAACCTGATTGCCTGCGCCCGGCGAACGGCATCCAGTCCACGCGGAATGCGGTGTGGTCGTTGACCATCACTGCAGTGGCATCAATTTCACGCACGCATTTCATGGCGACGTCCAAGCTTTTGGTGAAAACCGCTGCCTGAAAGGCCACAGGCAGGCTGTTGGCCTCGGCAATGGCGGCATCAATGCTGTCAGTTTCGTACACACAAACCACAGGGCCAAACACTTCTTGCAAGGACACTTTGGCGTTGCGGGGTGGGTTTAGCAACACGGTGGGCTGGTAGGTGGTTTTGCCCAAACGCTCACCGCCGCACAGCACGCGGGCACCACCGGCAACGGCCTCGGCCACCCAGCTTTCTACCCGGTCCACTTCGCCCGGGCTAATCAGTGGGCCGCATTGCGTGGTGTCCAAAATGGCATTGCCGGTAATCAACCTTTTGGCGTCCATGGCAATCATTTGCGCCAGGCCTTCGCCGTGGCCTTTGTGGGCGTAAATGCGTTGCACGCTCACGCACACTTGGCCTGAATGGTAAAAGCCACCTTTGACCAAGGCGGGCAGCATGGTGGCCAAATCGGCAGAATCATCCACAATGACGGGGGCTACGCCACCATGTTCCAGCGCACAACGCGTGCCAGGGGCCAGCTTGCTTTTCAGCATCCAACCCACTGCGCCAGACCCAATAAAGCTGAAGAAGTTGACACGCGGGTCAGTGACCATTTTCTCGGCCACATTGCTTTTGCACACCACCAAACGGCACCATTCCTCGGGTAGGCCTGCTTCGTACAAAATATTGACGAAAGTTTGGGCGCTTAAGGGGGTGTAGGTGGCCGGTTTCACCAGCACCGGGCAACCCACCGCCACGGCGGGTGCCACTTGGTGAACAATCAGATTCAAGGGGTGATTGAACGCAGATACAGCAACAACCGGGCCGATTGGCTCGCGGGTGGTAAAGGCAATGCGCCCTGCGCCCGCAGCGGTCAAGTCCATCGGAATTTCAGTGCCGGTGAGGTGCCCTAACTCTTTGATGCACAAGCCCATGCCGTCAATGGCGCGGGTGACTTCAATGCGGGCATCAATTAGCGGCTTGCCACCTTCATTTGCAATTTGAAAGGCCAACTCGTCAAAGCGGCCCTGCATCAATTCCCCGGCCTTTTTCAAAATGGCGATGCGCTTGTGGGCAGGCAACCAAGCCTTGCGGTTGCGGAACAATTGATGCGCCTGTGCAAGGTACGCATCCACCGTTTCCCATTCGGTCAGGGCCACATCCCCTATGGTTTGCAGGTCATAGGGGTTTACAACATCTACACGTGTACCAGTCATAGCAAGCAAGCCTTTGCAGCCAATTCGTCAATCAAAACCCGTTTGTTTTCAGAGTAATCCACGGGCACGTCAATGACATGCACACCACCCGCCTTGAACGCTTTGTCAAAGGTGGGAATCAGTTGTGCAGCACTTTCAATCCGGTGTCCAGTTGCACCATAAGCCTCGGCGTATTTTACAAAATCTGGGTTGCCAAATTCCAAGCCCCAGTCTGGGAAGCCACCGTGCTCTTGCTTCCAGCGGATCATGCCGTAGGAACTGTCGTTCAGAATGGTTACCACCAGGTTCATTTTCATACGCACAGCCGTTTCAAGCTCTTGGCTGTTCATCATGAAGCCACCGTCACCACAAATGGCCATGACGCGGCGGTCTGGGTACAACATGGCGGCCATCATGGCCGAGGGCAAACCAGCGCCCATGGTGGCCAAGGCGTTGTCCAACAGCACGGTGTTGGGCTCATAGGCTTTGTAATTGCGGGCGTACCACAGTTTGTAAATGCCGTTGTCCAGCGCGATGATGTCTTTCGCACCCATGACTTTGCGGGTGTCGGCCACCAATCGCTGTGGAATGATCGGGAAGCGCGCATCGTCTGCGCCTTCTTTGATGTGCAGCTCCACTTCGTCCCGGCAACGGTAGAAGTAAGAAAAGTCGTTTTCCAGCTTGCGGCCAATTTTTTGGGTCAGGCGCTGGATGGAGCGGGCCACATCACCAATCACCTCGAGTTGCGGGAAATACACCTGATCCACTTGCGCGGATTTGTAGTTGATGTGAATGACCTTTTTGCCGCCAATTTTCATGAAGAACGGTGGCTTCTCGACCACATCGTGGCCGACGTTGATGATGAGGTCAGCACGCTCAATCGCGCAGTGCAGGTAATCGCCATCAGACAGGGCGGCTGTGCCCAAAAAGTGTGGGGAACCTTCGTCCACCACGCCTTTGCCCATTTGTGTGTTGAAGAACGGAATGCCCGTGGTTTCAATAAACTCGGACAAAGCAAGGCGGGCCTGCCTGCGGTTGGAGCCCGCGCCCAACAACACCAAGGGCATGCGTGAGCCACGGATCATGCTGACCGCTTCGTTCAAAATGGTGTCGTCCGCCACGGCGTAATGGCGCTCGTTGCGGGGAATCAGCGCAGCGTCTGCAGGCTCGGCGGCGATGTCCTCAGGCAACTCCAGCAGCACCGCGCCGGGGCGCTCTTCTTCAGCCAACCTAAATGCCTCGCGCACAATCGATGGAATGTTGTTGCCGTGGACGATCTGCTTGCTCATTTTGCAGATGGGTTGAAACAGGCCGACCACGTCGATAATCTGAAACTGGCCTTGCTTGGACTTTTTAATGGGCTTTTGGCCGGTGATCATGATCAGGGGGAATGCACCCAAATGCGCATACGCAGCGGGTGTGGCAAAGTTGGTTGCACCGGGCCCCAGTGTGGCCATGCAAATGCCCGCCTTACCCGTGAGGCGACCGTAAGTGGCAGCCATAAAAGCTGCGCCTTGCTCGTGGCGGGTTAGCACCAATTGGATGGAGGACGTGCGCAGGGACTCCAGCATGTCGAGGTTTTCTTCGCCGGGCACTGCAAAAATGTGTTTGACGCCCTCGGCCTCAAGGGCTCTGACAAACAGGTCCGAGGCCTTTTGGCCACTGGGTTGATCGCTGTGACTTGACGACATTGCATTACTCCAAGAATAAACAGAAATGAATTAGAAAAATACGGGGTAATACAGGAGAAAAAATTCAGGTGATGCGTTGAATCGGAGGTGAGTTTATTTCACGTTCCTCAATATGAATACTCACATCCGGCGTGATTTTGATCAAGCAAAATACTTGTTCTGGGAATAAAATTTAACTATTGAGCCTCGGGGGTACCCGTGTCCAAAGTGCCTGTTTTTAAACCGACGCGGGCCTGTTGGGCCAAGGACTCGTACCGGCTTCGGAAGGCGTCCAGCGTCTCCTCATCCAACTCTTCCAAATCCAACAAAACATTGTGTGCCCCCTGAGTGGCTCGGATTAGCTCATCCAGTTTGATTTGAATGGCTTCGGTGTCGCGGTTTTGGGTGTTCTGAATCAAAAAAACCATCAAAAAGGTGATGATGGTGGTGCCCGTATTGATGACCAATTGCCAAGTGTCGCTGAAGTTGAAAAGCGGCCCTGTGACAATCCAGATGAATATGATCATCACCGCAACAAAGAATGTCCTTGGGCGGCCACAAAAGCGGGAAGCTGTTTTGGCAAATTGAGTGTACCCGTTTCGAATCATCAAGATTTTTCCTTTTCACCAGTGAAACACTAGGGTATCACTCGACAGGGCGAAGGTTTTGATTGGTTCCCATCACGGACTTATGCTTCTAAGCTCTAAAACTTCGGAATGTGGCATATGGCAATTGATATTGACTACGATTTTCTGGCTTCACTTGAAGGAAGTTGTCGCCTTGAGGGATATGTACCAGACCCAGACAACAGTGGAAGCGGCGTAACTGTGGCGACCGGCTTTGATCTTGGGGCTAGAAATACATATGACATGGAAAGGCTTGGTATCAACGGCGAATTACTCACAAAACTAAAACCATACCTAGGTCTTAAAGGCAAACCAGCACTGGATAAATTGGGAAGTACTCCGTTATCCATCAACGACACCGAATGCCTGTTTATCAACAAAGCAGTGAAAGCTCACTTTACGGCGCAACTGACGTCTAAGTATGACAATGCGATAGGGTCAGGCAAGCCAACTTTTGACTCACTCCCCAAGCAAGCTCAAACTGTGATTGCTTCAGTGTCGTATCAATACGGCATAAATATCGATCAAAAGACCCCTAAATTTTGGGAAGCTGTAACCTCTCAGGACTGGACTAAAACTGTAGAGATTCTGGAAAATTTTGGGGATCGATACAAAACTAGGCGCAAGAAAGAAGCAGAGCGATTGAAAGAAATCATAACCACATCAGTTAAGCCATGAATTTCAATACCGTATGTCTACCGATTACCTTGGCGGTTTTGCAAGCTTGCACCCTTGCAAATACAGACCCTGAGAAGTCCTCCTTATATTCCGAACAGCAAAATCAAGAATTTATAAAGCCGCGTGATGTGCTGAAATTTGCATCGGGTGAGGTTGTAAGTGATTGCAAGGGCTATTTGAAACTGAGTCCTCAGCAGGCAGTTTCTGAGGAATACAGCAACAAAATCAACGCCAAGCAATATTTGGTTTGCGACCTTTTCGGCGCCTATGGACCCAATTCAATCCTGCCATCAGAACCAGGATTCGACCCTGAGTTAGGCCAAGAAATTTGCAAGGAGCTGAACTTACTGAGCTTCGAACATTCCCTTCGGCCTATGCTAGATGGCAATCCAATCACCTTGAAAGATGTGTTTAAAGCCGATGCTATACCTAACGGCACCGAATGCAAGGTAGACACGAAAGACAGAAGCTTCACGATCCGAGTCGTTTTGAAGGATACAAGTCCTAAGGGGGAAGTTCGATTCCTCGCCACGGTATGCGATGAAATTAAAGATGGCAATTATCAAGACTACCAATCCATCTGGATTTACCGATCTGATAGCAACAAAAAACCCGGCATGAAAGCCGGGTCTTTGTATTTACCAACTCAATGATCAACTCAATGATCAACTCAATGATTTAAAAAATGAGCGGGCGATTTTGCTTATGGCAATGATTGCTTAAAAGTTTGCAACCGCCATTTCTGTCACGGCCTGGTAGCCGTTGACAATGCTGTCTTTCATGCCGGGCACTCGAGACAAGGAATGGTCGGCAAAGAAGCGTGCAGTCAAAATCTTATCGCTGTAGAAGTTGTCAGTTTCCCCCGCCTTGATTTTGCTTTCTGCTGCCAACAACGCGCGGGCCATTTGCCATCCACCCACGGTTGTACCCGCCAACATCAGGTAAGGGACTGAACCTGCAAACACAGCATTCGGATTGCCCTTCATGTTGTCGCACACCCACTGGGCCACTTCCAGCATTGAAAGCCGTGCTGCGTCCAAGCGCAAAGCCACTGCCTTGGCGTGGGCAGAGCCCGATTCATTGAGCTGGGCGACGGTGCGGCTCATTTCACCAGCCAAGGCTTTTACCACTGCACCGCCATCACGGGAGGTTTTGCGACCGACCAAGTCGTTGGCCTGAATGGCAGTTGTGCCTTCGTAGATGGTCAAAATTTTGGCATCGCGGTAATGTTGCGCAGCGCCAGTCTCTTCGATGAAGCCCATGCCGCCGTGCACTTGCACGCCAGTGGAGGTCACATCGATGGACATTTCTGTGGAATAACCTTTCACCAGCGGCACCAGGAATTCATACACAGCTGCGTTTTGCTTGCGCGTGGCTTCATCTGGGTGGTGGTGGGCTGCGTCGTAAGCTGCACCGGCAACACACGCCATTGCACGTGATGCTTCAACCTGTGAACGCATGCTCATCAACATGCGTTTTACATCCGGGTGGTGAATAATGGCAACCGCTTCGTTGGCGGACCCATCCACAGGGCGGGACTGTACGCGGTCTTTTGCGTACTGCACTGCACGCTGGTAAGCGCGTTCAGCCAGGCCGATACCCTGCACGCCCACTTGGAAACGGGCTGCATTCATCATCACAAACATGTACTGCAGGCCTTTGTTTTCTTCACCAATCAGGTAACCGATTGCGCCCTTGCCCACTTCGCCTTTGTCATCGCCGTATTGCAGCACCGCCGTCGGGCTGGCCTTAATGCCCAGCTTGTGCTCGATGGACACACAGAACACGTCGTTGCGCTTACCCAGCGACCCATCACCGTTGACCATAAACTTAGGCACCACAAACAGGCTGATGCCCTTCACGCCTTCAGGCGCATCGGGTGTGCGAGCCAACACGAGGTGGACGATGTTCTCGGCCATGTCGTGTTCACCATAGGTGATGTAAATTTTTGTACCAAAAACCCGGTATGTGCCATCGCCTTGCGGAACAGCTTTGGAGCGGACCATTGAAAGGTCTGAACCGGCCTGAGGCTCGGTCAGGTTCATGGTGCCAGTCCATTCGCCAGAAATCATTTTGGGAATGTAAGTCTCTTTTTGCTCTTGCGTACCAGCTACCAACATGGCCTCAATGGCGCCGTCAGTCAGCAGTGGGCACAGTGCAAAACTCAGGTTTGCACCGTTGACCATTTCCATGCACGGTGTAGCAACCAGCTTGGGCAGCCCTTGACCACCAAACTCGGTGGGGTGCTGCAAACCCTGCCAACCGCCTTCAGCAAATTGCTTGAAAGCTTCTTTGAAACCGGTGGCAGTCGTTACTGTGCCGTTGTTGTACTTGCTGTGTTCGACGTCACCCGTCCAGTTCAGTGGGGACACCACTTCGCTGGTGAATTTGGCATTCTCGTTCAACACCGCTTCTACAGTTTCTTCAGTTGCGTCGTCGCAGTTGGGCAACTGCGCTACCTGCTCCAAGCCTGCCAATTCCTTCAACACAAACATCATGTCTTTGACGGGTGCGTTATAACTCATGTCAATCTCCCTGTACTACTCGATTTGATTATTGAATTTCGCAAAAAAGCCCCCTGCTCATTGAGTAAGCGTGGGGGCTTTGTATGTCTGTAAAGCTTGGCTGCCGCCAAACTTCGTTGCCGAATTACAGCTTTTCTACAAGCTGCGGCACCACGTCAAACAAATCGCCCACCAGACCGTAATCTGCCACACCAAAAATGGGGGCTTCGGGGTCTTTGTTCACGGCCACGATCACTTTGCTGTCTTTCATACCGGCCAAGTGCTGAATCGCACCCGAGATACCGAAAGCCATGTATAGCTGCGGGGCAACAATTTTGCCTGTTTGGCCCACTTGCCAGTCGTTGGGTGCGTAGCCAGCGTCCACGGCTGCGCGTGATGCGCCAATGGCTGCGTTCAGCTTGTCAGCCAGAGGATTCAACACTGAGAAGTTTTCTGCAGAGCCCATGCCACGACCACCGGAAATCACGATGCCAGCCGCTGTCAGTTCTGGACGATCTGACTTGGCCACTTCGCGAGCCACAAATGTGGATTTACCGCTGTCAGCCACGCCAGACAAGTTTTCAATGGCGGCTGAGCCACCTTCAGCAGCCACACCGTCAAACGCTGTGGTACGAACAGTGATGACTTTGATGCTGTCAGAAGACTGCACAGTTGCAATCACGTTGCCGGCATAAATGGGGCGTGTG
The DNA here is from genome assembly GCA_029866125.1 of Limnobacter sp. Taxonomy (GTDB): domain Bacteria; phylum Pseudomonadota; class Gammaproteobacteria; order Burkholderiales; family Burkholderiaceae_B; genus Limnobacter. Next base: position 16,943 of record JARWZZ010000001.1, read on the forward strand.
AAAGTGTCTGCACTGACCACTGAAATAATGTCGGAAATTTGAGCCACGTCCAGCAATGCAGCCACGCGGGGCAATACGTTTTTGCCCACGCTGGTTGACGGTGCCAAAATATGGCTGTAGTTGCTGGCGATGCCCAAAATTTGTGTGGCTACGTTTTCTGCCAACTGGTCAGTCAGTGATGGGGAGTCTGCCACCAACACTTTGGCCACGCCTGCGGCTTTTGCTGCGGCTGCTGCGGCTGCGGCACAACCACTGCCAGTAACCAACACATGGATGTCTCCACCAATTTTCTGCGCTGCGGCAATCGCGTTCAACGTTGCTGGCTTGATGGATTGATTGTCGTGTTCTGCAAGAATGAGTACGGACATGTTGTTTCTCCTTCGGTCCTTGGCCTTAAACTACTTTGGCTTCGTTTTTCAATTTGTTGATGAGTGTCTCTACGTCTGGCACGGTGATACCGGCTGAACGTGTGGGAGGGTCACTTACTTTCAACATTTTGATGCGAGGGGAAACATCGACGCCCAAGTCTTCTGGCTTGACGGTGTCGATGGGCTTTTTCTTGGCCTTCATGATGTTGGGCAGAGTCACATAGCGTGGCTCGTTCAAGCGCAAATCCGTTGTTACAACGGCTGGCAGTGACAAGGCCACTGTTTCCAAACCGCCATCCACTTCACGGGTGACGTTGACTTTGCCGTCTGCAACAACCACTTTGGATGCAAATGTGCCTTGGCCCAAATTGGCCAATGCAGCCAACATTTGACCTGTCTGGTTGCAATCATCGTCAATCGCCTGCTTGCCCAGAATAACCAGGTCAATGCCTTCTTTGGCAATCAAGGCCTTCAAAATTTTAGCCACAGCCAAAGGCTGCAACTCGGCATCCGTTTCTACCAAAATACCGCGATCTGAGCCAATGGCTGCGGCAGTGCGCAGTGTTTCTTGGCAGGCCGTGGGGCCGCAAGACACAGCAATCACTTCGGTGGCAACGCCCGCTTCTTTCAAACGCACCGCTTCTTCAACAGCGATTTCGTCAAAAGGGTTCATGGACATTTTTACGTTAGCGATATCCACACCCGTGCCGTCGCTTTTGCAGCGTACTTTCACGTTGTAATCAACCACTCGTTTTACGGCAACTAGGATTTTCATTGAACTGATCCCCTGATTAATCAATCGGTCTCTAAATTATACAAACGAATTTCTACAAACGAATTTTATAAAAACGCACGATCGTTCGATTTTTTTGAAAGTTTACACGCAAACATGAAGCGATGCAAAGAGTTCACGGCAACTGAAGCGAATATTTGTAACAAAGCTGGAGCAGGCAGCAAGTGCCCCTGGCACCAACACGAACTAATCCACAAACCCGGTTACTTACATGCATCATGCACCAACAATAAAAAGTGAAAAGCACCATGCCCCACTTTACAATTACGCCGGATATTAGGGATCTAAAGGATACGGTTAGAGGCGTTCCTCTGGACATTCGAAGTTACATTGATCACCAAAAAGAGCCGTTCAAACGAGTTGTTGAAAACTTGGGGCAAACCCATCAACAATTGAAAGCCGTTCAAAGCCCCTTTCCATTAGACCGCAATCTAAGGGCGCTGGAAATATCAGCAACCCTTCTGAAAAGGCATAGGGAAACCGTTTTAGAGCACCTAACACGGTTCGATGACTTGTGCATAGCGCAAGACAGGACCGTCACCGCCTACAAAACTTTACGCCTACCGCCTCAAATTGAGTCCGCGTTGAGGCACGAGATTCTGGATCGTCATCAAGCGCAAAGGGCTGCAATGCACAACCTTAAACAAGCCTGCATCGAGTTTGACAAGGAAATGGAGTTGAGTAAATTACACTTGAAATCTAGACGCCAAGTGCTGGATTTGGTCACATTTGCACTCAAGCCCCTGCCCCCTCCCAATACCCGCGCCCCGAAAGACCCTTACCTGCACCCGGCAGGCACTCCAGCGCATCAAGCCGCGCCCAGCAACGCTTCCATATGAGCCAACACCGAGTCTGCAAGGGCATTGGGGTCGTAACCGCCCTCCAGCGTACTCACAATTTTTCCGTCGCAATAGGCGTCGGCCACTCGCATCACAAATTCAGTCAACCAGCCGTAATCCTCGGTTGTAAAACGTAAATTGGCCAAGGGGTCATTGATGTGGGCATCAAAACCCGCAGACACCAGCACCAATTGGGGTTTGAAATGATCAATTGCATCCAGCCAGTGGGTTTGAATTTGCGCCCGCAACTCATGCAAGCCCGCACCGGGCGGCAGCGGGCAGTTCTTCATGTTGGCTGGCCCCTGCAAACCCCCGCTATAAGGGTAAAGAGGCGATTGAAAACTGCCGCACATCAACACACGCGGGTCGTTGCCAAAAATACTTTCCGTGCCATTGCCGTGATGCACATCAAAGTCGATGATTAAAACCCGCTCAAGCCGGTACGCATCAATTGCATGTTGTGCAGCAACTGCCACATTGTTAAACATACAAAAACCCATGGCTTGTGCAACAGTGGCGTGGTGGCCCGGTGGGCGTACTGCACAAAAAGCGTTATCTACCGCGTGGGACATGACCAAATCCACCGCATGAATGCAAGCCCCCGCTGCCCGCAGTGCAGCCTCCAAAGAAAACTCGGACACCACCGTGTCTCCATCAATCGCTTTGGTTTGCCGCAGAGGGAACATGGATTGAATTTTGGACACATAGGCCGCGTCATGCACAGCACTGATGGCGGGCCATGGCGCTTGCGGGGCCTTACTTTTCACCAAAAGCGGCCAAATTTCGGATGACTCCAACCGGGACTGAATGGCTTTGAGGCGACCGGCATTTTCCGGATGACCGGGGCCTGTGTCGTGAAACAGGCAATCAGGGTGGGTGATGTAAGCCGTGGTCATTCTTGCGCGTTTGTGTTGAAGATTAGGGTTGAATCACTCTTATCATTGAATCACAGAATCCAGCCCGAATCACGCCCCCCAAGCTGGCTTGGGATGGATTACTCTATACACTGCGTGGCGGCTTGATGTTGCCTGTTTTTTGTTGCCGGTTTTTTTAACTTCCATTTTGACGATTTAAGTTTTTTATCTTTATGCTTCCTATATCCAACTGTATTTCTTCAGCCTCGACCGCGTCGGGCACCCCCAACGCACCTAAGCCCACAACACGGCGCCTGTTGGCATTGGGCTTGGCCTGCTTGATGGCTTCGGCCTGCGCAGTCAGTACTGCACAAGACACACCCCCAAAAAACACACAAACTGCCAAACCCCAAAAAACTTATGCCGACAACCCGTTGGCGCTTGAGCTGGCAGCCAAACTGGCCGCAGACAAAAAAATTCCAATCGAACGCACATTGGATATTTTGTCTCAGGCCCAATTCATCCCCAGCGTAGTCAATGCGGTACGTCCACCGAAAACACCCACTGTAAAAAACTGGGATGTGTACCGGTCCCGGTTTGTGGAACCCATACGAATCCGCAAAGGTTTGAAGTTTTGGTCTGAAAATGAAGCCACACTGCAAGAAGCCGAACGCAAGTTTGGGGTTCCGCAAGAAGTGATTATTGCCATTATTGGCGTTGAAACCATTTACGGCGAACACATTGGCAATTACCGCGTGCTGGATGCATTAGCCACTTTGGGCTTTGATTACCCTCAGGGGCAGCGGGACCGCTCAGAGTTTTTCAGGGCCGAGCTGGCTGCATTCATCGACTTGTGCGAAAACACGCATTTGGATGCCCTTGTCGTGAAAGGCTCCTACGCTGGGGCAATCGGCTTGGGGCAATTTATGCCCAGCTCATGGCAACAATTTGCAGTGGATGGGGACGAAAACGGGATTGTGGACCTATTCAACAGCCGGCGGGACGCCATTTTTAGCGTGGCCAATTTTTTGAAAGTGCATGGCTGGAAACCGGGTACTGCGACGTTGGTACCTGTAGAGTTCCGGGAGCATGTGGATTTGCCCACCCTACTGGCACCCGACATTTTGCCTACCTTTTTGCCAGAAACCATGTCCCAACTGGGCTTGAAACTGGGTAAACCTGTGTTGACTGAAGAAAAACTGGCTTTGGTGGAACTGGTACGCGGTGAAAAACCCAGCACGTATGTGGTGGGCGGGCAAAACTTTTACACCGTGACGCGGTACAACCGCTCGTCGTTCTACGCAACCTCCGTGCTTCAACTGGCTGAGGAGTTGCGCAGCCGACGTGCTCAAATACCAAATCAAGCCGGGAATACGCCCGTCGACAAATAACGGTCACCCCGGTCGCAGACGATAAACACAATGGTTGCGTTTTCCACTTGTTCAGCCACCCTCAAAGCGATGCAAGCAGCACCTGCGGCAGAAATGCCGCAGAAAATGCCTTCTTCAGCAGCCAGGCGCCGGGCCATGTTTTCTGCATCGGCTTGACTCACGTTTTCAACACGGTCCACACCTTCGGGGTGGTAAATCTTGGGCAAATACTCCACAGGCCATTTGCGGATACCTGGTATTTGTGAACCCTCGCTGGGTTGCGCCCCTACAATCTGAACATTCGTGTTTTGGCTTTTCAAGTAGCGTGACACGCCCATGATGGAACCTGTTGTGCCCATCGCGCTAACAAAATGAGTCACGGTGCCTTGGGTGTCGCGCCAAATTTCTGGGCCAGTGGTCTCAAAGTGGGCTAGCGGATTGTCCTCGTTGGCAAACTGGTCAAGAATGACGCCCTTGCCTTGGTCTCGCATTTGGTCAGCCAAATCGCGCGCGTATTCCATGCCGCCTTTTTCTGGAGTCAACAAAATGTCGGCACCAAAAGCCCGCATGGTTTGACGGCGCTCAATACTCAAATGCTCTGGCATGACCAGCACCATACGATAACCACGAATGGCAGCCGCCATCGCCAAGGCAATACCGGTGTTACCGGATGTGGCTTCAATCAAGGTGTCGCCGGGTTTGATTTGGCCCCGCTCTTCGGCACGCTTAATCATGGAAATGGCGGGGCGGTCTTTGACCGAACCCGCTGGGTTGTTGCCTTCCAACTTGCCTAGGATTACGTTGCCCCGCAAAGAGTTGGCTTTACCGGGGATTCGCTGCAACTGCACCATCGGTGTATTTCCGATGGTGTCTTCAATGGTGAGATATTTCAAGGTAGGTTGTGGTCAATCATGTCGATGTGTGATTCTACTGCGGAATGGATCTTGCCATCACGCAACAGGGGGCGATGTGCAATCCATTGTGGCAGCAAAGAGCCGATCAACATGCCAGCAATACCCGCAAACAAGCCCAAAAGCTGTGGGGGCCAAATGTCGGTGTCCACCGTAAACTTGGCAGTTAACCACATGGTCAAGCCCGCGATAATTGAAAACGTGGCGCCTTGGGTGGTGGCTCGCTTCCAAAACAGGCCAAATGCCAGAGGTGCAAACGCCGCAGCAAGCGTAATTTCATAGGCCTGCTCAACCATCTCGAAGATGGACGCATTGCTGTTCAATGAAAAGCCCAAAACAATGCAAGCGAACACAAATACGCTGACACGCATAATCAACAAAAAGCGTTTGTCATCAATGTTCGGGAAAATTACTTTCACAATGTTTTCAGCGAAGGACACGGATGGCGCCAGCAACGTAGCACTGGAAGTACTCATGATGGCCGACAGTAAAGCACCAAAAAAGACCACCTGAACAAACACTGGGGTTTGCTCCAAAATGAAAGTGGGAAGGACCAACTGGGAGTCTTCAGCCAAGATTGCATTGAATTTGGCGGGGTCAATCATGGTTGCACCATATGCCAAAAACACAGGAATAAATGCAAACAAGAAATACAGTGAGCCACCCAATACGGCGCCGCGAACGGCGGTCTTCTCGTTGCGGGCAGAGGTAATACGCTGAAATACGTCTTGCTGGGGAATAGAACCCAACATCATGGTCACCGAGGCACCAATGAACGGCACCCAAAGCTCGTATTTAAACTCACTGGGGAAAAATTGCAATTTACCGGCTGCATCCATGTGGTCCACCACAGCGCCCACGCCGCCCGTCATGCCAGACACCACATAAGCAATGTAAATAAGGCCCACACAAATGACCGACATTTGAATGAAGTCCAGCACCGCCACTGCCAACATGCCACCGAATAAGGTGTAGGTCAGCACAATCGCTGTGCCGATGATCATGCCCATTTCTTTGGTAATGCCACCGTTGGTGATGACCGAAAAGATAAGCCCCAACGCACTGATTTGTGCTGCCACCCAGCCCAAATAACTGACGATGATGCAGATCGAGCAGGCCACTTCAACAAACCGGTTGTAACGCACCCGGTAATAACTGCCGATGGTGAGCAAATTCAGCCGGTAAAGCTTGGGGGCAAAAAACAGCCCCGCCAAAATCAAGCAAAGCGATGCGCCAAAGGGGTCGGACACAATGCCGCCCAGGCCCTCTTCTACAAATGTGGATGAAATACCGAGTACGGTTTCAGAACCAAACCATGTGGCAAACACGGTGGCTGTAACCACAGGCAAGGCCAAATTTCGACCCGCCACCGCGTAGTCTGTTGAAGAAGAGACATTACGAGCAACAAACAAGCCGACCATCACTGAAAACAGCAGGTAAGCAACCACTGACGCGAGCAACATGACAAAACCCTTCTTGCAAGAGTGATGAATAAGGCGGAAATAATTTCCGGATTATAGGCAAGAATGACAGGAGATGGTGATCCGACTTTGGATCTTCGACTCTAATGAGTTCGTTTTAATTATGAATTATCTATTGTGCAATAGGGTTGGCTCAATGTGGCCGGCAAAGTAAGGCCACAGCAGTTCAAATGAAATGACGCCAAACATCACAGCCAACATCACAACCATCCAAATCATGGCACGGTTCAGGCGCTTTTGCTGCTTCACCAATAGCTCGATTTGCCCATCCACCTTTCCATTGGACTGCGTCAGGGACTGATGCACCAAACGGGGTAAACTGGGCAGAATTTGAGCCCATTGTGCGGCTTCCCACTGCAAATTGGAGCTAAAACCCTTGAAACCGATTTGCTGATGCATCCAGTTTTCCAAGTACGGCTTGGCTGTTTTCCAGAGGTCTAGGTCGGGGTCCAATTGCCGGCCCAAGCCTTCCACATTCAACAAGGTTTTTTGCAGCAGCACCAGCTGAGGCTGAATTTCAACATTGAATCGACGTGAAGTCTGGAAAAGGCTTTTCAAAGCGTTACCCAGCGAGATCTCTTTCAACGGCTTGTCAAAATAAGGTTCAATACACGCGCGAATGGCTGATTCAAGCTCGTCAATCCGGGTGCTTTTGGGTACCCAGCCCGACTGCACATGCAGCTCAGCCACGCGTTTGTAATCTTGACGAAAAAAGGCGATGAAGTTTTGCGCCAAGTATTGTTTGTCCACATCGCTGAGGGTGCCCACAATACCGAAGTCCAGCGCGATGTAACGGCCAAAATCCTCGCCGTGGTCACCCACGTAAATGTTACCTGGATGCATGTCTGCGTGAAAAAAACCGTCCCTAAACACTTGGGTAAAGAAAATCTCCACGCCATCGCGAGAAAGTTTTTTCAGGTCAATGTGGTTGTCCTTGAGGCGTTGAATCTGAGAGATGGGAATACCCCGCATCCGCTGCATGGTAATCACGTCTCGGGAACAATACTCCCAGTACATTTCAGGCACTTTGAGCAAATGCCCGCTGCCGGTTGCGGCTGAAAAATTGCGACGCAGCTGCGACGCATTGGCCGCCTCACGCATCAAATCCAGCTCATCGTTGAGGTATTTGTCGAATTCGGCCACCACTTCACGGGGCTTTAAGCGCTTGCCATCGGATGAAATTTTCTCGATCCAGCCTGCCGCCATTTTCATCAACTCCAAATCTTTGGAAATGATGACATTCATCTCGGGGCGCAGTACTTTAATGGCCACGTCTTTGCCTGCATGGGGGCCTGACTTCAGTTTTGCAAAATGCACTTGCGCAATTGACGCACTGGCCACTGGGTCAAACTGAAATTCAGTGAACATGTCGTCGATTTTGCGCCCCAGGCTGGACTCAATCAGCAGACTTGCTGTTGCGGAGTCAAAGGGTGGGACTTGGTCTTGAAGCTTGGCCAATTCATCGGCAATGTCTTCTGGCAACAAATCGCGGCGGGTAGACAACAATTGCCCCAATTTAACGAAAATAGGACCCAAATCTTCGAGTGCGCGGCGAATACGCTCCCCGCGTGAAGCCACCACCACCGTACCACTGCCGGCCAGCAGCTTGAGTACAAACTTAATCCAAGGCTTTTCAATGGAATCGGATGCAATGGTAAACAAGCCGTAGCGACGTACAACTGAAGCTATTTTGTAGATCCGTTTGATTTTCATGCCGGACCCAACTTTTCCAAGCGTTTTTCCAAGCGGGCAAGGTCGTCGCGCAACTGCGCAATGTCGCATCGAAACCCTTCGAACTCGGAAGGCGTTGGGGTCATGGACTTTTCATGTACCACGTATTCGCGCAGGTTGTTTTTAAAGCGGGCAATAACATCTTGAAGGCTAGTGCCAATGGCTGTGAGGCTGTTCATGACCCAAATGGCCTGCGCATCTCCAATGACTCGGGCCAAATCATGTTCAGGGTCCCATTGCAGGTCCGTGATGACACCGGCCACCACTTGGGCAAAGTCCATGTCGCCTGAAATTCTAGCCTTGCGCCCCGCGCTGCCCGGCGCCCTGACGGCACCAGCCAAATCGGCCCAATCCATCGCAATTTCAGTGTCCACAGGTGCTTCCACACCGGACACTGGCCGACTTGCTTGAAAATAGCCTTTCTCATTGACCCTTAAGGCCAATCGTACAGGCTTGATTTCAAAAGCGACGACTTTTCCAGCCTCGGCTTGAAGTTTGAATTTGGCACTGCGATGTTGGTCCAGCAGGTGGTTAAGCACCAAACAGGCCATAGTGCCTAGGGTAGTGCCAAAGGAGGAGGCAAATGCCCCTGCGATGAATTCGCGTGGCGATTTGAACAGACCACCCAGTGCGGAGAACGGGTTATTGGGGGGGGTTGAAGAACTCACCAAAACAAAAATCCTGTTTTGAAACAAATCGGGGAATGGCGGATACACTTTTCTTAGTGTAACCCAGCCATTCCCCTTAAGCTGTGGGCCAAGTGCCCAGGCTCATTTACAAATTCGTTACAACCTCGTTACAAGCCGGTAAATCCTGTGTTACCCGCTTTATTTACAGGTTGTGCACGCCTGCCAACACCCAACCACCGCCGGACACGGGGCGAGACATGACCCACATTTCTTCGATTTGCTCGACTGGGGCGCCTTCTGCTTCGCGGACCTGGCCAGTGAAGACCACGGTTGCGATTTGCTCGTCCACATCGGTCTCGAAACCGATCAGCTCTGCATTCAGCTCAAGAACTTCGGTGACGTTGACTTGTGAACCACGCTGACGCAGATCCATGGCAATGTTGTCCAACACTTCATCTGTGCAATACTCGCCCAAGGCTTTCAAATCGCCCTTGTCGAATTGGTCTTGCATCATGTTGAAAAACTTCTTGGCACTGTTCAGGAATGCAAACTCATCGAACCCAGCAGGCAACTGCTTGATGGGCTGCTGGTTGTTGCCGAAGCTTTGATGAATGTCAAAATTGGACTGCGTGTGTTGCGCATTGCCAAAGCTGTCCCATGCAGACACGCCTGAATTCGAGCTAGGCTGCTGAACGGCTGGCTGAACAGGGGCAACCGGCGCATCTTGGTAATCTTGACGCTGGCGGTTCATCGTGTTGTCGCTGTAAGACTGCTTGTAAGCGCCTGCATTGTTTGCGGGATTACTTGCTGAATTACCCGTTGCATAGGCGGGACGAGGGGCTTGCCCCTTCATTGCACCCATGATTTTACGAATGATGAAGAACGCGGCAACACCCATCAACAACATCAGGAAAAACGTACCCATGCCCTCGCCCAGCCCCAAGTGGCTAAACAACGCGGCCAAACCCAAACCTGCAGCAATACCTGCAATGGGTCCCAACCAGTTGCGCTTGGGCGCAGCCTGAGCACCTTGTTGAGGCGCAGCAGTTTGCTTGGTGGCCTGCTGCTGAGTCGGCGCGGCCTGATTGTTGGACGGCATTGACTTTTGAGGAGCAGACGGCGCTGAGCGACCAATACTTCCACCGCCACCCAGACGCTTGGCCTCGGCATCCATAGGGAATGCAGTGAAGGCCGACAGGGCCACGGTCAATGACAAAGCCATGGCTTTGACTTGCGTAATTCGTGTGTTCAAGTTGATATCTCCGTTATGGACAGCAATTTATAGAGCCCGGCCCGCTCACTTGGCCCGCTCCGACTGACTGCTTGAACCTGTTTTTGGCGAGCAGCACACCCCGACAGCGACCGCTTACCCCAAGTTCCACAGTTGGATTCAATTATTCGTATTTGGTTCCCTGATGCAAGGCCACCACACCGGCGGTGAAGTTGGTGTACTTAACCTGATCAAAACCACAATCCAGCATGATTTGCTTCAAAGTTTCCTGATCGGGGTGCATGCGGATGCTTTCAGCCAAGTATTGATAGCTTTTGGCATCATTTGCAACCAATTGACCAATTTTTGGCAACACATTGAATGAGTACAGGTCATAAGCGGGCGCCAGCAGCGCATTCACTTTTGAAAACTCAAGCACCAGCACCTTACCACCCGGCTTGATGACGCGGCGCATTTCGCTCAAAGCCATGTCTTTGTGAGTCATGTTGCGCAGGCCAAAGGCCACGGTCACCACATCAAAGTAATCGTCTGGGAAAGGCAGCTTTTCTGCATCGCACAGGGCCATTTTGGGCAACAAACCGTGGTCAATCATTCGGTCGCGGCCTACTCGCAGCATGCTTTCATTGATGTCGGTCAACCACACTTCACCGCGCGGCCCCACTTTGTCCAAAAAAGCTTTGCTCAAGTCGCCCGTACCGCCTGCGATGTCCAACACCTTCATTCCAGAACGCACACCCGCCTCACGCACGGTGGCAATCTTCCACAAACGGTGCATGCCGCCGGACATCAAATCATTCATGACGTCATATTTGGCGGCCACGGAATCAAAAACCTCGGCGACTTTCTTGGCCTTCTGGTCTTCGGGGACTGTCTCAAACCCAAAGTCGGTGACTTTGTCATTCATATTAAATTCTCTTTATTAGTGGCTGGAGCATCCGCCTGTTTTTACTTTTTCCAAGGAAATATTCTCGGGTGCACCGGGCTCGCGGCTTCCACCCGCCGTTTTTAACCTGGCCAGGTAATCCTGCCAGAGGCCCTCGTGGTTGCTGCCCAACCAATGCAAATATTCCCAAGTAAACAAGCCCGAGTCATGCCCGTCCGAAAATGTAGGTTTTACCGCATACATCCCCACTGGCTCTAGGCTGACCACATTGACTTGTTTTTTACCCACTTGAAGGGTTTCCTGACCCGGGCCGTGACCGCGCACCTCCGCCGAAGGGGAGTAAACCCGCATCAATTCAAAGGGTAGTTCAAAACAATTGCCATCGTCGAACTCCACCTCCAGCTTGCGAGAGCCTTGGTGCACAACAATTCGAGTGGGAATGGGTTGGTTTGGTGACATGGTCCGGTCAGTCCTGAAAACAGCGCTCAAGTCCATAAGTGTAGCCTACTGCAGGGTTTTCAACACCCAATTGGGCCCAATCCACTGTTGCGGTTTGATGAACCTTCATGTTGGTGTCATATTACTGTCACGGAACTACTCTAATGTATTGACACTGAGAAGGACAAAATAATTGGAGAAGAACATGTCAAGCACGATTCTGGTCGTCGAAGACGAACCCGCAATCGCCGAGCTGATTGCAGTCAACCTGAGTTTTGCAGGCCACAAAGTACTGCGTGCCATGGACGCCCTTCAAGCTCGGACTTTGGTGACCGCAGAGTTGCCCGACCTGGTGTTGCTGGATTGGATGTTACCTGGCAAAAGTGGCATCCAGTTTGCAGCCGAGTTACGTTCCGATGACAGAACCCGCAACGTACCCATTATTATGCTAACCGCCCGCACCGAAGAACAGGACAAAGTGGACGGTTTGGAAGCTGGGGCGGATGATTACATCACCAAACCCTTCTCGCCCAAAGAATTGTTGGCCCGCATCAAAGCGGTGCTGCGCCGCCGCGCACCCCAATTAACGGACGATACGGTGGAAGTGAGCGGGCTTAAGTTAGACCCAGTCACCCACCGCATCACCGGGCATGACAAGGTGTTGGACATGGGGCCAACAGAATTTAGACTCCTGCACTTTTTTATGACCCACACTGAGCGTGTGCACAGCCGCACCCAATTGTTGGACCAAGTGTGGGGTGACCATGTGTTTGTGGAAGAGCGCACCGTGGATGTACACATTCGCCGTTTGCGCCAAGCACTCACTCTTTCTGGTCATGACAACCTGATTGAGACCGTTCGTGGCGCAGGTTATCGCTTCAGCGCCACGCAGACTAGCAGCGTCGGTAGCTACTAACCCCCTTCCCGGTCGTTGTTTGTCGTACCATTAGGCCCATGCTGAATATTTTCTTCCGACTGGTTTTTTTAGCTTTGGCCATGGCGTTTGCAGCCGCGGTCGGGGCATTGGTCGACCCAGAGTATGGGGCGGTTGGTGGGGCCATTTTGGTCAGCTTGTGGGTTTACTTTCTGCAGGCCCGTTCAGGGCTCAAGATTTTGCGTTGGCTAGACGATTTTCGCCTAGACAATGTGCCCCTGGTGGCCGGTTGGTGGGACGACCTTTCCGCCAAACTATTCAAATACCTCAAACTACACCAAAGGCAGCAACAGGCCCTCAGCAACACGCTGGCCTCCTTTCGAACAGCGGCTCAAGCCCTACCGGACGGGGTGGTTACGCTGGACACCCATGGCCACATTATTTGGTGCAATGGCACCGCGCAAAAGCACTTGGGTTTGAAGTTAAGCACCGACATCGGTCAGCCATTGATCAACCTGGTGCGATTCCCCGATTTTTCAAAATACCTGTCCAGTAAAAGTTGGGACGCGCCTTTGGTGATGCGTGCCCCCCGTAACAACCAGAAAATATTGTCCATTCAAGCAGTGAGTTATGGCGATGGGCAAATGCTGGTGCTTACTCGCGACGTTACCAAGCTAGAAAAGCTGGAGCGGATGCGCAGGGACTTCATCGCCAATGTGTCCCATGAACTTAAAACCCCTTTGACGGTGTTGAGCGGGTTTTTGGAAACTTTTCGAGATTTACCCCTGAGCGAAGAGCAACGCACCGAATACCTCAACCTGATGTACGGGCAAGCCACACGCATGCAGAACTTGGTGGAAGACTTGCTGACCTTGTCGTCGCTGGAATCAGGCAGCCCGCAAGGCGATGGTGAACCAGTTGACCTCAGCGCACTGGCCCAACGGATTGTGGACGAAGCGGTTCAAGTTTCTGGCGGGAAGCACCAAATCAATGTGGTGCAAATCAAGCCCGACTTGTATTGCGAAGGCAATGAAGCGGAGCTGTACAGTGCCTTTTTAAACATCGCCACGAACGCTGTGCGCTACACGCCAGATGGCGGCACAATCACCCTTGAATTGGGCAGCATGGGAAGTGAACTGGGCACAGGCAAGCAGGCCTACTTTAGAGTGAAAGACACGGGCATTGGCATACCGCCCGAGCACATTCCACGGCTGACTGAACGTTTTTACAGGGTGGACCGCAGCCGCTCACGCGAATCAGGCGGCACTGGCTTGGGCTTGGCAATCGTGAAACATGTGGTGTCACGCCATGATGGCGAGTTGCTGATTACCAGTACGCCGCAAGTGGGTAGTACGTTTGAAATTCATTTGCCTGCTTGCAAATCGCCGCTTAAATTCCCTTCAAACACCTCCAAAGACAGCGTGGCAGTTAACGCTTAACAGTGTAGAAACTTAGTTACCACCCAACAGTTTAGCCAGCCGCTGGATCAGCATGTCTTTGTCAGTCAGAATAAGTTTCTGCCTCGATGAGAGCCCTCCACCTTGTTTGGCCGCCCCCCAAACTGGCGCCGGAAAATGGGCGTCGTCAGTGAAGCGTGGAATAACATGCCAGTGCAAATGCGGCACCACATTGCCAAGGGTGGCTACATTGCTTTTGTCGGCTTGCATGTCGTTCAACACAAATCGCTCTAGCTTGACGACCACTTTCATCAACAGGGTTTGATCTTCATCGCTGAGGTCTGAAAATTCGCGAACATGATCGTTCCAGATCACGCGCAGGAAGCCGGGGTATAGCGCTTCATCCGCCCAAATTACCCGGTACTTGTTCGCTTTGTAGATCAAGTCGCCGCCTGAGTCTTTGCAAAGGGGACAATTGGAGTTGGATTGAGTGGTCAATTTGCGCTCGATTTGGGCTTCGGTGGGTAGGTCTGAATTGTAAATCTGAATTGAGTTGCGTACTAGGCTTCGTTCGCTGCATCTTCGGTTGCGACGTCGGTCGCTGCATCGGTTAAGTTGGGCGGGCTGGTGGAGATATTCAGATTGGCTCGTTCAATATGCCCGGCCCCCGCGCTTAATGCCACTTATTCCCCGGCGCCGATGCAGGGTTAGATTGTTCTGTGCAGATGTGTTTTGTCGCCGGGCGTGGCATTTTGAATCGCGCTGGTGGCTCGGTCACAATGAACGGGCTTGCCGATGCCGCCAGCATTGTCACCGCCCCAAGCTGCCGCGCAAGCGCAATCAGGCAGAACCGGATAAGCGCTTCAGGGGACGCGCCGGGCGACAAAACACATCTATAACGATTAATCTAAAAACGCTATGGAGCCCGGAAACAAGCGGCACCAAGCGTTCCGGTCTGTCGATTGCGATTAAAAGAGGCAGCAAGGAATCAGCAGCATCAAGCGACACGGGGCGAGCGCTTACGCCTGAAAAAGGCAGCAACAAGCGACAAAACACATACGCACCGGTCTATCGAGCTTGTGCAGCAACGCAGCAACACAAGCTCAAACCGAGTTAGACCAAAATACGCTCGATCCCACCATCATTGGCCTGCGCCACATAATCAGGTAGCCACTGGGTACCCAACACATGCTTTGCAATTTCAACCACGATGTAATCCGCATCCACATTCGCATCGTTGCTGTAACGACTCAAACCTTGCAAGCAAGACGGGCAGCTGGTCAGAATTTTGACCGGTGTGTCGGATGCCATGCCTTCACGCACCTTGTCAGCGCCCTTGCGCATTTCTTCTTCCTTGCGGAAGCGGACCTGCGTGGACACATCAGGACGTGACACACCGAAGGTGCCAGATTCACCGCAGCAACGATCGTTTTTCTCGATCTTTTTGCCTTGAATGTCACTGTTCATCAGTTCGTTGACCACCTTGATGGAGTCATACGTCTTCATCGGTGTGTGGCAAGGCTCGTGGTACATGTACTGCGTACCCGTCACATTTTCAAGCTTGACGCCCTTTTCCATCAGGTATTCGTGGATGTCGATGATTCGGCAGCCGGGGAAAATTTTGTCAAACTCATAATTCTGCAGCTGGTCGTAGCAAGTGCCACAACTGACCACCACGGTTTTAATGTCGAGGTAATTCAGTGTGTTGGCCACGCGGTGGAATAGCACCCGGTTGTCCGTGATGATTTTCTCAGCCTTGTCAGCCTGCCCGGTACCCCGCTGTGGGTAACCGCAGCACAGGTAGCCGGGCGGCAAAACAGTTTGAACGCCGACGTGCCACAACATGGCCTGTGTGGCCAAACCCACTTGGCTGAACAAACGCTCAGAGCCGCAACCGGGGAAGTAAAACACAGCCTCAGAATCCGCTTGCGTCACTTTGGGATTGCGAATAACGGGTACGTAATCCGCATCCTCAATGTCCAACAAAGCACGCGCTGTTTTCTTGGGCAATCCACCTGGCATCGGTTTGTTGATAAAGTGAATGATTTGCTCACGAATCGGCGCCTTACCCACAGTTGCTGGCGGCTTACCGGTTTGACGATCAACAAACCCCAAGGCCTTGCCCACTTTGTGAGCCAAACGCTGCGCCTTGAAGCCCACACCCACCATACCCATACGCATGGCTTTGATGGTGGCTGGGTCTTTGGCATTCAGGAAGGCCATGGCCGTGGCTGTGCCGGGGTTGAAGCTTTTCTTACCCATTTTGCGCAGTAAAGAGCGCATGTTCATCGACACATCACCAAAGTCAATGTCAACCGGGCAAGGCGTTAAGCACTTGTGGCACACCGTGCAATGGTCGGCCACGTCTTCGAACTCTTCCCAATGTTTGATGGACACACCACGGCGGGTCTGTTCTTCGTACAAGAAAGCTTCGATCAACAGGGACGTCGCCAAAATTTTGTTGCGCGGGCTATACAACAGGTTGGCGCGGGGCACGTGGGTTGAACACACGGGCTTGCACTTGCCGCAACGCAAGCAGTCTTTCATGGAGGTGGCAATGGAGCCAATGTCAGACTGACTCATGATCAGGCTTTCGTGGCCCATCAAGTTAAAGCTGGGCGTGTACGCATTGGTGAGGTCGCCACCGGGCAGCAGTTTGCCTTTGTTGAAGCGGCCTTCGGGGTCAATACGCTGTTTGTAGTCTTGAAACGGCTTGAGCTCTGCATCGGTCAAGTACTGGTACTTGGTGATGCCAATACCATGTTCGCCAGAAATTACGCCATCCAAATCACGTGCGATTTGCATGATGCGATCCACCGTTTCTTCGGCTTCATGCAGCATGTTGTAATCGTCGGAATTGACCGGAATGTTGGTGTGTACGTTGCCGTCACCCGCATGCATGTGCAAAGCCACAAACACACGGCTGCGCAAAACTTGCTGGTGAGTCTCTTTCAAGGCTTCCATCACTGGCATAAAGACGCCGCCAGTGAAGATGCGATTCAAATGGGCACGGATTTCCTTCTTCCAAGACACACGCACTGTGCGGTCTTGAAGCACATCAAACAGGGTTGCATCGGGCTGCTTGATCAAACGGGCATTCAACTCGCCTTCTATCTCGCCCATTCCCAATGAAATCAACATCGGGCGTGCGTCTGCCAAAGGCATGTTCATATTGCTGAGCAACCAGCTCCAGCGTGCATGGACCTGCTCAAGCAATTCATCAGAGCGCGCAATGCGATCCCCGATGATTTCTTCATGGGACATGGTGTCCACATCGGCATCATCGCTCTTACCCAAGGCAAGGGGCTGCTCCAAGCGGCTACGCAAGGCTGCAACCAGTTTGAGCTTGTTCTTGATGGACAGCTCAATGTTGATGCGCTCGATGTGGTCGGTGTACTCGCCCATGCGGTGCAAGGGGATTACCACGTCTTCGTTGACTTTGAACGCGTTGGTGTGGCGTGCAATTGCAGCCGTGCGTGAACGGTCAAGCCAAAACTTTTTACGAGCTTCGGGGCTGACTGCAATAAAACCTTCGCCAGACCGGCCATTGGACAAGCGGATCACTTCAGAGGCGGCACGTGCCACTGCATCTTCGTCATCGCCAACAATGTCGCCAATCAAAACCATTTTGGGGAAGGCGCCGCGCTTGGATTTGGGGCTGTAACGCACAGCACGCAAATAGCGCTCATCCAAATGCTCTAGGCCAGCCAACAAGGCGCCTTGCGCTTTGCCTGCGCCGTCTAGGTAATCCTTAATTTCAACAATGCTGGGCACTGCTTCACGGGCTTGGCCATAAAACTCCAAGCACACCGTGCGCACATGCGGGGGCATGCGGTGCAAAACCCACTTGGCAGAGGTAATCAAGCCATCACAGCCCTCTTTCTGCACACCGGGCAGGCCAGCCAAAAACTTGTCGGTCACGTCCTTGCCCAAACCCACTTTGCGGAAGGTTTGACCGGGAATGACCAAAGTTTCTTTTTTCAGGACTACGGCGCCGGGTTTCTGGCCACCATCGGACCAAACCAGATCGAAGGTGGCTTGGGCAGCATCATGGATTTTGCCCAGGTTGTGATCAACCCGAATGACATCCAGCCAGTTGCCTTCGGGGTCAACCATTCTCCAAGAGGCAAGGTTGTCCAAGGCGGTGCCCCACAGCACGGCTTTTTTACCGCCTGCGTTCATGGCCACGTTGCCGCCTATGCAGCTGGCTTCTGCGGAAGTGGGGTCAACAGCGAACACTCGACCGGCTTTATCGGCCGCTTCGGACACGCGTTTGGTAACCACACCGGCACCAGAGAAAATGGTGGCGTAATCTTGGTCCACACCGGGTAGGCGCTCAAACACCACATCGCCCAAGTCTTCAAGCTTTTCGGTGTTGATGACTGCGGACATGGCTGTCAGTGGTACTGCGCCGCCGGTGTAACCCGTGCCGCCTCCACGTGGGATGATGGTCAGCCCTAAATCAATACAAGCTTTGACCAATCCGGGGATTTCGCTTTCGCGATCGGGCGTAAGCACCACAAACGGGTACTCGACGCGCCAGTCGGTTGCGTCGGTGACGTGGGACACGCGTGACAGGCCATCAAACTTGATGTTGTCTTTGGCGGTGTGCTTACCCAACACGCTGTTGGCGCGGGTGCGCAGCATGCCGGTTTCTTCAAATTCTTTTTGAAAGTCAAACACAGCGCGTTCAGCGACGGCCAACAGCTCGCGGACCATGGCGCTGCGCTCGGCATCATCAGAGGCTTCGGAGGTGTCTTGACGACGATGGTCAATTTCACTGAGGCGATGGAACAAGGCTTCAATCAGCGCTTGACGACGTTTGGGGTTGTCCAGCAGGTCGTCCTGCAGGTAAGGGTTACGGCGAACGACCCAGATGTCCCCCAGAACTTCAAACAACATGCGTGCAGAGCGGCCAGTTTTGCGCTCTTCACGCAGTTGCTGGAGGATGTTCCACGCCCGTTCGCCCAGAATACGCGCCACAATTTCACGGTCAGAAAAGGACGTGTAGTTGTAGGGAATTTCGCGCAAACGAGCAGTCTCGCTTGCAGGCTGTTTCAGAGCATTGAGTATGAGTGGTGCGTTCATGCAAAACCTTTGTACGACTAGCCCTACATGTTACCAAAGGGTAAGCCAAATCGCCAAAGCTTTAATCAGCTTTGACGTGTTCAAAAACGACGCTAAAACCCTGATGATATAAGGGTTTTAGCGGCTTATTGCATTACATTTGGACAGGCGCGGAAACACCCAAGACGGCTAAGCCGTTTTTAAGGACGCTGGCCACCGCCAAAAGCAGAGCCAAACGCGCATGTTTGACCGCGACATCATCCACCAACACACGCTCTGCGTTGTAAAAAGTGTGAAATGCACCTGCTACATCGCGTAAATAAAACGCTATATGGTGCGGAGCATGTTCGCTGGATGACTTCTCTAGGACATCGCCATACGCAGATAGTTGCTTAATCAGCGCAATTTCAGAGGGAGCACTCAGTATTTCAGTGCCAGTTGCGGCAACGGACGCCACATCCCCACCCCACTGACGCAAGATGGAGTGAATACGCGCGTGGGCATATTGCACGTAGTAGACCGGATTTTCGTCACTTTGCGACAAGGCCAAGTCCACATCAAACACAAATTCGGTGTCTGCTTTGCGAGACACAAGGAAGAAACGCACCGCGTCGCGGCCCTTGGTGAGCTGCTCGGGCTGATCTTGCATGGGCAAAGACTCTTCCACGCCGCCTGACCAAAAAATCAGGTCACGCAATGTGACGTAGCTGCCGGCACGCTTGGAGATTTTGACCTCTTCGCCACCCTTCATGACTGTGACCATTTTGTGCAACACATAGTCGGGGTAGCCTTCTGGAATACCCACGCCCAGCGCTTTGCCAGCGGCTTGCAAGCCAGCGCGCACACGGGCGATGGTGCCGTGGTGGTCACTGCCTTGCACGTTAATCACCTTGCCAAAACCGCGACGGAACTTGGCAATGTGATAGGCCACGTCTGGCACAAAATAGGTGTAGCCGCCCTCGGACTTGCGCATCACGCGGTCTTTGTCGTCACCGAAATCGGTGGAGCGCAGCCACAAGGCACCACCTTCCTCGTAAGTGTTGCCGCTGGACACCATGGCGCCCACAGCCTCTTCCACCTTGCCGTCGGAATACAGGGAGCTTTCGAGGTAAAAGTTGTCGAATGACACGCCAAACGCTTTTAAGTCCAAATCCTGCTCGGCGCGTAGGTAGGCCACTGCAAACAAGCGGATGGATTCGAAGTCTTCCACATCACCAGAGGCTTTGACAGGGGCCACATCAGCAGCACGCACTTCTTTGCCAGCAAGGAAATCACGGGCAATGTCGCCAATATAGTCGCCGTTGTAAGCATTTTCAGGCCAATTGGCATCACCCGGCTTAAAACCACGAGCGCGTGCTTGAACAGACACCGCCAAGGTTTGAATTTGCACGCCGGCGTCGTTGTAATAAAACTCTTTGTGGACTTTCCAACCCTGGGTTTTCATGACGGCGCTCATTGCATCGCCCAAAGCGGCTTGTCGGCCATGGCCTACATGCAAAGGGCCGGTGGGGTTGGCCGACACAAATTCGATCAATACAGTTTGGCCTTGATGGGCGGTGCTGTGGCCATAGCTTTCGCCTTGCGACAACACAGCCTCAACCACGGCAGCATGGGCCAGCGCGGACAAACGCACGTTGATGAAACCAGGGCCAGCCACCTCCACCGCTTGCACCCAAGCCGCACATGCGGGGTTGGTTTGCACATGCTCGGCCAGTTGCTGGGCCAACTCGCGCGGATTGCGCTTGGCAGGTTTTGCAATTTGCATGGCCAAGTTACAAGCCACATCGCCGTGGGAAGGGTCTTTGGGTTTGTCCAAAATAACCTTTCCGGTGAAGGGCTCGCCCAATACGGCAGTGGCGGCGGCTTCGAAAGCTGCGATGAGTGTGTTTCTTTGTTGTGGAAGCATGGTGGTGGGCCTACTCTGGCGGCGCTTCAATCCATCAACCGTGCCAACGGACTGAGGACTGAATTGTTTGCTAGGCAGCAGGCTAAAGTTGGATTCGAGCCCTCTATTGTACCAAGCAATTCAAGCTTGCAGCAGTTGCGCCACCCAGTCGGACCTGAACTGTGCCACCAAATCAGCGGGATTTACACCCGGATGGCCCTTCATAAATTGACGAAGCCCCGATTTGTAAGAGTCGGACAGTAGCTGCTGCGCAGCCTGGCGCATGATTTCAAGCGCCCGAGGCGCCCAGTTGACTGGCTCTGTCTGACCACTTTGACCTGAAAACCCGCCATTGATGCTGAAAGATGGAATTTGCTCCAGAACACTCAATACCCGCAACAAGCGGTCGGGTTTGCGGTACACATCAACTTGGCTGAATAACTCGATGAATAGTGCTTTAGACTCAAGGGACATCATGCCACCGAGCCTGTTATTCAAAGCACCGACCAAGGCCTGCACCTGGGCAGCCACTCGTGCTTCATCCGCCAATTGGCTGGGCATGCGTAAGGTGTGGGCCAGTTCGACGATGGTTGCAGGTTTTTCAAAACAACCCAGCAGGTAAACCCAACGGGCTTCGGCAAGAGTGGTGGCTGAGCCTTGCAGGGCATTCAACTGGAGCAAAATGTCGGCACTCGGGTTGAACATCCCAAACTTTGGTTCTAAATCATGGGGAGTTCGGTCATCGCTAGTTCGATCATTGCTGGCTCGCTCATTGTTGGCTCGCTCATTGATGGCTCGCTTATCCAACAACACTGGCCAAGCTTGGAGTTGCACCAACAATTGAATCATGCGTGAGGGCATGGGCTCGGACATGCCTTTGTTCAACTCGGTAAACACACGCTCGGGCACCAAATGCGCAATTTCGCCGGAGCGAACCAGCTGACGGCATAGGTATAGTGTTTCATCTGCAACGCTGAAGGTGGTGAATCGGGCCAAAAAGCGCGCCAATCGCAGAATGCGCAGTGGGTCTTCAGCAAACGCGGGGCTTACATGGCGCATGACACCCGCATTTAAATCTGAAAATCCGTTAAATGGATCGATTACGCTTCCATCTGCGGCCATTGCCATGGCATTGACGGTGAAGTCTCGGCGGGCAAGGTCGTCTTGCAGCGTAACGTCGGGGCTGGCATAAAAAGTAAAGCCTTTGTACCCATGGCCAGACTTGCGCTCGGTGCGCGCTAGGGCATATTCATCTTGGGTATGTGGGTGTAAAAACACGGGGAAATCTGCCCCTACAGGCTTAAAACCCAAGGGCAGCAAATCTTCTGGCTTGGCTCCCACCAGCACCCAATCTCGGTCGGACTTGAGGCGACCCAGCAATTCGTCGCGCACAGCACCGCCCACCACATACACTTGGATGCGACTGGGCAAGGTTGAAATTAAAGCGTCGGGCTTAAAACCCGACAAATTGGGCGCTGTGGACAAATGATTGGGCAACTTATTTGGCAGATTATTAGTTTAGCTCAGTACTGACGCTGCCCAAGCACAGTCAAAGCGACTCGATGTTTTTCAGGGTGAACTGCACCTGATCACGCAGGGCTTGCCGCTGTTCATCACCCAGCCGGGAAATGTTTTTTGCCATCAACGCCGTGCGTGGGTTGCCTTTCAACATGGCTTCGTGTTTGTCCAAAAAGCCCCAGTAAAGCGTGGTCATTGGGCAGGCGCGCGGCCCTGTTTTTTCATCAGATTTGTATTTGCAATTGCCGCAGTAATTGCTCATGCGTTTGATGTAGGCCCCGCTTGCAATGTAGGGTTTGCTGGTGAATCGCCCTCCGTTGGCAAACAGCGCCATGCCAGCCACGTTGGGCAGCTCAACCCATTCCACCGCATCCACATACACCGCCAAAAACCAGTCTTCCACCTGCTGGGGCACAACACCCGCCATCAGGGCAAAATTGCCCAGCACCATGAGGCGCTGAATGTGGTGGGCGTAGCCATATTTTAGGGTTTGGCCGATGGAATCTTTCATGCAAGCCATCTGCGTGTTGCCGGTCCAAAACCATTGGGGCAATGGCTGGTCGGCTTTCAAAAAATTGTCTTGCCGCATCTTGGGCATGTCCAACCAATACACGCCGCGAATAAACTCGCGCCAACCCAGCACCTGCCGAATAAAACCTTCCACTGCCGCAAGCGGGGCACTGCCCTTTCGGTAAGCCTGCTCTGCCGCTGCAATGACTTCGCGGGGGTCCAGCAAATGCAAGTTAATGCTAGACGAGACCAGCGAATGCCAGCCAAAAGGCGTATTGGTCCACATTGCATCTTGGTAATCCCCAAAATTGCACAAGCGGGTTTGAATAAATTGGGCCAAGGCGTGCAGCGCTTGCTCGCGATTCACAGGCCAAATAAAGTGTGCCAACTCGCCCGGGTGGTCGCCAAAACGAGCTTCCACCTCTGCAAGCACTTGAAGGGTCATGTCGTCTGGCGGAAATTGGGCGGGCGGCGCAATCTGGCCGGGCCCAGTCTTGGGGAATGCGCTGCGGTTTTCTGAATCAAAGTTCCATTGCCCACCCAGCGGTTCTGACGAAGGCTCACCTGAGGGCCCACCTTGCTCCATCAACACTTGATAACGCTTGCGCATTTCGCGGTAAAAATACTCCATCCGCATTTGTTTGTAACCCGAGGCCCATTTTGCAAACTGGGCACGGCTGCACATGAAGTGGCTGTCTTCCAAAAAGGCAATGGGCAGGTTTTTGCTTTTGGAAAGCTCAACCAAGCTTTGTTCAAGCCGCCAGTCACCCGGCTCGGCCAACTTCAGGGCTTGAATGTTGTGCAGCGTACACAATTCGGATAAACGCTCAACCAAGGAAAGCGACCCCGTCTCGTCCAAATTGCTGTACACCACTTGATAGCCCTGCTGACGAAGCAAGTCTGCAAAGTGCCGCATGGCTGATAAAAACAAGGCAATACGTACTTTATGAACCCACACCACAGTGGACTCGGCAGCAGATTCAATCATGAACACCTTCACATCGGAAGGCTGGCAGCCCTCTGGCAGGCGAAGGGCCGGGTTGTCTAGGCTGAGTTGATCACCCAAAACGAGAACAGCATGGTTTGAGCGGGGGTGCAGCATGGGAATAGCACTTCTAAAGAGGGATGAAACTGGGTGAGTTATTGTGGCTCAAGGTGCTTTTTTATTGGGCTTGCGGCATGCTTCTGAGCAATATTTCACGTCATCCCAGTTTTTGGCCCATTTTTTACGCCAAGTCATGGGTTTACCGCAGCCCACACAAGGTTTGCTGGGCAGGAAGGATTTATTGCCTTTGAATTCAGAGCCCATTTAATTGTATCGGTGAGCGTTTCGGCGCTTCCAATCATCAATCGAGTCGGTAATGTCGTTCAAACTGGATAGCAGCGTAAACGTTGTTGCCCCCCGCTTACGCAAAGCGCTGGAGGCTCCCCCGCACCAAATTTCGGTTCGCTCGGGCAATTTGGCACGCAGCTCACTGATGGAATCAAGTACGCCTTGAGAGCTTTGCACAGCCGAAAAAGACAAAGCCACGATGTCCACTTTTTGAGTTTCACTGGCCCGCACAATGTCGTAAATTGGGGTTTGGGTACCCAAGGAGATGCATTGGGCGCCTTCCATAGCGAAAACGCACTCTGCCATAAGCAGCCCCAAACCATGCAGCTCGCTAGGCAATGTGGTCAGCAAAACACGGGGAAGGCTTCTGGAGGTGGACACAGTGCTGATTGAGTTGCGCAGCACCACTTGAATGGTTTCAGTGTAAATGTGTTCTTCAAAAATTTCGAAATAACCGCGAGCCCATGCATCACCCACCATGCCGTTCATAGGCGCAACGACCTCCACCACAAATCGGCGTAGGCCCATGCTAAGCACCAAACGTGACATTTTTTGGCGGAAATCATCCACATCATGGCGTTTGATCATGTCCATGTAGCCTTTCAACTCGTCCAGCGAGTCTGCAGGCACGCTTACCCTAGACCCCGCGCTGCTGGCTTCAGCCAACTCGCCAAGTTCTTGAATGCTAAGCGGAATGATTTTTCCCGGCCGATGTCCGTTGTCCATTAAGCGCTTAATGACCCGAAGCTTTTCGACTTGCTCAATTGGATACAAACGCTCGCCGTAAGCATCGCGATGGGGCTCGGGAAAGTTGTAACGCTTTTCCCAAACCCTGAGGGTGTCCTTGGCAAGACCAGTGTCTCTTTCTACAGCAGCAATCGAAAAAGATGGCTGGTTCAAATACTCGCGCTCGTTCATAGAAAAATGCTCAAACTGGATGGAAGGCTTGGACTATTGAAACCATAGCTTTAATTTGTCTAAGACAAATTGACTTTTTGTCTAGGTCAAACAATAATCGATTTAGCGAACTTTTAGCCGTTCGATTGACATTGTCTACTATTTAAGGAAATTTTCCCACTCACATTTAGTTCAGAAGACCTACACACCTCACACGAGTGATAGGTTTGCGGTGTTTACAGCCAGTTTTTCACCCTGTATTTGGGTGCCGCCTGGCAAATCAACAATCATCATAAAACGGTGTTTGTGGTAAACACAATTGAGTTTGTGTAGGTACAAACTTAAACAAAAATGCTTTGGTCGATAGGTATACCATTGTTTTATACCGACCGAGAGCAACCTACAGATTTTGGCCCTCAATCAGTCAGAGTCAAAGGCACTAAGCACCCAGCCATGTGGCTGTGTGTACCCTTACACGGAGTTTTACCCCATGAACGCACCCGAAAGCCTATTCCTGCCCGATGAACAATCACGCGCAGACCTTCGCAACCTAGCGATCACACGCGTGGGCGTGCGTGGCATCAAGTACCCCATCACCGTTAAATCAGTAAGCGGCGTGCAGCCCTCTGTTGCGGATGTGGAAATGACTGTGTTTTTGCCTGCCGATGTGAAAGGCACACACATGTCGCGTTTCCTAGAAATTTTGGAAGCACACACCGAACCGCTGGACCAGCCCACATTCCGCACCATGATGGTGGAAATGCTGGACCGCCTTGAGTCCCAAGAAGGCACGGTGACCATGAAGTTTCCGTACTTTGTGCGCAAAACCGCGCCCATTTCCGGCGTGAGTAGCTTGTTGGACTACCAAGTGACTTTGAAGGCGGTTAGCACCCCCAAAGGCACTGATTATTGGATGACGACCGTGGTGCCAGTCACCAGCCTGTGCCCATGCTCCAAGAAAATTTCCAACTACGGCGCGCACAACCAAAGATCACACATCACGATTGATGCTTTGGCCGGTCCTGATTTGATGATTGAGGACTTGATCCGCATGGCGGAAGAGTCTGCAAGCTGCGAATTGTGGGGCTTGCTCAAGCGCCCAGATGAAAAGTACGTGACCGAACGCGCCTATGACAATCCCAAATTTGTGGAAGATTTGGTGCGCGATGTGGCCTTGCTACTGAATCAGTCCGAGCAGGTGTTAAGTTTCCGTGTTGAAAGCGAGAACTTCGAGTCCATTCACAACCACTCAGCTGTGGCATGGATTGAACACGACAAACGCAAAACAGCTGCAAAGTAACTGGCAAAGGTGCCTTTAAAAATGAAGGCACGATTCCATTTGTGGCGAATGAATATTTATCGCCATAAATGGAACCTTTTCGGGTTAGGATTATCAACCTTATCAGGGAACCGGGTACTTAGCCTGATCCTGCCTTAAAAGCTTAATTGCAGTATATTTCGAGTAAAAAATGACTACAAAATTAGAGGGCGCAAAGCCCAAAGTGGCCGTGGTGGGTGGCGGCATTTCAGGGCTTACTGCGGCTTGGAAGCTACGTGACGTGGCCGAAGTTACACTTTTTGAAGCCAATGACTACATTGGCGGGCATACCAACACAGTAGATATTGAAGTAGAAGGCAAGCAAGTGGCAGTTGACACTGGCTTTTTGGTCTACAACGAACGCACCTACCCCAATTTGATTCAAATGTTTAAGGATTTGGATGTGGAGACAGTGATGTCAGACATGTCCTTCTCTGTATGCTTGCCCGAGCTGAACTTGGAATGGGCAGGCACCAACATGAACACCGTGTTTGCGCAACGCCGCAACCTGTTTCGCCCCAAATTTTTGTTGATGCTGCTGGATATTGTTCGCTTTAACAAAGAAGCCACTGCGATGGTGGCCGATGCCAGCCGAGCTCAATTGTTTGAAAGCAAGGCCAGCCAAAACCTGGGCGAATACCTGATTGAACACAAGTACACCCAACAGTTTCGCGATTGGTATTTAATCCCGATGGCGGCGGCCATTTGGTCCTGCCCCACCGAACAAATGTTGGCTTTTCCAATTGCAACTTTTGTCCAGTTTTGCCACAACCACGGCTTGCTGCAGGTGAATGACAGGCCCAAATGGTGGACCGTCAAGAATGGCGCGCGCAACTACGTCAACAAAATGATTCCCCACATCCCCGTTATCCACAAAGGGGTGAAGGTGACGGCCGTTCAGGCTGGGCAAGGCAAACCTGTGGTGATGAGCCAATTGGGCGCACTTGAGTTTGATGCCGTGGTGATGGCTTGCCACAGCGACCAAAGCTTGAAGTTGTTACAAGGCAACGAGGCACAATCCGCTCAGCTCAAGCACATTGCCTATCAACCCAATGTGGCCTACCTGCACACCGATGTGGCACTGATGCCCAAAACCCGCAGCACCTGGTCATCTTGGAACTACCTCAGCGATGTGCTGAACCCGCAACCCAGCGTGTCAGTGACCTATTGGTCCAACAGCTTGCAACCCCTGCCTGTCGAAAAGCCCATTTTTGTGACGCTAAACCCGATCATCATGCCAGATGAGAAAAAGGTGTACCGCGAAATCCATTACAGCCACCCGGTGTTTGATGTGGCGGCCATTCAAGCGCAAAAAGTATTGACTGATTTGCAAGGCTTGAACGGTGTTTACATGGCTGGCGCTTGGATGAAGTACGGCTTCCATGAAGACGGCCACACCTCCGGCTTGAATGCAGCAGCAGCCATCAAAAAAGATTTGTCCTTGATGGACCTGCCCACACCCAGCCGGTTGGTGGCGTAATGGCAAGCGGTTTGGGCAGTTTTACTCTAAGAGATGTAAAGCTGGCCTGGGGCCAAGTTCGCCATCAGCGCAACAAACCAAAACCCAACGGCTTTAACACGGGTGCTTGCTTTGTGCGGCTCATATTCAGCCCCACCGCCGACGCGGCTTACAAGGGGGCTTTGCCCAAAATTGACCAAGCAGGTTTGGTGTCGGTACAGGCCAAACATTATGGCTTTGAACAACACAGCCTAACTTTGCCCCAACTGGTTGAAAGCTTGCATGCCCGCGTGTGCAGGGAATCTGGCTTGACACTGGATGGCGAAGTGCATTTGCACACCTTCCCCAAGGTGCTGGGCTATGTGTTTAACCCAGTTAGCTTTTGGTATTTCCACAACAGCAAGGCTGAATGTTTGTCGATTTTGGCCGAGGTGAATAACACTTTTGGCGAGCGGCATTTTTACCTGCTGAAAGGCGAGCCGGGTGAAGTCATCAACAAAGGCAAAACCATGGAGGCTGAAAAAGTGTTCCATGTGTCACCCTTCTTCCCAGTTTCCGGCCAGTACCAATTCAGATTTATGGACAAAATCGACCGCAGCTTGGCTCGGATCGATTATTATGACGATAACCAATTGCAGCTCACAACCAGCGTCAGTGGCGAACTACTCGCACCGACCGCTGGCCTGTGGTTTAAAACACTAGCCCGGTTTGGGTGGTTTTCTGTGAATATAATTGTAAAAATTCACTGGCAAGCTGTGAAATTGTGGTGGAAAGGTGCCCGCTTCTACGGCAAACCCACACCCCCTAAAGAACCTTTGACACAAGCGAAAGTGCAGGTATGAATCAAGCCATTATCCGTTTTCCCCAATTCCAGCTACCCAGCCATGCGCCCTCTTCCGCGCAATGGACCCTGAAGTTGTTAACCAAACTTCAACGAGGCCGGCTGGACTTGATTACGCCTGAGGGCTCGCACATTTTGTTTGGTGAAGACACCGACAAACCGTCTGCGCAAATACGGCTTCACAACTGGAATGTGTGCACCAAGGCGTTGAAGTCTGGCGACATCGGCTTTGCAGAATCCTACATCGCCGGCGATTGGGAAACCAATGACTTGGCTGCACTGCTGGGCGTATTTCTTGAAAACCGCAATGCGGTTGAAAAAATGATTTACGGCAGTTTTTTGGGTGGCTTGGCCTACAAGGTGAAGCACTGGTTTAACCGCAACACCAAAGCCCAAGCGAAAAAGAACATCCATGCCCATTACGACCTAGGCAACCCGTTCTATCAGTTGTGGCTTGACCCTTCCATGACCTACTCCAGCGCCTTGTTTGACGGCGATACAAGCTTGTCGCTCGAAGAAGCGCAACACGCCAAATACCAAGCCATGTTGAATTACCTCAAGCCCAAAGCAGGTGAATCTGTGCTGGAAATTGGGTGTGGCTGGGGCGGTTTTGCTGAGAAGGCATGTTCTGCAGACGCAAACCTAGTAGGCCTAACCTTGTCGACTGAGCAACTGGCTTATGCTAAAACAAGGCTTGACCAAAAGGGCTTGGGTGCCAAGGCAGACTTCCGCTTACAAGATTACCGTGATTGCGATGGCCAGTTTGACCACATTGCATCCATCGAAATGTTTGAGGCTGTGGGCGAGGAATACTGGCCCGCTTACTTCCAAGCGGTTAGCCGCCTGTTGAAAAAAGGTGGCAAAGCCGCCATTCAAACCATTACGATTGATGAAGAGTTGTTTGACCGCTACCGCAAGTCCACCGACTTTATTCAGCAATACATTTTCCCGGGTGGCATGTTGCCCTCGCCGACTGTATTTGAAAAGCTGGCAGAAAAGCACGGTTTGCGGGTGGTGTCCAAAAAGGCGTTCGGTAAAGACTACGCCGAAACCTTGCGCCGTTGGAGGGTTTCCTTCATGAGCCAGTTGGACCATGTAATGGCCCAAAACTTTGATGAGCCCTTTGTGCGCACTTGGGAGTTTTACCTAGCCTACTGCGAAGCAGGCTTTGATTACCAAAGCACGGATGTGTACCAATTTTATTTGGAAAAAGCTTGAAATTATTCAGTAAAAAAATGGCCGCCCTACGATTCAACAGTGTTCAACTCGGCCTGAGCCGTTTGCTGACTGGGCTATTACTGAGCACCAGTGCCCTGCTTGTGCTGCCAGCCGTGAGCATGGCGGCTGATGGCCTGCCCGAGCCTGTTAAAACCTCAATACCCGAAGCCAAAAAGCTGGGCAATTCGAAGTTCACTTGGTTTGGGCTGCATGTGTACGATGCGCAGCTGTGGTCAAGCGTGGCAGGTAGCCAGTTTGACTACAAACAACACCCCAGCTGGTTGGAGCTGAAATACGGCCGTGATTTCGAAGGCGCAGCAATTGCTGAGCAAAGCCGCGAGGAAATGGAAAAACTGGGTGGCAACTCCGATGAAAAGCTGAAGGCGTGGGAGAAAAAACTGGCGGAAGTGTTCCCCAACATCAAGAAGGGCGACACCCTTTCAGCGCTTTTTCTGCCGGGTAAAGCCATGCAATTTTTCCACAATGGCAAGCCTTTGGCCGCGGTGAGTGACATGGAGCTGGCCCGCTCGTTCATGGGCATTTGGCTTGACACCAAAACCAGTGAGCCTGATTTACGCAAGAAGTTGATTGGTCTTCGCTAAATCCGAAATATAAGCACATGAAAACCACATGAAAAGCAAAACAAGCGCACGTCCAGCAGCACTTTTTTATTATGGCTTGTTGGGCTGGGCGCTTGGCGCTGTGGCTGTGCCTATCTATATTCAAGTTCCTTATTTGTATTCGCGTGTGCTGGAGGTGCCTTCAGCATGGGTGGGTGCGATTCTGTTGTTGTCTAGGCTTCTAGATGCAGTGCTGGACCCGCTGATTGGCCTGTGGGTGGACAAGCGCAAAAGCAAAACCAACCGCTACGCCTTCCCAGTGGCATTGTCTTTCCCATTCTTACTGTGCGGCATGTACGGCGTGTTTTTCCCGTTTGGGGACAAGCCGATTGAGTATGCAGCCAGCTTGATGGCCTCACTGATTGTGGTGCACTTGGGTTACAGCTTGGCCAGTATTGCATACCAATCCTGGGGGGCTGAGCTTGGCAACACCGACAAAGAACGTTCAACCTTTGTGGCTGTGCGCGAAGGCATTGGCATTTTGGGCGTTGTGTTTGCAGTGTCCTTTTCACTTGAAACCCATGCGGTGATGATTTTCAGCGGTTTTGGCGGAATGCTTTTGCTTGGCATGTTGTTGCTGTTGCTGCTTGCCCCCAAGCCAGCAACCGCCGGGCTGAGTGTTTTGCAGAAAGGGGCTGCCTTGGGTGCTGCGGCAGTGGAATCTGCCAGCGGCGGTTTGCAAAGCATGGGGCAAAAATTCAAACATGGATTGGCTGAAGTGGTTAAGCCACTAAGCCACACCAACTTTCGCAAGTTGATGACGGTATTTTTATTCAACGGCTTGGCTGCAGCACTACCCGCCACCTTGGTGCCGTTTTACATGCGCGACCGTTTGGGTTTAAGCGATTCAGACCAATGGGTGTTGGCGGTTTACTTTTTGGTGGGCGCAGCATCCACCGTGTTTTGGGTGTGGCTGGGTGGCAAAATCGGCTTGGCCAAGGCCTGGCTAATCAGTATGGTGGCCGTTATTCCAGCCTTTGTGCTGGTGGTAGTGCTGCAAGAGGGTGATTTATATGGCTACCTTGGGGTGTGCGTACTGACTGGCATCTCGCTGGGTGCTGATTTGTCCTTGCCCGCAGCCATTGTGGCCCGGCTTATTCAAGACAACGGCGAGCAAGGGCAAACCGAAGGCACCTATTTTGGTTTGTGGAACTGGGTTAACAAATTCAACTTGGCCTTGGCCCCCACATTTGCTTTGGGTACGCTACAGTGGTTTAGTTACTCGGCGGCAGACAGTAAATCGGAAACTTTTCGCAGCCTGAGTTTGATGGGCCAAATTGCGAACGACCCTTTGATTTGGGTCTATGCCCTGCTGCCTTGCTTGCTCAAAATGGTGGCTATTGTTATTTTAAATCGAGCTATTCGAACCAAAGGATCCATTCCATGTTGAAACAATTTTCCAAGGGCGCAATGAATTTTGCCAAACGCTCCTCGTTCGCGCTGTGGCTTGGCTTGGCTGCACCTGCAGGCCTGATGCTGACGGGCTGTGCATCTGGCCCAGTGGTTTCTGACTACAAAATGGAAAAACCACGACTGGACTTGAAGGAATACTTCAACGGCACCATTGATGCTTGGGGCGTTTTTGAGGACCGGTCCGGTAAGGTGAAAAATCGCTTTACTGTGGTGATGAAATGCACTTGGGACGGCGACAAGGGCATTTTGGATGAGGACTTCACTTACTCGGACGGCACAAAATCCAAACGCGTGTGGACCATTGTGAAAAAAGGCGACTCCTATATAGGTACAGCCGATGATGTCAAAGGCCAAGCGGATGGCGAGGCTGCGGGCAATGCGTTGAACTGGAAATACACCCTGAACCTGCCTGTGGATGGAAAGGTGTACGAGGTGCAGTTTGATGATTGGATGTACTTGATGGATGACAAAACGATGCTGAACCGCGCCACCATGAGCAAGTTTGGGTTCCGCTTGGGTGACGTGATTTTGAGCTTCAGGAAAAGAGACCAATAAACGAATTTGATTGGGAAAGAAACACATGTCATTTAATCCAAAACTGAAAGACTGGTCCACGCAACGGGTGTGGATTGTTGGCGCATCCACTGGCATTGGCGAGGCCTTGGCCCATCAGCTAGACCACCGCGGTGCGCGCGTGATGGTGTCGGCCCGCAGTGCAGACAAGCTGGACAAATTGGCGGCCAACATGAGTAACGCCTTGGCCCAGCCTTTGGATGTTGTGGATTTGGCATCGGTACAAAACGCTTTTAAACGCCTGATTGAAGCCTGGGGTGGCGTTGACCTGATTGTGGTGATGGCGGGTACTTATTCTGAAATGTCGGTTGAAACTTTTGATTTGAAAGCTGTGCGCCAACAAATTGATGTGAACTTGAACGGCACCATGAATATTTTGGACACGATTTTGCCCACCTTGCTCAAGCAAGGCGGCGGGCATTTGTCGATGGTGTCCAGCGTGGCGGGTTACAGGGGTTTACCCAACTCTTTGGCTTATGGCCCAACCAAGGCCGCGTTGATTAATTTGGCGGAGGCTTTGCACATGGAGCTGAAACCCAAAAACATAGGGGTGAGTGTGGTGAACCCGGGCTTTGTGGACACCCCGCTGACACGCCAAAACACCTTCCCGATGCCATTTTTGATTACTGCCGAAGTGGCAGCACAAGAAATTGTGAACGGCTTGGAAAGCGGTGAGTTTGAAATTCATTTCCCCAAGGCATTTACACGCAGCCTGCGGTTTTTGCGGGTGTTGCCTTACAGCCTGTATTTTGCAGCGGTTAAAAAAATTACAGCGGGTAAAAACCAGAAGAACTTGTCCACAGACGCAAAGGTGTAAGCAGCATGAATTCTGCAACTTCAAACAGCCCACGCATGGCCCAGTTGGACAGGTCGCATTTGTCGCCCCATTTGCGAAAGTTGATTGATTTCTTTGAGCATTTGACCGATGACACGGCACGGGAAATCGATCAATTTTACGTGTTGCAGGCTTATTTCAAAGACCCTTTCAACGAAGTCAATTCAGTGATCGATATTCGGCGTATTTTCCAAGACATGTTTGTGCATGTCATCAACCCGCGCTTTGTGGTGCACACCGCGATTGAGCAAGGCAAGCAGGTGTTTATTGCTTGGGATTTTCTGTTTGAAATGCATCGCTTTAAGAAAGGCGAAACTCAATGCGTAAGGGGCTCGTCGCACCTGGAGTTCAATGACGAAGGCAAGGTGACTTTTCACCGTGATTATTGGGATACCGCCGAAGAGTTGTATGAAAAAATTCCGGTGCTGGGCGGTTTGATGCGCTTGATCAAAAAGCGGGCGGCTTAACTCGGGGTGACTCGGGAATAACTCGGGTGACCCCATAGCAATCGGATCAAGTGCTTGGAGGTGTACGTTTGTGCACGCTATTTTGAACTTGTCACCAAATATTCATGTCATACATGACATGTCTTGGTAAAATCCAATTTGTTACTATCACTTCGTGGCCTTAGGCGGAAGCAAAATGCTATACCCAGAACTCTTCAAATCGCTTGAATCTGTGCGTTGGAACATGGACACGGACATTCCGTGGGACCAATTTGACGCGTCTAAACTGAGCGAAGAACAAGCACAAACCATTCGTATGAACGCCATTACCGAGTGGTCGGCCCTGCCCGCTACGGAAATGTTTTTGCGAGACAATCGGCATGACAGCGATTTTTCCGCATTCATGTCGATTTGGTTTTTCGAAGAGCAAAAGCATTCACTGGTGCTGATGGAATACCTGCGCCGCTTCAGGCCCGACTTGGTGCCCACTGAAGAAGAATTGCATGCGGTGCGCTTCGAGTTTGACCCAGCCCCACCGTTTGAAACGCTGATGCTGCATTTTTGCGGTGAAATCCGCTTGAATCACTGGTACCGCTGCGCATCGGATTGGCACACTGAACCTGTGATTAAACAGATTTACAAAATCATCTCGCAAGACGAAGCCCGCCACGGTGGTGCCTACCTGCGTTACATGAAAAAAGCGCTGCAAGAGGCAGGCGACACTGCGCGCGCTGCATTCTCAAAAATTGGCGTACTGATGGCGTCTGCCCGCCGCACCCAAAAGCCTTTGCACCCCACGAATTTGCATGTGAACAAAGACTTGTTCCCGAATGACACCGTACAAAGCCGCTTGCCAGACCCGGATTGGCTGGAAAACTGGCTGGACGGTCAAATCAATTTTGATGCGGTGTGGGAAAAGAAGGTGATTGACCGGATTTTGCACAACATGGGGTCGCTGTTTGAGCGCACATTTGAGTCTGTGCAAGAGTTGAATCGCTACCGCAAGGAAATTACCAGCCGTATGTTGGCGGCGGGTGATTCTGAGGCTGAGACCACGGCGGCATGACTAAGGCTCAATGTGCAAATATGAGCAAATAATGAGCAAATAATGACCACCCAAGGCAAACACCCGCGCTTTGAATCAAAAATGTGCACCCCTGAACAACTGGAGCTGAGAGCCAGCCAGTTGCCGGGGGTCATCGTGTTCACCAACGGGGTGTTTGATTTGTTGCACCGTGGCCATGTGACTTACTTGGACCAAGCAGCGCAAGAAGGAGACAGCCTGATTGTTGCGGTGAATTCGGATGCGTCTGTCAAACGATTGGGCAAGGGCGACGACCGCCCCATTAACACTCAGTTGGACCGCATGGCCGTGCTGGCCGCTTTGGATTGTGTGGCTTTGGTGACGTGGTTTGATGAAGACACACCGCTGAATGCGATACTGGCCTCAAGGCCTGAAGTGTTGGTCAAAGGCGGTGACTGGCCAGTCGAAAAAATGGTTGGAGCCAAGGAAGTGATTGATTGGGGTGGCCGCGCGGTGTCTATTCAATTTGAGCACGAACGCTCCACCACCGAAACCCTGCGTAAAATCAGGCAGGGCTAAAGCACCTTTAGCCCCCTTAGATTGCTTTCTTCCAAAATTCGCTTTTTTGCACTGCGTGGTCGGGTTCGGGCCAAGCCAGTCCCATTCTTTCCAAAGTGCCTACCAAAATCTCAGCTGTAATGAGGTTTCGGAAGCCTTTGTGATCTGCAGGCACAATCCACCAGGGTGCATGCTTGGTGCAGGTTTTTTCCAAAACTCGCTCGTAGGCGTTTGAATACAGGCTGTAGTTTTCACCGGCGTGTAGGTCTGCTTCTGTCAACTTCCAGCGTTTTTGAGGGCTTTCCCAACGGTCTACCAAGCGCTGGTGCTGTTCTTCACGCGACAGGTTCAAGAAAATCTTCAAGATTGTCGTGCCTGACTCCACCAACAATGCTTCAAAATCATTGACTTGGCGGGCATGCATTTCAAGCCAATCGGTACCTGGGTCGCTCATCACAAGGGGCATGATGACGCCATCGTAATGCGAGCGGTTAAAAATAACCGATTCCCCAGCGCCCGGCACTTGGGGGTGAATGCGCCACAGAAAATCATGCGCACTTTCAGCCAAGGACGGTACTTTGAATGAAACCATGCGCAGGGACATGGGGTGAACATCCCGCATGATGGACCGGGCCACGCCATCTTTACCCGCAGTGTCAACCCCTTGCAGAATAACCAACAGCTTTTGGCGGCCTTGGGCAAACAGGCAGGTTAGCAATTCGTCCAGCCGGGCAGAGAGCTGTTCAATCCGCTCGTGCATGTCTTCGGTGCTGGGCATGTCGCCATAGCGGGTGGGCCATTGGCGCAGGCGTACGGTTTTGCCGTTGACCATGCAGGCTTGACCCAATATTTCCCACTGACTGTCGGGCACCAGCGCGTCCGACAATACCTTGCCCGCCCTTTTTACTGTTTTCTTCTTTAACTTTGAATCAACCATGGCCCTGAGCGTTTGTGTGTTTTGCGGCAGCGCCATTGATTTTTTGGCGCAACCTTTCTATTACCAAGTGAAATGATTGGAGTCGAACCTGACCGTAACCTTTCACCGCAGCAAAATCATTCAATAAGGCTTCGATCTGCTCGAACGCGATTGTATGAGCAAGGACTTCATTCTGCATGACTTCAAGCCATGTTTCAAACAACTGTACCATTTCACGCTGATTGATTGCTTCAGGGCTGGACTTAAAAGGATTCAAAGCGGTGTGCCTTAAAAACTTGAAGCGGGCCAACAGCTTAAGCATGGGCTGCGCACCTGCTGACACCGCCATCTTTTTGGGTCGATTTTGCCCTTCGGGCTTTAACCACACGGGTGCAAAATGAAACACCATGCGGGCTTTGGGCTTGAATTGAGCCAAAGTAGAATGCTGCCATGTGGCATCGGTGTGCAGGCGGGCAACTTCAAATTCATCTTTGAATGCCAGTAGTTTGTAATAGGTTTTAGCCAGCTTAACCCAGAGGTGAAGGTGCGCGGCATTTTCAAACTGGGTGCGCAGGGGCTGAATTTTATTCAAAAACGCGTCGGCATACGCTTTGTTTTGGTAGGCCTGAAGGTCGGCATGCAGGCGCGTCAACATGTGTTCAGGGGTTTCTTCAACCCCAGCCAGTGAAGCATCAGCCAGTGCGGCATTGTTAAGCGCACCACCGTTCCACAAGGCCTGCTGGACTTGGTGCACTTTGTCGGGTTGGGCCACTGCCAAGCGGCCCCACTGAAAAGCAAGGGTGTTTTTGCTGACTTGCACGGCATTCAGTTCAATGGCCTTGAGAATGGACGACTCGGGCAAAGGCACCCAGCCTTGCTGCCATGCCATACCCAACAAAAATGCGTTGGCATACACCGTGTCACCCAGCAGTTGTTGCATCAGCGTTTGTGCATTCCATTCACGCAATTGGGCTTGTGGGTTGTGAAGGGCGCGGTTGAGGTCATTTTTGAGCAGGGCAATGGGCACGGCCCAAGTGTTGTTGTGGATGAAGTCAGCTGTGGGCGGGGTGTCGGTGTTCAGAACGACATGGGCTTGCTCTTTCAACAACTCCAGGGTTTTGGGGTGTGAGGAGGTGATTTTGTCGCCGCCAATCAGCAAATCAGCCTCGCCAATGGCGATTTTGGGTGATGCAATGGCTTGCCCGCGTGGTGCGAGTTGCAGGTGGGAAAACACGGCCCCGCCCTTTTGGGCCAAGCCAGCCATGTCCAGCACGCTGACTTCCATGCCTTCCAAATGGGCGGCCATACCCAGCCATGCCCCAATGGTGACCACGCCTGTGCCGCCGATGCCGTTGATCAGGATTCGATAAACACCTTGAGAGTCATACCGGGGTTGAGGCAGAGCAAGCATGTCTTGGGCAAACTGGGTATCGATGCTGGCCGAAACCTGACCACTGTGCTCCAGCAGGTCGCCCCCTTCGATGGTGACCAGGCTGGGGCAAAGCCCTTGTAGGCAGCTGTAGTCTTTGTTGCAGGTGCTTTGATTGATGGTGCGTTTAACACCCCATTCTGTGCTCAAGGGCTCAATCGACAAACAATTGGATTGTTTGGAGCAATCGCCACAGCCTTCGCACACACGTGGATTAATCACCACGCGCTTGGGCGGGTTGGGGTAAAGCGGCTGCCCAGTTTCGGGGTTGATGCGTTTGCGGCGACGGCGCTTTTCCGAGGCACAGGTTTGTTCGTAAATCAGGACGGTGGTGCCCTTCATCTCGCGCATTTGGCGTTGAATGGTGTCCAGCTCGGCCCGGTCGTAAATGGGCACGCCTTCGGCCATGTGGTCGGTTGGATCCCGCTCGGCGTATTTGTCCACGTCGTCAGTGACGATAACGATGTGCGATACCCCTTCTGCGTCCAACTGGCGGGTCAGTTGCGGCACGGTCAGCGTGCCATCAATGTGCTGGCCGCCCGTCATGGCCACTGCGTCGTTGTACAGCAGTTTGTAAGTGATGTTGACCCCGGCTGACACACTGGCGCGAATGGCCAAAATGCCAGAATGGAAATAGGTGCCATCGCCCAAGTTGGCGAATACATGCTGGGTGGTGGTAAAGGGGGCTTGGCCGATCCACGGAACGCCCTCGCCGCCCATCTGCGTGTAGGTGCAGGTGTTACGGTCCATCCAAACTGTCATGTAGTGGCAACCAATGCCTGCCATGGCGCGGCTGCCCTCCGGCACTTGGGTGGAGGTGTTGTGTGGGCAACCTGAGCAAAAATAGGGCTTGCGCTCGGTGGGTGTAGGGTGGCTTTTGAGGTGTGCTTTGGTGTGACCAAGTTCCTCCCGATTGCGGATGTGCTTAAGGCGTTGGGCCATGCCCTGCCTCACATCCGCGGGCAGCTCCAGCCGGGACAAACGGTGTGCTATGGCCTTGGCAATCAGCGCCGGGTCCAGTTCGTAATGGGTGGGCAGCAGCCAACGACCTTGGGGTATGGACCACTCGCCGCCCTCCCGTCCATCTTCGCTACTGCGCTCGTCAAACTTGCCGTACACCTTGGGTCGTATTTCTTCGCGCCATGCGTAAAGCTCTTCTTTAATTTGGTATTCCAGCATTTGGCGCTTTTCTTCGACCACCAGAATTTCTTGCAGGCCGCGCGCAAATTCACGTATGCCTTGGGCCTCCAGCGGCCAGACCATGCCAACTTTGTAAACGCGGATTCCCAGGTCGCGGCAACGCTCAGGGGTGATTCCGAGGTCATTCAGTGCTTGAAGGGTGTCCCGGTAAGCTTTGCCGCTTGCCACAATACCAAAACGTGCGTTGGGGCTGTCGATGACGGTGTGATTGAGTTTGTTGGCCCGCGCAAAGGCCAGTGCGGCGTACAGCTTGTAGTCCAACAGCCGGGCTTCTTGATCCAGCGCAGCATCGGGCCAACGTATATTTAGGCCGGTGGGTGGAAGGGGGAAGTCTTGCGGAATCTCGATGCGGGGGCGCTCGGCGCTGACTTCAACCGAGGCGGAGGATTCGACCACATCAGCAATCGCTTTGAAGCCGACCCATGCCCCGCAGTAGCGGCTCATGGCGAAGCCAATCAAACCGTAATCCAGTATTTCCTGAATGTTGCTGGGAAACAGCACGGGCATGAGGGCAGCTTTGAGCACATGGTCGGACTGGTGGGGCAAGGTGGAGCTTTTGGCACCGTGGTCGTCCCCGGCCACCAGCAATACGCCGCCATGCCTGGATGTACCTGCTGCGTTGGCATGCTTAAACACATCCATTGCCCGGTCTACGCCTGGCCCTTTGCCGTACCAAAGGCCAAACACGCCGTCTACCGTGGCGCCTTCAAACAGGTTGACCTGCTGGCTGCCCCACACCGAGGTGGCACCTAGGTCTTCATTCAAACCGGGTTGAAATTTGATGCGTGAAGGTTCGAGGAATTTTTTGGCGGCCCAGAAAGCTTGGTCCACTGCACCCAAAGGTGAGCCTCGGTAGCCGGACACAAAACCGCCGGTGTTCAGGCCATTGATGCGGTCGCGCTCGGCCTGCAGCAACATCAAACGCACCAACGCTTGTGAGCCGTTGAGGTAAACGCGGCCTTCTTTCTGGGTGTATTTGGCGTCCAGCGAGGGTTCTGGGGACTTTAAGGCACCAATCAACTGACTGGTGCTATGGGGAGCATTCATGTGCTGTGCCTCCTCGCCCTGACTTTTGGGTCTTAGTGCTTTGGAGTGTGGCACACCCTCTGTAAGGACTCAAGCCACATGAGAGGGAGAATACCCTTGCTTATTGGTGAATGTGGGCAGTTAAGGCTCCACGTCCTTGATGTTCTGCACCTCAAACATTTCCTCTGGCCTGGGGAAGCTTTTTTTGTTGTGGCGGGCAGGTAGCTTTTCACCCGAAAACTTTTCGACTGCTGTACGGGCCACTTCTTTGGTGTCCATCGCTGCATAGGTGGCTACCACGGCTGCGCCAGCCAGTGGAATAAACCGGGATGCCGCGCGTTTGACTAAATTTTGTGCAACAACCTGCCCCACTTGTTTGCTGACGCGTACGGCAACGTCGCGCGTGTCCATGCGGACCACTTGGTCAACAATGTCCAGCAAAAGGGATTTGGGTTTGTCTTGATGGTCCAAGGGGATGGACTTTTCATATTCCCGATTTGCAGTTTCGGCCACATGTTTGAACAGGCAGGCTATCAGCTCCTCTTGAGTCAGGGGCTTGGTGTGACCAAATGCAGCAGCAATGTCCACCACCATTTGGGCTTGTATGCGCCACACAAACATCAGGTCGGGAAGGATGGTCAGCATTCCCAATGGCCCCACCGGAATGGACAGCGAACCCGATACTGCGGCAGCCTTGGCTGAAGCTTTTTGTGTAATTTCCTTGGCCCGGTCGTAGGGGCGCTTGGCGG
The DNA here is from genome assembly GCA_029866125.1 of Limnobacter sp. GTDB lineage: Bacteria > Pseudomonadota > Gammaproteobacteria > Burkholderiales > Burkholderiaceae_B > Limnobacter. Next base: position 57,577 of record JARWZZ010000001.1, read on the forward strand.
GCCCGTCCTCTTGGGTTGCGGGCACCCCACCTGTTGCCAAGGCGATGGCCGTTTCCAAGGGGCCAGTCATAAACTTGGGCAATTTCAAAAGCTGCATATTGTTAATTCGCTCCACTTATGAAGTGTTCTTAGTAAATCGCCAGTTTTTTACGCGAAAGCGCTATCGTAGCCCAAGCTGTCTCACTATATTTGGGTATATCATCTATTTACTTAAAGCGTCATCTCACCCAAAAGGATCAATTCAGGGGGGTTTTACACCTCTGTTCGACGCTTTAAATTTGGTTAACCCCCCCTAATATGGGGTGTAACTCACCGTTACGAAGTAACCCTCAAGGAGAAATGATGAGCAAACTGATCCACACCCAAAAGAAGCAAAAAGGCGCTTCCATGATTGAATACGCAATTATCGTAGCTCTTGTGGTCATCGGCGCAGTGACTGTGCTGTCCACATTGGGTACTGACATCCAAGGCGTATTCACCGGCATTTCTACAAAGCTGACAGACGCTACGCCTTAATTGCCAGTGTAATACGATCTGGTCCGCTGAGGGCCAGCAGATGTGTGAGCAACAGGAAGTGCAGGCTTTGAAGCAGTACTTCCCTTGCCGGGCGTATTTTTGCCCAAATTCTTAGAACAGTGGGACTCCGCGTTCTTTTCGAAACGGGTGGTCTTCAAAAGATTCCTACTTTAATGATGTTCGTTAAAGTGTAAAGAACGAGAGCGCTAAACCATGTCAGGCAAAACCAAGTTCATCGCGTTTATTTTGCTCGGGTTGGGCTTGGTCTTTCTTGGATTGGCCGTACTCACAGGCCAACAAGGCCAAACCAAACGAGAAGTCATTCAACAAGAATTGGAGCGGGCTACTGTGGTGGTCGCTACCAAAAAAATCCCTTTCGGCACTGCCATTACGCCTGACATGTTGCGTGTGGACAAAGTGCCAATTGCGCCAACCGGGTCTTACCAAAGCGTGACTGACCTTGAGGGTCGCAAGCCGGTGTACACCATCGAAGCCGGCGTGCCGATTACCAAACAATTTTTTGAGCCAGGTGCCGTGGCCTCGCAGTTGCGGGATGGTTTTCGCGCCTTTGCCTTGAGTTTGGATGAAAACAACGTGTCCACCGCCAAAATCAAAGCGGGCGACTTTGTGGATGTGTTTTCGATTTTTAGGGCGAAGGACAAAGAGGTGGACCAAACCATTTCACGTTTGATTTTGCCCAAGCTGCGGGTGTTGTCGGTGGGTGAACAATTGGTGAATTCGCCAGAGGCCGCCAAAGAGCAAAAAGCAGAAGGCAATTCCAACGCAGTCAGACAAAAACGCAATGACCGTGCGGTGATGGTGGAAGTGGCCACAGAAGAAGTGAACAACTTGGCCTTGGCCCAAGCACAGGGCGAGCTTTTTGTAGTCATCCGCAGCCCGGATGATGAAGGCATGCCCGACACCAGCATTTACCCCAAAGCGGACACGGTGCTGAAACCCATTCCACCCAAAAACCAACCCAAGGGCACAGCCCCCGCAAGCCCAGTACCCGCACCTGAGCTAAGCGCTGACACCAAGGCTTATGCAGGCACGGCAATTCGCGATGTGGTGGTACCGGGCAGCGCAAAAAACCCCAATGTAATTAGAGAACTGCAGCCCAAGCCCGTGACCACGCGCCCAGCCGAGCCACGGGAGGAAACCACGGAAATTATCCGCGCAGGTGAAGTTTCCAAGGAAAAGGCCAGATAATGACCCATACCACTGTCATGAAATCCAACAAGACCAATAAAACTCAAAAATTCATAGCCAGCACTTTGGGCCTGAGCATTGTATTGACCTCCACCGTGGCTTGGTCACAAATGCGCGGCCGAGACATCAGTGCAAGCACACCTGCATCAACACCTGCTGCCGAATCAACAACAGCCGCACCGGCGCCTGTGCCCCAGCCCATCAACGCCAGCACCCCAACTGAAAGCGAGCCCACACGTGCACGCTTGGGTACGCCCGTGGCAAGCCCAGCTGTCTTGAGCAATCAGATTGTTGCCTCAAGCCCGGCGGCTATGCCCGCACCTGCAGCAGAGTCGATTACCTTGAGCACGGGCTTTCAAAAAATTGTGCCCCTGCCTAATCTGCCTGCCCGTGTAGCGATTGGCGACCCTTCGATTGCAACAGTTACGGTTTTGAAACCCACTGCCAAGAAAGACGGTGCGGGTGTGCTTATTACAGGCTTAAAGACAGGATCAACCTCCCTACTCATTTGGGACAAAGGCAGCGCTGCGCCCCGCTCGATTGTTTTGTCTGTGACGGGCAAAGCGGCACAGAATATTTCCAAGATCGACAATTTGAAACTGGACACCGACGGGCAAGTACAACGGCTGTCAGGCTCCACCACCAACGTGGGCAACTACCAGCAAGCGCGCGAGAGTTTGTTCAAAAACGGGGGCGACAAAGGCAGTACAGCCGAGCTGATCGACAGTGCCGTGCTGGAAACTTCCGGCACCGTGCAAGTGGATGTGAAAGTGGTTGAATTCACTCGCAGTGAATTGCAGCGCTTGGGCGTCAGTTTTGGCCGCACAATCGGTAGCGGTCAACCATTCAGTTACTCCGTCACAGGGCCGCCCGCAACCACGGTCAGCCGTTTTCCGGCAGGTCCTAATATTTCGTCCAATTCGTCAGTTGCCAATGCTTTTAATCTCGCATTTTCTGGCATCAGCGATGACTTGACCTTGGCTTTTGACATTCTGCAATCCAATGGCTATGCCCGTGTGCTGGCAGAGCCATCACTGATTGCACAATCCGGCCAAGAAGCGTCCTTCCTAGCAGGCGGTGAAGTACCCGTGCCCGTGCCCTCAGGCAACGGCACCATCGGCATTGAATACAAAAAATTTGGTGTCGGCCTCACATTTAAACCCACCATTTTGTCTAACAGAACCATCGCATTGAATGTGTCTCCCGAAGTGAGCGACCTTGATTTTTCACGCGGCACGTCCATTCAAGGTATCCTTGTGCCAGCCATTACAACACGTAGGGCAAGCACTGTGGTGGAGTTGGGTGAGGGTCAAAGTTTTGTGATTGGCGGCTTGATTCAACGCAATGTGATTGCCAATGCAAACAAAGTGCCTTGGTTGGCCGAGCTGCCTATTTTGGGCGCTTTCTTCAAGAACAATTCATTTAGTCGCGAAGACAAAGAACTGGTCATCATGGTGACCCCCCGATTCGTCAAACCCCGCGCAGCCAACGCCCCCGCCTTGCCCTTACCCGGCAGCGACGTGGGCAGCCGCCCCCGTGGAGTTTGGAGCCAGCTTTTCCTGCCTAGCGGGAATGAGCCGGTCCCTGGCTTTACCCAGTAAGGGGGCCGGGAATGAACAATCAGGGACTTGCCCGCGTACTGTGCATCACAAGCTCGGATGCCAATTGGCTTTGGTTGTCTGACGCAGTCGGTGACCGAATGATGTTGGTGCGCGAATCAGGCACTTTTGCTGAAATCAGCAAACGGGTGGGCTTGGTGTCTCCCAATGCAGCGATTGTGGACTTCTCCCCCCAAGTGGGATTGGACCCATCTTTGATCGTGAAGGAGCTGACCGACCTTTCCCCCGAATTGCCAGTGATTGCATTGGGCAGCAAAGCGGCAACCGACGCCTTGGTGAAAGCCCTGCGATCTGGCGTGCGGGATTTTCTGGATTTGGAATCAAGCCCCGGCGAAATTCAAAAAGTAATGGGCACGGTGCTTGAAAAAGCCCCTCGACCCAGTGGCGAGCGCAAAGGCTACGCCCTGATGGTACTGGGTGCACGCCAAGGCGTGGGTGCTACTACTTTGTCAGTCAATTTGGCCGCGCAACTGAATAAATCCAACAACGACCAAACCCTGTTACTGGATTTTGGCTTGCCCTTGGGCGATGCACTGGTGCACCTGCCTTGCGAAGAAAAACAAGGCGCGATGGACTTTGTGGAATGTGTGCGCAGCCTGCGCCGGTTTGACGCCACTCTGGCTAAAACAGCTTTTCGCAAACACACCGAAACAGGCGTCGCCATCTTGTCGCTGCCCAAAAACTTGGCTGATTTACGCGAAATTTCTGCCTCAGATGCCCTGAAGTTTTTGAATCTGATCAAATCCTACTTTGAGAACGTGGTCATCGACCTGTGTGGCTTTTCCAACATTGATTTTGTGGCCAGCCTGTTGCGCAGCGCCGACCAAACCTTGTTGGTGACACCCCAATCTGTTCCCGGCGTGGTTACAGCGGCAGAGCTGATGAAAGCCCTGGCCGATAAAGGCGTAAAAAGTGCCACTTTCGACTTGGTGGTGACCCCGCATTTAAAAGAATTGGCTTTAACGCCCGAGTCCATTGCCACCAAATTGGGCATCGAGCGTGTGCACACCCTGCCCGACCGGCGCTTGGCGCTGTGTGGCGCTGTGAATGAAGGCCGCGTGCTGTCCGTGTTGGATACGCGCGACCCTTACACCAAGGCAGTAGCAAAAATCCTGGAAGACTTGGGCAAAGCCCGTCAAAAAGGCGACGAAGTTGAAGGTATTTCCCAGAAGCTGAAAAATTGGTTTTCTAAATGAGTGACATCGTTTTTGGACAAGAGCCCGAGCCGGCTCGCCCCAGCGAAGCCCCAAGCCAGGCCGTATTTGCAAAAGATTCGGATGCCACAGGGCCCGTCTTTGTCAGCAAGTCTGACGCATTGGCCTCGCAGGACGTCAATTCCACCGTGCTGCGCGAAGTCACCGAGATGGCACATGAGCACATCCTCAGCCTGATCGAGAAAAAAGGCGCTGCCTTTGCCCGAATGAGTTTGAGTGAGTTGGAAGGCTTTATCCGCGGTGAAGTACAAGGCTTGGTGTATGGCAAGCAAATCCCGCTGAACGACGTTGAAATGTCTTTGGTGGCCGACTCGCTGTACAAAGAAATTGCAGGTTTTGGCCCATTGGAAGATTTGTTGGCTGACCCCGGCGTTGAAGACATCATGATCAACGGCTACAAGGACGTTTACGTGTCCAAAAGTGGCCAAATGCAACGCGTACAAGCCCGGTTTACCGACAACGTGCACTTGCTGCGCATAGTGCGCCGCATTTTGGCCCCACTGGGCAGGCGCTTGGACGAATCCAGCCCCATGGTGGATGCCCGTTTGCCAGACGGTAGCCGTATTAACGTCATTATTGCCCCCTTGGCGCGTGATGGCGTTGTGGTTTCCATCCGGAAATTCCGCGCCACCCCCCTACGTGCTGAGGATTTGCTAGGCCTTGGCGCATTTGACACCCGTGTGCTGGAACTGATGCAAGAAGCTGTGCGCAAGCGCTGCAACCTGGTGGTCAGCGGTGCCACCTCCACCGGCAAAACCTCCATGCTGAACGTCATTGCCGAATTTATTCCAGCCGGTGAACGTTTGATTACCATTGAAGACACCGCCGAATTGCAGCTCAACCACCACCACGTGGTACGGCTTGAAAGCAGACCTGGCGGCCACGAAGGCAGCGGCGGCATTTCCATCCGCGAGCTGGTGAAAAACAGCCTGCGTATGCGCCCCGACCGCGTCATCGTCGGCGAAGTGCGTGGCGCCGAAGTGTTGGACATGCTACAAGCCATGAGCACAGGCCATGATGGGTCCATGGGCACCATCCACGCCTCCACGCCCCGCGACTGTTTGCACCGGATTGAAATGCTGTCCGGTTTTGCAGGCTTCCAAGGCAACGAGATGAGCCTGCGCCGCCAAATTGCATCGGCCCTCGATTTGATTATCCAAATTGTGCGCCTACCTTCGGGCAAACGCCGCATTTACAGCGTCACCGAGGTGGCGGGCATTGTGGACGACAACATATTGCTACAGGATTTATACCGCTATGAAAGCCGTGTAGGCCCCGATGGACAAGAGCTGGACAACTGGGTACCCGTGGTGCCCTACCCCAAAAACCCCAAGATTAAGCACATCAGACTGACATGAACTTCTGGCTGATCGCAACCGCACTCATCTTTATAGGCTTGGCCGTTTTTGTGATGGGCCGGGGTGAAGCACGCCAGAAGCAACGCCAAGCCGTGGCCCGCTTGGACGCCGCCCTTACCCAAACCATCGACCCGATGAAGTTGGAGAAGGATCCGCTGAAGAAGAAATTCATCCCACAGTGGATTACCGACAGCTTGATATCCGCAGGCCTGCCCGTGGACCAAGCCATGGGCCTGAAAATTTTAGCCATCGTGGGGTTGCCGCCGCTATTCATGCTGATGCTCAAAGGCTTTGCCAACGGCGTGGGCATGTTTATTTTGTGCTTGATGCTGTTTACAGGCTTTATTTTGTACAAGCAACGCAAACGCAGGGCACAAATGTTGGCCCAGCTGCCCACGTTTCTGGATGCATTGGTGCGAGTCAGCTCGGTGGGCTACAGCATCACCGTGTCCTTCAACACCGCGGTAGAAACTGCTGAAGAACCGTTGAAAGACGCACTGGGCGTTGCCGTACAAATGCAGTTTGCGGGGCTGGAACTGGATGAAGCCATGCACCGCTTGGCCCGTATTTACCGATTGACCGAATTTAAATTGATAGCCTCAGTGGTCTCGCTGGCCCTAACCTACGGCGGCAAAAGCGATATTTTGTTGGGCCGCTTGGGCCAATACCTGCGCGACCGCGAAGCCTACCAAAAAGAAATGATGGCCATGTCAGCCGAAGCTCGCATGTCCGCCATCTTCATGTCCTCACTTAACCCTTTGCTGGTTGGGTTTATTCTGGCTTTCCGCCCCGACTACTTGGGCAGCATGTGGGCCGACCCCACAGGCAAATTGGTTTTGCTATTTGGCTTGGCCATTCAAACCGTGGGTGTCATGTTGATTTACCACATGGTGAAGGGGATAAAATGAGGCACTTAAATGAGGTGTAGCCCATGAATCTCAGCGACGAAGGCAATATGTTCATCATCATCGGCATTTTAACGCTGGGTGTGGGCATGCTCATTATTGCTGGCTTGATCTACCTGCAAAGCATCAAGCGCGAAAAGTCACTGCGCCGCATTGACCAACTGGTGCGGCAACGCCGTCAGCTGCAAGGCGTGTCCCTACAGAGCAAAGACATGTCCACCTCGTCCATCACCGGTAAGCTGGACGACTTGGGCGAAACCTTCAGTAAAACCAAAGCATTCGGTTGGTTTGTTGAGGAAGAAGACCGCACCTTGCTTGGCAGGGCCGGTTTTGGTACCGATGAAGACTTACAGCGTTTTGTACTTATCCGCCTGGGCTTGGTGATTGCCGGGGCGGTTTTGTTGCTTGTATTCAACGGTGCCGCAGCCCTCAAAGGCACAGGTTTGATTCAGTTTATTTCTGTTTTGGGCTTGGGCTTCATGGCCCCCAAGTGGCTACTCAAATCGGTTGCAGACTCACGTGAGCAAGCCTTTGAACGCGAACTGGTGGCAGTGGTAGATGTGATGCGATTGCTGCAAGGCGTAGGCCTTAGCGTCGACCAATCCCTCGAAGTGATTGCCACGCAGCTGCGAGAACTTGTCCCCATCAGCGGAAGAATGTTATACAAGGCCAAAGGACAAGTGCAATCCGGCGTGACTTGGAATACCATCCTCAAAAAGATGAGTGAGGTGTACACCAGCGTCGAATTCCGTTCGTTTGTGGCAGTCATCGGTCAAATTGAAAAGTACGGCGGGGCAGTGCAGGAACCCCTGCGGCAGTTCTCAGAACGCCTGATTGAGAAAGAACGAGCCAATGCCAAGGAAACTATCGGTAAACTCACGGTGAAGATCACAGGCGTGATGGTAGTAACCATGCTGCCCGCTTTGTTGATTGTTGCAGGTGGGCCGGGCGTGATTGCAATGTCCAACACTTTTTAAAATGTCGTGGAGGACAATTTGAACAACCGAGCTTTACCCTCTGTGTTACCTGTTGTACCTGTGTTGCTGTTAGCAATGTCCACTGTATTGGCTGGTTGCGCCAGTAAACCCGCTCGACCACAACAAGCGCAGCAGCAAACCTCACAACAAACCTCACCCAGCCCGCTGGTGGTTACACAGCCGCAACAGGCCGCAATAGACCCATCCGCCGCGTCTCGCGCCAATTCTGACGCTGAGACTGGCAGTCTGAATGAAGACCCCAAGCCACTTCAAGAAAACGCAGACACCGTACGCCAACGGGAAAAGAGGGAAAGAGAAATCCACCTCAGCTTGGTCAACAAAATGATCAGCCAGAAAAACGAATACGCTGCCTTGGCACACCTGGACTCTTACGAGCGCCGCTGGGGCGCCAGCTTTGAAAGCAAGCGCCTGCGAGCCGATTGCCTGCGCCGCACCCGTCAATTGGACGAAGCAGAATCCCTTTACAAATCCATTTTGGGCCAACAGTCCAACGCACGCATTTGGTATGGATTGGGCAAAGTGTCGATTGAAAAAAATGACATGAAAACAGCCGCCTCCCGCTTAGAAAAGGCGGTGCAGGTTGACCCCTTAATGATTGAAGCCTACTCAGACCTCGGGTTGATTTATTTGCTGGAAGGCAAGCAAACCACGTCTTACGACACCTTGATGAAAGCCTCCCAACTGTCGAGCAACGACCAAGGCACCTTGGCCAATTTGGCGCTTTGGGGCTTGGTGTATCAAGATTTTGACATGGCCAAAAGCATCGCAGACCGCCTCAAATGGTCGGACAAAACCCGCACTCAAGTACTCAACCAGGCCAATGTAATACGCAAACGCATCGGCAACCCCAGCAATGGCAACAGCAACACGGCGGAGCAGATACAATGAACTCTAAAATCACCACACATGTAACCGGACTGCTGGCCATCAGCTTATTGACCGTGGGTACTGCTTGGGGCAAAGAAACCATTGAAGGGCAATCCGACCGCAACACCGGCCGCTCCACACGCAGCCATTTGGCCGAACAAGCAGAAGGTAAAAACCGTGCAGAAACTGAGCCATACCGCGCAGAATCTGCCGGAAAAGCCTACCGCGCTTACGTGGACAGCATCGGTCAAAAAGCCCCAGTGCCCGAAAGCCAAATTGACAAGAAATAACACCATTCGCGACCGGAATCCTTGCAGCAATCACTTGGGCAATCACCCGTGATTCAATTCATTTTAAAAATACTGAATTGGCTGACGGGGCAACGCATTTTAGCCCCAGAGCAAGTGCAATCCCTGGAGCACAAAGTCCAAGCGCTGGAGCACAAAAACCAAGCGCTGGACCAACTTGCGACCCAGTTAAAGCAACAGGTGTTGGAACTGAACCAAACCCACCAAACCCAGCTGCAAAACATACACAACGGGCACAACACTGAACGCACACAGCGTGAAAACGAAGCGAAGCATTTAAAAACCCAGTTGGAACAAATGCAGCTGAGTATTGAGCAAGTGCTTGCCAACCAATTTAAAGAAAATCAGTCCCTGTTGACCCAGTTAAACTGGCTGTCGGGCACCATCGCCCACGACTTTCGTGCACCGCTGCGTGCAATCGATGCCAATAGCTTTTTTCTGGAAGACGACCTAGGCGACCAAGGCCCCCCTGACGCCAAAAAGTCATTGGGCGAAATACGCCGGAACGGCAAGCGCATGGGCGTGTTAATTGATGGCTTGCTGGACTACTTACGGATTGGCATTGCCCCGCTGGCCGTGCAGGATGTAGACGTTGGGGATGTGATTCGGCAAGTGATTGCGCAGGACTTTGCGTTCAGCCCGATTGACATGCCCTTGGACCTGCACCTGCAAATCCGTGGTGACAAAGTGTTGTTGCAACGCTTGTTCAAAGAACTGATCGACAACGCAGTCAAATTCTCAGCGCCTGTGGACAGGCCCAAGGTTAAAATTCGGCTGGCAGGGCCGAAGGCCATCGAAATTCTCGACAATGGCGTAGGCTTCTCGGCTGCTTATCGGGACCAGTTGTTCAAACTGTTTCACAGGTTGCACGGCAACGACGAATTTCCCGGTGAGGGCATTGGCCTTTGCATCGCCGACCGAATTGCCCAACGCCACAATGGCCAACTCAGCCTAGACCGCACGGCAGAAACCACGGTTGCCTACATTGAGTTGGGCGACCTGATACAACCTAAGCCTGCAAATTAAGCTACCTTATTAAGCTACCTTATTAAGCCACCTCACTAAGCCACCTCACTAAGCCACCTTACTGAGCAACTCCAACAATGGTGGCAGCTTGCCTTGGTCCCTTCTGGGCAGCGAGTTTTTTACCGCATAACCCTCTTGGTCTGAATCCACCAACATGAAGTGCTTGGATGAAGCTGGCAAGTTACGGAATGCCAACACCACCGGACTCACCGCGCTTTGGCCCCGCAACAAACTGCAGGCAATTAAATTGCTTTCCAACTGCACCAAACTGCCAGGGGGGTAAATGCCCAAGCCTTCCAGCAACAAGGACGCAAAGTCACTGACCAAGATGTTGCCCTGTGCAAACAAATCCTGCACCGCCTGTTCAGCCGTAAAGTTGGCGCGGTATTCCCGCAGGGCCATGCGCGCATTGAAGGAATCGCAAATGCCCAGCAATACCGAACCTTCGTCTTGGTTTTTAATCTGCAAGGGGTAGCCCGACCCATCGGGCAACTCATGGTGCAACTGCACGGTTTCCAGCCAAATGGGGTCAGTCACCCCCAGCAACTGCAGTTTGTTAAAGCTGCGCTCTGGGTGCTTGCGAATCGCCTCTTTTTGCTCACGGCTTAGCGGCTCCAATTGTGAACGCAAACGGGCTTGCAAAGCCAGCATGCTCAAGTTCATAGTCAATGCGGCCTTCATTAGCGAGTGCAAATGGCCCATTTCAAACCGGCCACTCATTTGCCCCGTGCGTGCAAGGGTTAGCGTCACAATCAGGTGGTGCATCACCGGGTAATCGTCAGACGCATGCCAAGACATGTAGGCATAAGCCAAATCAAAATGATGCTCAGCAATGTGGCTAATTTTACAAACCAGCTCTCCCATCACATCATTGAAATGCTCTGCGTCTTCGTCGCTCAATACTTTGGAAAGCACCTTGTAACAGGTTTCAACCTCAGCAAACAGCTCAATGGCGGTCAAATAAATTTGCGTGGACTTGCTGAGGTCGGAGGAAATAACCATCACCTTGCCTACACCGGGCTGCACCCTACCCTCCAGCCTGCGACCGTCCGAGTAATACAGCTGCTCCAAATTGATTGCCTTGCGATGCAATAAGGGTGCAATCACCGATTGGTCATGAATTGTCATCAACATGGTATTCCTCCTTGATTCCATCATTAACCTCCAGAAGGGCTTATAAGCAAATCACCCCAGTGAGTGGGATCAATTAAACAGCCTGCCAAATTGAGGCCAAAAACAGCCTTTAATCGCAAACTGTGAAAACCACCCCGCATGAGACATTGGAGTCAACAACAGGGGGAATACACATGCAAACCATTCATTTGAGTGCCGCACCTGGAATCGAACCCAGAAGAATTCAAAACAAGACATTGCTTAGCCAAGCCAAACCACTGAACACTCACGTGGACATGGATGACACATTGGCGGAAGTGTTGCGCGTCATGAACGCACATGGCGGCCCAAAGGGCATGAAAGCCTTGGGTGACCTACTGGGCTACATGGAGCAGCTGGAAAAGAATCAGGCTGAACGCCGGGAAATAATGAACATTGTTCTGGTGGAACCACTGACCCTAACAATGTGATTTTTTGTGGACATTATTTTTTAACAAATACAGCTTTAATTAATAACATCAACTGCACCGCAAAGCCGATTGCACTCCAAGCGGGCAAATCCAGCCCCAAAAAGGGTGGGTACTCGGCCGTGCACAAGCCATCGGCTTCAAACATCATGGGCCACCAGCCTGTCCAAGGCAGCGCATTCAATTTGAGTTGAAGTGGGTCTACACCACAGCTTACGCCGGGGTTGCTCAGCACCCACACATGGTACAAAGCCGCGCCCAAACCAGCCAAACCTGACAAAACCGCCAAAGCGACGACGCCCTTACGCACAGGCGAGGCTTGTACCATCAACGCCATCAAAGCAAAAAACGCAGTGCCCAAATAAGCGTAACGTTGCACCACGCACAAAGCACAGGGAAACCAATCTTTGCTTTCCTGCAAATACAAGGCACTGGCCAAACAGGCGATGCTAACAAACAGCACGGCAACAAGTGGGTTGCGAGATTGGTCAGTCAAGGGGGTGGTCATGGGGGTGATTATTACTCTTTGATAATGGCTTGCGGTTGTTGCTTAAGTTGATTGGGCACTGAGCCAAGCCTGCGTGTCCGCTAAAATGCTTTTCATTAACTGAACAAACTGGGGCCTATTGCCCTGGTCCACCAAATGCTCCATGCACAAAAAGCAGTAACGCAGGCGTTTAAAACCGATGGTTCCAGCGGCCCCTGCACTGCGGTGTGAAAGCGATTTGAATGCCGCATCAGGCAAAGTCAAAGGGTCCGTGTCGGTGTCAACCCAAGACTCCAAAGTTTCCTGAATGTACTCGTCTGCAAATTCCCTGAGCATTTCTTTGCCCAGCTCTGAATTCAGCCTTTGCCACTGCCCCTCATCAATCAGCACCTGAAGCGCAATGCCTTCTGCCGAATATTGGTTTTGATCCATCAATGTGTGTCCACCCAGTTGGCCTTGAATTCTTAAAACAGGGGTTCCCACCTTGATGAGCGAAGATGGAACCTGAAAAATTTATACTAATGCGACTACACAATTATGAGCCAGTCCAATGAACAATACTCTCCTAGAGCTTAAAAAAGTCACTCAAGTTGTGGCGGATACCGGTGATTTTCAGACCATGGCTGAGTTTTTACCTCAAGACGCCACCACCAACCCGTCCCTAATTCTGAAGGCCGTCCAAAAGCCAGAATACCGCCCCTTGCTGGACAAGGTAAAAACCACCTTTGCTTCTGAGCCCACAGACCTACAAACCGACCGCTTGCTGGTGGCGTTTGGGCTGGAAATCCTCAAGTTGATACCCGGCCGGGTATCCACCGAAGTGGATGCACGCCTGTCATTTGACACCCAAGCCACGCTGGCCCGCGCCCGCCGCATCATCGACCTGTACAAGGCTGAGGGAATTGACACTGAAAAACGCGTGTTGATTAAAATTGCATCCACTTGGGAAGGCATTCAAGCCGCCAAAGTGCTGGAGCAAGAGGGCATTCATTGCAACTTGACGCTGCTGTTCTCGCCGATTCAAGCCCATGCCTGTGCGCAGGCGGGAATCACCCTGATTTCCCCATTCGTAGGTCGCATTTACGACTGGTATAAAAAATCCGCAGGCGCCGGCTGGAATGAAGAAGCACAAGCCGGCCCCAACGACCCCGGCGTGCAATCCGTGCGCCGCATTTATGCTTACTTCAAGCAAAACGGCATCAAAACCGAAGTGATGGGCGCCAGCTTCCGCAATGTGGGGCAAATCAAAGCACTGTCCGGCTGCGATTTGTTGACCATCAGCCCCAACTTGCTGGCTGAACTGCAAGCCTCAAACGCGCCATTGACTGGCGGCCTGAACGCAGACTGGGCCAATGCGCAGCCTCGCGAAACCTTCCCAAATGGCGAGGCAGCCTTCCGCTATGCATTGAATGACGACCCCATGGGCACTGAAAAACTGGCCGAAGGCATTCGCCTGTTTGCCAAGGACTCCGAAACGCTGGATGGCTTGCTCAAAGGTTGATCGGTTGATCGGCGTTAAATGACCCCACGCTCACGCATTTGGGTAATTTGCGCTTCGCTTAAGCCGATGTCTTTCAGCACGTCGGCGTTGTGTTCACCCAAGGTGGGGCCCAACCAACGGGTCCTGCCCGGCGTGAGCGAAAGTTTGGGCACCACACCCGGCAGTTTCAAAGTGCGCCCGGCGGTGAACGCATGCTCTTCAATCATGCCGCGCGCCAAAAACTGTGCATCTTTCACAATGTCGGCAATGCTGTAAATTTTGCTGACGGGCACATCAGCCGCTTGCAACACTTCTAAAGCTGCCTCAATTCCACGGCCAGCGCACCAATCCCCAATGGTTTGATCAATCAGGGCGGTGTGCTTTACGCGCCCGTCATTGCTGGCCATTTCTGGGTTTTCTGCCATGTCGGCACGCCCAATCGCAGTCATTAAGCGTTTGAAAATGGCGTCCCCGTTGCCGCCAATGACGATGTAACTGCCATCGCCACAGGTGTAGGTGTTGGACGGCACAATACCCGGCAGGCTTGCGCCTGAGCGTTGGCGCACCACGCCCGCAAAATCGTACTCAGGCAGCAAACTTTCCATCATGTTGAACACGGACTCGTACAAAGCCACGTCCACCACCTGGCCCTGCCCGGTTTTGTTGCGGTGGTGCAAGGCCAGCAGTGCACCAATCACGGCATGCAAACCGGCCAGCGAATCTCCAATTGAAATACCCACGCGCACGGGCGGTTTGTCCGCCTCGCCACTCAAAAAGCGCATGCCGCCTATGGATTCCGCAATTGCCCCAAAACCGGGGCGGTCTTTGTAAGGGCCGGTTTGCCCGTAACCAGACAAGCGCACGGTAATCAAACCTGGATTGAGTTGCTGCAATGTGGGCGCATCCAGCCCCCATTTTTCCAGCTGGCCGGGGCGAAAATTTTCCACCAATATATCGGTTTGGGCCAACAGCTTACGCAGAATCTGCTGCCCTTCTGGCGCCTTTAAATTCAAGGTGAGTGATTTTTTGTTACGCGCCTGCACCGCCCACCACAACGAGTTGCCTTCATGCAGCACCCGCCATTTGCGGATGGGGTCACCCTCTTTTGGGCTTTCCACTTTCACAACATCGGCTCCAAACTCAGCCAGCATGCGGCTGGCGAAGGGGCCGGCAATGAGGGTGCCCAGTTCCAGCACTTTGATGCCATTCAGGGGGCCGGTGTTTTGGATTGGGGCTTCAATGGGATTTACCATGGGGTCGGTCATTTAGGTATGAATGAATTGGGTCTTCATGGATTTGGAAAGGACTGTAGGCTCAGTCGATGTCCCCACCCACTTGCCGCCTGTCCAACAAAGCACGTGCCACGGTGGTGGGGTCGGTGTACTCAAGCTCGCCGCCAATCGGCACGCCACGGGCCAGCCGGCTCACTTTCACGCCCAAGCGGCGAATGCGCTCGGTCAGAAACACGGCAGTGGCTTCGCCTTCGTTGGTGAAGTTGGTTGCCAAAATGCATTCCAGCACTTCCGTGTCGGACAGGCGCTTGCTCAGCTTGGGCCAGTCCAACGAGTCTGGGTGGGCCCCATCCAGCGGTGAGGCGCGGCCCATCAACACATAGTAGTAGCCGTTGTAAGTTTGCGTGGCTTCAATCGCGGACAGGTCTGCCGGTGTTTCAACCACGCAGACCAAACTTGCTTTGCGCTTGGAATCAGAACAAATGCTGCACAAATCGGAATGGCAGAAGTTGTTGCAGCGGGAGCAATGCTGAATTTCTTTCACGGCTTTCAGCAGTGACTCACCCAGGGCCAAGGCCCCGTCGCGGTCATGCTGAAGCAAGTGAAAAGCCAGGCGCTGAGCCGATTTGGGCCCCACGCCGGGCAGGCGACGCAGTGAATGAATCAACTCATTGAGTGGGTCCAGACCGGAAAAAGCATCGAAGCCCTTGTTTCTCATACCGAGGTCATACTAGGGTAGTAAGGGCTTCAAGTGGAGCCGGACTTGGTGCATCAAAATGGCATCTTGAAGCCGGGGGGCATGGGGAAGCCCGCCGTAATGGAAGCCATTTTTTCCTGCATCATGGCTTCTGATTTACGCACTGCATCATTGAATGCTGCGGCAATCAAATCTTCCAGCATGTCTTTGTCGTCTGCCAGCAGGGTGGGGTCGATGGTGACGCGCTTGCAGTCGTGCTTGCAAGTCATAACCACTTTCACCATGCCACCGCCAGACTGGCCTTCCACTTCAATGCGCCCTACTTCTTCCTGCATTTTTTGCATATTGGACTGCATTTGCTGGGCCTGTTTCATCAAACCCGCGAGTTGACCTTTCATCATATGTACCTCTTCTATCAATCTGATTCAATCATACATCCGCTGGGCCCTGTTCATGCAGGGGCCGCTGCGAACCCTGCACCACGGTTGCTCCCATCAGGGCTTTGAGCTCACCAATAAAGGGGTCCGCATCTATCGACGCGCGTGCCTCTTCCATGGCTTGTTTGCGGTTTTCGCTTTGCACAGCATGGGCTGTTTGCGCCACTTGCCCAGTTTGCATGGTCAGGCGCACGGTTGTAGCAAAAAACTCAGTCAAAGCAGCTTCAATGCGGCCCACCATGGAGGCTTCAGCATAGGCTTTTACACCCGTCAACAAAGTAATCAGCAGCTGACCGCCTTCGCTTTTTGCAGACAGCAACTCTGTTTGCACCAAAGCCTGACGGGTCAAACCTTTGGCTGGCACTTGCTGAGAAATGCTGGGCCAGTTTTCAACAGTGGGTAGGCCCTCGTTGGCATTATTGGCTACGTTATTTCTGGAATTGTTGACAGCAAGAGTTGGCCCATCATTTGGCAAATGAGTTGGCACACCATTAGGCGCATCATTGGGCACATCATTGGGCACATAACTCACCGCCACGGGGGCAGCATACCTTGCCTCGCCCATCGGCTCTTCACGCACCCAAGGCGGTTCAGAGTCGTCTTCATCAATCTGAGTGACTTGAAGCGCAGGGACTTGAAGCGCAGGGACTTGAAGCGACGTTACTTCACGCCGCACTGGCTGCTCAATTTGTTCCTGTTGGCACTCTTGCTTCAGTTCTTGTTTGTCAATTGCAATGACGGGTTGAACAATCGACTGAACGATTGGCGGAACAACAGCTTGGGCGTTTGCATGAACCCGAGTGGACGCCCCACCAGCTTGACCACCAGTCTGACCACTTTTTGCTGCCATCATGGCGCGACTTGCAGCCAACGCAGCAGCTGCGGGGCCAAGGGGCCGGTCAGCTATAGGGTTGACTACGCTGGGGTTAACTACGCCGGGGTTAACTACGCCGGGGTTGACTGCAGCTGGATTGGCTGCGACCGGACGGGATATAGGTGAACTGTTGGGTTGAACTTCAGAAGCCCGATTGGGCGCTGAGCTGGAAGCCAACGGTGCAGATGCGGGTACTGAAGTCGCCACGTTGGTGGAGGCCAGCGCTTGAGCGACAGGCCCACGCGGGGCAGTGGTGGAGTCACCCACTGAACGACCACCCAATGAACCACCCACTGAACCACCAGCCGATCCACCCGCCGAACTACTCGCCAAACTACTCGTCGAACCACCTGAATAACTCCCAGAGGTACCACCCGGCTTAAATGCCAGCATGCGTATCAACGCCATCCCAAAACCAATGCTTTCCTCGGGCGCCAAATGCAGCTCGGAACGGGCGTGGGTGGCAATTTGGTAAATCAGTTGCAGGGTTTGGGGGTTCAACTGGCCTTGCACCTCGGCCAAGGCTGCTTCATCGGGGTCGTCATGGTTCACATGGCCTGCAATGGCTGCCACTGACAAGCGGTAACTGGCTGCAGCCAGCTCATCCAGCAAAGCGGCAAATGGTGCGCTGCTGGCCGCCAAGGTGTTGGACAGGGCAATCAACGCCCCGCCATCACCCGCAGCCAAGGCCTGCAAAATACTCAGCACCACTTTTTGATCCACGGCACCCAACATTTGGCGCACGGTGGGTTCGCTCACCTGCCCAGCGCTGTAGGCAATGGCCTGGTCGGTCAGGGAAAGCGCATCCCGCAAACTGCCGCGTGCGGCCTTGGCCAGCAGGCGCAAAGCACCAGGCTCAAATGCGATGCCTTCGGTCTGCAAAATGTGGCTGAGGTGGTCAGAAATTTGGTCTGGTGCCAACTGGCGCAAGCCAAACTGCAAACAGCGTGACAGCACCGTGGCCGGAATTTTTTGCGGGTCTGTGGTGGCCAGAATAAACAGCACATGGCCGGGTGGCTCTTCCAGCGTTTTAAGCATGGCGTTGAAGGCGCTGCTGGACAGCATGTGCACTTCGTCAATCACATACACTTTGTACCGGCCTGAAGTGGGCGCGTACATTGCATTTTCAAGCAATTGACGCATTTCATCCACTTTGGTGTTGGTGGCGGCATCCACTTCCAGCAGGTCAACAAATCGGCCTTGTGAAATTTCGGTACATGCTTGGCACACGCCGCAAGGCTTGCTGCTCATGCCGCGCTCGCAGTTCACGGCCTTGGCCATAATGCGGGCGATGGTGGTTTTGCCCACGCCTCGCGTGCCAGTAAACAGGTAAGCGTGGTGAAGACGACCGGTATCCAATGCGTGGGAAAGGGCTTGAACAACATGCTGCTGCCCCACTAGAGATTCAAAATCACGTGGGCGCCATTTGCGAGCTAGCGCTTGGGACACCGGAGACGACTGCGGCACTGGGGAGTGGTTGCTTTGACTCATGTGGACAAATCCTGTGGACAAACCCCGTGAAAAGCCTCGCGAGCAAGTTCAGCTGACTGATTGAAATCCAATTGGCAATTCAATGAAAACTAAGTGGCGAGCCAGAACCCCGGCACTGGCTTTACGGTTGTGGCTGCTTCCTTCCGGACCTGACCAGGTTGGCCGCTACACCATGCGGGGAGGCCCGCCGGTGTGTATTCTACACTGAAGATACCCAGTGCACCTTGCCGCTGCGGTCAATCAGTGCGCCCTTCGTGCTGGCGGCAGTAGCCTTCTTAGCGTAAGCCGTTGAATCCGGGTCACTAATTGCAGCCTCAGAGGTGGCGGAAACTTGGGCAGCTGAAACTTGAGTAGCCGAAACGTGCCCCACCCCCAAAGTGGAGTTCACCAAGTCAATGTATTGCTGCACCTGCTGGCGGTATTTGTCAAAGTTGGACTCATTCACCGACCATTTGTAATCCAGCACCAACCAGCCCTCGGGCAGCTTGACCACGCGGTCCGCCCGCAAAAACCGCCCATCCGGCAGTGTCCACTCCAATTCATTGAAGGCCTGGGGGGCATCTTGCATCCAAGGCCTTAGCGCTTCATGCTCGTAAATCAGCTGCGCAGCCGCTTTAACCTGCGCCAGTTCGTCGGCGTCCAAGGCGCCCAGCACGTCTTCGCAATCATACTGGCGGTCTAGCCACCAGGTTTCAAAAGGCGGGCTTCCGTCCGAGCCATTGGGCTTGGCAAGGTCAATCCATTCCAGCACGCCATGCCAAGCGCTGCCCATGCGCAACTCGGAGGAATCAATGCGCTCGGCCACCCGGCCCACGCCTTGTGCTAAGGGTAAAACCGCCGGGCATTGGGGGCGAATCCATTCAATCATTTCCGGCTCAAAGTTCAGCACCCCCTGCAAAGTTTGGCCTGGCGGGCTTGAGCCCGGTGCTGCACCTTCCAAACCCGGCCACACCTCCAACACCTCGTCCGCATAGGGCTTTAACCAACCATACCAAGCTTTTTCGCTGGGGGCTTTCAGCATGCCATTTTTGTCAAAATCGCCCCGCCCGCTGACATAAACCGCTTTTTTGGCGCGGGTCAAAGCCACATACAGCAGGTGGTCTTCTTCGTCTTCATAGGCTTGGTTTTCAATTTGCATAACCCCGGCACGGGACTGGCTGTTTTTACTTTCCTTGCGCTTCACGGTGATTGCACGGGGGTAGGCGTCATTCAGCGGCCAATCCAAAAGCAAGGTCAAACCGGTGTCCTGCCCACGGGGCGTGGCATTTGCATCAAACAGCCACACATGCTCAGCCTCCAAACCTTTGGCCGAATGCACGGTCATGATGCGCATGCGCTTGCTGTCTGTGGACGCACTTTCCCCATCCGAGGCCTGGTATTCCATCAAGCCCAAAGCCTCGTCCAGCGCAGCCCGCAGGGTGGGGAATCGCCCCTTGTTCACATTCAGCGCCCATGCTTTGAGCCAGTCCCAATGCTCGGCCACCAACAGGCGCTCTCGCGGCTTGGCCACACTCAGGTAGTTCAGGCTGGCTTGTGTGTCGCTGGCCACTTGGCTGACGGTTTCAAACAATGGCAAAGTTTGAGCCGTTTGCAACCAACTGCTAAGGATTGAGAAAATGCGGTTCCACGGCGCCGAACCTGTTAACTTGGGGTTGGCTTCAGACAGCTCAGCCAAGCTGGTCCATGCGGAATGGACAGCCTGATTCCCGTGGGGCACCACACCTCCCTGTTGAATCAAAGCCAACATTTGCCGCGAATCCACAGCAAACAGCGGGCTGCGCAACACCTGAAGTAAGGCCAAATTGTTGTGGGGGTTGTCCAAAAACTCGAACAAGGCCACCGTGTCTGACCAAATTTGCGCGGTGTACCGCTCGCCTTTGTCCTGCAGCACAAACTCCACCCCAGCCTCGCGCAGGGCTTGCGCCAACACCAAACCACTGCGGTGGGTGCGCACCAGCACCAACACGTCGCCTAGGTTTTCAATTTCACCGGTGCTTTGGTAGTGCAGCAGACAATCCACCACGGCTTTCGATTCCGGTGCCAAGGGGTCCGTGCCGTCCTCACGCCCTGCCAGTGGCATCAGGCGCAGCCCGGCAAACCCTTTTTTAACTGGCTCGGCAAGGCTGGTATGCGGGCGGAACGGCGTGCGGCCATGCTGCCCGCCTTCAGCCAGCGTGCGGTTGACTGCCTGCACCACCTGCAAAGCACATCGCCGAGTGGTGTCTGACTCCAAGCAAGCTGCATCAAACCGGGTTCTTAACCACTCCCGTGCTTCATTGAACAAACGGGCCTCTGCCCTGCGGAAGCGGTAAATCGACTGCTTGGGGTCGCCCACCAAAAACACGGTGGGTTGATCGCCCTTGCTGTAATCCTCCAGCCAGTGACGCAAAATATTCCATTGCACGGGGTTGGTGTCTTGAAACTCGTCCACCAGCAAATGGCGCACCCGGCGGTCTAGCTTTTGTTGCATGTAGGCGCGCTGGTCTTCGTCCATCAACAGGTTTAGCGCGGTGGCCTCCAGGTCGTCAAAATCACAAATGCCTTGCTCGGCTTTCACTTGATCGTATGTGGCAAACAACAAGGGCAGTAAAGTCATCAAGGCTTGCGTGGTGCGCAAATCGTCTAAATCCGCCGCTTTGCCCAAGGCACTCAGGGTTTGCTCCACAATCCGCTCGTGGATGCCCACCATCACATCCAAATCCAGATTGGCACACTTTTGCTGCGGCTTAGAAGGCTTTACAAAGGCAGAGCGCACCTCTTCTTTTTCAGTCAGGCACACCCCTTTCAACACATCGAAAGTGTCTGCGGCGTCGGCAACCCCAGTGCGAAAATCGGTCAACGCCATTTCCGCCTCGGTGGCTTTTGCCTTTTGCGTGTCTGTGCCCTGGCCCAAGGCACGGCAGGCGTAATCCCAATCGGCTAGGTATTGGGCGCCCAATTGCGGATCAACCAACAATTGATCAGGCCAGCTCGCCCCTTCCTCCAACATAAAAATGTCATGCAAGGATGGCGCGTCCGGGTTGCTCATCACCAAGCTTAAGGCCACTCGTTGCCCCAAAGCCCTTAGCAACAAGGTTTGCAGGGCGTTGCGGTCCAAGTTGGCGGCCAGCCTGTCGTAAGCCAGTTTGTAGGCTAATTGGTGATCCGCGTTTTGAACCTGGTGTTGATCTGTCACTGGCTTTTCCAAGGCATTGGTCAGCAAGCGCGCCACCATTTGGTCAATCGCTTTGGCACGCCAAAACTCCGGCTGCTCGGTGGGCTCACTTTGGCGGGAAAAGCCGGTAGACAAGGGCGCCAACTGGCACAAGGATGTAAACCATCCATGGAAAGTATCTACCGTAATGCCGCGTGAGCTGGTCAACACCTGCCCAGCCAAATTGCGCGCCATTTGAAGGCTGGCCGCGTCCACGGGTGCGCCACGTTCTTGCAACAGCTGAACCAAAACATCCTCAGAAGCCAAGGCACACTCGCGCAGCAGGCTGGTAATACGCTGACGCATTTCCTGCGCGGCTTTGCGGGTAAAAGTGATGGCCAAAATTTCATCCGGTTTGGCACCCGCCAACAACAAGCGAAACACCCTGCTGGTCAGCAACCAGGTTTTGCCGCTGCCCGCGCAAGCTTCCACCACCACGCTGCGGGTGGGGTCGCAGGCAATCAAAGCGTCGGTCATTAATTTGCTCATTAAGCGCCCCCCTCCAACTCATCCTCAGCAGGGATGCTGTCAAAATCAGGCCGGCACACGCCTCGGGCATCGCACCAATCGCAAGCCTGCCCGGGGTTCAGCTGCCAGTTTGAATTGCTGGAGGCGTGCCCCAAAAAAAACTGCTCCATTTCCACACTCAGCTGCTTCCACAAGGCATCGCCCCACGACAAAGCCTGCCCCTCGTAAGGTGGGAACTCAATCCAATCCACATCATTTTTGTCAATGCCCAAAAACATGAGCTTGGCATCATGGGCACCCAACATGGCTTGGTACGCGGGTAACTGGGGCGAAGCTTCAGGTTCGGCGGCCAATTGGCTCAAAATCTTTTTGGCTTTGAATTTGATGTCGGTGATGGCCACCTCTGCGCCCCGCTTCTCCATCCGGTCCAAGCGCCCAGCAAATTTCAACACCTGCCCAGAAGCACCCAGCGGCAAGACAGACGACACCCGCTTCTCAGCCGAATGAAACACCCAGCCCTGTATGCTGCGTTCAATCAACTTGCCCGCAATACGGGGGATAAGGCGGTTAAAAAACACCAAAAACGGGTAAATTTTGGCTTGTTCAGGCAAAGACAGGGATTGGTACACCTGCTCGGCCTGATCGCCCAATGTTTGCTTCCAAAAACTTAAATCCACACCTGCCCTGCGGCCTTCAATGGTTGTGCCGCACTGGTCTTGCTCATGAACCCACAGGCTGGCTTTTTCCAGCACCTTGTGTACAAACGTGCCCCTCAGTTGTTCAAAACGCGGCTCACCCCACTCGCTTAAATCTGGCCAAGGCAAGGCATGTTTTAAACCAAAGCGCATTGGGCAGGCCACCCAGTCCTCCAGCGCAGTCACCCGCAAATGTTCGGGCAGCGGCATTCCCGGCAAGGCTTTCAGTTGCAGGGGCTCCACCGTTTTGGCCTCCACTGCATGCATTTGCGAGGCATGCACTTGTAGCCACAAGGGGCTGAACTCTTCTTTCAAGTTGGCCTTCATGTCAGCTTCCAACTTGGACTTCCTCAGCAATATATCCAGCCACTGCATTTCGGGCAGCAAAGACTCAGGTTTGCCGTCCACCATTTGGCAATGGGAAATACACACCGCCTGGCTACCCGCCAACAATTCATACAAAGCCGACAGCTTTTGGCTACGCGCCAAACTTGGGCCAGAAAAGCCTAAATCTTGCGCCACCGCCGGGGGCAAAAGGCCGGGTGGGCTTTCTTTGAAATGGCTTTGCGCGCAGCCCAACACCAACACCCGTTTAAATTGACGTAACCGCGTGCTTAACAAGGGCATCATCACCACCGGGCTGACCACATCCTGAGGCCGAAACCGCTCGCCTTCTGCCTGCCCAGCCCAAGCATGCTTAAAGGCCTCTGCATCGCATTCCAAACCCGAATCCAGCACTGAAAAGTCCCGAAGCAAACGCAGCAAAATTTTGCCCGCTTCGTCCCCAGCCAAAATTGGAGTTAAACCCCAATTGGTAAGTGCATCCAGCCAATGTTGGGCCCAAGCCTCTAGGGTATGTTTGCGCCCCACGGACCACTCAATACTCGCCGCGTTGGTTACCCCTGAAGCAAAAGCCTCGACGGGGCCACGGTTCAAAGGGGCCTCCAAAGTGGTCAAACTGCCTTGTAACGCATAGGTGTTGAGTACATCAAAAAACCAACCCGCCACTGTGGAGGTAGAAAAACGCCAACCTGTGCGGTCGTCCACCAACACCCCAGCCTGTTGTAACACCGGCACCAAGCGGCGGGCGGCCACACGGTCCAGAACGGCAATTGCGACCTCAGCTTCTGGGTCTTGCCGCAGCCATTCGGTGACTTGCCACCCGGCTTGCTGGGCTTGGGCAGTCATGTCGGGGGCAATTGAAAGTTGAATATCCCCCACCAAAGCTTGCCAGTCTTCCGGCTTGCCGACTCGCGGCAGCTCAACTCGCTCAAGCTGAGTTTGGCCGGTTGTTTTGCCAGGGGTTTGGCCGATGTCCAAAACCGTATTCAACCAAAACCCGGGCAAGGCCTCACCATCATCAAACCACACCACCGTGTGAATACCTTGCTGCCTCCAGTCCTCGCGCAGGGGCGGAATCAATGCTTTCAACTCGGAGTTGAACAAATTGGCCAGGGTAACCGCGACTTCAGCTTCCATCTCGGCAAATGGGCCAGCCAAACGGTAATGGTCAAGGGACTGACTGGCCTCTTGTATTAGCACCACCCGGAAGGCCAAGTCCAAATACTCCTGAGCAAGGCTCCACAACTGCTCGCCCGACAAATGGCCCCTCAATGGGCGTTGCTTGAGCACCTCCACCACTGTGGCTTTTAACCGCAACCAAGGGCGCTGCGCACGCGGCTGGCTTAAACGGTCTGCTGTTTGCACCATTGGGCTAAGCAGTGCAGTTTGGCTTACAACCCGATTATTCCAGGCCAACCAAGCCCTTTTAAACGCCACGGCAGACTCCACCCGAGGCACCACCCAAAGCACATGCTCAAAGTTAACTTGGCGCGCAGCAAGGCGTTCAAAGGTACTGACCAACAAGTCAGGCTGATTCTTCAGGGGATTGGTCATAAAAAAATTGTAGGTGTCCACTACTTGAAATGATTCAGAAATAATGAGTGAATTGTGCTCGCACTATTTTTAGCTGTACCATTCAGGATAGCATTCGAGTAGTAAATGATACGGCTAGCAAACCCGGCGGAAGCAACAGGGATTGGTTTTGTCCCATCTTCAACCCCGGTATGACCCAATAGAGGATTTAAATGAGTAGTGACCTGATCAAGCACGTCAACGATGCTTCGTTTGAAAGCGACGTTTTGAAATCCGACGCCCCAGTTCTAGTGGACTATTGGGCTGAATGGTGTGGCCCTTGCAAAATGATCGCCCCCATTCTTGACGAAATCGCTGGCGAGTACAAAGGCAAGCTGCAAATCGCGAAAATGAACGTGGACGAAAACTCCGCAACGCCTGCTAAATTTGGCATTCGCGGCATTCCAACACTGATGCTGTTCAAGAATGGCACCGTGGTTGCAACCAAGGTTGGCGCTTTGTCAAAGTCACAATTGGCCGCTTTTGTCGACAGCCACATGTAATTGATTTACACTAGCGACTGTTCCCTGTAATCCAAGCAGACAGTCGCTGGTTTGTGCAAACGGCCCAGCCTTGCCAACCATGTTGTCGCTTTCTGCCCGATTCACGTAATCAAAACATTCCCCCTTTCTAATTGTCCCAACGGCCCTGACTGGCCTTCAGATCACCACACAGCCGACCACATCAAGCAAAAACCCTATGTATCTATCAGAACTCAAAGTACTCCACGTCTCCCAACTCCTTGAAATGTCCAACAGTTTGGGCATTGACAACGGAAACCGCCTGCGCAAACAAGAGTTGATGTTTGCAATCCTCAAAAAACGCGCAAAAGAGGGCGAGCAGATTTTTGGAGACGGCGTACTGGAAGTACTGCCAGATGGTTTTGGATTCCTGCGCTCACCTGAAACTTCTTACTTGGCCAGCCCGGACGACATTTACATCTCCCCCAGCCAAATTCGACGATTCAACCTGCACACTGGCGATGGCATTGAAGGCGAAGTGCGCACCCCCAAAGATGGAGAGCGTTATTTCGCATTGGTGAAGGTAGACCGTGTCAACGGCGAAGCACCTGAAGCGTCTAAACACAAAATCCTGTTTGAAAACCTAACGCCCCTGCACCCCAACCAGCCCCTCAAGCTGGAGCGCGAAATGCGCGGTGAAGAAAACAACACCGGCCGTATTGTTGACATGGTGGCCCCCATCGGTAAAGGCCAGCGCGGCTTGTTGGTTGCGCCGCCCAAGTCGGGTAAAACCGTCATGCTGCAACACATTGCGCATGCCATCGTGGCCAACCACCCGGACATCACCCTGATTGTTCTGCTGATTGATGAACGGCCCGAAGAAGTAACCGAAATGCAGCGTTCCGTGCGCGGCGAAGTAATCGCCTCCACCTTTGACGAACCTGCAACCCGCCACGTGCAAGTGGCTGAAATGGTGATTGAAAAAGCCAAACGCCTGGTCGAACACAAACGCGATGTGGTGATTCTGCTGGACTCGATTACCCGCTTGGCCCGAGCTTACAACACAGTGGTGCCCTCATCCGGCAAGGTTTTGACTGGTGGTGTGGACGCCAATGCCCTGCACCGCCCCAAGCGCTTCTTTGGTGCTGCACGTAACATTGAAGAAGGTGGCTCACTGACCATCATCGCCACTGCGCTGGTAGACACCGGCAGCCGCATGGACGAAGTGATTTACGAAGAATTCAAAGGCACGGGTAACATGGAAATCCACCTCGAGCGCCGCATGGCCGAGAAGCGTGTGTACCCAGCCATCAACATCAACCGCTCTTCCACCCGTCGCGAAGAATTGCTCATCAAGCCCGATTTGCTACAAAAGATCTGGCTGCTGCGCCGAATTCTCCACGACATGGACGAAATTCAGGCGATGGAATTCCTCATGGACAAGATTCGTCAGACCAAAAACAACGACGAATTCTTCGAAATGATGAAGAACTCCAAGTAAGACAAAAAAGCCCGAAAGGGCTTTTTTTACGTCTCACCTTCCTTGAGCGTCGGGAACAACGCCAGAGGACTGAGCCCCCATGCGCGAATCATTCGGCTCAATCGAGCATTTCGATGAGCTGCAGCAGCAGTGCATTCCTAAAAACAGGATTACACACTTTGTCACATTCTTAACCCCCCAGAGATACTCACATTGAGGGATTTTCCATTCAGAACGACTTGGATTTTTGACAAATATTTTTGATGAGCCTAAAAATTGAAAAGCATTGATTCGCAATGCTTTGATGTGATTGACTTTCAAAAAGTCTTTATATGTCAAAAACTTACATTCAAGGGGATTTTCATGTCTGACGAAAAAGTGAACATGTCTTCTGCTAGGTCTGTCCGTGTACGCTCCACTGGTGCCGCGTTTCAACTCGATGCACTAAGCGATCAATTGAAGTCACAAGTCGCGTTACTTGACGATGACGAACTGGCCGTGCTCGGTTCAATCAAGGCCAAATTGAACAACGGTCTTGATGAAAAGTTAAAGCGTGCAGCCGATACCGTAGGCGGATTTGTGTGGTAGCAATTTTTCCATTTGCATGCAGTTTGGGCATTGATGAGCGATCGCCAATGCCCTGAATGTGAATTTAACCTTCGCAAAGGGGTTCTGATCATGCATCTTGTTGAATTGTTGGCACTGCGTGCAGTTCCTGCTGCAGGCATCTCACTTGGGATTACTCGCCGCTGTCCCTTGAATTGTAGCCATTGTTCCACCAGTTCAACCATGGAAAGTGAGCAGAGCCCTTCCGAGTTGTTCTTGAATTTCGTTCACAGTTTTTCAATTGAGAATCACCCCCAGTTTATGGCCATGTCGGGCGGGGAGGCTTTGCTGCGTCCACGTCTGGTGCGTTCACTCGCGCTAAAAGCAAGGTTGTCAGGTACCCGTTCAAGCGTGTTGTCCGGCATGTTCTTTGCGCGTGAGGGCAAAATACCCAAGCTTGTTGAGTCTGCCATCGATGCTGTCGATCATTTTTCAGCCAGCATCGATGTATTTCATGAAAAGGAAGTTCCCCGCACCCAGGTTTTCAAAGTGCTTCGCAAATTGATTGATTCAGGTAAAGACTTGAGCCTGCATATCGTCGGTGCAGATGCAGATGACCCTTACTTGGAAAACATTGTGGGAGATGTTCAGAAAAATTTTGGACAACGCATCCCAATGATAGTGAACACGCTGTCACCGTTCGGACGTGCAAAATCCTTTCTCAAAAAAAATTCGAAATCCGATTCTGATCCGGATTCTGCAGATGCAAACCCATGCACCATGGCGGCTTGGCCCGTGGTGGGTTTCGATGGTGTGGTTGCAGCCTGCGGAAATGACAATCTAATCGGTCATGTACCCAGCCACCTGAAACTGGGCGACATTCATACTGATGATTGGCCAACCATTCAAGCGCGTTGTCTACAGTCTTCAATGCCCCGTGCATTGCGCATATTTGGCCCGCAATACATCCAAGCCAAGTTTGGTGTTGCAGGTAAATCTTCCTTACCCATTCGCAAGCTTGGATGCGATGGTTATTGTGACACCTGCATCCGGATGGACCATGATGAAACGGTGCAAAAAAGTGTCAAAACCTACATGGAACTGCACGCCACATCTGCGCTGGAAAAAACTGTCATTGACCTGCAGGGCGAGATGGGGCCTGTTGCCTTCGCAAACCGCTACAGTCATCCGCGTTTTGCAAATTTGGTCATGCTGGGGGCAAGGGTATGAGCGCACAAAATATCGAGCGTCGTGGATTAAGCCATGCGCAGGTGGAAATACATCGGCACTGCAAAGATCAATCCATCCTGCTTTTCATCACAGACCGTTGCCCGGTGGGTTGCCTGCATTGCTCCGTAGACTCGCGGGTAGACAGCCCAACAATCACCAATTTCGGATTGTTTTCTGAAATTCTATCGGGCATTTGTGGCAAAACTTCCATTCAAGTGGTAGGTATTTCAGGAGGAGAGCCTTTCGCTGAGCGCAGAGGGCTTTTACTGGCCAGTTCGCAAATTGTGGAAAGTGGCAAGTTGCTGGTGATTTACACCAGCGGCGTATGGGCCAAAGCAGCTGTGCTACCCGAATGGATTTTAAAAGTACTTCAGCTTACCAATACTGTGTATTTGAGCACGGACACATTCCATCAGAAAACGGTAAGCCCTATCCATTTCGTGCGTGCGGCCCAAGCCATTGCAAATGCCGGTGCGTGGATTGTTGTACAGACTTTGGATGTGGAACAGGCCAAGCAGTTGCTGCAACTTGCATTTGGAAATGACTACACCCAGCATTCAGAAATCGTACCCCTCACCCCCCTTACCAATGGGCGTGGAAAGGATGTTTTTGTCCGCACCAAAAGGGTACTGGGTAAAACATTCGGTACCTGCAATTTGGCAGTAACGCCGGTGGTCCGTTACGACGGCTTGGTTACAGGCTGTTGCAATGAAAGTGTGATCATGGGCCACGGCCCCATGCATCTTCGAAGGCGTATTTCGTCACAAACCGAATTAAACCAAGCACTGGATTATTTTCGCTCAGATCCACTGTTGCGCACCGTGTCGGGAGTTGGTTTGGGAGCCTTGACTGAACACCCATTGCTGCGCGACTTTGCCGAAAGGCAATTTACAAGCAATTGCGATTTGTGCTGGAAGGTGATGGACAAATTTCCTGAACATGGGGTTCAAGACCGACTGATTCATGCCATTGCCGAACTGGAGGAAACGCCGTGAATTCAAAGGTCAATCTGAATACACTCAATACACCCAGTTTGCGTCTAAAAGCAAAGCTGGACATGGCATTCCCGGTATTGCAGGCACAGGCTGCGCAGTTGTGGAATAGCCCTTTTGTTCGTGATTTATATCCGGTGTATTTGCAAAACATGTACATGGTGGTGCGAAGTGGTGTGCCGCTCATGCATGCAGCCATTCAAACAGCCAACTATTTCAGTGAATCAGACAAAATGCTGAATCGTTTGATCGGCTATCTAACCCATCACATGGAAGAAGAACGCGGGCACGACCACTGGCTTCTTGAAGACTATGAAGCCACCGGTGGCAATCCAGATGCTTTGCAGCTGCAAATGCCGTCTTCCCAAGTGGCTACCCTGGTAGGAGCCCAATACTACTGGATCTACCATTATCATCCAGTCACTTTGATGGGGCACATTGCTGCGCTGGAAACTTACCACCCACCCAAGGGCTTCGCTAAGCATTTGAGCGGTTTGACCGGCTACCCAATGCATGCATTCCGTGCCATTGCACGCCATGAAAAACTGGATATTGTTCACAAACGTGAACTTTACAAATTGATTGATGAACTCAAACTCACAGAGCAGCAAGAACGCTCAATCGGCTTGAGCGGACTGCACACCATGCAGACAGCTGTTGATGTATTGGCGGATATTTATGAAAAAAGCAAAAAGCGTTCTGTAAGACTCGTCCCACACGGCATTCAGCCTGTGCCGACTTCATTGTTTAGCCCTCCTGTTTAATCTCTGTGTATGCACTTTTGCATATTTCTTCTTAGGAGATTCAACATGAACAAAGACATTTTTGAAGGCAACTGGAAGCAACTGAAAGGCAAAGTTCAGCAACAGTGGGGCAGCCTCACAAACGATGATCTGGATGTGATCGATGGTAAGCGTAGGGAATTGGCTGGAAAAATCCAAGAGCGTTACGGTTACAGCAAAGAAGAAGCTGAAAAGCAACTCAACGATTGGGAAAGCAAGCAGCAGTAATTTTTATAACGATTTGATCATCGATAGGAGTCGACTATGTTGCACTATGCCGTAGTATTCTTTGTAATAGCTCTGATTGCGGCAGTCTTCGGCTTTGGCGGAATTGCAGCAGGCGCAGTTGAAATTGGAAAAGTTCTGTTTTTTGTCTTTATCATTCTGGCTGCGTTGGGTTTCGTATTTAATCTGTTTAAGTCAAAGCGTTAGTCGATCGGCTTACTTTTGATGTCAGCATCAAGGGGATTGTTCTTCAAGAACAATCCCTTTTTGCATTCCGGTGCGTGTCTTGAATTTTGAAGGAACTGAGGTTTGAAAAAACAAACAAGGATTTTGAGGTTTAGGAAACCTGTTCGAATCAGCCAGACTTGGCCTCATATTCTGATGTTGTTTGGTTGCGTGATTGTGATTTCCTTGTTGATGATCAATTACACCCATGTCAAATTGAACGAAAAAGCGATATCAATCAGCAAAACAAACAAGGAGCGCATAGAACGCTTGGATCAAATGCTGATCCTTGTTTTGGACGCAGAAACCAGCGCACGTGGTTACATGTTAATGAGAAGTGATCCTTACTTGGAGCCCTACAGAAACAGCGCGATTGAGCTAGAAAAACTGACGTTGAAAATGAACAGTGATTACCCGACTGGCTCACCACACAACCAAGAGTTCATGATTGTAAAAAGTCTGATTCAGTCCAAGTTCATGCAAATGGGGGAAGTCTTAAGCAAGGGCAAGGTTCCCACTTCGCTTCCTCAGGATGCAACAGAGCTGGGCAAAAAGTTGATGGATGAAATCCGCCTTCGCTTGAATAACCTGAAAAAACAGCAAATATTGATTCACTCGCAATTGGAGAGTAATTTCTTTGACCGCTTAAACAATATTCAATATGCAGTCTATGCTTTGGGCGTGGCTGCGTTGATGTTGTTGTTAAGTTTGTTTTACGTGCAACAAAGACAGGTGGTTTTGCGTTCAAAAATACAAAGCCTGTTGCAAACGGAGAACAGCCGCCTGGAGTCTGCTGTTCAAAATCGCACGCATGAACTCAACGATTTGGCCAGTTACCTGACCAACGCACGTGAGGAGGAGCGTCAACACTTGGCGCGCGAGCTACATGACGAAATGGGCTCGCTGCTGACCGTTGCAAAAATGGACGCAAGCTGGTTGTTGCGCAGCTTTGGAAACACAGCCGAGCCGCCCATTCAAGAACGTTTTCGTAGGCTGATTGAAGGCATTGGCAGTACGATCTCGCTGAAACGCCGAATTATCGACGATTTGCGGCCGCCTCTGCTACAAGGGCTAGGGCTTGTGGAAGCATTGCGCGCCTTGGCAGACAGTTTCAAGCTGGACACGCCTATTCAAACCCGATTACCTGAAGCGGATTTAAAGCTTTCCGACGATCAGTCGCTGGCTTTGTTTCGAATTGCTCAAGAATCACTGACCAACATACGCAAATATGCAAAAGCCAGCCAGGTCCTGCTGGAGCTGACTGCAACGGAAAAACAGATCTGCTTAAAAATTCAAGACAACGGGATCGGCTTTGACCACATCAATCTTAAAACCAGCGGGCACGGCATTGTAGGTATGCGGCACCGTACTCAAATGTTCAACGGCAAACTGACCCTGCATTCAGGGCCCAATGCCGGCACACAGGTGGTCGCAACCATGCCGCTCATCGTTATCAACAGTGAATCCTTAGTGAATCAGTAGTGAATCCAGTCTGAATCAAGCCCACCATCAAACCACCCTCAAGCCACCATCAGGCCATGTTCATGGGCATAAGTGGCCAATTCTGCATTGCTGGCCACCGCCAGTTTTTCAAGCAGACGCGTTCGGTAAGTGCTTACGGTTTTTACACTCAGGTTCAAAACCTCGGCAATACTGGATACGGATTCTCCTTTGGCAAGCCGTAGAAAAACCTGCAATTCCCTTTCAGACAGGTTGACATGGGGCACCGTGGCTGACTCGCCAGCCATCTCACCCGCAAGTAACTCCGCTGTTTTGGAAGATACGTACCTGCGGCCCTGTGATACGGTCTGAATCGCTTTGTACAACTCGTCTTTGTCGCAGTCTTTGCACAGGTAGCCATTTGCACCGTTACGGATCATCGGCAAAGCGTAACGCTCTTCAGGAAAGCCACTGAGCATCAACACCTTTAAAGACTCATAACGCTGACGTACATGACGCAGCACATCAATACCGCTTTGGCCAGGCAAAGACAAATCGAGCAACAACACATCGCACGGTATTTCGCGCAGCAATGTCAGCGCCTCCTCACCGGAACCTGCTTCAAACACAATCGTGATGCCCAATTCCTGAGAAAGCATTTCGCGAAACCCAGCGCGCACAATCGCGTGGTCGTCCACGATAGCCAAATTAATCATATGTTCTCCTGCTGAAGGCTTTACCCTGAAGCTGCCAGACTAATCCTACATTGCATTCATCTTTGTCGGACAGATGCCGATTAAGCGAATCCATACAATTTAATTCATGGAGCTTGATCAATTTAAACACCCTTTGATCTTGAGCTCTTGAGTAAGTGGTTTTGAAATAGTTTTCATTTGTGATTTTCAAGGAGTTTAAAGATGAATAAGATTCTAGTAAAAACCTTAATTGCCTCTGGTGTTGCTTTGTTGAGCGTTGGCGCAGTTCATGCAGCAGACACACATCGTGCAGACAAACCCAAATCGACAGTCGGCCAGTATGTAGACGATTCAACAATTACTGCCAAAGTAAAAGCCAAACACGCTGAAGACAAAGTGGTCAGCGCACTGGATGTAAACGTTGAAACCAAGCAAGGCGTTGTCATTCTGTCAGGCACAAGCGCCTCTGATGTAGAAAAAACACGCGCTGAAGCCTTGGCTTTGCAAGTGGAGGGCGTCAAGTCCGTCAGCAACAAAATTGACATCAAGCCTAAGTCTTAATTGTCTGTAGGCCCCTTTCAAAGCGATTTGGAAGGGGCTTGCTGACCGGCTCAGAATCCGGGGCTTACCACCCGTTTTTGATGGGGTTTGTAGGAATCGTCTTACAGCCCTTTGCGATTGATCAGGTTACTATATATCGTTGGATTATATAGCTTGGTCGAAAAGGAACGATTGTGGCGAGTGTTTCTGAACCCAATGCAATCTTGAAAGTGGTTCTAATTGAAGACAGTAGAGAATTGCTTGCATTGTTGACCGAAATGCTCAATGAGATTCCTACCGTGAAAGTGGTTGCAAGTGCGGCAACTGAGCAAGATGCGTTGGAAGTGTTCAAAACAACCTCCGCTGATTTAGCAATCATTGATCTTGAACTTCAATCAGGCACTGGCCTGAATCTTCTTAAAAACTGCTGTCAGCCGCAAGCACTTGACCACGCACTGCATTTTCTTGTTTTTTCCAACTATGCCAATCGGGTTATCCAACACCGTTGCATGGAGCTGGGTGCGAAAGCGTTTTTCGACAAATCATTCCAGTTGGAAGAGTTGCTTGATTTTGTACAGTCCAGAGCCCTTCAAAAAAGGGTGGGGTATTCCACCTAAATACCTGCACCAATCACCCTGCACAAATCACGCTGCACTAATCATTCTGCCCAAACGCCCTAGCCTGCCCCAACCATTGTGCCCGAAGCTCTGCGCTGGACGGCTTGACCGCACCAAAACTGGTGATGCGAACAGGCTTGATGCCACAAAACTCCAAGATGGTTTTTTTCATTTGATGGTGGCCTGGCATGCGATTCACCCAGCGGAAATACCAAGGCGGTGAATCCATCGTCACCAAACAGTGGGCCGAACGGCCTGTCAGCAACTTGTCCCACAGCGACGAACCCTTGCGATACTTGAACGCAAAACCGGGCAAAAATGTGCGGTCAATAAAGCCTTTTTGCAAGGCTGGCATGCCACCCCACCAAATGGGATACACAAAAACCAGGTGTTCTGCCCACAGAATATCCTCGCGCGCTTTCAGCAAATCGGGCTCCAAAGGCTGATTGCCTCGGTATCCCTCTTTGAGCAAAGGATCAAAATCAAGGTCGCCCAACATCAACTCGCGGACGTCTTTACCGGCATGCAATGCCCCTTGAACGTACTCACGGTGAAGTTCCGCACACAGGCTGCTGTTGCTGGGGTGGCCCAGAAATACGAGGGTCTTCTTGCCCACTTCATCTACACCGTTCACTTGGCCCTGAGGGTGATCACTTTCACCAAATTCTTCAGTGTTTTAGTCATCAAACGATTCCACAGTACATTCACCACAATGGCTTGGAATATGGGTTTACGAATCACATTCAATGGGCTGGGCTTGAGGTAAAAATTGTATTTCCAAGTAAATACGGTTTGCTCCCCCAACCTTTCAAACTCGAATGCGCCATTGACGTATTCCACCCAATTCACCAGTGGCTGGGTAAAACCAGTGCCCTTGTAAACAATTTGGCGGTTTTCAACAAATGCCATCAACTCTTCGGTGATTTCCACACCGTCTTTGAAAGTGATGGCTTGCACCGCGCCCACATGGTCAAACTTTTCGCCCCTCACCATATCGATGTGGCGGATTGGCGCAATCACCTTGTCGTGGTGTAAAAAATCCTTAGGGTCCAAGTTCACGAAAGTTTTGAAGCAGGTTTCCAATCGGACTGGAATTCTGCAAGAACGCTGGATTGAAATGGGGGCTTGGCTCACAATAAGGCTCCTGTCTTTTTGGTTGTGCTTCTTATGATTTCACGATTTTTACCAATCTTATCGAAATTGAAAGCGCTGCGCCGTCACGGGCGTTTGATGTGGCTCGCATTTAGGGACCCTGTAACCCCCCTGTGGATTAAGTTTGCAATGGTTGGTGTGGTTGCCTATTTGATTAGCCCCATCGACTTTGTGCCCGATTTGTTGGTGATATTGGGCATCACCGACGATTTGATCGTGGTGTCGCTGGCCATG
This sequence comes from Limnobacter sp., assembly GCA_029866125.1. GTDB lineage: Bacteria > Pseudomonadota > Gammaproteobacteria > Burkholderiales > Burkholderiaceae_B > Limnobacter. Next base: position 92,764 of record JARWZZ010000001.1, read on the forward strand.
TGGATACTCGGAAAATTTATCCCACAAGAAGTGAAGGACAAAGCGGCGCTAGAAAATACTGCCAAAGACAAAAAATTGATGTAAAAAAAGCACACCAACTGCAAGAGTGGGTGTGCTCAAAACAACTGGTAAATGATCTTGAGCCAGTCGCTGCTTGGACTTCACCGGGCGGGGGTACCGCGCCCGGCATTCAATTCAATTTATTTCAACAGGCTCAACACATTGTTGGGCAACTGATTGGCCTGGGCCAACATCGCAGTGCCTGCCTGTTGCAAAATCTGGCTTCGAGTCAAGCTGGCAGTCTCGGAAGCGAAATCCGCATCCATGATCCGACCGCGGGCAGCAGACAAATTCGTAATCGTAGTAGACAGGTTAGACACAGCCGCATCCAAGCGGTTGATACCAGCACCCAACACAGCGCGGCCAGAGTTCAAAGTATCCAAAGCCGTATCAATGTTGGTCAAAGCCGTGTTAGCACCGGCAACAGTAGCCAGCGAACCTGCAGCGGTTGCTGCGACAGCGTTTGCCGCATCAGTCAGGTTTACAGCAATCGTGTCACCTGTTTTTGAACCTGTCTGAATCGTCAGGGACGCCGTGGAACCATCCAACAGTTTTACACCGTTGAAGTTCGCCTTCGCAGCTTGGTCAGTCACTTCCAGAGACAAAGACTGGAATTCAGCGTTCAAATTGGTGCGGTCAGAGCCAGTCAAAGTGCCAGTGGCAGACTGCACAGCCAACTCACGCATACGCTGCAAGTTATCAGAGATAGAACCGAGCGTACCGTCGGCCACCTGCAGTGCAGAGATGCCGTCGTTCGCATTGCGCTTAGCCACTTCCATGCCGCGGGTGTCAGCATTCATGCGAGTGGCGATGGCCAGGCCGGCAGCATCATCACGGGCAGAGTTAACACGCAGACCCGAAGACAAACGAGCGATCGAGTTTTGCAGACCAGCGGAATTGGAAACCAAATTCTTTTGGGCGACTAGAGAAGCTGAGTTAGTGTT
>JARWZZ010000004.1 GCA_029866125.1 Limnobacter sp.
CCGATGCCGATGCCGATGCCGATGCCGATGCCGATGCCGATGCCGATGCCGATGCCGATGCCGATGCCGATGCCGATGCCGATGCCGATGCCGCCAGCATTATCACCGCCCCAAGCTGCCGCGCAAGCGCAATCAGGCAGAACCGGATAAGCGATTCAGGGGACGCGCCGGGCGACAAAACACATCTGCACCGATCCATCCAACCACGCTGTGGAGCCCGGAAACAAGCGGCACCAAGCGTTCCGGTCTGTCGATTGCGATTGCGCGGCAGCAAGAGTGAACGAGGTCGGTCGATTGCGATTGCGCGGCAAAGCACCGATCGCAAACGCAAGCCGCAGCACCAATAGAAAAAGGCCAAGTCCAATTGCTCAGACCCGGCCTTCCATGCAAACCCGCAAGGATTTGACAAGTATTACTTCGCTGTCATCAACGCCACTGTGGTGTCCAACATGCGGTTAGAGAAGCCCCACTCGTTGTCATACCAGCTGGATACTTTGACCAGCTTGCCTGACACCTTGGTCAAGGTTGCATCAAAGCTTGAAGACGCTGGGTTGTGGTTGAAGTCAATCGACACCAACGGTGCTTCGTTGTACTCCAACACACCCTTCAACGGGCCTTCAGCAGCGGCCTTCAAAATGCTGTTCACTTCGTCAACTGTGGTTTCACGCTTGGCGATGAAAGACAAGTCAACCATGGACACGTTGATGGTTGGAACGCGGATTGCGTAGCCATCCAACTTGCCATTCAGCTCAGGCAACACCAAACCTACCGCAGCTGCCGCGCCAGTCTTGGTTGGAATCATGGACATGGTCGCTGAACGGGCGCGACGCAAGTCTTCGTGGTACACGTCGGTCAGTACTTGGTCATTGGTGTAAGCGTGGATGGTGGTCATCAAACCAGTTTCCAAACCGATCACATCATTCAAAGGCTTAACCAATGGGGCCAAGCAATTGGTTGTGCAAGAGGCGTTGGAAATCACTGTATCTGTTGACTTCAACACGCTGTGGTTAACGCCGAACACCACTGTGGCATCCACATCCTTACCACCGGGCGCAGAAATAATCACTTTCTTTGCACCACCCTTTAAATGGGCAGATGCTTTTTCTTTGGAAGTGAAAAAGCCAGTGCATTCCAGCACCACGTCCACACCCAGCTCGCCCCAAGGCAATTCAGCCGGGTTGCGGTTGGCCAGCACTTTGATTTTGTCGCCGTTAACAACCATGTAATCGCCGTCTACAGTCACTGTGCCGGGAAACTTTCCGTGGGCTGTATCGTACTGTGTCAGGTGGGCATTGGTCTTGGAATCGCCCAAGTCATTGATGGCCACAATTTGAATGTCATGCTTCTTGCCACCTTCATAGTGGGCACGCAAAACGTTACGTCCGATGCGGCCATAGCCGTTAATCGCTACACGAATAGTCATGAAAAACTCCTGTCAGGATTGATGTAAATTGTGTTGGATCAGGCCAGCGTTTATGCTGCGTTGTTCGCTGCCTTCTTAGCTGCCTCAACCACTTTATCTGCTGTAATTCCAAAATGTTTGAACAAGTCGCCTGCGGGGGCTGACTCACCAAATGTGCGCATGCCCACCACCGAACCGGTCACACCTGCTTGAACCATGTACTTGTACCAGCCGTCCATCAAACCGGCTTCGACCGCCACGATGGGCAATGTACCCAGCACTTCGGCTTGGTAAGCAACCGACTGGCGATCAAATACATTGGTGGAAGGCATGGACACCACGCGGGCTTGAATACCTGCTGCAGCCAACGTCACTGCGGCTTTGGTAATCAGCTCCAGCTCAGACCCAGTTGCAATCAAGGTAACCTTCGCACCTGCGGGGCTGGACAGCACATATCCGCCTTTGGCAATGTTGGCCAATGTGGCTGCATCGCGCGCAACGAACGGCAGGTTTTGACGGCTGAACAGCAGGCTAGACGGGCCGTCAGCACGCATAACTGCAGAATTCCATGCTGCCATGGATTCAACCGTATCCGCAGGGCGCCAAACGTCCATACCGGGCAGCAAACGCAAGGTTGCAGCATGCTCAACAGGCTGGTGAGTCGGGCCATCTTCACCCAAACCGATTGAATCGTGGGTAAACACAAAAATATTGCGCTTCTTCATCAATGCAGCCATACGCAGGGCGTTGCGGCTGTAATCCGAGAAAGTCAGGAATGTGGCGCCAAATGGAATGTAACCACCATGCAGGGCCACACCATTCAAAGCTGCGCTCATACCAAACTCGCGCACGCCCCAGTTGATGTGGTTGCCGGCGGTAAAGCCATCCGCATTGCGACGCACGGCCACGCACTTGGGCCAGTTGGTCAAATTCGAGCCGGTTAGGTCGGCAGAACCGCCCAACAACTCAGGCAACTCAGCGGCCAACAAAGTAATTGCATTTTGGCTGGCCTTGCGTGTGGCAATCGTCTCTGCCTTGGCATTGACTTCGGCCAGCAAACGCTGGGCCGTGGCTTCAAAACCACCAGGCAACTCGCCTTTCATGCGGCGTGTAAATTCAGACGCCTTGGTCGGGAACTTCTCACCATACGCAGCAAACATTTTGTCCCAAGCGGATTGGCGTGCTGCGCCAGCAACCTGAGCATCCCAAGCGTTGTAGACTTCAGCCGGAATTTCAAAAGGAGCATGGCTCCAGCCAATTGCAGCGCGAGTTTTGGCAATTTCATCATCGCCCAAAGGTGCGCCATGCACTTTGTCTGTGCCTGCCAAATTGGGAGAACCCTCACCAATATTGGTTTTGCAGCAAATCAGGGTTGGGCCTTTGTCCAAAGTTGCGTTTTGCTTGGCTTGCGTGATGGCTGCATCCACTGCATCCACATCATGACCATTCACATTCGGGATTACATTCCAGCCATAAGACTCAAAACGCTGGGGCGTGTTGTCGCCAAACCAGTGCTCAACCTTGCCGTCAATTGAAATGCCATTGTCGTCATACATCACGATTAACTTGGACAAGCCCAAGGTACCCGCCAAGGAGCACACTTCGTGAGAAATGCCTTCCATCAGGCAACCGTCGCCCAAAAACACATAGGTGTTGTGGTCCACAACCGGGAAACCGGCCTCATTGAACTCGGCAGCCAGTAGCTTTTCAGCCAAAGCCATACCGACCGCATTGGCAATACCCTGCCCCAATGGGCCAGTTGTTGTCTCCACTCCGGGGGTGATGTCCACTTCAGGGTGGCCGGGTGTCTTAGAATGCAGTTGGCGGAAGTTCTTCAGCTCTTCAATTGGCAGATCGTAGCCGGTAAGGTGCAGCAATGCATACATCAGCATCGAACCATGGCCGTTCGACAGCACAAAGCGATCACGGTCAGCCCATTGTGGGTTTTGCGGATTGTGCTTCAGGTGGCGTGCCCAAAGGGCGACTGCGATCTCTGCCATACCCATGGGCATGCCGGGGTGGCCTGATTTAGCAGCTTGAACAGCATCCATAGCCAAGGCACGGATTGCATTCGCCATATTCTTTGAAGAAGAGGACATAAGTGGGGACGGTCAGTTTGCGCAAGGCAAAGTTGGAAAAAAACGAATTTTATCAAAGCTATCTAGTTAAAACACACCAGTCGTGAAATAAGCAGACTAAACATGACAATACCGTTGCAAAAGCGAATGAATCGCTTGTATTTACCTCGAGCCACCGCCCTTGGACAGGTCATCGACCTGGATGAGGAAGTGCTGCATTACCTGTCCCGAGTGCTGCGCATCCTGGATCAAACCGAGATGTGGATTTGGAACGGCCAAGGTGCTGATTTTGTGGGGCAAGTTCAATATTTGTCAAAAAAAACAGCCCAGATTGAGCTGACCCAGGGGCCAATTGACCGCACTTTGAACGAGCTCAAGCGCCCGGTGCACATTCTGCAAGGCCTGCCCGAGGGCGACAAAATGGACTGGGTGCTTGAAAAATGCACCGAATTGGGTGCTGCGGGTTTTGTACCCGTACAAGCGCAGCGCAGCGTCGTTAAATTAAAAGGTGAGCGGGTCACCAAACGCCAAGCCCATTGGGAGCGAGTGGTGCAAAGCGCGGGCTGCCAATCTGAGCGGGGCTTTGCGCCCAGCGTGCAGGCCATTGGCGACTTGGGTGCATCGGTCGCGCAGTTCAGGTCGAATAACCCCAATGCCCAAGTGCTGCTTTTTCACCCCACGGCGGAAATGTCCTTAGCCGATTGGTGCTCATTGCCATCCCAACTGCCATCGCAATTGCCATCCCAATTGCCATCACAATCGGGCCAAGCCGCTTTAGTTCAACCTTTTGCTCAACCTTCCGCTCAACCTTCCGCTCAAAACTCCAGCCCTCCTATTTTGATCGGCGTGGGCCCAGAGGGTGGATGGACTGCAGAGGAATTAAGCACCGCCCAATCCGCAGGTGCCACTTTGCTGCGTTTTTCAAACCGTATTTTACGAACTGAAACATTTGGTATTGCCTGCTTGTCCCAATTGATAGCCAGGCTGAACCTTGAACCCGCCTGACTGGGAAACACCGGAAATGAATAAGCTGTGCATTGCTACAGCCTGAACCGTTTATGAACCGTTTACAATGATGGGTTATCGAGTGATCTAGGACAGTTTTCATGTTGACCTTTCAACAAGCCATCCTCACCTTGCAGGACTACTGGGACAAACAGGGCTGCGCACTGCTGCAACCCTTTGACATGGAAGTGGGCGCAGGCACTAGCCACACCGCCACCTTTCTGCGCGCCTTGGGGCCAGAGCCCTGGAATGCCGCCTATGTGCAGCCCTCACGCCGCCCCAAAGACGGCCGCTATGGCGAAAACCCCAACCGCATGCAGCACTACTACCAGTTTCAAGTGGTGCTGAAGCCTTCACCCGAAAACATCATTGATTTGTACTTGGGCAGCTTGAAAGCCTTGGGCATCGACACCGAGCAAAACGACATTCGTTTTGTAGAAGACAACTGGGAAAACCCGACGCTGGGCGCTTGGGGCTTGGGCTGGGAAGTGTGGCTCAATGGCATGGAAGTCACCCAATTCACCTATTTCCAGCAAGTGGGCGGCTTGGATTGCAAACCCATTTTGGGCGAAATCACTTACGGTATTGAGCGTTTGACCATGTACCTACAGGGCAAGGAAAACGTGTACGACTTGGTTTGGAGCGAGCGCGAAGACAAAGGCGTCAAAAAAATCCTGACCTACGGCGATGTGTTCCATCAAAACGAGGTGGAACAATCCACCTACAACTTTGAGCACAGCAATGCAGACATGTTGTTCCGCCACTTTACGGAATACGAAGGCGAAGCCAAGCACCTGATTGAAGTAGGCTTGGCCCTGCCCGCTTATGAAATGATTCTGAAAGCGGCGCACACCTTCAACCTGCTGGATGCACGTGGTGCCATATCAGTGACAGAGCGTGCGGCTTACATTGGCCGCATCCGCAACTTGTCGCGGGCCGTGGCTCAGGCTTATTTTGAATCCCGAGAAAGGCTGGGCTTCCCCATGTGCGGCACTCCACAGACCCATGCAGCTTAATATTGCAGAATTAGAAAGAACAACACCATGAACCCTAGCCTACTGGTTGAGCTGTTTACTGAAGAGCTCCCACCCAAAGCCCTGAAAAACCTGGGCGATGCATTTTCAAGCTTGTTGTCTGAACACTTGCGCGCAGAGGGGCATCTCAGTGCCGCCAGCCAAGTGACCTCTTTCGCCAGCCCACGCCGTTTGGCCTGCTTGGTGACCGATGTGGCCGCCAAAGCAGCCGACAAAGAGGAGAATGCACGCCTGCTACCCGTCAACATTGGTTTGGATGCCAACGGCAAACCCACGCCACCCCTGCTCAAAAAGCTGGCTTCAATCGGCATTGAGAATGTTGACCCCAGTCAACTGGAACGCATCAGCGACGGCAAGCAGGAAGTGCTTTTTATCCGCCGCAAAATGGAAGGTAAAAACCTCGAAGTCAGCCTGAATGCTGCGCTAGAGCAAGCCACCACCAAGTTGCCCATCCCCAAGGTCATGAGCTACCAGCGTCCAGACGGCAGCACGGTGCACTTTGTGCGCCCTGCCCACCGCTTGATCGCCCTGCACGGCTCAGACGTTGTTCCCGCCCAAGTACTGGGCTTGAAATCAGGCCGCACCACATTGGGCCACCGCTTTTTAAGCCAAGGCGAAATAACAATTGCCAAGGCTGACGCTTATGAAGAGCAAATGGCCAGCGAAGGCAAAGTGATTGCTTCGTTTGCCAAACGCAAGGAAGCAGTGCTCAAGCAACTGGCAGAGCAAGCAGCTGGCGACAAAGTCATTCAACCTGACGAATTGGTTGAAGAAGTGAACTCACTGGTCGAATGGCCGGTGGTGTATGAAGGTCAGTTTGAAAAAGAATTTTTGGAAGTGCCTCAAGAATGTTTGATCTTGACCATGCAGGCCAACCAAAAATACTTCGCCATTACAGACCAAAGCGGCAAAATGAAAAACCGCTTTTTGTTGGTGTCCAACCTGCTGACCACCACGCCCGGTTTGATCGTCAATGGCAATGCCCGCGTGCTGCGTGCCCGCTTGGCTGACGCCAAATTCTTCTTCGACCAAGACCGTAAAAAATCACTTGAAAGCCGTTTGGACGGCTTGGCCAACGTGGTGTACCACAACAAACTGGGCAGCCAAAAAGACCGCAATGGGAGGCTTATCGCCCTCGCCGGTCAACTTGCCGCCACCTGTGGTGCCGACCAAGCCTTGGCCCAACGCGCAGCCCAACTGTGCAAGGCCGACTTGTTGACTGACATGGTTGGTGAGTTCCCCGAGCTGCAAGGCAATATGGGTGAGCACTATGCCAACCATGACAAAGAGCACACCGATGTGGCCCAAGCCATTGCCGACCATTACAGCCCACGCTTTGCGGGCGACCAACTGCCGCGCAATGCCGTTGGCTTGGCAGCCGCACTGGCCGACAAACTGGAAACCATGGTTGGTATTTATGGCATCGGCTTGATACCCACTGGCGACAAAGACCCATTTGCCCTGCGCCGCCACGCCTTGGGTGTGATTCGCATGATGATCGAAAAAGGCCTAGACCTGGACATCAAAGCGGCTTTGAACAACGCCAGTGAATTGTTCAAAAGCTACCCTGATTTCAAAAACAGCAGCGATGGCCTGTACAGCTTTATTCTGGACCGCCTTCGTGGCTACTTGCGCGATCAAGGCTATTCAAGCTCTGAGATTGAGTCCGTACTTAGCCAGCAACCCACCCGCTTTAACGACCTTACACGTCGCTTGGAAGCCGTGCGCGCATTCTCCAAACTGGACGAAGCCCAAGCACTTGCAGCCGCCAACAAACGCATCAGCAATATCCTGAAAAAGTCGGAAGGCGCCACTGTGGCACTGAACACTACCCTACTGAAAGAAGCCGCTGAAATTGCGTTGGCTGCAAAGGTCAAAGCCATCGAACCTCAAGCCAATCAAGCTTTTGAGTCAGGCGACTTTCAAAAAAGCTTGGCTTTGCTTGCACCACTGAAACCCGAAGTGGACGCGTTTTTTGATGGCGTGATGGTGATGGACAAAGACGAAGCCCTGAAAAACAACCGCATCGCCTTGCTGTCATGGATGCATGGTTTGATGAACCGGGTGGCAGACATTTCTCAGCTGGCTGCATCATAAACAACCCTATAAAGGCTCGGGCTCATGACCAACAAACTCATTATTCTGGATCGTGACGGCGTAATCAATCATGACTCCGACGCCTACATCAAAACCGTGGATGAGTGGATTCCCATCCCCGGCAGCATGGAAGCGATTGCACGCCTGAACCGCGCGGGTTACCGCGTGGTGGTTGCCACCAATCAATCCGGTATTGCGCGCGGTCTTTTCGACCTAGAAACACTGTCCACCATGCACAAAAAGTTGCATGATTTGGCCAATGCGGTGGGTGCCCACATTGATGGCATTTTCTTCTGCCCGCATGGCCCAGAGGACAAATGCAACTGCCGCAAACCCAAGCCCGGCTTGTTTCAAGAAATTCAGTCCCGAATTGGTATAGATTTAAACGGCGTGCCCACTGTGGGCGACTCCCTGCGCGATTTGCAAGCAGGGGTTAGCATGGGTTGCATTCCTTACCTCGTCAAAACTGGCAAAGGTATTAAAACTGTAGAAACCAAAGCAGAAGAGTTGCCCAAAGGCACCCGTGTGTTTGAAGATTTGATGGCAGTGGCCAGACATTTGGTGCCTGAAGATCCATTTGCAAGTCGAAAGTAAAACTTTAAAAAAACAAATAAACCATAAAAACCAGAAGCCTTGGAGGCCCATGTGAGATCAATCGTTGGATCCATCCTGTTTTTTCTCTACGCCGTGCTGTACACCCCATTGCATGCCACGGTGCTGTTGGTGCTGTCACCCATACTCAGCATCAAGCAGCGCTACACCGTGGCGTGTTACTGGAACCTTTTCAACATCAAAGTGATGCGTTTTTTGTGCGGCATTGAGTACAAAGTGGAAGGCATGGAACACTTGCCCAACACCGGTGCCATCATTCTGGCCAAACACCAATCCGCTTGGGAAACCTTTGGCATTCCAGCCAACCTGCTGCCCCGCCAACTGTGCTTGGTGTACAAGCGCGAGTTGCAATACATACCCTTTTTTGGCTGGTGCCTGTGGGTGCTGCGCATGGTGCCGATTGACCGCAACAAAGGCGTTGAAGCTTTTGACCAAATTCGCACCATGGCGGGCGAGCGCATGCGGCAAGGCGCATGGATGATGTTTTTCCCCGAAGGCACCCGAGTGCCCGCTGGTTACAAGCGTCGATACAAAACGGGGGGAACGCGCCTAGCGGTGGCCACCAACACGCCAGTGGTGCCGGTTGCTGTGAATGCGGGCGAGTTTTGGGGGCGCAGGTCATTCTGGAAAAAGCCAGGCTTGGTCACACTTCGCTTTGGCAAACCCATCAGCCCCGAAGGGCATGATGCAGACAGCTTGATGGCCGAAGTCGAAACATGGATCGAGACGCAAATGCACCAAATGAGTCCACATTTGTACACATCGGACGAAACCCCGATGGTACCCAAAGGGCAATAGGATGAGGGCATTGAGTGGGGGGTAAAAAGTTGGGCGTTTTAAGCACTCAAAAATCGAACCACACTTTGATGCTCAACGGGCATGCTGTGCCGTATGTGCTGCGTCGTTCGGCTAGACGCTCAGTGGGGCTACAAATTGGTGACAACGGCCTGATTGTGTCAGCCCCCAAACGCTTGGCGCAAATCGAAATTGAGCGCTCATTGCAGTCCAAAGCCATTTGGATACAGTCCAGATTGGCCTACTGGCGTCAATGCCAGGCTCGCAGCTTGAGCCTATTAGAAGTTTTGCAAAAGGGGCTACCCATCCCGCTACTGGGTGAGCAATATGAAGTGGTTTATTCACCCCAGCTTAAACGCAGCACCATCAACCACCACACACGCACCATCACGCTGAATGACAGCCCGCCCGCCCAGCAAGCCCTGTTTGAAAAACTGGAAGTATTGAGTAAAAAAGTAGAACGCATTTTGCGCCCCTATGCATTGGACATGTTTGCAGACTTGGGCCAAGAATTAAGCAGCCGCATACGAGTACCCGCATTTACAACCCAACTCAGCTCAGCCCGATGCAGGTGGGGCTCGTGCAACAAAAAAAATGAAATGCGCTTGAATTGGCGACTTATTTTTTACCCCCGCCCCATCATCGAATACGTGGTTGCCCATGAAATGGCCCACCTGATTGAAATGAACCACAGCCCTGCATTCTGGAAAGTGGTTCAATCCATCAAACCCGATTTTCAACAGGCACATGATTTTTTATCGAAAATGAATCCCGAGAAAGTGCCTTTACTGTAGGAACACACCATGAGAATTCTTCACACCATGCTGCGAGTCGGCGATCTGCAAAAATCGATTGATTTTTACACCCAAGTGCTGGGCATGAATTTGATACGCACCACCGAACGGCCCGACCAAGGCTACAGCCTTGCTTTCGTCGGTTACGGCAATGAAAGCCAAGGCGCCGTCATTGAACTGACCTACAACCACGGCGTAAGCAGCTACGAAATGGGCGGCGCTTATGGACACATCGCCATTGAAGTGGCAGATGCCTACAAGCAATGTGAGGACGTTGCCAGGGCTGGCGGTAAAGTGACGCGCCCCGCAGGCCCCGTCAAAGGTGGAAAAACCGTGATTGCTTTTGTTGAAGACCCCGATGGCTACAAAATCGAGTTCATCGAGCGCGGCACACCGATGGAATGAGAAGTCAAGAAATAAATTTTCAATATAAGTCTAAAAATAGCATCGCCCTCTGGGCACATCCCCGCTAAAATGAGGCGCTCAGCAATTGCTTAATTTTTACGCAAAGCCGTGCGCCTCTCCCACTTCGACCTTCCTAACAATCTGTTCCTAGCCCCTATGGCTGGCGTTACAGATAGGCCTTTTCGACAACTCAGCAAAAAACTGGGTGCGGGCCATGCTGTGTCCGAAATGGCAGCAAGTAATCCACAATTGTGGAAAACTGACAAAAGCACACGGCGCTTGAATCACTACGGCGAAATCAAACCGATTGCAGTTCAAATCGCAGGCTCCGACCCGGACATGATGGCTCACGCTGCCGCTTACAACATAGAGCGAGGCGCGCAAATCATCGACATCAACATGGGTTGCCCCATGAAAAAGGTCTGCGCTGTGGCTGCAGGGTCTGCATTGCTAAGGCATGAAGATTTAGTCGCCCGCATTTTGCAAGCCGTGCACAAAGTGTGTGCAGAACGCGACGTGCCCTTGACCCTGAAATACCGCACCGGATGGTCGCCAGAAAATCGCAATGCGCTTGTAATTGCAAAACTGGCTGAAGAAATTGGAGTCACACTTCTGACTTTGCATGGCCGAACCCGCGCATGTGGCTACACAGGCGAGGCAGAATACGATACGATTCGGGCCGTTAAACAGGCTGTGAACATTCCTGTGATTGCGAATGGTGACATCGCCGACCCTGATAAAGCCAAATTTGTTTTGGAATACACGGGGGCCGACGGCATCATGATTGGCCGTGCGGCACAAGGTAATCCTTGGATTTTCCGGGAAGTAAGCCACTTTTTGAAGACGGGTGAGTACCTACCCCCACCTACCTTGAGTGAAGCCCATGAGGTGATGTTGGCCCACTTGGAAGATCATTACTCTTTCTACGGCGAGAGGCCCGGGCTACTGACTGCAAGAAAACACTTGCAGTGGTATCTTTCAAACTATTTGGGTAAAGACAACCCACTGATGGACCAATTGATGGTCGCCCAAAGTACGACGGAACAGTTGGCTTTGGTCGATGAATTTTTTAAGGCATGGAAAGGCCAAGGCGGCATGTATTTTGCTGCATTAACAGAAAAGACAATACTCAGAAGAGCAAGACTGGCAGCATGACACAAGAGACTCAAATCCAAACCGTGGGTGAAGCGCCCATCACAATTTCCGACTGTATTCGACTGAACTTGGACAAGTTCTTCGACGATTTGGAAGGTGAAAACGCGAAAGCTGTTTACGACATGGTGCTGTCCGCAGTGGAGCGCCCCATGTTGGAAGTTGTCATGGCCAAAGCCAACATGAATCAAACCATTGCCAGCCAAATGCTGGGCATCAACCGCAACACGCTGCGCAAAAAACTGCAGCAACATGGTTTGATCTGAACTCTTTGAAGCCGAATTTAAACCGAATTTAAAACCCACCGCCGCCAAGCAAATCGAATCATGAACTCAAATCCAAGCATCAAACGCGCCCTGTTAAGCGTGTCAGACAAAACAGGCGTGCTTGAACTCGCCCAAGCCCTTCATGCCCAGGGGGTGGAAATTTTGTCCACCGGCGGCACAGCCAAATTGCTGGCTGAGAAAGGCATTCCGGTCAAAGAAGTGTCTAGCCACACCGGTTTTCCTGAAATTATGGACGGACGCGTTAAAACCCTGCACCCCAAAATTCACGGCGGCATTTTGGCGCGACGCGACTTGCAAAGCCATTTGGATGCGATGAAAGAGCACGGAATCGGTGCCATTGATTTGGTGGCCGTTAACCTCTACCCGTTTGATCAAGCCACAGCGGCAATTGAAGTCAAACTGGAAGATGCGATTGAAAATATCGACATTGGCGGCCCAGCCATGGTGCGCGCTTCAGCCAAAAACTACACCGGCGTTACCATCATCGTAGACCCCAGCGACTACCCCGCGGTGATTGCGGAAATCAACAGCAACGGCGGCGCCACTGAACTGAAAACACGTTCACGCTTGGCTGCCAAAGCCTTTGCCCACACCTCTCGCTACGACGGCGCAATTGCTGCATTTCTAACCAGCCTGCAAGGCACAGATGGCGCTTTGGAAGACACACCCGCACGTCAAGAATACCCAGAGGTGTTAAGCCTGCAATTGCACAAGGTACAAGACATGCGCTACGGCGAAAACCCGCACCAAAGTGCAGCGTTTTACCGTGAAGCAAACCCTGCCGCCGGCCTTCTGGCCAACTACGCACAGTTACAGGGCAAGGAATTGTCCTTCAACAACATTGCAGACTCTGATGCTGCATGGGAATGCGTCAAAACTTTTGAAGTGCCCGCTTGCGTCATTATCAAACACGCCAACCCCTGCGGCGTGGCAGTGGGTGCAAACAGCTTGGAGGCTTACTCCAAAGCCTTAAAAACCGACCCCACGTCAGCGTTTGGCGGCATCATCGCCTTTAACCGCCCAGTGGACGGCGCAGCAGCGAAAGCCGTTGCCAAGCAGTTTGTTGAAGTGGTGATCGCCCCTTCATTTGACGCCCAAGCCAAAGAAGTATTTGCAGCCAAACAAAACGTGCGCCTGCTGGAAATTCCAGTGGCGGAAGGTAGCCACAAGTTTGACTTCAAACGTGTGGGTGGCGGCATGCTGGTGCAAAGCCCAGACTTGCGCAATGTAGGCCGCGACGAGCTGAAAGTAGTCAGCAAACGCCAACCCACTGAGCAACAATGGCAAGACTTACTGTTTGCATGGCGCTGCGCGAAATTTGTTAAAAGCAACGCCATCGTGTTCTGCAAAGACGGCATGACCATGGGTGTGGGCGCAGGCCAAATGAGCCGTGTGGATTCTGCTCGCATTGCCTCCATCAAAGCGCAAAATGCTGGCCTTACACTGGCGGACAGCGCTGTAGCCTCCGACGCGTTTTTCCCCTTCCGTGATGGCTTGGATGTGGTGGTGGACGCTGGCGCAAGCTGCGTGATTCAACCGGGTGGCTCCATGCGTGACAATGAAGTGATTGCTGCTGCGGATGAACGCAACATCGTGATGGTGTTAACTGGCGTACGCCATTTCCGTCATTGATTCCATCATTGATAATGAGTTGAACCCAACCATGAGCACTCAATGACCGCAAACTCTGGAAGCATGCGCATACTGGGCATCGACCCCGGCTTGCGCATCACCGGATACGGGGTCATTGACGTCATTGGCGGCAAACAAAAGTATGTGGCCAGCGGCGTTATTAAAACCGCGTCGGATGACTCCCTTCCCAACCGCCTTCACACCCTGTTTAAAGGCCTACAAGAACTTGCAGACCTGTACAAACCCCATGTGGCTGTGGTTGAAATTGTGTTCGTCAACGTCAACCCACAGTCCACCCTGTTGTTGGGCCAAGCCCGTGGCGCGGTATTAACCTCGCTGGTACAAAGTGGCTTGGCGGTGAAGGAATACACCGCTTTGCAAATCAAGCAAAGCATTGTGGGCCACGGCAAAGCCAAAAAAGAGCAGGTGCAAGAAATGGTGAAACGCCTTCTAAGCCTGCCCGCCTGCCCCACCGCCGACGCGGCCGACGCACTGGCTGCGGCACTCACCCACGCACAAACCAACCCACTGATTCAAGCACTCGCCGCAAAAGACTTGCCTGTAAGCATGGTGAAGACCCGCGTGAGGAAAGGTCGAACAAGCTGGGGATGAGCAACTCCAACTTTGCGAAAGAAGTTTTACTGCATTACTGTATACTTAAACAGTAATTGAGTTTGCGAACAAAACGCTTCGGTAATAACAAGGCTTAAACCATGATTGGACGATTAAACGGCATTCTGGCGGAAAAAAACGCACCTTGGGTGCTGCTGGATGTGCAGGGTGTGGGCTATGAGGTGCAAGTGCCCATGAGCACGTTTTTCAACCTGCCCGAACTGAAAGCCCCCTGCGCACTGGTCACCCACCTTGTTGTGCGCGAAGATGCGCATTTGCTGTTTGGCTTCCTCACCCATGCAGAAAGAACATTGTTTCGCACCCTCATCAAAGTGTCTGGCATTGGCCCCAAAATTGGGCTGGCGGTGCTGTCATCGATTACACCGGATGAGTTTCTCAGGGCTGTGCAAAGTCAAGACCCTGCCCGCTTGGTCAAGATACCCGGCATCGGTAAAAAAACCGCTGAACGTTTGCTGCTGGAATTGAAAGGCCAAATTCTGTTTTTGGGTGGCGACCCCGGCCTTACAGCCCTTGAAATGGGCAGCAGCATGCAAAGCCAAGACGAAATTGCTCAAGCACTTGCTGCACTGGGCTATTCCGACAAAGAGGCAGCAGCCGCTTGCAAGGGCATACCTGACGGCACATCAGTCACAGATGGCTTAAGATTGGCTTTGAAAAATCTGTCGAAAACTTAGTGTAAAACTTGACCCATGATTGAACCCGACCGCCTGATTAGCCCCGTGAAAACCAGCGTCACCGAAGAGGCGATTGAACGCGCCCTTCGGCCCAAAATGCTGGATGAGTATGTGGGGCAGCAAAAAATCCGCGATCAGCTGGATATTTTTATTGCGGCGGCCAAAGGCCGTGGTGAAGCCTTGGACCATGTGCTGCTGTTTGGGCCACCGGGTTTGGGCAAAACCACATTGGCCCATATTCTGGCCCGTGAAATGGGGGTCAACCTGCGCCAAACCTCCGGCCCCGTGTTGGAGCGCCCAGGTGATTTGGCCGCATTGCTGACCAATTTGGAAGCGAATGACGTCCTGTTCATCGACGAAATTCACAGGCTTTCCCCAGTGGTGGAAGAAATTCTTTACCCCGCGCTGGAAGACTACCAAATCGACATCATGATTGGCGAAGGGCCGGGCGCACGCAGTGTGAAACTCGACCTTCAGCCCTTCACACTGGTAGGCGCCACCACTCGCGCAGGCATGTTGACCAACCCGCTACGCGACCGTTTCGGAATTGTCTCTAGGCTGGAATTTTATACACCCGAAGAACTCTGCCGTATTGTTGCCCGTTCCGCCAACCTACTGGAAACCCCAGCAGACAATGCGGGCTGCTTGGAAATTGCACGGCGCTCACGCGGTACACCCCGTATTGCTAACCGATTGCTAAGGCGGGTGCGTGACTTTGCACAGGTCAAAGGCACGGGCGTGATTACGCAAGACATCGCCGACAAAGCGCTGACCATGCTGGATGTGGACAAAGTGGGCCTGGACCCGATGGACCGCCGCTTGCTGGAGGCCATTCTGCACAAGTTCAACGGTGGGCCGGTTGGTTTGGACAACGTGGCGGCCGCAATTGGTGAGGAAAAAGACACCATTGAAGACGTGTTGGAACCCTACCTGATTCAGCAGGGTTACATCCAACGCACGCCCAGGGGGCGCGTTGCCACACTTAACACCTATGAACATTTTGGGGTTACCCCCCCAAGCAACTTACCCAGCGCGTAAAAACCCAAATCAAGCGGCCTGAATTCAATGGGTACAGCTAAAGGGGCCGGTTTTGAATGCCCAAATCGTGCAGGGTTTGCATCAAGGCCTTGTAAAACGCCCGGCGCGGAAACTTGTTGCGGCCAAAATTGAAGGTTCGGTATGACACACCCCAATGGTGGGTGCGCACCGCGCCCAGATGAAAAATATGGGATGAGGGAATGTGGCTGACTTGCGGAATCAGGTTGTCTTCCAGCACCACCTGCCCGTCGTTGTAAATCGAAAAGGGCTCCGACAATTTGGCCTGCAAATACATTGAATAATCATCGAAATTAAACTGCCACCACTTGCGCTTGTAATCGGCCATCGGCATGACAGCAGCAATTGAGAAATACTTCACATGCGCGGGTAAATCGGGGCCGTACATCTTCATTTGCTCTTGCCGCACAGGCCGGGTCAGCGAAGTCACCCCGTCCAGCATGTCATCCTTGAATTGCTGGGTGGGTAAACCCACAATTTTGCCAATCCAAGGGTACTTTCTGCACAAAGCAACCAGTTTGGGAATGCTCACCAATTTGGAATTTTCTTTCACCACATCGTCAGCCAAATACGACCCGCCTATGGCGCCGCACAAGGCCAAAAAACCCAGCGTATTCTGCAAAATAAACTCATCTTGCACCCGCCCGGCATTCATATCAGCCAACAACTCCAGCGTCAAAGGGCAACCGTAGGAATAGCCCATAAACACCAATTTGTAACCTTCTTCATTCACCCAACGCCGCAACGACTCGCTGTTGTGCAACAAATCAAATAAAGGCTTGTTGATGTGTTGGGATGCCGCATTCGAACGCGGGTATTTGGCATACACCAACTTAAAACCACCGCCTTGCGCATACTGGGTTTCGATGCTGGGCTGGCCGGGTTCGCCGGGGGTCAACATCCAGACATCGTGGGGGGAATCTTCGCGCTCCATCTCCTCATGCAAAGACAAATTACGCAAAGTTTCATGGGTAAAGCCGGGCACGACCACCATGATGATTTTGTGGTTGTTGTAGAAAACGGAGCCCGCCATCCGGTCGCTGGGGTGCGACTCCCCAAGCGAGGCACGCAAATCGTCCACAGTCAAAGCCAACTTGGACAAATCCGTGTCCCGCCCTTCACCCGTCATGGACAATTGCGCTAAATCATACGGGCGCCACACATGTTCGAGCATCTGCTCGGGGGTATAACCCAAGTCATGCAAGTACCCAGCAAAATGACGGTGAAACACTTGGGCGGCAAGATTTTCCTGCATGGTCAACCACCCGAAGCAGTCTTTTTACGCATCTTTTTGGGTGCACCTGCCGATTCTGCGTCAGCAGCCTCCATGACAACCAAGCGCTCAAGCTCGTCCAAAGCCTCACCGGCATACACGGACAAACGCTGCATGGAAGGCAATGCATCATGGTCGCCTGTAAACGCCACATTGAATTGCCCGGAATAACTCACCACCGTGATGTTCAAAGCCTGACCGTGCGGTATCAGGGACAGCGGGTAAAACTGCTCCAAACGGCAACCGGAAAAATACAAATCCTGGGACGGGCCGGGTACGTTGGAAATCACCGTGTTGAAAATCGGCCGCCCTACTCCGCCTAAACCTGTAACAAGCTGAACCATCATGGGTGACATCAACATAATGGTGTAATTGTTGATCGCATCCTTGGGCAGGGCCTGCAGGCTGGTTTTTGCTTTTTGAGTGGAAACGTGAATGGCATGCAGACGCTTGAGCGGGTCAGGCTCATCGGTGTACAAATTCGACAAAATAAAGCTGATGGCATTGCCGCCGTCCAAATCATCCGCCGGGCGCACACTCACAGGCAGGCCGGCAGTCAAGGTTTGGGCGGGCAAAGCATCCCGTTCAATCAAATACCGGCGCATGGAACCCGAGCAAATCGCCAGAAAAATATCGTTGATACTGACCCCAGCGGCTTCAGCAACGGCGCGGACCCGTTCCAGGGGGTAAGTCTGCGTGGCCAAACGCCGCGCGCCACCTACCCTGCCATTCAAAATGGATTTGGGGCCAGAAAATGGCGTCGCCAAATCGGGGTCTTCTCGAAGGAAACCCTCACGAATCAGCGCACGCATGGCCTTGCCAGCGGCAGACACGCTGGGCATGCTGAGTTTGGCGTTTTCCCAAGCCAAGCGGGCTTGGTCAACAAAATGGGGCTGCGAATCGGGCTTTTTCTTTTCCTTTCGCTGCACCGTACCCACCGACCAAGGTGCTTTCAGGTTCATGCTTTCTGCGGCAGATTTACCGAAAATACGCTGCATCAAACGCATGCCACCCACGCCGTCCATCAGCGAATGGTGCATTTTGGTGTAAATCGCAAAGCGGTTGCCGTGCAAACCTTCTATCAAATGCATTTCCCACAATGGCTTGTGAAAGTCCAAAGGGTGCGAATGCAAACGAGAAATCAATGTGCCCAGCTCACGCTCACCCCCTGGAGAAGGCAAAGCGCTGTGGCGAAAATGGTAGTCCAGGTCCACCTTGCTGGTTTCAACCCACTTGGGCCGCAAGGTCAACAAATTCGGCTTGGATAGCTTGTAGTTAAAAGGGGGTGCAAACTCAGTCGACCCCCTTAACATAGGCAAAATCCGAGCGATGGCATCTTTGGCATCCTCGCCTTCCACCGTAAAAATCGCCATGCTGCCTACATGCATGGGTGCGGCTTTGGATTCGACGTACAGCCAAGATGCATCAAGTATCGGAATATTGCGTGCCATGTCGGCCTCCTTATTTTATTTTGTCCGCTTGTCCTACAATACGCATGGCAAATGCCTGACGCAAGCGCTCACAATGTGTCTACCCCATATTTTTGCACAATGCCCTACTGTTTGGAGTGTTAAATCCATGGCCTATGATTTTACATTGCGGGTTTATTTTGAAGACACCGATGCCGGAGGCATTGTTTATTACGGTAATTACCTGAAATTTATGGAAAGGGCCCGCAGCCAGTGGTTTATCGACTGCAGTATTGGCATGAAAGGGCTGATGGAGCAGCACGGACTGGTCTTTGTTGTCAGTCGCACCGAATTAAACTACAAGCGCTCTGCTAAACTTGAGGATGTTTTGAAGGTCTCAGTCGAGCTGACTGAATTAAAACGTGTTTCAGCAGTTTTTAAGCAAGAGGTGCGCTGTGAGGGCATCTTGATGTGCGAGGGTCTGACCCGAGTCGGTTGCGTAGACACCCAAACCCTCAGACCCAAACCCATACCGGACCTGGTGTACAAGCAACTTCAGGCCATTGCTGTGGCTGAACACTAGTTTCAAACCCAAACCCATTTGCCGCATACAAACAGAGTAAAGATGAACGCTACAACCGACATGTCCTTTATTACCCTCATCGCTGAGGCGAGCCTTGTGGTTCAAATCGTGATGTTGATCTTGGTCGCGATTTCCTTAGCTTCTTGGGCCACGATCTTTCGCAAATGGCAAGTGCTGGGCAAAGCCCGCGTGCAAACCAGCGATTTCGAACGCGATTTCTGGTCGGGTGGCGACCTAAGCACCTTGTACCAACGCGCCAGCGCACGCCGCAATGAGGCAGGCCCCATGGAACGTATTTTTGAAGCCGGCATGAGCGAATTCATGCGCTCGCGCGACAAAAAAGGCCTGACAGACCACAGTTTGTTGATCGACAACGCACGCCGCGCCATGAAGGCAGCCTTCCAGCGTGAAAGCGACCTGCTGGAACGCAATCTGCCCTTTTTGGCCTCCGCAGGTTCAGTCAGCCCTTACATCGGCTTGTTTGGTACGGTTTGGGGCATCATGCACTCCTTCCGTGGCTTGGCCAACGTGCAGCAAGCCACTCTTGCAGCGGTAGCACCCGGCATTGCAGAGGCCTTGGTGGCCACGGCAATTGGCCTGTTTGCCGCAATTCCAGCGGTGATTGCCTACAACCGATACGCCACCGATGTGGACCGTTTGGCCATTCAGTTTGAGAGCTTTATTGAAGAGTTCCTGAACATTCTGCAACGTCAACACTGACAGGTGGCCTGAATGAAAGCAGAACTCGGGCGACGCAAACGTCGGTCAATGAATGAAATCAACGTGGTGCCCTACATCGACGTGATGTTGGTGCTGTTGATCATTTTCATGGTGACGGCACCCATGGTCACCCCCTCGGTGATTGATTTGCCCTCCATGTCCAAAGCCAACACCCCCAAGGAAATGCGTCCCATTGAAGTGGTGGTGCGCCAAGTGGGAAGCCTGCAAATTAAAGACATGAAAACTGGCAAAAGCCAAGACAGCACGGTGGACCAACTGGCTGACAAGGTGAAGGAACTTCAGGGTGCCGAAACAGAAAGGCCGGTGGTCATTTCTGCCGAGAAAAGCATTCAATACCAAGCCGTTGTGGACGCCATGGATGCACTGCAATCGGCAGGCGTTGCGAAAGTGGGACTGCTGGTCAAGCCCAAATCTGCGAAGTAATCCGAAAGAATGTCAGAAACCCCTAACAAGCGAAATGATCAATGGACGTTCAATGAGAGCCACAGGCTGTTGTTGGACCGTATTTCCAATGACACCACGCTGTTTACTCGCTTGGAACCGCCAGTTGAACTGGATGGGAAAGGCAAAAGCCTTGGCTTTTCAGCGGCAGCACACCTGACGCTGGTGATTTTTTTCATGGTTGGCCTCAGCTGGAACACCTCCAAACCCGAGGCTGTGGAAGCCATTTTGTTTTCAGAAATGCCGGCGGTGACTCGCGAAACAATGACGCAAGAGCCCCAGCCTCAGCCCCAACCTGAACCCGAACCACCTAAGCCAACCCCTGCCCCAACCGCAGCACCTGAACCGACCGTGCCGCCACCACCTGTGGCTAAACCTGACATCAAGCTGCCTGAACCCACCAAGGCGCCAAAGCCAAAGCCCACCCCGGCCCCCACACCCGAGCCGACGCCAAAGCCTACGCCCAAGCCCACGGTAAAGCCGACACCGGCCCCAACCCAAAAGCCGACTGAAAAGCCCAAGGCCGCGCCTACGCCACCCACGCCGGCTCCCACAAAGCCGACCCCGGCAGTGGACAACGCTGTAGCCAAAAAACTGCGCGATCAAGAAATGGCTCGAATTATGGGTGGTGGGCCAACAGGCTCGTCCAGCACATCGAATGCAGGCGGCAGGGATCAAGGCAAATACGCCGACAGAATTCGCTCTCACGTCCGCTCACGTTTGGTTTTCCCTCGTGCATCCGATCTGCAGGGCAACCCCGAAGCTGTTTTTGAAATCAAACAGTTACCCAATGGTGAGATACTTACGGTCACGATGAAGCAAAGCAGCGGGATACCGGAATGGGATTCTGCGGTAGAACGGGCAATTCAACGCTCCTCACCACTGCCCCGCGCAGAGGACGGAACTGTGGAGTCCACCCTGCTGATGAGATTCAGACCCAAAGACTCACAATAAAGACGGCATGATGCATTTGTCGGGAACTCTTTAGAACAACCCGAATCAATTACCTGGTTCGCTAAGAATGGAAAAAAGATGATTCAAAGCCAAAAGATGAGGTTTTCCAACTTCTTCAAGCTACTGATAGCCACCACACTGATGGCCGTGGCGCTGCCCGGCTGGGCGCAGCTCAACATCCGGGTGGATGGCGTGGGTGGCACACAAATCAACTTCAGTGCAGCCCCTTTTGTTGGCAATGAGGGCTTAACTGAAGACATTAAAAAGATCATTGAAGCGGACTTGGAGCGCAGCGGGTTTTTCAAATCCATCCGCACCACCGCCAACATCGTGTTGGACGAAACATCCACCATCGACGCCACGGCTTGGAAAGGCATTGGCGTTGACGCGTTGGTGGTGGGCTCAGTCAGAAAACTGGCGGATGGACGTTTGGATGTGCGGTTCAACCTGCATGACACGGTCAGCCAAAAGTCGCTCGGTAAATTCAGCTATGTGATTGCCCCGTTTGCGCTGCGCCTAACAGCTCACCGCATCGCTGACTTTATTTATGAAAAGCTGATGGGGGAGCCGGGTATTTTTGCAACACGTTTGGCTTATGTGGAAAAGGCACCTGGCCGTTATCGCTTGGTGGTATCGGATTCAGACGGCATGAACCCCCAAGTGGCGCTGGCCTCTAAAGAGCCGATTATTTCGCCCTCATGGTCCCCAGACGGCACCAAACTGGCCTATGTGTCCTTTGAAACCCGTAAACCCGTGGTGTATGTGCACACACTGGCAACAGGCAAACGCAACGCGGTCGCCAACTTCAAGGGCAGCAACAGCGCACCAGTGTGGTCACCCAACGGCCGCACTTTGGGTATTGTGTTAACGAAAGACGGCGGATCGCAGATTTTCTTGGTGGATGCTGACGGCAGCAACCTGCGCAAGCTGACCAACACAGGTGCAGGCATCAACACCGAACCTGCATTTTCTAGTGACGGCAAGAGTATTTACTTCACCTCGGATCGCGGAGGCGGCCCCCAGATTTACCGCATGGACACTTCAGGGGGTGGCGTGAGTCGTGTAACATTTACTGGGGATTACAACATTTCGCCAAAAGTAAGCCCTGATGGTAAGACCATGGTTTACATCACACGGCGAGAAGGTAGATTCCGCGTGGCCTCCTTGGACTTGAGAAGCGGTGCAGATGCTATTTTGACGAGCACATCCAAGGACGAAAGCCCGAGTTTTGCGCCCAATGGACGCTACATTTTGTACGCCACAAAGGCGGGCAGCCGAGGCGTGCTGGCGATGGTGTCTAACGACGGGCGTGTGAAGCAGGAATTGACAAGCTCAAACGCTGACATTGCGGAGCCTACTTGGGGCCCGTATAACAACGAATGAGCAACGTATGAGCATTAAATAAGCAACAAATAAGAAACACCCAACTATTTAATTAATGATCCGGAGGATTGAATGATGACTAACCTGAAAGGTAAATTGGCCGTAACTGCCATGGCCCTGATTTTGGCGGCTTGTAGCTCCGCAGTGCCCTTGAACGACAAAAAAGTGGAATCCAAAAAGGGCAATACGCCTTCATCAGTGAAGGATTCTGGCGGTAGCGGCATCCCCACCATCACACCCGATGCAAACCGCGACCCATTGAACGATCCACAAGGTGTGCTGGCCAAGCGCAGCATCTACTTTGACTTGGACCAATATGATGTGAAAGCCGAGTACAAATCGTTGGTGCAAGCTCACGCTCAATACCTGGCTTCCAACCCCAACATCAAAATTGTGATTCAAGGCAACACCGACGAACGCGGCGGCGCTGAATACAACCTGGCCTTGGGTCAACGCCGTGCGGATGCAGTGCGCAATCAAATGCGTGCACTGGGTGTGAAAGAAACTCAAATTGAAACCGTTAGCTTTGGCAAAGAAAAGCCAAAAGCATCCGGTAGCAATGATTCCGCTTGGGCTGAAAACCGCCGCGCAGACATCGTTTATCAGTAAAGCAAGTTCAAGCAAAAAATCGCTTTAACCATTGACTGTAACGATTAACACATAAAGGTTTCCACCGCCCATGATGCACCGTTTCAAAAAGCTCAGCTTTGTTGTACTTATTGGATTGGCCTCGGCCCACACCGCTTCGTTCGCTGGATTGTTTGACGACGAAGAGGCCCGCCGCGCCATTCTGGACATACGGCAAAAACTTGCTAATTTGGATCAGCGCCTCGCCAAGCTGGAAACCACAAGCAGCCAAGGCCAATTGGCCTTGGTTGACAGCATCACCGAACGTGACCGGGAAATAGCCCGATTGCGCGGTGAAATTGAAGTAGCGACCAACAGCTTACGCAGACTACAAGACGACAACCGCGCTTTGTATGTGGATTTGGACAAGCGTATTAAATCCCTAGAGCCCAAAGCTGTGGAGTTGGACGGCAAAGTGGTGGAAGTACCCCCACAACAGCAATCTGACTACCAAACTGCGCTGAATGTATTTAAATCTGGCAATTTTGACGAAGCCCAAAGGCAGTTTTCTCGCTTTTTGGAAGTGCACCGTGGAAGCACACTGGAACCACAGGTAAGGTACTTCTTGGGCAGCAGCCAATACGCCACCGGCAAGTACAAAGAAGCCCTGATTACCCAACGGGACTTGGCCAAAGAGTTTCCTGAGCACCCACGTGCACCAGACGCCCTGCTAAGCCAAGCCAGCAGCCAACTTGAACTGAAAAGTATAGAAGGCGCCAAAAAAACCCTACGCTCAGTGATTGAACTGTACCCAACAAGTTCAGCTGCAGCGGGTGCGCGTGAACGGTTGGCAGCGCTGAAGTAGGCGTTAAATTAACTAAGCGGTTACAATGTTGGCAATCATTTATCTGGATATGCCAACATAGTCATGGAAGAAATCAATTTAGAGCAGATGCGCCAACTGGTGCTAATTGCCGTCTTTGGCGTCGGGTTCCTGTTCGGCGCTATTTCTCAAAAATCCCATTTCTGCACCATGGGCGCAGTGTCTGACATCGTTAACTTTGGCGATTGGGGCCGCATGCGCATGTGGGTCTTGGCCATTGCAGTGGCAGCGCTTGGCCTTCAAACCCTCATTTATTTGGGCAAAGCCAACGTGAACGACACCATTTTTGTGGCGGGCTCTTGGTCTTGGTTGTCTGCAACTTTGGGGGGCTTGCTGTTTGGTGTCGGTATGGTACTGGCATCGGGCTGCGGCAGCAAAACACTGATCCGCCTAGGCACTGGCAATTTGAAAGCACTGTTCGTGTTTGTGGTGCTGGGGCTTACCGCTTACATGACATTGAAGGGCGTGTTTGGCGTGTTCCGCGCCAATTACTTGGACCCTTTTAAAATCGAATTGGGGGCCAGCAGCTACCTGCCCCAATTGCTGGACAATGAGAAAGGCACACTTTCCACAGCGATTATGTTTGGCATTCCACTGGCCTTGCTGGCTTGGGTATTTGCTAAAAAATCAGCATGGAGCCGCGATGTTCTATTGGGCGGCCTAGGCGTCGGCCTTTGCGTTGTAGCCAGTTGGTGGGCTGTGTTTCAACTTGGTTTTTTGCCTGAACACCCCGAAACATTGGAAGCCGCTTACATGGGCTCTTACAACAACCGGGCTGAAGGCATGAGCTTCGTCGCCCCCTACGCGTACACGCTTGAATGGTTGATGTTCTACTCCGACGTTACACGTGTGCTGACGGTTGGAGTCGTATCCTGCTTGGGTGTGATTGCCGGCTCCCTTATCACTTCGATCATCACCCGTGAATTTCGATGGGAAGCCTTCAATGGCGTTGAAGACATGGCCAACCACACCGTGGGCGCGGCGTTGATGGGTATTGGCGGTGTAATGGCCCTTGGCTGCACGGTGGGGCAAGGCTTAAGTGGTGTGAGTACCCTTTCCCTGACGTCTTGGATTACGCTGACCTTTATTGTTTTGGGCGCAATTGCGGCCTTGAAGTACCAGGTGTGGCGTGTTGAACGGATGGCTTAAAGCCTTTGGCTGAAATAGTTAGCCAAAACAGCCCGAAAGGCCTTCCATTTTTTAAGGAAGGTGGGCTATAATCTTGGTCTTCGGCGAATTAGCTCAGCCGGTTAGAGCGACGGAATCATAATCCGCAGGTCCGGGGTTCGAATCCCTGATTCGCCACCAGAAATTATGAAAAAAAAGCCTCAAGTTCACAAGACTTGGGGCTTTTTCTTGTCTGCAAGAAATGCATTCAAAAATGCAATCAAAAATGCAATCAAAAATGCAATAAGTAAGCCAAGCATCTACCGCATTGTGGCCGCCCTATCGCACTTCAAGTTAAAAAAATGTGGTCTGATTAAACTTCCCGTTTTTTGTACAACGACGATGAAGGATGATGTGTACGCCATGAAAACATTATTAATCTGCTCCGCGGTTTCGGCCCTATCCCTAATGACCTTGTTTCCCGCCGCTGTTGTTGCCGAGGAAATCAAGCTGCCATCCGGCGTGATTGTTGCAATCGAAGGCAAATCCAAAGGCACTCAAAAGCCGAATTCCAACTCAACGGTAACCGTGCACTACGAAGGTTCACTGACCGATGGAACGGTGTTTGACAGTTCCTACAAGCGGGGCGCGACAGCCACATTCCCTCTGAACGGGGTTATTCCTTGTTGGACGCAAGGCGTCAGCACCATGTCGGTGGGTGACAAAGCCGTTCTGACCTGTCCGTCTGACTTGGCCTATGGATCACGTGGTGTGCCTGGCAAAATTCCCGCCAATTCAGTCTTGAAGTTTAAAGTTGAACTGATAGAGATCAAACGCTAACCCTGGCAAAAAAATTTGTTCGAACTTTTGGTGTAAAACCCACTCACCTAAAACTTGAGTACATCGATTCAAACAAAATCCAGCCCATCGGCTGCGATTGAATGCGCGAGTGCATGGCTTAGGTACAACAATTATTCACAATTTGGGGGGTTTTATGCCAGTCGAACAAATCACGGCCATCAAAGATGGTGACAAGGGTTTTCAAATTAATTATTACTTCAATGCCCAACCCAATGGCCAAACCACCAATGCGGTAACTGCCAAAGTGGAAGAAGCCAATGCCGCGACGGCAAGCGGGTATGCAGAAAACAATCAAACCTTTGCAGACCTAGAAATGACATTCTGGGCCATGGCTTTTGGTTATGGAGGTGATTTGCGTCAGCAATTCTAAACCGTTGAAGAATCTGTGAGCTGTGGGCTTTGAATGCCCACCGCGCTACAGAACAATGGGCCTAACTACCCGATAAACTACCCGATAAACTACCCAGTCCAAAGCAGGCTAAGTGCCAATGCACCGGCGTAAAAAGCAGTCAAGCCCAATCCGCCAGCAATTTGCGTCAACCGCTGTTGAGTGCGTAGCAGTTGCCACATCAGTAAGGTTGCCAAACCCAATAAAAGCTCAGGAATGAGCACGTAAATCGCAATTCCCTGCCAAATCAGGGCATTTTTTGGCTCCCAAAGCGCCATCACAGGTGCCACCCACTCCCACACCAAAAAACCAGTCATGGATAGCACAGCCATGGTGAGGTAAGGCCTACGTGTATGAAGTGCCAGCCAGGTGGTTGGCCAAAGCAACATGATCCACATGCCTGAAAAATACACAGGCACTGCGTCGCCGATGCGAGGAATTCCGTGGTCAGGAAAATAAAGGGTGCCCAGTTGTTTGACCAGCATCCAATCTGCGAAGGGCAAACTGAGTGACAAGGGCAACAAAAACTGCCACAACCGGACCCAGTCCGAACTGGGCTTAAGATTGCCGACACACCACCTGCCGTACATGGGCAACGCCAAGTTGTAAGCCAGCGCAAAAATGGACAAGGCCAATCCCAGCTCAAAGCCTCTGAGGGCTGAGGCTATGGGTATGGTGATTGCAAAAAAAACGCCATGGAAAACCAGCGCATGCCGGACTTCAAAAGGGAGTTGCTTCATGCGGCAATCCAGTGGGATGTAGGGAACCGAAACCCAATTAGCGCAAATTTTTTGCGATTTTTCTCAAACCGGCCGATGCAGTCAGTTTGAGTTGGGCCAGCACCAAACGATCCACCAACGGTGGCTTGCTTTCCAGCTCAATGGTGTATTTCACATGGGTTTTGCCGCCCTGCTCTGCAAACTCCAAACGGCCCAAGTGGTGGCGCACCAATGGGTTTTTCAACATGGCGTATTCAATGGTTTGGTTGGGTTCAACCAAGGTAATTTGCTCGCGAATCAGCTTGAGGGGCCCTACGCCCATTTCACGAATTGAACCCAAGCCGTCTGCGTTGGATGGGTCTTCAGAGTCTTGAATTCGCACAGATTTAATCGGCCAAAACAAGGCATCAAACGTGGCATGCTTGCTGAGCAAGCCAAACACTTTGCTGACCGGGGCATTGAACTGCTGCTGCATCACTATTTGTGGCATTTTTTTATCCTTATTGGTGTTTTTTGTAATCTCCAGCCCAGAAGTATAGACGAAACCATGGACTTGACTATCATTATATATTTTTATATATTATTAATATCTTAAATATTAAAGTCAGCCATGAGCCAATCCAACATCATCGATCCGCAAGCACTGAGGGTGGCCGCGTCCCTTGCGGTGGGTCGCATCAAAACATTGGCCAATGAAGAGCGCTTGCTTTTGCTGTGCCAGTTGTCCCAAGGTGAAATGTGCGTCAGTGAGTTAGAAAGCACTCTGGATATTCACCAGCCTACCCTTTCGCAGCAATTGGGCGTTTTAAGGAATGAGGGGGTGGTGAGTACACGGCGCGAGGGTAAACACATTTACTACTCCTTGGCTGACCCGATGATGATTGAGATTTTGGAAATTTTGTATCGAAACTTTTGCCCAAAGGAGGCATGACATGTCAATTGACTGGAATTCATTTACGCCGCTTGCATCAGCAGTCGGTGGCGTTTTGATTGGTATTTCTGCGGCAATGTTTGTTTTATTGAATGGCCGCATTTTGGGCATCAGCGGGATAGTGGGCGGCTTGTTGTCGCCCAAGCAAGGTGACGTCATTTGGCGGGTGCTGTTTCTGCTGGGTGTGCTGGTGGCTCCACTTGCCTATGGCTTGTTGACTGAACTGCCCACACGGCAAATTGACGCGGGGTCGGCTGTATTGATTGCGGCAGGTTTGCTGGTTGGCGTGGGTACCCGCATTGGCTCGGGCTGCACCAGCGGGCACGGTGTGTGCGGTTTATCCAGATTGTCACCAAGGTCGTTGATGGCCACCTTGACATTCATGGCGGCTGGCTTTGCGACCGTGTTTGTGACTCACCATGTTTTGGCTTAAAGGCGTGAAAGAATATGAATAACTTCAACTCGAATTTGTCTTCCATTTGGTTGGCTAGGCTGGCCTCGCTCGCAAGTGGCTTTGTTTTTGGCGTGGGCCTGCTGATTTCCGGCATGGCCAACCCCGACAAAGTACTTGGCTTTTTGGACTTGGCTGGCGAGTGGGACCCCTCATTGGCGTTTGTAATGGGGGGCGCCATTGCGGTGGGTTTACTGGCTTTTGCAATATCCAAGAAGCGTACCTTGTCTTTTCTGGGCGAGCCCATGCGCATGCCCACATCCACCGACATTGATAAAAAGCTGATTCTGGGTGGTGTATTGTTTGGACTGGGTTGGGGCTTGGCAGGTTTTTGCCCGGGCCCAGCTTTGGTGTCCATCACCAGCTTGGACCCCAAGGTGTTGCTTTTTGTGGGCTCCATGCTGATTGGCATGCTGGGCTTTGAATTGTTTGAACGTTCCAAATCCAAGTGAAATAAATTTATGAACAACTGGATTTATGCAGGCATTACGATTGCCATTTTGATTGCCTATGAGGCTTTTTTGGTTGTGCTTTCACGAAGACACCCCGAACGTTTGGCGCGTGAGGTACACGCAGGTTTGCGCGAAGATTGGGTGAATGCACTTGCACAAAGCAAGGGGTCAGAAATACTGGGGGTGCAAACCCTCAGAAACTCCTTGATGTCCTCCTCGCTGGTTGCGTCTACTGCTGCAATTGGCCTGATGGGTACGATCACCCTGTCCATTCCCGGAATTCAAAGCCAACTTCTGCCAGCCGGGCATGTGGCTGCAGGCATGGCCTCGCCCAAAATTTTTATGGATTTGACTTTGCTTTTGCTGCTGTTTGCATCGTTGGTTACTTCGGTGATGGCTGCCCGATACTACAACCACGCAGGCTTTGTGGTGGGCATGCCTGTGGATTCCCCAGCAAGGCATAAATGGCAAGCCGCAGGTGTGAAATACACGCGCCGAGCTGGCATTTTGTACGGCATTGGGCTGCGCCAACTGCTGCTTGTTGCGCCTGTGATTGCTTATATTTTGTACCCGATTGCAGGGCCTTTTGTTGCGCTGGTGGTCATTGGATCGCTGTGGTCTTTTGACAGATACAGTGACTGAGGGTAGAAAGACAATAAAGACTTAATCAAAAAATAACAAAGCAATCACGGGAGACATTACTATGCTTGGAATTCCTTTGGCACTGGTTACAGCCAATGCCACTGAATGGTTTATGCACAAATACGTGTTGCATGGCTTGGGTAAAAAACAGGGTACGTTTTGGGCGTTCCACTTTCATGAACATCACAAGGAGGTGCGTAAACATGGCTACTACGACCCCAATTACGAGCGCTTCCCCTTGGGCTTGCATGCACAGGGCAAGGAAACTTGGGCGCTGATTGCCAGCTCGGTGGCATTGGTGCCGCTGTTCCCTGTTGCTCCGTTTTTTGTGGGTACCTTGTGGTATTGCGCAGGCAATTACTACAGGGTGCACAAGCACTCGCACAACAACCCGGAATGGGGCGAGAAAAACGTACCTTGGCATTATGACCACCACATGGGCAACAACCCCGGTGCCAACTGGTGCGTCACCAAGCCTTGGTTTGATTACATCATGGGCACGCGGGTGTTTACGAAGGACGGCATACGCGAGAACAACGTGCTGGGCCTGCAAACCCTTCCAAAGTGGCTTGAACCTTGGCTGGAGAAGGTATTCCCCTCCCTAGACAAGTTAGGACAGGTTGCCGGCCGAGCCTGAGTTGTTTATAGCCCTGAGTTGCTGTAATTAATTGCTATACAACCCGCGAATGTCGTCAGTCATTTTGGATTGACCTTCGCGGGTACTGAAGCTTCTGGCACTGGCAAAATGGAATGACATCCGCTCGGCCCACTTGGCGTCATCCAGCAAACGTTGGTCCGCAGTGTCAAAACCCGGCTCACCAGAATTTTTCAAAAAGCGGTCAAACCATGCAAGTGTGTAGTGGGTGATCATGGGGCGCGCCCATCCGCCTACGCAAGCGTTGTTCTCTACTTTTGGGCACCACGAGCTGGCAGGCAAACCGTAACCCAATGAATAGTCCAAATGCGTGGTCCCAGCAATTGTGAGGGCATACACGGGCTGATTGGACTCTTTCCACTGTTTGAAGGCATTCAAGTGTTCATCCCGCGGCGGGTTGCGCACGAAAGGCACAGGTGTAAAGCCGTATTCCGAAGTAAAGCTCATTGCGGGTACGCGAGCACTCACAGGTGGGGCGCTGCTTGGTCGAATCAAACCCTCGGCCGCGTCAAACGGTGGAAGGCTACTCAATGTGGCTGCATTGGGCTTACTGCGTGAGCCCAGCGCATCCCAAGCCACAACGACTTTGACTGGGTTGGTGGCAGTAAGCTTGCCCGGCCAAGGCAATGAATCTGCTGCCCCATAACTTTGCACCCAAGTGACCCCACCCGCACCATAGGAATGGCCTGCAAGACCAATGCGCTCAGCATCCACCACAGCGTGGAATGGATTGAATGGATTGGTTTTTGTGGGGTAAGTGCCTTTACAGGTGGCCTCGTGTGGATAGGGCTTATTGGGTGAGGACAGCAGGAAATCAATGTCGTTAACCAAACCCTCATAAAAAACCGCGCCATTGAAGTTGCCGCCTTGCGCACCCTTTGGTGTGGAAAAATCCGATGCGCCCTGCCCCCGTGGGTCATTGGTGAGTACGGTGTACCCCGCGCGCACCAATTCTTGAACGGCCCACCAATACAATTGTTCGCCAGCCTGTACGGAGCCGTTTTTGACAACAATCGCGGGAAGCGTGCTGCTGGCCGTACTTCTTGGCCGCCACACTTTGCCGGAAATGCGCGCGCACTCTTGATCGTAGTAAACCACTGGGATCACTTCGGCCTCTTGTTCATAAAAGCGTTTTCCATCAGGCCCATCCACCCCGGGGTAACGGAATGGATCGCCCACACACGGGCCCATACCGGCAGCACACAAAGGTGTTGCAGGGGAATTTCCAAATGCGGGGGGCAAACTCCAACTGGGGTCATTGATGGAACGCATCAACATGCCACTGCTATTGACCAACTGCTGCTGCAAGGCCCTGACCTGAAAGGCTGGGTTCAATTGCTCGGTGTTGGCTTCGTAGGTGCGGGCTACGTTTTGGGCCTCGCACTGCACAAACGCTGGGGAGGGGTAAGCGGCTGTGTCGCATGTAGTGTCAATTTGAACCGGTGCATTGTTGCTGTCGGTTTGATTGGGCTGGAGGGCGGAGGCGCTGTTGGAGCCATTGGCAGAGAGGGTATTGGATGAATCGCCCCCACAGGCGCTCAGTATAAAAGTGGTGCAGCAAAGCAGACCAAGAAGCCCATGGGAAATACTGCTGGATGTGTGCATCAAGTTCTCTCGAAGAATCCAAATGGAATGGACTGATACCCAGCGCGGCGGTATTTGGATTTGTAAGGCATTTTCTTACATTTTAAATGGGGTATTTCTTCCCTCTTTATTAGCAGATTGCTGAATGTGCGTTTGTGCTAAGACCCGCATAATTCTTTCAACGGCACTGCAAGACAAGACGAGGGAATGCAGAGCCAGCACAAAAAAACATTTGATTAATTTGGGAGAAATCATCATGAAAAACAGCCGCCTGCTTGAAGAAATCCGCGAAGCCAATTTGTCCTACATGCTGTTGGCACAACAGCTGATTCGTGAAGACCGTGCAGAAGCACTGATCCGTTTGGGTGTAAGCGAAACAACGGCTGATTTGATCGAACAACTTTCCACCGCGCAAGTGTTGCGTGTAGCGTCAAGCAATATGCTGATGTGCCGCTTCCGCTTTGATGATGAGGTGGTTTGGAACCTGTTGACTAGCCACGGCAAAGACCGCGAAGCCAAAGGCATTCATGCTGCAATTTTGATGGCTGGCAAGGCGATTGAGCACGCTTAATTGAGTTGGCTTAACCCGTCAATTTGGACCGATATTCCCGTGGGCTTTGCCCCTGCCAGTGAATGAACGCATTGGTAAAGCTGCGCCGATCGGAATAACCCAGCTTGATGCTAATGGATTCGATGTCGAGGACTGAGCCTTTTAACATTTCGCAGGCCAGTTCATGGCGGGTTTGGGATTGTATGTCCGCAAAGCTAGAGCCTTCGGCTTTTAACCTGCGCTGCAAGGTCCGTGGATGTAACTCCAAATGCTGAGCCACTGCCTCCATGGGTTCGCCCAGCAGGCTGAGTTTGGACCGGAACAGTTGAGTGAGTTGCTTGGACAAACGGCCGTAGGCCGGTTGCACCAGCAATTGCCCCAGAATAACCTGCTCCGCTTTGATGTGCGCGACAGGAATACCACCTGGCAAAGGTAGGTCTGCATACTTCAAATCAAACACAAACCGGGTTTGGCTGGCGCCGAAGCGCAGCGGCATTGTAAAAAACTCTGCGTACACCGCCAAATCAGCCAAGGGCTGATGCTTGAACTCCAATGAACGAATGACATGCACACCCGGCAACATTTTGGCGCACAAGTGTGTGATCGCTGAACAGGACAGCTCCACCAAAGCCGGTAAGTCCTGGTGCACGCCGGTGGGGTCGCGCACCTCCACAGTCAGCAGCACGGTGGAATCAGTAATGTCGATTGAGAAGTACAAATTGGGATGCAGCAGCTGCGGCGACCATTTGAATACTTTGAATGTCTCCCGCAAGGTGGGCGCGCTGGTGACAAAAGCGCCCAGCTCGGGCAAGCCCTCAAAATTGAAAGAAGCCCCAGTTGCCATTGCAAAGTTGGATTTGCTGGCGCGGGACTGGCATGCGTCCAACAGCAAACTGAAGGTGGCAAGCGAAATTCGGCTTTGAGGCCTGGGGGACATGTCGATGTCCACATTCAACTCGTGCAGCACTTGATTGAGGTCTACCCCGCAGCGGCGTGCAGCCGTGGCAAAAGTGCTCAACAAATGAAAATTCACAGATTCCAGAACCATCCTCCGCTTGCAAGTGCAGTGGTTACCCACAGATTGTCGTCGATTCTTCCTTTTTGTCCTTTGAGATCATATCTTGATTTGAAAGTCAGGAGTAGCCTTAGTTCCATCAAGAAACAAGGAGATCACAAGAATATGGGTAAGACATTGCACCGAGAAGAGATTGTTCCCCGCAGCAATTTGGATTTTGACTTGAAAGGCGATATTCCAAAGTACTGGTTGGGTGGCGATGCATTCAAGACGCGCGTGTTTGACGGCGTTCAAATGAGCTTCCCGGACGGTGAGCGTTATTTCATCGAAAGCGTGCGTGCCTACAAAGACCAAATCAAGGACCCTGAATTGCTCAAGCAGGTGAAGGATTTCACTTGGCAAGAAGGCCAACACGGCAAAGTGCACACCGAGTACAACGAACGCATGAAAGAGCAAGGCGTACCTGTGGACCGCTTTTTGTCTGTGGTGAAGAAGGTGCTAAACCGCCGCATCAAAAAACTGCCCAAGAAATACAACATTGCAATGACCTCTGCGCTGGAGCATTTCACAGCCATGATGGCTGAGACGTTTTTCGCCAAGAAGGACGTGATGGCGCAGGCCGACCCCCGCATGCGCGCAATGCTGGCTTGGCATGCCATTGAGGAAATGGAACACAAGGCGGTTGCATTTGATGTGATGCAAAAAGTAGCGGGTGTGGGCTATGCTTTGCGGGCATGGACCATGTGCCACGCCATTTTCGCCTTCACAATGCACACCATGTTGGTGACTTGGTACCTACTGAAAGTGGATGGTTTTACCGGTTGGCAGCGTTTGCAGATGTACACAAAAGGCATGGCTTGGCTGTTTGGCCCCGGCGGCCTTTACACCAGCTTAATTCCCAGCTTGCTGACCTATTTCAAACCGGGCTTCCACCCTTGGCACACCAAAACCATACACAGCTACGGCGTGTGGTTGGAAACTTTTGAGCAATCAGGAAGCGCCTTGGAAGCTGGGGAAGCCATGTACGCTGCTGCGTATTAAGCAACCCCATCGGTACGGGGCATCGGAATATACCCGATAAGCCGTTCTTTTTGAACGATGGTTCTGGTTGAAAATTTGAGATCCTGTGAAGGTAACAGCGGTGAACAACACTTTGAGCGCGATGCGCTACGAGTGTTTTTCACCCTACCCCACATGCAATAACTCAATTGAACTGGACCACACATGACCGAACAAGAACTAGAAGTCATCAAACTGAAGCTGCGGGTTGAAGCCCATTCCATCATGATTGTGAACCTATGGCGCACGCTGATGAGCCACGACGCCAAATTGGCAGAAAAGCTGCAAGACAGCTTGGACATGATTGCGGATGCCAATACGGACGTAGTGTTCTCGCACATGTTGCCCGGCTTTTCCAATATGCTGTCAGATGAGTTCAATGAAGTGATATTGGAGTTGAACAGACGGATCAACCTAGGCAGAGAAAAGCCAGCACATTCCAACGCAGCCAGCGCTGAATAAATCATGCGTGAGGCTGTATCCTGCAAGAAAGTGCAACCGCATGCTGCCGCCAAAATATCACCTTCTACGTCAGCGTTGCAAACGCAACTGAGCTGAACCGTCCTAGCGATTCAGGGGACGCGCCGGGCGACAAAACACATCAGCAGCGATTCATCCAAGCCTGCCGTGGAGCCCGGAAACAAGCGGAACCAAGCGAGGACGGTCAGTCGGTTGCGTATGCGAAGCGGACAGGGTTGCGCGTGCGAAGCGGACAAGGTTGCGCTTGCAAGGCGGAAAAGGTTGAGCTAGGGTAGATGGATTGCCCATCACCCATCAAAATCAACATGACCCGCACCCCCATTCCCCGCTTTGAAAACAACTATTCTGAAGAAGCCGCCAAAGCCCGTCGGGAATTTATTCAAACCCAAACCGGCACCACACTGCAACACACCGGTCACTACTCCCTTGCGCCAGAAAGCCTGAAAAACAACACCGAAAACTTCATCGGCGTGGTTCAAATGCCGGTGGGTGTTGCAGGCCCAGTCCTCATCAACGGCGAGCACGCTCAAGGCTATTTTTACGTACCCATGGCCACCACAGAAGGCACATTGGTTGCCTCCTACAGCCGTGGCATGCGCATGGTCAGCGAGTCAGGCGGTGTAAAGGTCACTGTGCTGGAAGAGTTTATGCAGCGCGCACCTTTGTTTGAATTTGAGGATGCACGTTGCGCCCGCAGCTTTCTTCAATGGTTGCAGGACAACGAGCTCAATGTGCGAGCCCAAGCCGAGTCCACCACCAGCTTCGGGAAATTACAGCACATCCAAAGCTGGCAAATCGCCAAAATGGTTTATCTGCGCTTCAATTACACCACCGGTGATGCCGGTGGCCAAAACATGTGCAGCAAGGCCACGCATGCAGCCTGCGAGTGGATCAAGAAAAACACTCCCGAGAAAATCACGCATTATTCACTGAGCAGTTCAATTGACACAGATAAAAAACACTCCCACATGAACCTGATGCACACCCGTGGAAAGCGGGTGATTGCCGAGGCGGTGATTACGCGTGAAGTGCTACAGAAAACAGCTCGCATCACGCCTGAAATGGTGTTCAAACAACGCCAACGCAGCATGGTAGGTAATCAGTTGGCGGGCTCAGCCTACAGCGGGCCCCATTCAGCCAACGGCATAGCCTCGCTGTTTATTGCAACCGGGCAGGACGAAGCCAATGTGGTGGAATCCCACGCGGGTTTTTCATTCATGGAAATTACGGCTG
Organism: Limnobacter sp.; assembly: GCA_029866125.1. Classification (GTDB taxonomy): domain Bacteria; phylum Pseudomonadota; class Gammaproteobacteria; order Burkholderiales; family Burkholderiaceae_B; genus Limnobacter. The sequence goes on from JARWZZ010000004.1 coordinate 36,018, forward strand.
AGGGGCATTTGTACTTTTCGGTCACACTACCTTCCGTGATTTGCGCCACCAAGGGTGGAGGCACCGGCTTGGCCACTCAAAACGAGTGTTTAAGAATGCTGGGGTGCGAGGGTACGGGCAAAGCCCGAAAACTGGCGGAAATTGTAGGCGCTACGGTACTTGCAGGTGATTTATCCCTACTTTCTGCCATATTGGCAGACGAATGGGTGTCCTCACATGACGCGTATGGACGCAATCGCTGAGGCGAGGCCGAGATGAAATAGATATGAACAGGGACTCTTATCCCTTGATCGAATTAACATATATTCACTACTATAGATTCTGTCGACCATAGGAAGAGTCCGTGCCAGTGCCACTTTCACGTTATTTCATTCGAATCGCCTCATCCGGCCTGTTTATTACAAGTTTTTTTTTCAATCCCGCTTTCGCTTCAGATTTTAAAATTGGGGTGTCTAACTCCCCAATGTCTTTACCCTTTGCAGTGGCCGAGCATCAAAACTTGTTTGCCAAATACGGCGTGCATCCCGAGCTGGTTAAATGTGTGGGTGGCATACGCTGCGTAAAAGAGCTGATCGAAAACAAGGTGGACATGGCCACTTCGTCCGAGTTGCCTGTGCTTTTTAATGCGTATGAAACCAGTAACCTGAGCATTCTAGGCACCTTTGCTCAAAACAATGACGACTTAAAACTCATTGTTTCCAAGGAGATGGCAGCCAAAAAACCTGGCGACTGGCAGGACCGCAGGGTGGGTGTGGTCATGAAATCTGCATCCCACTATTACATGGACGTTGCATTGCTTTACCACGGTATCGATCCACGTTCAGTCAAACTTGTAGGCCTTACCCCTGAAGAACTGCCCAAAGCCATTTCAAGCGGAAAGGTGGATGCAGTCTCAGTTTGGGAGCCCTACGGCTACTTGACAAGGTTGGCTGGCGCCAACAATGTGGTGGTTTTAAAAACACCGAAGTTGTACCAGCAAAGCTTTATCCTCACCACCACCAAAGACTTTTCAAAATCAAACAACGAGAGAATCAGCGGGGTTTTGAGGGCACTGAATGCCGCAAACGAGTTTATCCGCACTCATCCAGCGCAAGCCCAGCAAATAATGATCAAGCACAGCAATTTAGACCAAGAATTTGTAAAGCAAAACTGGGGCGCATACCGCTTTGATTTGGCACTGCAGCAGTCCCTGATTACCACCATGGAAGGCGAAGCGCGTTGGATGGTTCGTGAAAACCATGTCAGCGACAAGGGCAAAACACCTGACGTATCCAAACTGATCGATGCCTCGCATTTAAACCGAGTTGCCCCTCAAGCCATTGATTTCGCCTACAAATGAGTAGCTTATTTCGGATTGATCGTGCGGTTACCATCGCAAGCTGCATGGGTTTGTTGTTGATTGCCATGTCAATTGGCATGATTCAATACACGGACGAGTTACGCCGTTCTGCCGCGACAGAGAACATCACAGCAAATCGCATTTCCCGGCTGACGGCACAGCTTTTGGCACAAACTCAAAGCGTATCGAATTACCCGAACGAAAGCACTCTTCGTCAATGGCGGGGCATACACACCAACTTGATAGACCATGCCAGCCAAGCCCAACGCTTGAGTGGCCAACCCGAAAGCTATTCGATGATTACCCGGCAACTGGACGACATGTCGGCCCTGTTTGCAGGGCTAGAACAAGCAGTGGCTGACAACAACCCCGACCTTGCCAAACGGCGACTATTGATTTTGACTGACCGTTTGGTCGCAGAATCCCAACAACTGGCTGAGGTGGCTTATAGAATTGAGGACTTTTCCCATGCTGAACATGAAAAGCTGACCACACTTCGGCGCGACATACTGATTGGCCTGTTGCTGTTTTTTGCAATCGCCTTGTTTGTTTTGTTGTATTTCATTCGGCTGAAAGTGGTTGCACCGCTGAGCCTTGTGGAAGACGTTGCGAACCGAATCCGCAATGGCAACCTAACAGCCCGTTGCGACTTGCCTGCCGGCAATGAAATTGGAGACGTGGCTGCGGCACTGAATGATTTGGCGTCGTCCCTACAAGCCAGAATTCAGCGCCTTGATGATGTGAATCGCACATTGGAATCTGAGGTCAAGGAACGAGAGGCCTCAGAACAAGAACTGCAAAAAACACTAGAAAGCTTGAATGTAGCCCAACAAGCGCTGCAAATTGCCAAGGAGCAAGCAGAGTCCAATAGCCAAGCCAAGGGGGAGTTTTTAGCCCACTTAAGCCATGAAATTCGCACACCGTTGAATGCCATTGTGGGCTTGATCAGTATATTGAAACAGGAGCCCCATTCCAGCAATCAATTGAGTTTGTTGACTAAACTGGAGGGTGCATCACTCAACCTTGTGGCGCTGGCCAGTGGTGTGCTGGATGTTTCAAAAATTGAAGCTGGTGCGATGGAGCTGGACAACAGCACCTTCTCGGTGGCTGAGCTTTTGCAGTCTGTTTCGGACGTGATGACTGGCGCCGCCGCCCACAAACAATTGGCTTTGGTGATACACCAAGACTCGCAAGTGCCTGACCGCCTGAGGGGCGACGTCAACAAGCTGAGGCAAATCCTAGTCAACTTGGCAGGCAACTCCGTCAAGTTTACCGACCACGGCCAAGTCAAGGTCAGCATCACCGCTGACCATGTGGACAGCAAGCGCTGCATGTTGCGTTTTTTGGTGCAAGACACCGGCATTGGCATGGACCAAACCATGGTCAAAAGTATTTTCCAAAGCTACGCGCAAGGCGACTCCAGCATTTCAAAACGCTACGGCGGCACAGGCTTGGGCTTGTCGCTTAGCCAAAGGCTTGTAGAGTTGATGGGTGGCAATATTTCAGTGGCCAGTACACCGGGCAGGGGCAGTATTTTCTCATTCACTCTGGGTATGGACTTGTCAACGGAGCTTTTAAACACAGTCCAAACGCCAGGGGCGAGCTACAACAAATCGGAAACACTCAAAGGCATCAAGGTTTTGGCAGTGGATGACAACACGATGAATTTGTTTGTGCTGCGTAAAATACTGGAAAACCACGGCGCAGAGGTATTAATGGCAGAGAATGGAAAGGATGCAGTAAAAATACTCTCGGAGCCCGAGCATTCAGGGATTGATGTGTGTTTGATGGACATTCAAATGCCAGAAATGGACGGCATGGAAGCCTGCCGGGTAATCAGGAATGTACTGGCACTGCCTGACCTACCTGTTATTGCCTTAACCGCCGGGGCACTGGCGAAGGACCATGCAATGGCCATGCAAAGTGGCATGAACAAGGTGCTGACCAAGCCCCTCCAAGTTGGAGAGGTAGTCAGCACTGTGCGGTCATTTGCTCAACTTAATCAGTCGTAAGCGAAGTTACGCAGCCATCAACATTTTGCGAATCACGCCTTCTGCTGTGGGCATGTCCATGTAGCGGGGTACTGCGTAGGTAAAGCGCGCTTCGGCCAAGGCGGACTGCGCAATTTCTGTGATGTCAGAGGCTTTAAGTTTGTCCAACTGGGTTGGAATACCAAACTTGGCATTCATGTCGCGAATACGCTGAATGAATGCGTCTGCCAACTGGCGGTCGGTTCCACCAGCCGGGCCAATGTTGCATGCCTTGGCAAGGTAAGCCAAACGCGGTGCGCAATTGTCGACTGAATAATCCAACACATGGGGCATGACAATCGCATTGGCCAAGCCATGGGGCGTGTGGTACAACGCGCCAAATTTGTGGGCAATCGCATGCACATAGCCCACACCGGCTTGCGTGAATGCAATGCCAGCCAAATGTGAAGCACGGGCCATTTGCTGACGGGCTTCTACATTGGAGCCGTCGGTTACCGCCGTGTCCAAATGCTTCATAATCAACTTGGTGGCTTCAATCGCTTTTTCATCCGTTCGACCAAACGCGTTGCGGGAAACAAAAGCTTCCACTGCGTGAGTCAATGCATCCATGCCGGTGGCCGCAGTAATGTGAGCCGGTAGGCCAGTCATCAAAGCACCATCCAAGGCAGCCGCTGTGGGCATCAATTGCAAATCCATTGCGGCCAGTTTTTTGCGCTGTACTGGGTCTGTCACCACGGCAGCGATTGTGCATTCGGAACCAGTCCCCGCAGTGGTTGGCACTGCATACAGGGGCAACATGCCACGGTAAACTCGAAACAAGCCAGTCATTTTGACAATGGGCTTTTTGTTTTTAGCACGTGCACCAATCATTTTGGCTGCATCAATCGGCGAACCACCACCCACGGCCAAAATGGCCTTGCAGTCGTGCTTGTCGCACAGGTCGTAACCACTTTCAATTTGAGCAACTGTGGGGTTGGGCTCCACGCCGTCGTACACGTGATAGGCAATACCCAAGCGCTGGAGTTCATCAAAAATCTTGTTCAGCACGCCCAGTTTGATCAACACGGCATCTGTAACAACCAAAATGTTTTTGTGACCTTGCGAGGCCATGAACTGCACCAACTTGAGGGACGAGTCTGCCCCTTCAAAAGTTTTGGGCCAGCGGAACGGCATGATCATGGTGACCAGCTTGAAAATGAACATGTAAATTTTCAGAAATAGGACTTCGAGCTTGTGCAGCATTTGGTTGAGTCTCCTTTTTAGTTATGGTCGGCGATTGCCCAGTAAGCTTCTAATAGTAACCAGTCTTGCCTTTGGATGTAATGCCTTAGAGGAAGCCCACCAGTGAAAAAAAGATCATTTTATTAAATTACATAGAAAAAACATTCCTATTCTACTTGTAATGTGACATTGAACAATGTTATGTTTATTTCAAGCTGAAAAAGCCTAAATAACTAAAAAGTAGCACAACGCATCCACCCAGTAGTCGCTAAGTATCTGATATGTAAACAAGTCCGTTTAATCGAAGTCAGGAGGCAAGCCGTGGCCCATGCAATAAAAAAACCCCATCAGGAAAACATCCGACACGCACCCGTGTCAATACACCAGCGGGGCTCCAGCTTCCCAGTCCGACGAATGGATTTTGAGTTTGACGGGCTTCAACGGTATTTTGTGAATGGCGACCCCGCTTCCAGCTTCTTTTTGACCTCCTTTCAAGCGTTTTTCCCAGAAGGCGAACAGTTTTTTGTGGACTCGGTGAGGGATGCCCAGCCTTTGGTCTCTGATGAGCGTTTGCTCAAGGAAATTAGCGCTTTTATTGGCCAAGAATCGATGCACGGCAAAGAGCACAAAACCGCGAACGAAGAATTGCGCCGGCAAGGTATCAATGTGTTTGGACTGGACGCCAAAGCCCGTTGGACGCGTAAGAAACTCAATAAAATTCTTCCCCTAAAAATGCGCTTGGCCGGCACCGCAGCGGTTGAACATTACACCGCCGTTTTGGCGGAGTACATCATGAAAACCAAGGAGTTTGAAAACCTCATTCAGGACCCCAAGGTAAAAAGCCTGATTTACTGGCATGCCATGGAAGAAAGTGAGCACCGCGCAGTGGCTTTTGATGTGTACAAACATGTGGGTGGCGGCTACCTATTGCGGGCTGTGGCCATGGCGATTGTGTCTGTGTTGATACTGCCTGTGATTATGTCGGGCATGTATTCCATCATGAAGCAAGATGGGCAACTGACCAATTGGAAATCATGGCGCAGTTTTGCCAAAACCTACTTTGGCCGCAAGGGGGTTGTGACTGCGCTGCTGCCAGATTTGCTTTTGTACTTCAAACCCAGCTTTCACCCAATGGACAGCGACATGGACTCCGTGATGGTGGAATGGAAGGAGCGGCTGGGGCTAAATCCTGCGGCAGCGTAGTGCAATCAAATTCAATTGAAGGTCAGCGCCCACAATTCCGCCACTGGGGCCAATTGTGGGTCCGCTGAAAGCCGCTCAAATTCCAACCGTGCTTCTGCCCTAAACCCAGCAAACCAAAGGCCTTCAGCAAAAGTGAGCAAAGCCGTGCTGGGTGATACAAACCGGCCCTTGGCCATGCCCTTCTCCATGGTGTTTACACCGGCCAAACGGTCGCCAGCCAACACTTGCAGATAACCCTCAGTCAACCAAGCATCACCTGAATCGCCCAGCAGTGCGCTGATCGAGCCTGCACCTTCATCATCCACTTGCTGCAACAACAGGCTGACTTGTTTGCGCTTTTCGCGATACAACTCACCCAATTCTGCATTGGGTAAAGCCCCTTTGCGCACGGCCAAATCCAGTGCAGCTTGCGCTTCTAAATAGAAACCCTTGCGAGTAAAAATTTCTGCGGCATCCAAGTATTCTCCGGGGGCGCCAAAACCTTCAGTGGCAAGCATTAAACGATACAAATGCAAATCACCGGCAACACGAAACACCCCAGCCTGTGCGCAGGCTTCTATCAGCTCTGACCAAGATTCGGAGTTTGGGTACAGCGAAGCCCATAACTTAAGCCCCTTCAATAGGGCATTTTGATCGTTGAGATGGCGGGCAGCCTGGGTGTGAAGTTGCAGCAAACCCTCACCGGGCTTTGCGCCTTTTTCTTTGAGCACCATCAACTCAACTTGGGCAGACTGCAAAGTCTTGCTGGGGTTGCCCAGCAGGTAATAGCCCTTGGTGCGCAATGCCAAAAGCGAGGTGTCTTGTGGGCTTTCAAGCAACAATTGGTCAAGCAACTGCACCAGCTTGCTGTGCTGATCGGTTTGTAGGTACGCAATCAACAAACTTTGCTGAAAGTAGGCTCGGTCCAAAGGGTCCAGCAAGGGTGAATTCAAGGCCGAAAGGGATAGCAATTCGACTTGCTCAAAATTTTTTGCATCCATGCTGGCTTGCACTTGACTGCCAGCACTGGCTGCATAGGCGTAAAGGTTTGGCACCATAGCAGCAGTGAAAAGAACCACAGTCTTCCACCTGCTCAGCTTGCCCATCAAAACCCGCATTTGCGCCCCCGCTCACTCTAAATATTTCTTGTATATCCATTTTTACACAAAACTTGTATCCATTTAGATTGGACCGAAACTTGGTACGCCTGGAGACACTTGCACATTGCAGAACCCATTAAATGGGAATTTTTCCCTTGCAATAATTGGATTTATGGGAAACAATCCCATTTGTTATTCAAATTTTAATCGAGGGACGTAGACATGATAAGTACTCCAACTTTCAAACATTTGGCACTGAGCACCGTTACGGTGTCGGTTCTGACATTACTTGCAGCTTGCGGTAGCGATAACTCGGATACACCCAGTAACAGCGAAGCACCCAACAGCAACGCAGCCTCTGGCACTGTGACTGGCTTTGGTAGTTTGATTGTGGATGGTATTCGTTACGATGACAGCCTTTTGGACAATGCCGGTGCCATTCAAATTGAGGGCGACGACGCCAGTTTGCGCAACGGTACACGCAGCGACTTGAGTATTGGGCAAAAGGTGGACATTGGTTTTCGCGATGCGAATGTGTTGACCAGCTTGCGCTTGGGCAGCGAAATTGTGGGTTTTGTCACAGTACCTGCCTCAGGCAATATGATTACCGTGGCCGGCCAACGGGTAAAAATCAATGTTGACCCCAGCGTGGGACCGCTGACATTTTTGAGTGACATCACCAGCATCAATAGCCTAACCGTAGACGACCGGGTGGAAGTGCACGGCGTACTGGGCATCGACAACAACGGCAGCTTTATACAAGCACGCCGACTTGAACGCGAGCCCTCACTGGATGAAGCGGGCGCCATCATTATGACCACCAAGTTAACGGGCGTTATTTCCAACTTCTCCACCACCAGCACAGGCCGGCGCTTTACGCTGGGCAGCATTACGGTGAATGTGCCCACCTCAACCAATGTGGACCCAGCCGGACTGCAACTTGCCAACGGCGTACTGGTTAAAGTATTTAGCACCACGGGCATTGTCAATGGCACCTTAACGGCCAACGCCATTCGCTCCAACTCATTGCGCGGCAATTCAAGTGACTTCCGCGTGTCGGGTGTGGTCACCAACTTGGACACAAACGCCAAAACTTTCAAAGTGGACGGCACCATGGTAAACGGCGCTGCGCTGAACGCATTGCCCACTTTGGGTAGCACGATTCGAGTAGATGGCCGCTATGATTCAGCCACTCAAATTCTGACAGCCAGAGACTTTAAATTCAGCAAAGCGGATGTAACAGATGCATCACTGCGTGGGTCGATCACTGAATACGTCAGCAACTCAAACTTCGTAGTGCGTGGCATTACCGTGGACGCCAGCGAAGTACCCGGACTCACTGGCTTGGCCAATGCGGTGTTTGTTGAAGTCACAGGCGCAGTCAACAACGGCACCGTAAAAGCCACCGCTGTGAGTGTGAGGGCACCGGATGCGGGCTCACGCCTTGAGGGCAGTGGCACAGTCAGCGCTTTGAACACCGCAGCAAAAACATTCCAGCTGGGCACACAAGTGGTGAATTACAACAACGCCACGTTTGAGGACGGCGTGCTGGCCAACTTGACGGACGGCAGCATTGTGAAAGTGGAAGGTGTGCTGTCAGGCGGCGTGCTACAAGCGCGGGAAATTGAATTCCGCACGGCATCCAGCCAGTTCGAGGTGGAGGGTGTATTACAAACCTCAGCCGCGGCTGAAGGCAGTAACCTGCGGTTTATTTTGGACGGCATTAACTTGGTGTGCTCACCCTCTGCGTCTTTGCAAGCATGCTCGGCCACTACCCTAAGAGATGGGGCCAAAGTGGAAGCGAAATATCAAATCAGTGGCACAAATAACATTGTGACTCGACTTAAATTAAAAAGCCGCTGATTTTCCCGAGTTTGAGGCTCACGCCTTGAACCCTGGTGGGTTTATCCCTAGACTCACCACCCTGTAGAAGCCTTTAGCCCACTCCCCCCGAGTGGGCTTTTTTTATGCCACATGTTGTTTCACCCTCAGGTGTGGGCAGGTATGATCCCAAAGGTTGAAACAATCCGATTTTTAAGATGAATGAAACTCAAGCCATTGGCATGGCAGCCGCGTTTTGCACCACCTTGTCTTTTGTACCGCAGGTGTGGCGGGTTTGGAAAACACGGTCAGCCAAAGACATTTCATTGGGCATGTACGGTATTTTTGTCAGCGGCGTGGCCATGTGGCTGGTGTACGGGCTAAGGGTGTCAGACCCGGCGATTATTGCTGCCAATGCTGTAACCTTGGTACTGGCGGGCAGCGTGTTGGCCATGAAGCTGATATTTGACCGAAACGAAAAGTGCGGGGGAATGTGATGTCAAACCTACTGAACCACCCTTGGCTGAACAACCCCTATTTGCTGACCATTGGTTTGTTGACTGCAAGCAATGTGTTTATGAGTTTTGCCTGGTATGCCCATTTAAAGGACATGAGCCAAAAGCCTTGGATTGTTGCGGCGTTAATCAGCTGGGGAATTGCGCTGTTTGAGTATTTGCTGCAGGTGCCCGCCAACCGGATTGGCTACACCACCATGAGCTTGGGGCAGTTGAAAATACTACAAGAAATAATTAGCTTGTCGGTGTTTGTCCCGTTTGCCGTGCTTTACATGAAAGAGCCCTTCAAGCTGGATTACTTGTGGGCAGGGCTTTGCATATTGGCAGCGGCTTACTTCATTTTCCGGGACAAACTTTAGAAGCTATTTTGAACCGATCAAGCGATTTGCTTCGTCAGGCCTTGCCGTAGGCGGCTTGTTTCATGACTGTGGCCAAGGTGACGTAAGCCTTGGTCCAAGCGGCTTTGACTTCCTCTGTAAACGCATCGCCCAAACCCGCACCCAAAGTCCACAACAGTGCAGTACCCACAGTGTCGTAATGCTCGGCTTTGACTTGGTATTGAATGTGGCGTTTGCCCAAATCCTGCACGGCAGGTACTAAAGTGTCCAGCTTTTCAAGGCTTGTAACCACGGTGTTCAACATCATCATGAGCTTGCGGCCTTGCTCTTTCATGTCGCCCTTGAAAAGGGGTTTTACATTGGCGTCCAATTCAAACAATTTGCCATAAAACAACTCGGCAGCTTGCTCGCGGATGGGTACCACCTTGGCCCAAGAGCCTTTAATCAATTTGATTTCTTGTTCGTTCATTTTATTGCCCTTTGGTTGGCTGACAGATTGGTTTTTCTTATTGGGTGTACAGGCGGGGCTCATTCGTTGGAATTAACCCATTGTCGCCTTCCAACCATTTAATCAAACTCTTTAGATATGAATTGCTTGAGGAAGGCTGTCATTACCCTTGTTTTCAGCGGTATTTGCCCTGCGGGGCCGGGTGGATACACCAGATAGACAGGCATTCCCCCCGAGCCTGGCGGGTCGCACACCCAAGGTGTAAGTATTTCAACCAGCTTGCCTTGGGCAACCAAATCACGGCACATCCATTCAGCGCTCCGGCCCACGCCCAAGCCCATTTGAATGGCGTGCAAAACCATCAGCGGGCTGGAGCAAGTTAGCCAAGATTTCACGCTCAAGGACCACGGTTTCGCATCCTTCCCGCCTTGGTCTGCAGGCCAAAACTGCCAATCCATCACGTTTTGCCTTTGTGAAAACGCAATGCACCGGTGATTCAGCAGCTCTTCTGGGCTTAAAGGAGTGCCGCTTTTCTCCAAGTACTCGGGCGACGCATACACCTTGCGATGAATACCAGCAACTCGCAGCGCCCGCAAACTGGAGTCAGGCAATGCCCCCACCCGGATGGCGATGTCGATGCCCTCCTCCACAATCGAAATATTGCGATTGGACAAATCAATTTGCAAATCCAAATCAGGGTAGAGCCTGTGAAATTCCGGTAGGTACTTGGCCATCATTTGCTCACCCACAATGACGGGCATGCTGACTCGCAAGGTTCCCTTGGGGCTTCCTCCCCGAAGGGTTTGGAGTGATTCACGTGCTTGAGCCCGGCTGTCCAGCATGGTTTGGGCATAGTGCTGGTAAATTTGACCCGCCTCGGTGATGCGAATGCTGCGGGTGGTTCGAGTCAGTAAGCGCTCGCCCAAATGGGATTCCAGTTGAGCCATTGAACGGCTGACGCTGGAAGGATTCTCGCCCAAGGCTTTGGCCGCCTCCACAAAGCTGTTGGTGGCAAGTACTTTGAGAAATACCTCTGCAGCCTGAAGCTCATTGAAATGGTTACTCATGCTGGCCTTTGGAGAGATTTGAGGGGTTTAACTTGGGTTTAACTTCTATTAATGCATTATTTGCAATAGTGAAGTGGTTTTCAAGCTATTTATTTGCTAATGCCGCATGAATAAGATGAAGACTCACTGATGCTGAATAGAAAGGAGTTAAAAATGAATGCGAACCTGACTCACAACGAATGGCCTGAAGAATATGGCATTGACCTGAACTCCACTTTGGCAATTGCCAGTGTGTGGGAAGCGCCAGCGCTGAAAAGCATAACCCTGTTTGTGGTGGCCGTGGCGGTGCTTTTGCTGGCGGCGGCCGAGGCCAATGCGTTGGGCAGCGGGCATTCTACGTTGCTAGGAATGGGCTGGTGGGAAGGCTTGTTTGACGCTTACACAGCTGGTGGCTATGACGCAGGTGGTGCGACAATTGTGGGATTCTGATCGGACAATGACTTTGCGATTTGTGTCGCCTAAGGGCCGCAAGCATTCCTACTTACAGAAATTCGCACATTGTAAACAATGGTTTAAACCATGAGCAATCAGGTACTTAACCCCCTTTGACTGTTAAAAAATTTACAAATCGAAATAAACAAAACCGATAAAGTGCGACCCGATCAATAATTTGAGCGGGAGACTTGGATGTTGTACTGGACTCGGGATTTCAAGAAACTTTTAACAATTGGATTTGCCTCAATGGCGGCTTTACCTTGCGCCGTTGCATTTGCGCAGCCCACCACCAAGGTACCTAGCGCGGTGCTTAGGCCTTTTGTTCCTGCTTTGGTGAAACCGGTAGACATCGTACCCGCACTGCCTACGGTCAAAGAGGTGTACATCCTGCAACCCATTGTTTCGAAAACTCCCGTGACAGAGGCTTTAAAAACCGAAACTTTGAAGGCTGAACCTTTGAAAGCTGAAACTTTGAAAGTCGAGACGATTAAAGCTGAGGTCTTGCGGACTGAATCCACCCTTCTGGAGACAAGCAAGACTTCGCACGATGCGAACCATGTGAGCTCTGAACTGGCAGCGATTGCCGAGAACTTTTTGGGTGTTAGATACAAGTTTGGTGCGAACGATCCCAAAGTGGCATTGGATTGTAGCGCTTTGATCGTCCGAATTATGGAAGCGGCTGGCAAGAAGAATTTGCCACGGACAGCACATATGCTGGCAGCGACGTCTAAACCCGTCGAAACTGACAACCTTAAAGTGGGCGACCTGCTTTTCTTCAATACCCGTGGCTGGGATTTTTCCCATGTGGGTATGTATATGGGTGGCGGCAGGTTTGTTCACGCTTCCCAACAAAAGGGCAAAGTCACCTTTAGCACATTGTCCGCTTCCTATTTCGCCAAACGCTTTACGGGTGCGCGTCGGGTTATTCACTGAACAAATCCATAAAAAAACCCCGGATTCTTTAGGTCCGGGGTTTTGAACAACTGCTGTAGTTTTAGTTGTTATTACTTCAGCAAAGGATTAGGCCAGTGGCAAGTTGTCCAGCAGGCCTGCGGGGTCACCCGCTGCGCTGCTGATCACACTGGTCAAAGTGTCCAGTCCAAGCATGTCGTCTGAGCCGGAGGCTGACGCACCCGGAATACCGCCGCCAGCCGCACCTGCCAAGGGGTCAAGTACCACATCCAAAGGTGTACCAGTCGTACCACCTGTACCGGAATCTGTACCACCGCCAGCTGCACCAGCCAATGGGTCAAGTACCACATCCAAAGGCGTACCAGTCGTTCCACCTGTACCGGAATCTGTACCACCGCCAGCTGCACCAGCCAAGGGGTCAAGAACCACATCCAATGGCGTACCCGTTGTACCACCTGTACCGGAATCTGTTCCACCGCCCGCTGCGCCTGCCAAGGGGTCGAGCACTGCATCCAGTGGCGTACCGGTTGTACCACCTGTGCCTGCACCTGTACCACCGCCCGCACCGCCCAAGGCACCAGCCAATGGGTCTAACACTGTGTCCAAAGGCGTACCCGTTGTACCACCTGTGCCTGCGCCTGTACCGCCGCCCGCTGCGCCTGCCAAGGGGTCAAGTACCGTATCCAAAGGCGTACCCGTTGTACCGCCTGTGCCTGCGCCAGTACCGCCGCCCGCACCGCCGCCCAAGGCACCTGTCAATGGGTCCAATACTGTGTCCAGAGGCGTGCCTGTAGTGCCACCTGCTCCCGTGCCTGTGCCATCACCCTGCGCTGTGCCGTTGCCATCAGCGGGGCCGGGTACGCCAGTCAAGTTGTCATCTTCAGCTGCAACCACAGAGCCAATCGCTACAGCACCAAATGCTGCGGTGGCAATTGTGCTGCCAGAAAACAAACCTGCGCCAAACAAACCGGAAAACGTACCGGTTTCAGCTTCTTCCTCAGCTTCCACTGCGGCCTGTTCTTCAGCAGGCGCGACTTCAGCTTGAGCTTCAGCCTGCACAGCGGCTTGTGGCGCTGCTTCGGCAGGAATTGTGGCTTCAACAACTGGAATACCTGCGGGAGCCGCATCGGCTGGGGCTGCATCCATCGCAACTTGCTGAATGTCTTGTGAATCAGCTAGGCCTGCGTTTTGTACTTGTACTTCGTCGGACATGTCTCTTCTCCGGTCTCATTCGGGGTTGGGTGAATAGAGGTTCACCCTTTATGGGTTTCGTGAAGGATATACTTCGCCAACACGCAATTTGGATGCATTTGAGACTAATTTATGCTGAAAACTCATGGATTCAGCTGCAGACTTGTGGGTGTAGGGTGCTATTGACCGGGGCCAGGGTCCATGCCGGTTGGAATGTCTTTGTCAGTAGGTAGATCAATGGTGTGGCCCATGCCCTCGGCCAAGGCATACACATAAGCCAGCAATTTGGCCACGGCTGTGTACAAGGCAGCTGGAATTTCGCGCTCCACTTCCACATTGGCATACAGGGCACGCGCCAAAGGTGGGGCTTCCACGGTGGGCACTTTGTTTTCTTTCGCAATTTCACGAATTTTGAAAGCCAATGGGCCAATGCCCTTGGCTACCACGGTGGGTGCGCCATTGCCTGATTTGTCGTATTTCAAAGCCACAGAGTAGTGGGTGGGGTTGGTGACCACCACGTCGGCATTGGGTACGGCGGCCATCATGCGTTTGCGGGCGGCTTCGCGCTGCAAGCTGCGAATTTTGCCTTTCAGGTGCGGGTCACCATCGGATTCTTTGCTTTCGCGCTTGAGTTCTTCCAAATTCATGCGCAAACCTTTGTAGTATTTCCACAACTGGTAAGGCACATCAATCGACACCAAGCCCAAATACACCACAGATAGAATCAGCGAATCGAACATGACAATTCGCCCAGTCTCGATCATGGCTGTTTCCAGCGGCATGGCGGACAATTGGGTGAAGTGGCCTAAATCGGCCTTGATGAGCAGGTACCCGGTAAAACCCAACACCACGGTTTTAAGAATGGCTTTGAACAGCTCCATCAAACCGTTGCTGGAAAATATATTGGACAAACCCTTGATGGGATTGAGCTTGGACAGTTTGGGCTCCATGGACTTGGTGGACCAGTTCCACCCACCCACAGCCAAATTTGAACCCACACCAGCCACAACCACCAGTACAAACAAGGGCAGAAGAATCCACAGACTAGACTCCAAAAGGCTGGACCATTGCAGGCCCATGCTTTTGGAATCGAATGCGTGATTACGATCCAACATCAAACCGTTGCGCATCAAACGCTCGCTTTGCTCCATAAAGCTGGCGCCGGTTATATACAGCATGCTGACGGCACCGAGCAGAACAACGCCTCCACCTAGCTCTCGGGACCGAGGTACATTACCCTCTTCCCTGGCTTTCTGGATCTTCTGTTCCGACGCGGGTAATTCGCGTTCGAGATCGTCGTCTTGCTGAGACAAACTCAACCCCTGTAATGGATAACGCTCCTATTATGTAAAAAGACTGGGCAATCCAATTGGATGAACTGGTGTGGTTTTTGTCGACAATTTAAAAACCCTTGGTAAACTAAAGAAGTAGTCGGCAGGAGTTTTAAATGAGCAATGAAACTTTGTTTAATGTGACAGAGGCCTTAAAAAGGCTGGATCAGGACAAAGAACTTTTGGTGATGTTGATGCATGTGTCGTCTAGCGAACTGGACAACAACCTTCAAGCGCTGGGCACTGCTTTAAGCAAAGGCAGCTGGACCGAGTTGCGGGCTGCAGCCCACCGAATCAAAGGCACCTGTGGAACCTTGGGCTTTGACTCTTGCTACGCCAAAGCCACCTTTTTAGAAAAATTTTGCTCTTCGGGCGCTGCTGAGAAAGACCCCACCCAAACCGTCATATTGACTCAAGAGCTTCAACAAACCTTGAATGACGCCTTGAAGGCAGGGCTAGCGTGGGCAAAAACAGCTTAGTCGTTGATTAACATTTCAGGACTAAAACCAAGCCGTATACCGCCCCAATGCCTGCCGTCTAACTCAATCGGCAGAGACAAATCGTTCAGTACTTCACCCGTGTCGCGTCGATAGGTTTGCAACAACCACCTGTTGGTGTTTTTGGCGGCTCTGGACCCCACCGGGTCATTGAACAATCGCTTGTCGCGGCTGTTTACCAAATCAAGCTTGATGTTGCCTGTGGGCTTTTGTGAGTATTTGCCATTGTGTGTGGGCGCGTAACCCGAAACATCAACACACAAGGAGAAAACTGAACCGGGCACACTGGCGACCAAGTTGTCATACACGCGTTGCAATTGCCCTTCCACTTGACGGTCATACTGGGTGGAATACTTTTGCGGGTTGGTGTTGGGTATGGCCTTGTAGCTTTGATCAAACACATTCAAGCCTTGGGCTTGTGCCGCTTTCAAAATTTCAGCGCATTCGTTCCGTGCGGCCATGACTTGTTCAATCACATGCTCGTAAGCGCCTTTACCAATCTTAAATCGGGCCACCAATTCTTTGATGCGGTCGGTGGCCAAAGCCAGGTCGGTGCTGGATTGCTCTGAGGTATCGGTCTGGCTAATGACGGAGCGGGCTGTGCTCTGAATTTGCGAGGCTTTGCCCACCACTTGCTCATTGGTTTGCACCAAGGCCTCTACGCCATCGGATACTTCGTTGATGCGGTGGCTCATGCGCTCAAAACTACGCACCATGCCAGAAAACTTGTCGGAGGACTGCACCACCACATCGCGGCCTTTTTGAATCTTTTGGTGAATTTGCTCAGTCTCGCGCTGGGTGTCGTCCACCAATGTCAGCATGGAATTGATGTTGCCACGAATCTCACCCGTGGCAGACTTGACCCGTTCGGCAAGGCCGCGCACCTCATCAGCCACCACGGCAAAACCCCTGCCCTGCTCGCCGGCTCGGGCCGCTTCAATCGCAGCATTTAAGGCCAGCAAATTGGTTTGGTCAGAAATGTCGTTAATCAGTTTGACGATTTTTTCAATGCCCTTGCCATTGGTGGCCAGTTGCTCAACAGTACGACCAAAATTGACCAAGCTGTTGGAAGCCTGATTCATTTCGTCAACAACATGCAGCATTTCTTTGTGCGAGCTGTCTACGGTCAGTACATGCTCTTGCGTTTCACTGGCAAGGAAGTGGGCGCTGTCAGACACATTGCGCATGGCGCTGGTGGCTGATTCCGAGGCGGAACAAATGTCGTCGGACATGCAGCCTTGTTCAGTGGCCAACTTACTGGCGTCTTTCAAGCTGCCGGATACCTTGACGGATTCGTAAGAAACCTGCGCAGTCATGCGGCGAATTTCATGCACCAAGTCGCGCAGGCGGGCCATGAAGTTGTTGTAATTGGTGGCAAGGTCGCGTAGCTCATCCTGCGTCATGGAGGGCATGTCAGCCGATAAATCGCCTTCACCGTCAGCCAGCAAAGCCATGCGCTCACGCAATGCATGCACAGGGCGTACAATTAAATGACGAAGGTAAAGGAACGTACCCATCACAGTTGCCCATGTAGCCAGTAAACCCACACCCAAAATGGTGAAGAATGGGGTTAGATTTTTGGTTAAGATGCTACTGTGAGGCTCAGTGTTTGAGCTTATTCCTATGCTTGAAAAAGCCCAGTAAGACAGCGCAGCCAAAGCCAAGCTGCTGACCACACCCACTGTGGCCACGTTAGCAAACAGCTTTCGGCTGAGGGTTTGAAAAAAAGTGGCTTCTACGCGTCTATAAAGGGAACTCATCTCACATCACTCCCATCAAGCCTTGAATTGATTGACTTGATTTTGAATATTGGTTGAAAACTGCTCTATGCTGCGTACAACCTGGTCGACCTCTTGTATCGCCAAATTGCTTTCTTCAGTCATGCGAGCGATCTTTTCTACTTGTTGAGCAATTAGGTTTGAAGCCTCCGATTGCTCACGGATAGAATTTGAAATCTCATTCACAGCACCCGATGCGCTGGATGCGCGCTCTTGAATGTCGACCATCACTGAGTCAGCTCGAGTCGATTGGGTTTTGCCATTTGAAATCATTTCACCCCAGCTGGACACCTGAGCCACTGCGCTTTCAGCCTCAGTCTGAATGGTAGAAATCAAATCAGAAATTTGGCTGGTGGAGGAAGAGGTTTTCTCGGCCAGTTTGCGCACTTCATCAGCCACCACAGCAAAACCCCGACCTTGATCACCGGCACGGGCCGCTTCAATTGCGGCATTCAGTGCCAGCAAATTGGTTTGATTGGCGATGTCGTGAATAACCTGAACAATGGTGGAGATTGACCTTGAGCTTTCGCCCAAGTCATGGATGGTTTGGGCCAGCTCGGTCGAGGCTTGTCCAATCTGCTCCATGGAACTGGAGGCCACTGCCACGCTGCTGCGTCCTTGTTGGGAATATTCTCCGACTTCCGCAGTCATGTCGTGTGCATCACGTGCATGGCTAGCAATTTGAGAGATAGAAACTGTCATTTCTTCAATAGAGGCGGCCACTGCACCCGCAGAATCAGTCTGGTGCATGGCACCGTTTCTCACTGTTGCTGAAGACTCAGCCAAAGTGCGAGAGGTGCTGACCAACTGGCTTGCGGTGGACTGCAGCTGCTGGACCAATCCAGACTGAAAGGTACGAATATTTTCGACCGACACGGCCATTCGACCCACTTCATCCTTGGACTTCAGCAGAAGGGGCCTGGTTAAATCACCTTGGGCAACCCACTGGGAATGCTCAAGCACCTTTTGAATTCGCAAGCTAAGGCCCGAGAAAATGAGATAAGCCATGACCGCACAAGCAACCAACATCAAAACCGAGCCGATCAAGGTAACCCACAATTTGAGGCTCAGTGATTGAGCCCGTTCTTCCAGCAATGCGCGCAATGAATCCAGTGTGGAGTCTTGATAAACATGAACTTTAGACACCGCATCGGAGCCCAGCTTGAAGAACGCCTCGGGGGTAGTTTGTACCTTGGACTGAATAAGGCCATTTAAGGTAACACCCATACTTTCGATTGCCTGATTGGCTGCCTTGGCATCTTCCGCCAAACTGGCTTTCAGCACCACATTCGAGGCTTGCACTTTAGCCAAGGACTCCTGCAGGTCGTGTGCCTCAGAAATCAAAACCTGGTGATAACCCAAAGCTTGTTGAAGTATTTGCATGTCGGGTGGGTTTGAATTGGCCAATGCGCCTGACACCTTGCCCCTGATTTTTGCAAGGTATTCACCAGCCAATGGCAGGGTGAATGCGGAGTTGCTCATCAGGTAATAGGTTGGCATTTCGGGGTCGAGAGTGAGCTCGCTTTCGTCAGCCAACACTCTGCCCAAGCTAATCAACTCTTCAACCAACTGGCTGTGCTTGTCGAATGACTGCGCAGCTGACAGTTGCGGAAGCTGCGCCTGCAGGGATTCCCATGTATTCCTGAGTTGGGTTGTTCGTGCTTGCGTTGCTGTCCAGCTTGCGGATTGACCTTGCGCAAACTGGCCCCAACTGATCCGTAATTCATTGCGAACCGCATCCGCTTGGCCGGATGCGCTTTCATCGCCCCCCAGCTTGCGATTGTGCAAGCCACGGTGACGCTGGGTTTGGTCTATGAGTGTATTGAGGGACTTGAGCGAGTGAGAACCAGAAATCTCGTTCTGAGTGGTTCTCAACAAGCTTAATGTTTGCAATTCCAATTGAACCAACAAAGCCACGATTGCCAATATCAACACCGATAAAACCAGTGCAAATTTTTTGGGCAAGGCTACGCCTGACAAACTTCTGTCTAATATATTCACGTTACTTCTCCAACCGCCCGCTTTAATAGCGAGTCAATATGCAAACATTAATCTTTTGGAACCGTACTTTTTAAATGATGCCTTCAAGTAATTCGCGCAGTTCTAGTACCAAGACCAACAAACCTTCACCTGATAATGTTGCACCCGCAACGCCTTTGGGTTTAACGCCTTCCAATGGTTTGATCATGACCTCGTCCTGACCTACCAATGTATCTACTGCCAATATGCATTTCTTGTTTCCGCTGATGGCCAGCACGCCCACTTTGGGCCCAGTGGTAATTCGGCGGCCAATGAGGGCTGCCAAGTCCAACAGTGGCAGTACTTCGCCACGCACCACCATGGTGGGTTTACCGCTGACCGATTGCACGCGATCTTCCTCGATTGGAATAATTTCGCGTACACAGGACAGTGGCAGTGAATAAATTTGTTCTTCCAACTTCAGCATCAATACCGGCAAAATGGCCAAGGTAAGTGGTAGCGAGATGGTGATGCGTGAGCCTCGTCCCAACTCGGAATCAATGTCGATGCGGCCATTTAAGCGCTGAATATTGGTCTTGACCACATCCATGCCCACGCCCCGACCCGATATGTCAGAGATTTGGTCTTTGGTGGAAAAGCCGGGCAGGAAAATCAGCTGCAAACAATCTTGTACGCTGAGTGAGCCCGCTTCGTCAGCGTTGATCAACCCTTTGGCTACGGCTTTGTCGCGCAGTACGTGGGGGTTCATGCCTTTGCCATCGTCTTGAATTTCAATAACAATGTGGTCGCCGGTTTGACGGGCGCTTAGGTTCACAATGCCCTTGGTGTCTTTGCCTGCTGCTTTACGTTCTTCGATGGTTTCAATACCGTGATCACAAGCGTTGCGTACCAAGTGGATCAAGGGGTCATTCAGTTCTTCAAGAATGGTTTTATCAACTTCGGTTTCTGCACCTTCGATCACCAGTTCTACATCTTTGCCCAGTTGGCGGGAAACATCACGCGCCAGACGGCTGTACTTTTGAAACACGCGGCCCACAGGCTGCATGCGGGCTTTCATCACTGCGGCTTGCAAGTCAGAAACCAGCATGTCCAATTGATTGACCACCACGTCCAGGGTTTTGATGGTGTCTTCACCCCGATCACCCCGTGCAATCGTTTCGTACAGGCAGTTCAACCGGTTTTTGGTCAAACCGATTTCACCGCTTAAATTCAAAATTTGGTCAAACCGTGCGGTGTCCACACGGATGGTTGAGTTTTCTGCAGCAGCCGCCACCGGGGCGGGTGCTTTTTTGCGTGCAACGGGTGCAACTGGGTCAGCATCTTTGCCTGCAACCTTGTCCGCAGCAATGGCTTTGGTGACCGCAGCTGCTTGCTTGGACACGGCTTGTGTGGCCATTTGGGCGCTGAGACGGGCTTGTTCCAACTCTTTAGGTGGTACGCCCACGGCAGCTTCGTACAGTGCGGGCCAGTCCAATTCTTCCGGATCTATTGTGGCGCCTGCTGGGCTGGTACCAATCTGTAAATTATTGACTTTGGCATACTGGTTGGCAATTGCATCAAACTCGGCCTCAAGCGGGTCGATTGCAACTTCTTGAACAGCCGAAGGTGCGTCATGTGCAGGCGCAGCGTTTGAGCCCAATTTGATCTCACTGGCCCGGCCTTCTATGGCAAGGTCCAAGGCGTGAAGCAAATCATCGGGTGCAGGGTCTGGCTGGTGGCCGCCGCGCATTTCACCAAACATGCGGTGAACTTCGCCTGTGGCAGCCATGATGGAGTCCATCATTTCGGCACTGAGTGTGAGCTCAAATGAGCGCAGTTTGTCAAACAGGTTTTCAGTTTTGTGGCACAACTGCACCAAGGCCTTGGCATCCAGAAACCCGGCACCACCTTTTATGGTGTGGAAGCCCCGGAACACCGTAGCAAGGAGCTCGCGGTCTTCTGGGGATTGTTCCAATTCAACCAATTTGCTATCCACGTCTTCTAACAGCTCGCCAGCTTCCATCAGGAAGTCTTGCAGCAATTCGACGTCTTCAAATGCACTCATTTAATTCTCCCACTTGCCTCTACACCATCTGATTCTAGTGAGCGGTTTTTATCACCGCTTCAGAAACCCAAACTTTCCAACAGATCATCCACTTGCCCTTGGTTGGAACACACATCCACTCGGCCACCGGCATCAATCGCGGGGCCTGATAGCCATGTTTCTTCCACTTGTGGGCGGCGGTCTGCAGGTGTTGTGTCCAGCAGCAATTGGACCAGTTGCTCTTCCAGGTTTTGCGCCATGGTGGCAATGCGGTTGACCACTTGACCGGTAAGGTCATGGAAGTCTTGCGCCATCATGATTTCTGTCAGGTTGGAGCCCATGGATTGCGTTTGCAAGGCCACGTCTTTGACAAATTGGCGGTTGGCTTGTGCGTGGGTTTTGAACTCTTCCAAACTCATTTGGTTGTTGTAGAGTTTTTCCCAAGCGGTGTCCAATGCTTTGGCGCGCTCTGCCATGCCGTCATTGACGATTTGGCATGTTTCTACACAAGCCAGTACCTTTTCGGCGGCTTGACCAGTCAAATTGGCAATGTAGGCAAGGCGGGCACGTGCATCGGGCAGGCTGCCCACAGCATTCTCAACACTCTTGTCGTAACCCAGCTCGCGTAGGGCATCATGCAATTTACGAGTCAACATACCCACGCGTTGAAATACGTCGCGTGGCTCTTCTGCAGATGAGGTAGTCACTGATACGTCACCAGGTTTCAATACTGTCTCATCGACCACATGGCCGTGGGGCATGTCTTCATGCGTAGGGGCATCTACTTTGGCAGCAGGTGCAGCACTCCACAATTGTTGCTCAGCAATCTCGTCGAACAGGGACTCTAGATCGTCGCTGTCACCACTTTTTAAATTTTCCGGGCTCATGGGTATGACCTCTTTTTTGGCGGTTTAAACAGACATTTTTGCGACGATCTTGGAGAGTTTTTCCTCCAAAGTGGCCTTGGTGAATGGCTTAACAATGTAGCCACTCGCGCCCATTTGGGCAGCCGTCACAATGTCTTCCTTCTTCGCCTCTGCCGTGACCAGCAACACAGGCAGGTGCTTCAGCTCGGCGTCTGCACGAATGTTTTGCAGCAGTTCAAAGCCGTTCATATTGGGCATGTTCAAGTCGCTGACCACGAAGTTAAAGTTGCCGTTCTTGAGCTTGCCCAGCGCAACAGCGCCGTCCTCCGCTTCGTCGGCATTGTTGTAGCCAATCTCTTTGAGTAAGTTGCGGACAATACGACGCATGGTCGAAAAGTCATCAACAATCAGGATTTTCAGGTCTTCGGGATTCATGTTCTCTCCTTCAAGCGGGAAGCATGGAGGCAACCATGCTGGCCAACTCCTCTGGGTGGAATTTGGCAACGTAAGCGTCTACGCCCACTTGTTGCCCTAATTTTTTATTGGCGACTGATGACAAGGAGGAATGCATCACCACTGGGATGCCCTTGAAACGGTTGTCGCTCTTGATGTTGCGGGTAAGTACATAGCCGTCCATTTCTGGCATTTCGGCATCGACCAAAATCAGGGACACCACGTCTTTGATGTCGCGGTGTTCTTGCTCGGCGCGGTCTGCTATCACTTTGAGCTTTTCCCAAGCTTCGCGACCGTTGGTTGCGCTTTGGTGCGGCAGGTTCAGTTTTTCCAGCACTTCGGTGATTTTGCGACGGGCCAATGTGGAGTCGTCTGCGAAGAACACAGGGTGCGGATGCTCGGGCTTGAAGTTGTCCATGGTGGGCACTTCTTTTTCGCCGATGACGTCGCCCAGAATTTGCTCCACATCCAGAATAGACACCAACTTGCCATCCGGCAGCTCGGTCAAGGCGGTGATCATGGTGCTTTGGGACTGGCCAATGCTTTGGGGGGACTTAACCTGTTCCCAATCCACCCGCACAATGCGGTCCACATCCGCGACCAAAAAGGCCTGTGTGTGAGATGAGAATTCGGTGATGATCAGCTTGGTGCGGTTTTCCGCATTGCCCATTGCAAGGCATTTGGCCAAATCCAGCACCGGCAGAATGCTGCCGCGCAGGGAGATGATGCCTTCCACGCCACTTGGCATATTGGGTGTTTTGGTGATTGGTAGCGTTTCGCACACCTCACGCACCTTGAATACGTTGATGCCGAACACTTCGGTCGATCCCAAGGAGAAAAGCAGCAGCTCCATTTTATTGGAGCCCGCCAGTCTGGCCTTCTCATCAATCATATTCATCAAGCGGAAATCATTGTCCATAACCTTAGCTCCTGGCTTAAAACGCTTCTCGTATTTAAATTCTTAAACTGCAACTTTCATCTCACCGCCCAGGGGGTGGCATTATTTCTACTTTCGGAATGGCCGGCAGCTGCACGCTGGGTGCAGGTGGCTCGCTCATGCTGTCCTGTCGGGCCATGGCACGCACGGCGTCCTCAGCCCTTTTGTTCATCACCACAATCGCAATTCGTCGATTGATGGATGCGTATTCATCGTCTAATTTCATCGGTACTGAGGAGGCCAGGCCTACCACTCGAAGTACTTTGCTTTCTTTCATTCCGGCGGACATCATTTCTCGGCGGCTTGCATTGGCCCGGTCTGCCGACAACTCCCAGTTGCTGTAACCCGCCGCGCCAGAGGCGTAGGGTGTTGCATCGGTGTGCCCGGACAAGGTCAGTTTGTTGTCCACTTCATTCAACACGGTCGTCAGGCTTCTTAAAATGCCTTTCATGTAGTCCTTCAACACTGCACTGCCTGAATCAAACATCGGGCGATTTTTGTCGTCCACGATTTGGATGCGCAGGCCTTCTTGCGTAATGTCCAACTTGATTTGATTTTGAAACTGTTTCATCAAAGTCGAAGCTTCGATTAACCGCTCGATTTCCCCCTTTAATTGATTCAATCGCTGGGTTTCCACTTTTTCAGCGGCTTCCGTCGCGGGTGTGGGAGGCGTAGATGTGTCCTCACTGGTGCGATCATCCTCATTACTGCCACGCTTAATTTGTCCCACAGAACGGGCTAGGTCGGTACCCCCCGCATCAATTACACTGGTTGCGGTACCCGAGCCTTTGCCCCCCATTAAGGACACTTTCAAGGGGGAGCTGAAATACTCGGAAATGCCCTTTAAGTCGCCTTCGGAAGTGGAACCGAGCAGCCACATCAACAAGAAAAAAGCCATCATGGCCGTCACAAAGTCGGCGTACGCAATCTTCCAGGCGCCGCCGTGGTGTCCGTGTCCGCCTTTTTTGATCTTCTTGATAACAATGATTGGGGCTACTTCGTCGCTCTTGGCCATGGCTTATTTGTCCCTATTTGCCCTTGGTGCTTTTGACGTGTTCTTCCAACTCGGCGAAGCTTGGACGCTCGGTGGAGTACAGCACTTTTCGACCAAATTCGACTGCCAATGCGGGTGAGTAACCGTTTAGACTAGCCAGCAAGGTGGTCTTGACACATTCAAAGGGCTTGGAGGATTCAGAAATTTTGTGATTCATCACGCTGGCCAATGGGCCCACAAAGCCGTAAGCCAACAAAATACCCAAGAAGGTACCCACCAAGGCAGCTGCAATCATGTTGCCCAGCTCGGCGTTACTCACCTGCCCTACTGAGCCCATCACGTGCACCACACCCATTACCGCAGCCACAATACCGAAGGCTGGCAAGCCATCGGCCACTTGCTGCACAGCGGCTTGCGGGGCATGGGCTTCTTGGTGGTGGGTTTCCAACTCGCCGTCCATGAGGTTTTCAATTTCCATGGGGTTGAGGTTGCCTGACACCATCAGGCGCAGGTAGTCGGTCATGAATTCCACAATGTGGTGGTCATGCAGAATTTCGGGGTATTTTTGGAACAATGGGCTTTCTTCGGGCGCTTCGACATCGCCTTCGATGGACATCAACCCTTCTTTGCGCACCTTGGAGAGAATTTCAAACATCAAGGCCATCAAGGACATGTAGAACGCCTTGGTGGTGTGGGACGCTTTGAACACAGCCCCCGCCGCCTTGCCTGTGGCCTTGAGCAGGGACGTGGTGTTACTCACCACCAATGCGCCGATTGCACCGCCGCAAATGATGATGACTTCAATAGGCTGCCAGAGCACGGAGAGGTGGCCGCCTGTTAAGGCAAACCCCCCGACCACCGCGACTATTACGATTACCCAACCGATGATGACGAACATATGTGTTTCTCTGTCTGCAAAGTTATTTTTTTGTACAGTCACATTTTCGGCTGAGTTGTATGAAACCTTTTGCTTGAATAACGAGCGTTTTAGAGCTGAATTCAGTAGATTCAGGATTGGGGGGGGGACGGGAGATTGGAAAGAAGAATTGTTAAAAAGGGTGCACATTGGCCCCGATTGCAACATCGGGTGAGTAACTCACCTCAAGTTTTCCAGCTCGATAGTCAGGTATGCGCGACACGTCCCAAGCGAGTTTTAGGGGTAGGAACGCGATGAGAGCGGTCAACAAGCCTCGACGATTGAACGCTGCTGGTTTAACGGACCTCAATGATTGAAAAGTCGGTGTAATGACTTAAAAACTCGATCAAATTTTTATTCATAAAGACTATTAAAACAGTCACTAACCAATCTTTTATTGCATTATTTGACTTTAGTGACTAGTATATTAGTCACTACGAATTTCACTTTTTAAGGCAATCTTTTGAACTTTGGACTTTCCACCGCGGATGAGATTGCCACTGAACTTGGGGCCCGCCTGAAGGCTTTGCGCTTGGCACAGGGCCTGCAGCAAGGCGAGCTTGCAGGCCGCGCAGGCGTGTCGAGAAACACAATAGTGACGCTTGAGAACAAGGGCCAAACCACGCTGGCATCCCTACTGAAAGTGGTAATGGCACTGGGTAGGGAAGCCGACCTAGAGCCTTTGTTTGAAATCAAAATTCAATCGATTGCCCAGATGGAGCAGGCTGAGGCGGCAAAACGCATCAGGGCACCGCGCAAATTTTCCCGCAAAACAACGCCAACAAAAGCTAAACCGGGGCATGCATCGTGAAGCGTATGTCGGTTTACTACGAGGGTTGGGGCGAGCGTTGGCTGTTGGGCAATTTGGCAGACAATGGCAAGCAGTTGTTATTCGAATATTCTGAGCGAGCATTGAAGGAGGGACTCGAGCTTTCGCCGTATAAGTTGAAGCTTTCGTCTCAGGCTTATGGTGATCTTCCGATGCATTTGAACCGTTTGCCGGGGCTAATATCAGACGCTCTACCTGACGGTTGGGGCTTGATGCTAATGGACCGTTTGTTCCGCAAAAGTGGAAGAAATGCGTCTACCCTATCGCCTTTAGACCGCCTGGCTTTTATAGGCAACCGTGCCATGGGGGCCTTGGTTTTTGCGCCTGCAGACCTGGAATCAATTGCCCCTGAAGAGCTGGATATTTTAGAACTTTCTAGGCAGGCTTATGCCTTGGCCAATCGGCTGGAGCCTTCAATTGAAGACTCTGAATTCGAGGACTCAGAAAGTGAAGTTTTTCGGCACTTAAAACAGTTGGCATTGCTGGGCGGTTCACCCCATGGCGCAAGGCCGAAGGCGCTTGTGTATTACAACCCCGTCAGCACACGCATCAGCAGCCAAATATTTGAAGGTGGCGAACCTTGGTTGGTGAAGTTTCAGGCCATGGGTGAGCACAAGGAGGCATGTGCAATTGAGCAGCTGTATGCTGAGCTTGCTAGGGCCTGCGGGCTAAACATGCCAGACACCGCCTACTTTGACTTGGATAAGCATTTGGCAGCTTTTGGAATTAAGCGTTTTGATGTAGCGGATGGACTTAGGGTACCGGTGCACACTTTGGCGGGAGTTTTACATGCCGATTTTCGGACAGTGGGGTCTGTGGATTACACCACACTGCTGCGCATTACCCGATTTTTGACGCGGGACGAACAGTGTGTCAGAGAAGCTTTTGAGCGCTGTGTGTTCAATGTACTGTTCAACAACCGTGATGACCATGCCAAGAACTTTTCTTTCAGATTGAACAAGCAGCGCCAATGGCAGTTGGCACCTGGATACGACCTCACTTTCAATGAAGGGCCCGGTGGCGAACATCAAATGGACATCATGGGTCACGGTAAAAACATCACCCGTGAACTGTTGCTGAAGCTTGCCACCAGCGGAGGCTTGGCCCCCAGTTGGGCAAATGAACCTATTGATCGAATGCTGGAGGTAGGTCTGCAGTTCAACACTTTGGCGAGATCGTTTGCTAGCAATAACTCAATTCGAAGCACAACAATCCGCGCCATTCAAAACCGCGTGAAAGCAAACGCGGCTTTATTGATTTAAAACATTCACCCCAAGTTATTCAACCAATTGTCCTCGGCGTTGTAAGCAACACCCCGCTCGGCACGCAGTTGGTCTTTGTGGCCGTGGGCCCATTTCATGGCCAGTACAAACTCATCGGCAAAGGCGCTTTCGTCGTTGTGGTGGTGTTCTAGGAAAGAGGCCGCTCGCACCATGTCTCGCATGGCTTTTAAGCTGGCAGGGTTGTTAATCCAGCTGACTGCACCGGCCACGTAATCATCCACTGTGGTCGCAACGCAATAGTCTTCCAGCCCAAAGGTGGCAAGAATGTCGTAATCCGTTCGGGAATGGGGCTCTGCGCCAATCATGGCTATAAACGGCAAGCCCAAGGCCAAGCAGTCGGCTGAGGAGGACGAGTTTCCAAACGGAAAGGGGCTCAGGGCCATTTGGCATTGCTTAAGCTGGCCCAAGTAGCCTGCATAGTCTTCACGCAAGGCCACGATGCAATTGGGGAAGTAGCTACGCAAACGGCGGAAGGTGGCAATGTAATGGAAGCCTTTCTCATAAGGGAAAAACAGGAATTGGATGGGGCGGTTGGCTTGCTCTTCAATTGATTTGAGGGCGGCCATGAAGCTGACATTGATTTTCATGACGTTGCAAGGCACCGCAATTTTGAGGACTTCCTCACTGCCCTCTTCCAGCGCTGGTATGTCTACCCCTTCCACGGGTTTGATGGAGTCACCCACGCCAGATTGCAAAATCAGCTGATTTTCCCAATGCACATGCGAGCCACCAAAGGTGTGGATGTTCATGAACGCAGCGTCCATGCAATCGGAAAAACTGCTGGCTGGGTGGCCGTGGCTCATCACCTGCAATGGGGCCCAACGCAAATTGGCCATGGAAATACACCAGGTGCGCATGCCCACGCTGGGGAAGTACGCCACATCGGGCGTGCAAGCGTCCAAAACGGGTTGCAAGCCCATTTCATCAGCCTTGGGCACTGTGATGTAATGGTCAAATATGGCTTTGGACTTGGCATCCACATCCATTTCCAAGGCGACCAGCACCACGTAATAATGGGCTTTCAGGCGCTCCACCAGCGGTGCGTACCAACGGTACATCGCATGGGCCGACCCAAAACTTTCAGCCATCACTGCCATGACAGCTTTGCCCTCGGTGTTGCCGGGCATGTCAATAGACCCAAAAGGGTGAACCTTGAGATTTCTAGCCACATGCACGCGCTTGAACCAATCGTTAAGGTGCCGTTTGATGTGGTGTTTTTTCTCGGAGGTGCTGTAGCTGCAAACCATCCACGAGTTACTGATTAAACCGCGATACCGTTCAATCGGCTGCAAGTTGCCATAAGGGTTGTACTCTTCAAGCAGCAAACGGCGGCTGGCCTCGCCCACCAAGGTGGAGGGCATAAGCTCAGTCATCAGGCCTAAGGTGAGGATGGCGGCCACTTCGGAATTTTGTATCGACAATTCAACCAATGTGGCGGTGTCAATCTGGCTGATGGAAGCCACTGCAATCGCACGCACCATGGCTTGGTTTTCAAGCATGCCTTTGCCGCTGTACTCTTTGGTTTTTTCCAGGAGCAAGTTATGCAAAAACCCAGAGCCCCCAAAACCCGAGGCCTCCATTACACTCAATATATTTCGCTTGTGGTTGGTCAGCATCACCAACTCTTGGAGGTTGAATCGGTAACTTAGGTCTGACATCAGTTTGACAATCACTGCCGACATGCGAGTGGCTATGCCAATGGTGCCCACGACCTCTTGCTGCAGTAACCACACATAGGGTTGTTTGTCCCAGTCCAAGAAGGTTTTAGCCAACTCGGTCAGTACTTTGTCGTGTTGGAAGTTTTTGGAGTAAACCTGAAGTTCGAGCTCATTAAGCCGTGCTGACATCTCAGCGTAGAGTTCGTTGGCTTCTTGTTCGACTTCCGAATTGCTCATGTTTTTGCCCGGTAATTTGATGGATTGTCACTGACTTCAAAAGATATACTAAATGGTGCCCGGCCATTTTGGGAACTGCTAACCCATTTCACTCACAACGGATACGCAATGAGTCAATACAAACGAGCTCAGCTGATGCACCAATATTACCGCGATGCATTGATTCAACGGTTTAATTTTGACAATGTGGGCACCCTGCCCAAAGAGTGGATCTTGAGCTTTTTGGACTCAAAAACCTGCGACACCTTGGCGGTTGCAGAACAAATACGCATGATGAATTCGGCCCTGCCTGAGACAGAGGATTCTGCCCTGAAGGAAATGTTGCTGCTGATTGCACATTCCAATATGGCGATGGACCAGTACCGCGCTGGCTTGCAAACCCCCATGCCACTGGGTTTTAAAAATGTAGTGCGTGACGGGGTCATGCGGGTGCTGGACAAGGTGCCCAGTGTCAGCTACTTGATTAATTGCATTCAAATTTTGTACCGCGTGGGCTTAATCGACGAGGCCATGAGCCTGATTGACCAAAACCCCAGGGTGTTGGAAGCGTCCCCCGCGCTGCAGCGCATTGCCGCCATGGTGTATTTGATTGAAGGGCGTTACGAAGACGCCCTGCCCCATTTGCTCAAGTTGGTGGAATCTGGCCCTGAAGGACAATTGCCCTTGGTCAAATTGATGAGCATGAGCTGCCTGTATGCCTTGGGAGGCCAACCGGATGAGCCCGTTGATTTTGGTAGTTTGAACCCTGAGCTTGCATCCAATAGCCCCTACACCAGCCCCGAGCTGAATTGGGCTTTGCCGATTGTTAAAAAGGGAAGAAGCAAACCAACGGTGGTGATTGCCTGCGATGAAAAATATTTCTTTGAGCATGCGCTGGCCTTGCTGTATTCCATTCACGACCAAAACGGCGGTGAATTGTGCGTGCACTTCCACCTGTACAACCCCAACCCCAGCATGGTGCGCTTTTTAGCCCAAGTGGGGGATCAGTACCCTGAGCTGGAAATATCAGCCACGTCAGAAGCGATTGAGGCTGCGGGCGACCCAAAGGGGCCCAATGCAGCAAACAGCAAAGTGATTCAATTTGCAACTCGCCGCTTTATTGCAGCCGATGCGTTGCTAAAGCAAATCAATGCACCGCTGATTTTGATTGATGCCGATGCCTTGTGGAAGCAAAACTGGAATGCCCGATTTGGTGGAGTAGCCCAACAGGTGGATGTGATTGCTTGCAAGCCCGAGGTGTCGCCCAGCTGGGAAAAAATTCTGGCGGGGTTTTTGTATGTGAAGCCCACAGAGACTGGTAAAAATTATTTGCGAGAAGTGGCGGCATTCATTGCCCACAATTTGGCTAAGGGTAAGTTTGTGTGGTTTTTGGACCAGATTGCTTTGTCAGCCTGTTATGACCGTTATTTGGAACCCACAGAAAATGCTGCACGGGCTGTAAAGCCTGCGCACATCATGGATTTTAGCCATGGTGATGAGGCACTGACTTGGGTGGTGACCAACCAAAAAGGGGCGGCTGGGGAATACGCGGAATACAAAAAGCAGATTCAGATGAAGTACGGGCAAGTGCCCTACTCTGGCCCCAATGATGCGTTTAGGTACATCAGTGAATTAACCAATGAGTCAACTGCGGAACCCAAAAGGCCAGTGTACTTTTTGCAAGTCGGCGCGATGGACGGCCAAAGTTACGACCCGATTTACCCTTATGTACGGGCCTATGGCTGGCACGGTGTGTTGGTGGAACCGCTACCCGACATGATTGAACGCTTGCGTGCAAATTACGAAGGCTCTGAAGGTTTGGTTTTTGAAAATGTGGCGATTACCGAGCAGGTTGAAACCAAAAAACTGTACCGGGTAACGCTTGAAAACATTGTGAAGTACAAGCTGCCAGATTGGTTGAAAGGCATGTCCACATTCAGCGACACCAAGCTGAGGGACTACAAAAAATATGTGACCATTCAGCCAGTCAGTTGCATGCCGCTGATGGATTTGATTGAACGCAATTTGCTACCCCGCATTGATGTGTTTCAAATTGACACCGAGGGCTATGACTACAAAGTGTTCAAGCAACTGGACTTTAATGCATACCGCCCCAGCATTATTAATTTGGAAGTGATCAATTTACAGCCCACGGAAATTGAGGCGATTCAAACCACACTGGATGAGCAGGGCTATGTGTATTACCGCTACGAATTTGACCTGATTGCGTTTGAACCTGAGTTTTTCAAAAAACGGGCTTAGTGAACCTATAGATAAGATTCGCCCCACTCCCGGCCCCTGACCACCTTGGCCGGGGAGCCATAAGCCACCGTGCTTTCGGGCTGGTTTTTATTGAGATAGCTGTTTGCGCCCAACACTGCATCACGGCCAATTCGAATGGAGTCTTTAACCACTGCGCCAATTGAAACCGCTGCCCGATCACCCACCTGCACATGGCCACCCAGTATGGAGCCAGGTGCAATTGAAGAAAATGCGTGCAATACGCAATCATGGTCTACCGATGCGCTGGTGTTGATAAAAGTAAACCGCTCCATCTTGGAGTTAGGCCCAAGCACTGAGCCCGGCATAATTACACAACCTTCCTCCACTGTACAAAATGAGCTGACCACTGCACTGGCATGAACCAGCGCGGGGTAATGTAAATCTTTGTGCTGGCGAGTCAGGTTAAGGTGCAGGGTTTCCCGGATGGCGTTGTCGCCTACCCCAATGGCGTAGTGGAATTGACTGGGGCTTGGTAGCGCAGACACAGCGGCATGCACGGGGTAGCCTAGGAACTGCTGCCCACCTTTTTTGTCGTGGATAAAACACTCAATTTCATACCCGGCAGACAAGGCCACATTGGCCACACTGGCTGCATGCCCGCCCGCACCAACAATCACGATTTTGGGTTTTTCTTGGTTTGGGCTCATGGCTGGGGGCTCCCTGTTTTCAGCTATTTTGAACAGGCAATAATCATGTCGCACACCCTGTCTACATCATCATGGCTGAGGTCTGGGTAGATGGGCAAACACAACACCTCTTGCGAGGCTTGCACGGCAATCGGCAAACGCTTGGGGTCGGCTGAAGGCAAACCCCGGTACATGGGCATGCTGCTAATTAATGGGTAGAAGTAACGACGTGCATAGATGTCCTTCTCGCGCATGGTTTGGAACAAAGCATCACGCCCAATTGGGTAGCCCTTACCAATGAATATCGGGAAGTAAGAGGCGTTGCGCTCAGTATCCTCACGCAACGGCATCATGGTCACACCTTCAATACCGGCCAAACGACTGCGGTAGCGAGCTTCAATTTCCTTGCGCTTGGCCAACATCGCATCAATGTGCTTGAGTTGCAGAAGACCCAATGCAGCATTCATCTCACTCATTTTGCCGTTGATACCGGGGGCGGTGACGGTGACTTCATCTGCGAATCCGAAATTTTTGAGGTAACCCAAGCGCTCTTTCATGGCTTTGTCGGGGCATACGATTGCGCCGCCTTCAAAAGTATTGAACACTTTGGTGGCGTGCAAGCTGAGTACGGATAAATCACCCCAGTTCAACAAACTTTTGCCTTTGTATTGAACAGCGAAAGCGTGGGCTGCATCGTAAATCACCTTCAAGCCATAAATGTCCGCAAGGCGTTTAATACCCTCTACATCGCAGGGGTTTCCATAGCAATGCACCGGCATGATTGCGGTGGTGTTGGGGGTGATGGCCTCCTCGATTCGCGCCGGGTCAAGGTTCAGGGTGTGAGCCTCAATGTCCACAAAAACCGGTTTAAGGTTATTCCACAGCAAAGAATGGGAAGTGGCTACAAATGAATAGGGGGTGGTAATGACTTCGCCTGTAATACGCAATGCTTGCAGGGCGGTAACCAATGCGACGGTGCCGTTGGTAAACAGGGCCAAGTTATTGACTTGCAGGTATTGGCAAAGCGCAGCTTCCAGCTTTTGGTGGAAGGGGCCGTTGTTGGTCAGTATCCGGCTTTCCCAGATTTCTTCCAGATATGGAATGAATTCTTGCAGAGGTGGCAAGGCGGGTTGGGTGACGTAAATCGGCTTTTTGCTCATCTTGATTTCCTCTTACGGCAGGGCGTGCTGCTTGTTGCCTGATGTTTGGCCGTTGCTTTAGGGCTATTTTGACCGATTTTACGCGTAAGAACCATGTTTTGTTCACCAAAACAGGGGGAGATTGTGGGGGTGTTTTGACTCGATGTGTTGGTCGGAGGTTTGGCGATGCTGGGTTTTGCTGGGCGGCGATGCTTGGTATTGCAACTTGGCCGCTTTCAACGCTGCTCGGTTTTGCAACTTGGCCCCACTCAGCAGACTGGCCCCCTGGCTTGAAGCGGCCTGTTAACCGGGCTCCCCTGCATGGGCAGATTTATCGGTACTTTGGATGCTTTGTCGCCCGGGGCCGCTTCTCGAATCGCCACGGGGGCTCAGTCACGCTGAGCGGGTCTACTTGCTAAGCACCACCGCTGAAATTCTCCGCACACCGCACATCGCACATCGCACATCGCACATCGCCATCAAATTGTCACCGTCCAAGCCGCTGCGCAAGCGCAATCAGGCTGAACCGTGGTTGCGATTCAGGGGGCGCGCCGGGCGACAAAACACATCTGCAGCAATTAATCCAAGCACGCAGCGGCGCCCGGAAACAAGCGTCACCAAGCAAACATGGTCGGCCGATTGTGCATGCACAGCGGCGAAAATGTGAAAAATACGGTCAGTCGATCGCGATTAAGCAGCTTAAGCAGCGGCAAAAAGCAACGACTAAAAGCGGCGTAAAAGCAAGCAACAAGCCACCAAAAGAAAATGGCCGATGAACCCAAGTTCACCAGCCATTTTTTGAGAAACCCCCGCTGCAGACCCGGAAGAGACAGAGGGTGGGAGGATGCAACCGGACCTTGGTACATCACAGCGAGGGTAATCGGCATCCCCGCAAACATCGCAGGGCAATTGTTCTTGTTTAAGCTTAGTCTTCCAAATGCGCTTCTTCGTTGACAAACCGTTCTGAAGCGGCCTGCCTGGTTTTTCCAGCGCGGGATGGCATATTGCACAAACCGCACACGTAATCGTTTACCAATTCAAAGGTGTGAACCACAAAGCGGCCACGGCAGGAAGTGCATGCAGTGGTGGTCATCATGCCTGCGTCAAAAAACTTGACCAATCGCCAAGCCCGCGTCAAGGACAACACCTCTGGCAGGCCCAAATGGCGAATCTGCTCGAGGTACAGACGGTAGGCCTTGATGATTGCCTCAATGTCTTCAATGTCTGAGCTTTTGATAATTGTGTCGTAAATATTGACGAACAACGACGAATGAATATTCGGTTGCCAAGTCATGAACCAATCGGTTGAAAACGGCAGCATGCCTTTGGGTGGCGATTTGTGTTTTAGCTCTTTGTAAAGCTTCAACAAACGCTCACGTGACAACTGGGTTTCTGACTCAAGCACTTGCAAACGTGCATCCAGTTGAATCAGCTCGCTGGCCAATTGGATTTGCAGTGCTTCTGACAAAATTGATTTGACTTTAGCCATGAATCACTGCCCCAAGTCTGCTGTTTCGATTGCTTTACCGGCCATCAAAATAGAGGCGTGCATGCCCTGAGCCACGCGGTCTTTGGTGTGGCTGGTCAGCAGGTTCCAAACGATTTCATCGTCAAAGCGGAAGCGGCACATCAACATGTTGGAGGAAGAGATTCGCATCACTTGCGAAGTGGTCAGTTGATCGACCAAATCCGCAACTTCTTCAGAAATGCCCAAACGAACGAGGGCTTCGGCGCGATCCTCTCGAATCAGTTGCTGAGCCAGCAACAGGTAAGACAAGTTCGTCTCTCTGATTTCATCCAGAACGCGACTTGATTTCATATGAACACCCTCCAATCTTTCATTAAACCGGGAAACTGGAACTCGCTTATCCACTTTTTTTGGGTTCGCTTCAGTTCGTTTACTCGGCCATGCCCCTGAACGTAGTATCGGTTAGCAGGCCAAGGACTTGAATCGTCCAAATTCTAAAAAGCGGGTCATCATTCCAACCATTTCTTCTGTAGGAGAAGCCCTTACAAGGAGCGATTTCCTGAGTTCAGTGTGCCTCTACTCGGTTGATTTCAACATCCCACCGCTGTGTCACCCCCTCTGTGCCAACCCCATAGTGCCAACACCAGGGGGGAGCTTGCTTAGGTGATTACAGGTGCTTTGAAAATCCGACAAGCACTACCGCTCCTTTAAGTTATCGACCGTTTACATCAAAACTTGAGGGTATGAATAAAAAAATATCCCTCATTAGAGGGTGTTTGTTGTGCACCTATCCGAGCAATAAACCCCCCTCCTCAACCCACTCTATTTGTAGCTAATCAGATAGCCAACCAAGCAGCTAACTATTTTGAGCTGGCCTCTTTAGGCGATCAGAAAGCGATTGCCGACTCTCGTTAAGCAATCATCGGCGATGCATTGCCGTTTACGGTTTCGGTCGATAAGGTTCGACTTCGGTCGATATCGTTTTAAATCTGGGTCAATAGCCGCTCATCAATGGCAGACCTTATCTAGTAGTTGAGATTCAACGAGGAGTAACATCATGATCGGTATTAATACAAACTCAGCATCCCTTGTAGCGCAGAAGAACCTTGTAGGTAATTCGGCTGGTTTGCAAACTTCAATTGCCCGCTTGTCCTCTGGCCTGCGTGTAAACTCTGCCCGTGACGACGCCGCGGGTTTGGCCATCGCCACACGTATGAGTGCTGACATCCGTGGTATGGATGTGGCCAAGCGTAACGCCAACGATGGCGTGTCTGCCCTGCAAGTGGCTGACGGTACATTGGGTGCTGTGTCTGACAACCTGCAGCGTATGCGTGAGTTGGCTGTGCAATCTGCCACAGGCACACTGACCTCCTCTGACCGTACCAACCTGAATGCTGAATTCCAAGCCTTGAACACTGAAATTGGTGACCAGGTGAGCAAGGCCAACTTCAACGGCGTGAAGCTGCTTGATGGCTCTGCAGCAGCCTTGACGATTCAGACTGGCGCTAAAACAGGCGAAACCATCTCTGCAAACTTGGTGAACGCCACTGCATTTGATGTAGGTGGTGACGTCACTTCAGTGGCCAACGCCAACACAGCATTGACAGCGATTGACACGCAGCTTGATGCACTGAACACAGGCCGCGCCACACTGGGTGCTGGCATCAACCGTCTGGATGCAGCGGTGTCCAACCTGTCCACCACCATGACCAACTTAGCGTCCGCGCGAGGCCGAATCATGGATGCTGACTTTGCGTCAGAAACGGCGAACCTGACCCGAAGTCAGATTTTGCAACAGGCTGGTACTGCGATGCTGGCCCAGGCCAACCAGTTGCCCAACAACGTGTTGAGCTTGCTGAGATAACCGGCTTGGCTATGCTGTAAAAGTGACGTGACATCCAAGTGGGCTTAACTCCAGTAGGCCTACTCCATTAGATCAATACAACGATCCTTAGCGGTTGCCCGCATCGAAAACCTCAGTTTTGGTTTACGGTGCGGGCTTTTTTACGCCCAAATTCAAGCGTGGGCCACCTTAACGGCAGCAGGTTTTGAAACATGAGGGTTGAGAAACTATATTTGCAAAAGCGCATATTTTATTGATTGCCCCCCTAAAGAAATACCCCCAGCGAGCGATAACTAAGCATGAGCAGCGAATTTGAAACGCTGCCCAAGTTGAAAGTTAAAAGGGCAATACCCGTGCCCTAAACACCTGGAGAAATATCATGATCGGAATTAATACAAACTCAGCATCCCTTGTAGCCCAGAAGAACCTGGTCGGTAACCAAGCCGGTTTGCAAACTTCAATTGCCCGCTTGTCCTCTGGCCTGCGTGTAAACTCTGCCCGTGACGACGCCGCTGGTTTGGCCATCGCCACACGTATGAGTGCTGACATCCGTGGTATGGATGTAGCCAAGCGTAACGCCAACGATGGCATCTCTGCCCTGCAAGTGGCTGACGGTACATTGGGCGCAGTGTCTGACAACCTACAGCGTATGCGTGAGTTGGCTGTGCAGTCTGCCACCGGCACACTGACTTCATCTGACCGTACTAACCTGAATGCTGAATTCCAAGCCCTGAACACTGAAGTTGCTGACCAAGTGAGCAAGGCCAACTTCAACGGCGTGAAGCTGTTGGATGGCTCTGCAGCAACTCTGACCATTCAGACTGGCGCTAAAACAGGCGAAACCATCTCTGCAAACTTGGTCAACGCCAGTGCGTTTGATGTGGGCGGTGACGTCACATCAGTGGCCAACGCCAACACAGCATTGACAGCGATTGACACCCAGCTGGACAACTTGAACACAGGCCGCGCCACACTGGGTGCTGGTATTAACCGCCTGGATGCAGCAGTGTCCAACCTGTCCACCACCATGACCAACTTGTCCTCTGCACGAGGCCGAATCATGGATGCTGACTTCGCCTCTGAGACCGCGAACCTGACTCGAAGCCAGATTCTGCAACAGGCTGGCACTGCGATGCTGGCCCAGGCCAACCAGTTGCCTAACAACGTGTTGAGCTTGCTGAGATAAGTTGTTTAGCCAAGTTTAAGAAAGTGAAGTAAATACAGGGCCGGGGCTGCCACAAGTGGCTCCATACCCAAACAGTTCGAGATTCAAGGCCCTGCCCGGACACCCTCCGGCGGGGCTTTGGGTTTTGGCTTTTGCTTTAAGAGTTGTAGGTTGAACCCTAAAGAAAGGGCAAAACCAGCCGTTAATCAGTTAATGATGAGACGCAATGACTCTCTAGAATCGAGATAGGTGCAACCATGAACATTTCCAATTTATCGGACTTGATCAGTCAATCCCAGAACACTGGCAACGCCGAGAAGGCTGCGCAGGTCAGCACGCGCCCCACGCCTGAGGTGAAAGCCGAAAAGCCTAAGGCTGAATTGAGCATGTCGGAAATGACTGAAGTGCTTCAAAGAGCAAACAAGGCGATGATTAAGTCGGGCTCGGATTTGAAGTTTTCCATGGATTTGGAAAATGGCAAACCCGTCATACAAATCATTGACCGTGAAACGGACAAAGTTTTGAGGCAAATCCCATCTGTAGAGATGTTGGCTTTGTCCAAGGCGCTGGAAAAAATGCAAGGGGTTTTGATGTCCAGAAGTGCCTGAACCGGCACTGCCGTTCTGGACTTTAAGACCCAAACACAAGGAGTTTAGCCATGCCCGCTATTACATCTGCCGGAATCGGTTCCGGCCTGGATATTGAAGGCATTATCACAGGTTTGATGAACGCGGAGAAAATTCCGCTGAACGACCTGAAGACCGAACGCAACACCATCAAGTCCAAAATTTCGATGTATGGACAAATGACGAGTGCGTTTGATGCCCTCAAAACAGCGTCGACCTTGATCAGCAAGCTGACTGGGCTAAACCCACAAAAAGTAAGCTCCAGCGATGAAAAAATCATCAGTGCAACAGCCAGCGAAAGCGCAACTGCCGGGCAGTACAGCATCAGTGTGTCCCAATTGGCCAAGCAGCAAAGTATTGCGGTAGCAGGCGAGAGCAGCGTGGACAATGTGGTGGGTACAGGTAGCCTCACCATTACTTTGGGCAGCTACACCAGCACACCCGGCAGCTTTACCGCCAATGCCAGCAAAACACCGGTCACTATTAACATTGACCCGACCAACCAAACCCTTGGTGGCATTAAAGACGCCATTAACAATGCCAATGCCGGTGTAAATGCCACGATTGTGAATGATGGCACGGGCAACCGCTTGGTGTTGACCAGCAAGGACACGGGCGATAACTTTGGCTTTAAAATCGATGTGGCAGATGGCGATGCGGGCAATACAGACGGCACGGGCTTGTCCAAGTTGGCCTACAACCCCACAGTCACTCCGATTGCATCAAACAACATGACACAGCTGGAAAGCGCAAAAGATGCGCTTTTCAAGGTGAATAACCTGGATATTAAGAAATCCAGCAACACGGTGACAGATGCCATTTCTGGCGTGACGCTGAACTTGAAATCCTTGACCACCAGCAACATCACGATTGACATCAGCAAAGACTCTGAGTCGCTGAAGACCAATCTGCAAGGCTTTGTGGATTCGTACAACAAAATTCGCGGTATTTTGAAAGACCAGCAAACCAAGGGCTCGACCTTGGGTAAAGACACCTCCCCCGCCCAACTGGAACGCGGCTTGCGCAATGTGATGCGCCAAATCAGCGCCAGCGGTTACAGCATGAGCGATGTGGGCATGAGCATCGACAAAAACGGCACGCTGAGTTTTGACCAAAGCAAACTGAACAAAAAACTGGAAACCGATCCACAGGTGTTGGAAAAGTTTTTTGCGGACACCACAGTGGGCGGCGTTGTGACTTCCAAAGGCATGGCCACGCAAATGAAAGACTGGATTGCCGGGCTAAGTGCAGATGGAGGTTTGCTGGAATCGCGCACTGAAGGCTTGAACAAACGTGTGACCACGCTGGATAAAAAAGAGGAAAGCCTGAACCTGCGGCTTGACCAAATCGAGAAACGTTACAGGGCGCAGTTTTCGTCCTTGGATGCGATGTTGTCCAGTATGCAGTCCACGAGCTCGTACCTTAGCCAACAGCTGTCGGCCCTGCAGAATATGTAGTAGACAATCTGTTTTCTTAAGCACCGAAATATCGCCTAAAAGCACCGTTTATAAGCCAATCAAAACCGGGCACCGGCACTTAAGATGAACCCTGAAGATTCGTTAAACAATAAACGAGTTGAACTGATTTCAAGAGTGAACACACCATGATGTTTGGAGCCAAAGCTTACGCGAGTGTCGGACTGGAAACAGGCATAAACAGTGCCTCCCCACACCGATTGATTGTGATGCTGTACGACGGTGCCTTGGAGGCAATCCGAAAAGCAAAGTTGTACATGGACATGAAGGATACGATTCAAAAGGCGCAAGCCATTGACAAAGCCTTACGGATTATCAATGAGGGGCTGGCCGCCTCCCTGAACAGAAATGAAGGTGGACAGTTGGCTGAGCAATTGCTTGCACTGTACGAGTACATTGGCAATGAGCTGGTGTCTGCCAACGCCAAAAATGACGTTGAGCGTTTGGACAATTGCACCAAACTGTTGGAAGACCTGCGTTCCGCATGGTGTGAAATCGGCAATACACCGAGCCAGTCAGCCGCCCTGCCCACTACAACGAATGCCTACTAAGGACTGCCATTAGCCATGATTTTCGAAGCCCAAGACAACCGCGCTGTGATGCAGTATTACGCAGCGATTGCCCAGCAGAGTGAAGAAATGCTACGCGCAGCGGAAGCTGGCGATTGGGATATGCTTTGTGAAGCTGAAGAAAAAGTGTCCAACCTTATACAAGAGCTGCAGGGCGTTAAACGCAACCAGGCACGCTTGAATGAAGTGGAGCGACAGCAGCACATTGGATACCTGAAAAAAATTCTGGCTGACGATGCAGCCATTCGTAACATCACAGAGCCAAGGTTGCGTCAGCTGGAGGATTTTTTGCGTGCAGCAAACAATTCTCAAAGACTGAACAACACTTACGGTAGCTGAACAAGGGGGCCCGTGATTTACAGCACGGGTATGGCGTATGTCGTTGACACCACTTAAGGGCAGTAATACCAACCCGCCCAGCGTCAACAGCCTGTTGCAAGCCAATCCGGGTGACCGCATCAGTGCGGACAAGTCGGAAGTTTCCCCCATTGTTGCCGTGTTGTCGCGGCAACTTCCCCTACCCCAAGCACAGCAGCTTAACGGTCAAACGGCTTTGGTCAAGGTACTTAAAAATGGTACCGGGGGCCAAGCTGAGCTTGAATTCAATGGTCAAAAAATAGCGGTTAAAATGCCACCCGGCCGCAGTTTGACTGCGGGTGAAATGATCACCGTTAGCTTTGCCCTCAATGAGAAGGATGGCTTAGGCGCAGCAGGTGGGTCCAGCGGCGCGAAAAAAACTGCGGATGTAAACCGGTTACTGCAAACGGCGGAGAAAGGGGACTCCTCAGACTCTGAAAGCCCAAGCTTTGTGGACAAATTGTCCAGCTCCGCTCGTATGATTGGCCTGTTGGAAAGGGTAAACGAGGGCAAAACTATACCCCTCGGTGCATCTGTAAAAAACATGGCTGAATTGATGGTACAGGCCAAAGCGGAACAACAAAGCAAAGCGGCAGCCATACCGATGCCCAGCCCCTCAGGTTCAAGCCCAGCTGCAGGTACAGCGGGCGCTCAGGCAAGTAATCAGGCTGCAGCTGCGGCGGGCAACGCAGCAACTGGTGCAACCAGTGCACAAACGGCGGCTGTTGAAGGTGAAGCAAGTAGCCCTGCCATGCTGGCGGCCGACCTGTCTGCAAACAACACTGCGGGTGGCAAAGGCCCAAGTTCCAGCGCGGCTAATCAAGCACTGACTACCGCTAGCAATGCCAACAACACCTTGGCTGTGAATTTCAACAAGGCAGTGGATTCGGGCCTGACGGGCTTGCTGGCTCAAGAGGTGAGCTCGGCCGTGGAAAACAGTGGTTTGTTTTACGAAAACCATTTGCAACAATGGGCAAACGGCCAACGCAGCAAAGACCAGTTAACCCTGGAGCCCCAAGCCCGGTTTGGCGCTGAACAAGTTATATCCGAAAAGGCAATCAATCCAGATGCGATTAACCAATCTGTGAAATTGGTGTCCTCTCAGTTGGCGGCGCTGGATCACTCCCGAATTGCTGTATCCATGCAAGGTTTGTTTGACAAACCCGTCAATGTGGAAATTGAACCCGACCAGCGCCAACCCGATGACCCACCCGAGGAAGGCGAACAGGCCCGCCCCTGGGTGGCGAAATTAAAACTGGATATGGCCCACTTGGGTGAAATTCATGTGAAACTGCGCATGGTTGGGAATAGATGCGATATTCTTCTATCAGGCAGTAGAAACACCAAAAGCGCAATTGACCCCCACTGGACGGACATTCAAGAGGCCCTGAGGGACAAAGGCTTGCAGTTGGCCCACGGAACCATTCGAACCCGAGAGGACACAGGACATGGCTAAAAACACCATGAGCCCCCAACAAGCGGTGGCGCTTGCGTATCTCGAAAACTCTGGCGCCCCCAAGGTGGTGGCCAAAGGCAAGGGTTTGATTGCAGACCAAATTATTGAACGCGCTAAGGAAAATGGCGTATTTGTACATGAAAGCCGGGAGCTTGTTTCACTGTTGATGGACGTGGACTTGGACCAACAAATACCCCCTACCCTGTACCAAGCAATAGCCGAGCTTCTGGCTTGGGTGTACCGGATAGAAAACAAACAAGCTTGAAAAAAGCGACCAATACAGCCTGAATTCCAAAGTCAGAGGACAGACTATGAATGACACTGATTCCAGCAACAACTCCAACGGCAACTCGAACATTACGGCGATCACTCCCGAGTTTGACTCGACTTTGATCCGCGAGTTTTCCATGTCTTCCCCAATTACCATCGGTAAGTACTTGCACAACATGCAAGAGGAAGAAAACGAGGTTTATATTTACTTCAACGAAGGGCAACAAAGCTTTGTGACCGAAATTTTGGGCATGGACTTAAGCAATGGCCATGTGTGGCTGGGCAGGCCGTATGACAAAAACTTGCTCAGCGGCTTGAATGAGCACACCGAGTTTGTGGCTGTGGCATTTCCGGAAAACATCAAATTGCAGTTTCAATGCAAAGGCATCCTACAAAGCGTGTACGAAGGCGGGCAAGCCTTGCGCATTGAGGTGCCCAAAAGCATGGTGCGTTTGCAGCGTAGAAACTATTTCCGCGTGATGGCTGACGAGGAAATGATGGCCCACCTGCACATTGAGGACGACGGCTTGAAAGGCGATTACGAGCTGGTGGACATTAGCCTTGCAGGTTGCGGTATTAGTGTGCCCACGCGCCAACAGTTTAAAGTGGGCCAAATTATTGCCAGCGCCAAGTTGGTGGTGCCT
The DNA here is from genome assembly GCA_029866125.1 of Limnobacter sp. Taxonomy (GTDB): domain Bacteria; phylum Pseudomonadota; class Gammaproteobacteria; order Burkholderiales; family Burkholderiaceae_B; genus Limnobacter. Next base: position 79,260 of record JARWZZ010000004.1, read on the forward strand.
GATGGGTCGCCACCCTTGAAGGTAAAGCTGACTGTCAAAAACATTAAAACCAACCCGGATAACAACCAAGACCGCTGTGTGGGTTGTGAAATGATACTGCTCATACCCAAGGAAGAATCGCGTTTGCAGCGGTTTTTATTGGCTGCAGAAAGGCGACAAAGAGACCACCGTAACTCCATTGATTAATTGTATAGACGCGTGCCTGCGGTGTGTTCGACACCGCACAGATAGAAGCTGCGGGTCCGTCTATCGTGCATTTGGCGCTTTTGCCGAATCACTTAATCCAAGAGGAGACTCACATGTCACCAAATTCCAAAGACAGCAAAAACGCTCAGAATAAGCCCATGAAAGACCCTGACCCCAAAGACACCAAGCAGGCCGGCAGAGGGTCGGAGGACAACAAATCGAGCTCCAGCAACGGCTCTAAAAACAAGGGAGAAAAGAAGAGCTAGACCAGATTCTGAGGTGACAATCACCCAAAGAATTTTGGTGACCGGTGGGGCAGGTTACATCGGAACACACACCTGCGTTGAACTTCTCAACGCGGGTTATCATGTCACCGTCATGGATAACTTTTGCAACAGTAAACCCGAAGCGCTGAAACGCGTGGAGCGGATTACGGGCAAGGTTATTCATTGCATGGAGGCGGATATCCGTAACCGGGCGGCAGTTGCCCAAGCGCTTGTACAAAGCAAGGCGACTGCCGTCATTCACTTTGCTGGGCTGAAAGCAGTGGGTGAATCAGCCACTGCTCCACTGGCTTATTACGACAACAATGTGGTGGGCACCCTGCGCTTGCTGGAGGCGATGGATGAGTGCGGAGTCAATACCTTGGTTTTTAGCTCGTCCGCCACTGTGTATGGCAACCCGGAACGCCTGCCCTTTCAAGAAACTCACCGACTTTTGCCCACCAACCCTTACGGACGCACCAAGCTGCACATTGAATGCATGCTGCGCGACCTACAGGCAAGTAGACCACAATGGCGGATTGCGATCCTGAGGTATTTCAACCCAGTGGGCGCGCACCCCAGTGGTTTGATTGGTGAGGACCCACGCGGTGTGCCCAATAACCTGATGCCATTTTTGTCGCAGGTGGCAGTGGGTAGACGCAACCATCTCAATATTTTTGGACGTGATTATTCAACCCCAGACGGCACAGGTATCAGGGACTACATTCATGTGACCGACCTTGCAATAGGCCATTTGCGGGCGCTTGAACATTTGGACAAGACCACATCAAGCCACACAGCCGGGCAATGTTTGGAATTGAACTTGGGCACCGGCAAAGGCCACAGCGTGCTGGACCTTGTACAGGCATTTAAGTTGGCCAGTGGCCGACCTATACCTTACCAATTTAAGGCACGCCGCGCAGGGGACATTGCAGAGTTTTATGCTGACCCCACCCTGGCCTCGCAACTGTTGGGTTGGGCACCAACAATGAACCTGCAGCAAATTTGTGAGGACAGCTGGCGCTGGCAGCGCATGAACCCGGATGGATATCGGTCAGCTTAAAACTTGGTCAGCCTGAAAACGCTCAAACGCATTGTCCAGCGTGGGCATCATAAACCCCCTGTGACTTGCCAAAGCGCTGTACGCGGGCCTGCGGGCAGGCCGTTGGAATGAGGCGTTGCTGCAGGGGTGAATGAGGGATACATCTCGATTTGCCACCTCAGCCGCTTTGGTGGCGAGTTGTGCCCAAGTTAAAGCCCCGCCACTGGTGAGGTGCCAAATGCCGGTTGCGCCATCAATCAACAAATCCAGCGTTGCATTCACCAAATCAGGCACGTAGGTGGGCGACACCACAATGTCATTGGCAACACGCAGTGGTTTGCCCAAAGCCAGTGCGTCTAGGGTGGTGCTAACAAAATTGTGGCAGTCCCAAGGACCAAAAAATGCACTGCTGCGCACAATCAGCGGCATGGGGTGTGCGGCCACCACCTTGGCCTCTGCTTCGGCTTTGCTGCGGCCATAAATGTTGACGGGGCCGGGCAAATCGGTCTCGACATAGGGTTGTGCGGAATCCCCACCAAACACCAAATCACTGGAAAAAATAACCAGCGCAATGTCGCGCTGTGCGCATGCGGTGGCCAATACCTCGGGGCCTAAGGTGTTTTCCCTAAAGCAGCGGTCAGCGTCGGACTCGGCTTCATCCACCCGCACATACCCGGCCGCATTAATGACCGCCCAAGGCCGCAGTTGGTTTAAAGCATTGAACACGCTTTGCGGGTTGGCAATGTCCATGTCCTGTCGGGACATCAATACAAAAGCCAAGCCACGGCGCTGGCACAAACGCGCAAATGCGCGGCCCAGTGAACCTGTTGCACCGCAAATAAGCACGGGCCTTGGTGGTGGTAAAGCCACTGTGTTGTTTGAAACTGAATTGGGTGAGGTAAGCTGTGTGGCCTTGGTGGGTTGGCAAAAAAAGCGATCGGCTCGCCACCACCAACCGGGCTGGCTTAATACCGGGTGATCGGCTGGTTGGCCAGATGCAAGCTGCCTCACCAAGGTGGCAATTGCGGTTTGGCGCACCTGTGCGCCACGCACATCAAAGGCCCCTTCTTCATAGTAACCGTGGCATTGGGTCAGTAGGCAATTCCAGTCAAACGAGCCAAACAATGCCCATGCAGTCACCGCTTCAATTTCAATGCCCTGCCCTTTTGCAGCGGTGCAAGTTGTCCAAATGCTGTGCAACCAACGCAACTGGTCTTCACGCGATGCGTCAATATGCACTTCGGTAATGGCCAGCGGTGTGCCGTAGCGGGCCCACACTTCGTTTAACAAAGGGGCCAGGCCCGGTGTAGGTGTGGCAAGGCAACGCGCGGCCTCAATGTCTGCATAGGCTTGCCTGCCATTACCGCCGTGGAAACGTTGGGGGTATTGGGCCAAATGCTCGTCCAAAAACCGCTCGCTGGTGATGTAGTGGTTGACTCCAATTAAATCGGGCGGACAAGGATTGTCGGTGAACCACATTAACTCTGCCTCAGTTGCCATGCAGCAATTGATTAACCATGCCCACAAGGGGTGGCTGCGGTTCACTCGACCAAAAAGTAAGTCCCAGGCCAACCAGCGCATTTCATTGTTGAAGTCGGCTTGGTAGGCCATGGTTGGGGTGCTGTAGGTTTTCCCCAAGTCCTCGGTTTGCACCAATTGGGCTGAGGGGTTGATGTGGCGAATGGCCCGCATGCCCAGCACAGTGGCGCGGCATTGGTTGACTAAGGCGTTTTTAAAAGTACGCTCGTCCAGCCCATGCGGGTACCACAGGCCGTATAGCCCACTAAAACGTGCGGTGGTAAGGGGTTCATTGATCGGGGTGTAGCGGTTAATCCAAGGGTAACGCTGTGCCACGCAGCCTGCGTATTGGGCAAACTGGGTTGCAAAATCAGGATGAACCAGGCTGGTGTAATGCGGCCCACTGCCGTGGTGCAGCAGGCCTGCAATCACTTCCATGTTTAAGTGTTGCAGCTTGCCCAAGCGTTGGTCCAGCCACCGCCAATCCATGTCATGGGGGCTATTGGGTGCTGTGCGCTCCCACAAAACCGGGTAACGCATGGCGCGAATACCCAGCGCTGCGCAGCGGTCCAAATCGTCTTCACGGGTGTCGTGGCCGCTTCGGTCCAACTGGGTGTGGTAGGTGTTGCCCACGCGGTTGACTGTGCTTTCTATACCCCCCCACATGTGCATCAGGCTGTGTGCCTACGGGCGCGGGTGGTGTGTATATTGGGCGTTTGCTGTGGAAATTTTTGCACAATACCTTGCGCACATTTCAGCGCTGCGCCCACACATTGGTCCATATTGAAGTAACGGTATTGGGCCAACCGCCCTACAAAAGTCACATCCACTTCCTGCTCGGCCAAGGCGGCGTAGCGTTTAAAACGTGCTTCATTTTCTGGCCTGGGTACGGGGTAATACGGGTCGCCTTGGTCGGTAGGAAATTCCCGCACAATGGATGTGCCGCTGTGGGTTTGCCCCGTGAGGTGTTTGAATTCGGTGGTGCGGGTGTATTCAAAATCGTTGGGGAAATTGATGGTACCCACTGGTTGAAAATTGGGAATTCCGGGCAAATGTTGATGCTCAAACCGAATGGAACGGTAAGGCAGCGGCCCGTAGCAATGGTCAAAATATGCGTCGATGGGGCCAGTAAAAACCGTGTGCAGTGCTTTCAACGCATTGGATGATTCAGCCTTAGATGACCTTCTGTATGCCAAATAATCCACTCCCAATTGAACATCAATCAGCGGGTGGTCCAGCATGCGTTCAAACAAGCGGGTGTAGCCATCTTTGGGCATGGCTTGAAAGCGGTCAGTGAAATACCTGTCGTCGTGGTTGGTGCGTGTGGGTATTCGTGCAGCAACGGATGCGGCCAGCTCGGAGGGATCAAGCCCCCATTGTTTGCGGGTGTAGCCTCGAAAAAACTTTTCGTACAAATCCTGCCCAACGGCATTGAGCACCACTTCTTCGCTGGTGCATGGGTGTGTGCAGGGTTGGCGCACGCTGTCGTAAAAGTCTTGGATTGTGCTTTCATCCAGTGCCAGCCCATACACGGTGTTGACCGTATCAATGTTGATTGGGATGGGCACCAAGGCGTCGCCCGCTTTGGCCAGTACCCGATGTTCATAGGGCCGCCAAGCAGTAAAGGCAGACAAATAGTCCACAATGGCATCGCTGTTGGTGTGGAATATATGCGGGCCGTAGGGGTGTATAAGCACCCCATGCTTGTCCTTTACATCATACGCATTGCCTGCAATATGCGGCCGCTTGTCAATCACCAACACCGTCAAACCGCTGCATGCAAGCCGCTCTGCAACCACTGCGCCTGAAAAACCGGCCCCCACCACCAACACATCATGTACGGTACTCACAGCTTACCCCGCACCACTTGCAAGCTGGGTTTGTTGGCGGCCTGCTTGGTTTGCTGAGTCTGGCTGTTTTGCTGAATAAGCCTGGGCAGCTGCTTCACTGCATTAGAAATATTGACCAGCTTGGGCTTTTTCAAAGGAAATGCAGCTGCTTGCAGCACCAATGCGCGCATGTGGCCGACGGTGACATCCCAAGTTGACTTGGCTGCATGTGCTAAACCTTGGGCCAGCAATTCGGCTTGCGGTTGACGTAGCGCTTGTTGCACAGCATCTGCAAATTCGTCATGGGAATAAGCCACTTTGACCACGGGCGTGAAGTGGTGCACCACATCTTGTATGGCAGTGGACACCACGGGCTTGCCAGCAGCCATGTATTCCAAAGTTTTGGTGGGGTTGATGTATTGCGTGGCCGCGTTCAGTGCAAACGGCATGATGCACACATCAAAGCCTTTCACAATGTTGGGCAAATCTTTGTAGGCGCGCTGGCCTAACCAATGGATGTTGGGCCGCTTCGGCAATTCCTCAGGGTTGACCTTGGCAAATGGGCCCACCATCACCACGGAAGCAGTTGGAAATTTTTCTGCCAAGCTGGCTATTAATTCGTAGTCCAGCCGTTCATCAATCACACCAAAATAGCCTATCACTGGGCGTGGAAGTTTGGCGATGTCCAAGCACACGGGGGTGGCTGCCGCGCGGGCTTTGCCAAAGTGATCGACATCCACACCGCAGCCAAAAAAATGCACATTGCTGTGGCGCTGCGATTTGGCTTTGAACAATTGGTGGCCGCCAGTAAACACAATATTGGAGTAGGCCAGCAAGGCATCTTCGCGCAGGCTAAGGTCAGCCGGTGCAAATTTAAAGTTGGCCAATTCGTCCATGCAGTCGTACACCACGGCACTGGCTTGAAACTTATTCATAAACACCTTGGCCGACATGGGTGAATAAAACCACTGAATGGGGTTGGCATACGTGTTTTTCAGTAAGGGGTGCTCCAACAATGCGTGCTTCAGCAATGCAAGTGTGGACAGGCTTTGCTCATCCACCGACATGGTGCATGCCAACTTGGGTAGCACCGGCACCACACGGACCACATTGGATTGCACAACGGTTATTTCCAAGCGCCGCAAGCCCTGGCCCTCTATTGGGTCTTCTAAAAAAAGGATGGGGTGATGCTGCGCAAGGCGTGAAAATATTTGCTGTGGCCTTTGCCATACAAAGTCCCAACGCAGGTGGCTGTGGACCAAAATTGGAGTATGGAAGTTGTTGTTCATTGGCGCTGCTGGTTGCGGACGCTGGGTGAGTGTGAGTGTATTGGACAAGCTGAATCCTTGATGAATGAAGGTGCTGTTTAGGATTAATGTCGAGGCTTAATGTAGAAAGGCTTAAACCTGGGGCGGGTCAGTTTCCCTTCGGGGGTGGCGGTGCTTGGCAATGGCTGCAGTAAAGGCTTCCAAGGCTGCGGCATTCGCGCTTTCGGCCACCACAATGCCGGGGTCAAAACCACCATCGGGAAGTTGGGAGGAAACCCCCGCTTTGTCCAAAAGCTGCGTTGCACCACCCAGTACCAACAGGGTTTTGCCGTGGCGGTATTGGTCTTTGATGCATTCCATGGTGTGGGCATCCATGGACAAAATTTCCACCGCATCGGCCCCACTGGGTAAAACCAAGGCGTCAAACAAAAAGCCGGGCTCTGTTTCCATGGACGCTTCGGCCTCCAAAGCCACTGCGTCTGAGGTGTGTAAAGTGCCAATGCGTTGCCCCACCAAGCGGGGTACTGCACCACTGCAAAGTAAAGTCTCGTACACGGCTTTGCATTCTTCGCCAGACACGCCGTGTGACACAAGAATGGCCACTTTGCGTGCTGCAATTGAATCATCGGGCGCACCTGCCATCAGCGACAAAGCGGCTGATTTTTTGACCTCAGGCTGGGCCACATTTTGAATGACTTTGGGCATGGCTTCAGGCAGGGTGACCATGCCCAATCCTTCGGCGACTTGAAAGGCCAAAACCTCTGAAACATTGCGCAAAGATGCAACCATTCGCTGGCGAATGGCGGGTACGGTCAGCTTGCTTAATTCAAAGCGAAAGGCCGCCACAATGTGGGCTTGCTCTTGCCTGGTTTGGCTTTCAAAAAACAGGGTGGCTTGGGTGTAATGGTCTGCAAATTTTTCGGGTTTGGCGCGCACTTTGCTGTGGTCTTCCTGGGCGGCCATGCGCTCGGGTACTGTGACAAAACCTTGCGCAGCACCCGCTTGGAATGGGCAACCACCGCCCAGTGAATTGGGCTCATACGCCACCCTGCCCCGTTGAATGGACTGGCGGTGCATGCCGTCGCGCTGGTTGTTGTGCACTTCGGCCAAGGGTGCATTGATGGGTATTTCATGAAAATTAGGCCCGCCCAAACGTGAAATTTGAGTGTCAACGTAGGAGTGAATACGCCCAGCAAGCAAGGGGTCATTGGAGAAGTCGATGCCCGGCACCACATGCGCGGTGCAAAATGCGACTTGCTCGGTTTCTGCAAAAAAATTGTCCGGGTTGCGGTTAAGCACCATGCGGCCTACCCGCGTGACGGGGATCAGCTCTTCCGGAATAAGCTTAGTGGCGTCCAGTATGTCAAAGCTAAAACCTTGCGCCTGCTCTTCGGTAAAAATTTGCAGGCCAAGCTCCCATTCTGGGAATACGCCAGACTCTATGCGTTCCCACAAATCGCGCCGGTGGTAATCGGGGTCTGCGCCTGAAATTTTGACGGCTTCATCCCACACTAGGGAATGGGTGCCGAACTTGGGCTTCCAATGGAATTTAACAAAAACGGACTCGTTGTTGGCATTGACCAACTTGAAGGTGTGCACACCAAAGCCTTCCATGGTGGCGTAGCTTCGGGGAATGGCGCGGTCGCTCATGACCCACATCAACATGTGGGTGGACTCGGGCATCAGGGATACAAAATCCCAGAAAGTGTCGTGTGCACTACCCGCCTGCGGCATGCCGTGGTGCGGCTCGGGTTTTACGGCGTGCACCAAGTCGGGAAACTTGATTGCATCTTGAATAAAAAACACGGGCATGTTGTTGCCCACTAAATCCCAGTTGCCTGCGTCGGTGTAAAACTTGACGGCAAAGCCGCGTACATCACGCGCAGTGTCTTTGGAGCCGCGCTCCCCCGCCACGGTGGAAAAACGCACAAACACTGGGGTAATTTTTCCAGCCTCCTCAAACGGGGCTGCCTTGGTGTGACGGGTCAGTGGTGCATAACATTCAAAAAAGCCGTGGGCGGCAGACCCGCGCGCGTGAACAATGCGCTCGGGAATTCGCTCGTGGTCAAAGTGTGTAATTTTTTCGCGGAGTATAAAATCCTCCAACAACACCGGGCCACGTACACCTGCTTTCAGTGAGTTTTGGTTGTCGGCAATTGCCACGCCTTGGTTGGTCGTCAACTGCATGCCGGTGGAGTCCACACGCACTCTATCCAGTGGGCCATTCAACGGGCCATTCAGCGAGTTCACCCCTTCAGGCACCATACTGCCGGTTTTTCCCGTGCTGTTTTCTTCAGTCAAAGTGCTGCTGCCGGGCAACCTGGAACTGGCAACCACCGAAGGGCCTCGGGGCGGGCAAATGCCCCCCTCCAACTCATACTCCATGGGTTTGACTGGGTTGGACGGCATCCATTCAGCCAATTCTTCAACATGGGCAGCTTTTACCACCGCTGCGTCATCCGAGGTGTCTTCGGTTTCGTGGGCAGGTGTACGTTTTTTCATGGTTTCTCCAAAAGCTTTTAGGCACTGCGTTGGTCAATGTACGGGGGTCAATTCCTGCTTACGGGCAAGGATGCGGCTACCCAAGTCCTTCAAATCCAACTTGCTGCTTTTCACCTTGGGGAACATTTCGTTTTGCTCCTCCTTCACGTGGTGTTTCACGTATTCACATAAAACCATCATCCTTGCAGCAAACATTTCGCCTTCCGGCTCATGCCCTTCGACTTGCGAAATCAATTCCTTCAGGGTTGCATGCTCAACCGTGGCCTCGGGCACCAGTGCCTTGTCTTTTAAAGTGGCTTTCACGGCGGGGTAAAAAATTTCCTCTTCCACCTGGGCATGCACGGTCAGCTCGTGGCAAATTTGGGCGACAAGGGCCCTTTTTTTGGGTAGGGAACGGGTTTTTTGGTATTCAGAAAAAAGTTCGCTGACCAAGGCATGGTCGGCACGCAAAATGGCAATTGCGTTTTGAGATTTCGTGGTTTTTTTTGCACCCTCCTTGCCCTGCATTTGTGGGGTAGGCAATGGGTAAGGTGAGGGCAAGGGTTCTTGCGGAGTGGGCGGGGGAATGGAACCATTATTTGCCCCATTACTGGCCCCTTTACTGGCCCCTTTAATGGCCCCCGACATGGTTGCCGATGAGGCGGCCCATTTTGCTGCTTTGGCTAGGACGGACGGCTTGGCGACGGCCTTTGGGCTCACCTTCGGGTTGGCTTTGGTCTTTACAACTTTGGCGCTGTCGGATTTAGTCATCTTGGTTCCTTTTTTGAATAAGGCTCCAAGATAGTTAAGCGTCACCAATCGTTCGGTGCGCTGGCTAACATAGCAAACGGATATTAGACAGGCATGTTCATGATGTCGTTGTAAGCCTGCAGCACTTTGTTACGTGCTTGTATCAAACCTGTAAATTGCAGGCTGGACACGTTCATCGCAATCACGGTTTCTTCCAAACTTACTTTGGGGTCATCCATTTGCAAACGTTGGGTGAGGTTGTCAGCCTTGCTGGCTGCGGCGCTGGCCGTGTCCAACACCTGCCCAATCACATCCGCAAACGAGCCACCCTCAACCTTTTTGCCCCCCTGCAGCGGGTTTGACCCCTGAATACCCTGCAGGCCTTGCAAACCTGTGGAGGGCAACATTGCATTGAGTCCAGCCAATTTATCAATCATTTTTGTGCTCCAAAATTGCACTTGCATTTTTACCCTCTCTTTGTACAACGCAACAGTGGCAAGCATTCTGAGAAACAAGGGGTAAAAACCCCTCTACTTTCCCTTCGGTTTGCCATGGCCAACCCTCAAGTATTCAAAATGAGTGCCGTTATAGCCCCTTTTTAACGATATGGAATTGCCACACAGGGCGCAGAATGATTGCATCGACTTATGCAATTTCCTCTCTGGAACCCAAATAACATGGCAGACAGCAACATCATTGATGGCAACACCAGCAGCGGTGGCAACCCATTGAGTTCAATTCAGGAACGTTTTAAGGCCATGCCGCAGAAAAACAGGGTTGCGATCCTGTTTGGCGTGCCTTTGTTGTTGGGTGCTTTAATTTCTTTGTTTATCTGGGCCAACCAGGCCTCTTACCGCGTGCTGTTTTCAGGCTTGAACGACAAAGACGGCGGCGAAATCACGGCCGCGCTGGAACAAATGAAAGTTCCCTACCAGTTCAACAGCCAAGGCACCGCCATCTTGGTCCCATCCGAAAAGGTGTATGACACCCGTTTGGCACTGGCCAGCAAAGGCTTGCCCAAAGGCTCAGTGGCTGGCTTTGAAGCGATGGACAATCAAAAGCTGGGCATCACCCAGTTTCAAGAACAAGTCAATTACCAACGCGCGCTGGAAGGCGAGCTGGTCCGCTCCATTCAAAGCTTGTCTGCCGTGCATGGCGCACGTGTGCACTTGGCCATTCCAAAGCCGTCTATATTTATTCGTGAAAAACAAACCCCCACTGCTTCAGTCATTTTGAATTTGCATGGTGGCCGCACACTGAGCGAATCGCAAATTCAAGGCATCGTGCACATGGTGTCCTCCAGCTTGCCCGGCATGATGCCCGACAGCGTCAGTATCGTGGACCAAACTGGCCGCCTGCTCACCAACAAAAACGAAAGCACCGAAGGTTTGAACCCCACCCAATTGGCCTACACCGGCCAAATTGAAAACAACCTGACATCACGCATTGTTGATATTTTGACCCCCATGTTTGGTCGCGAAAACGTAAAGGCATCCGTCACCGCCGACGTGGACTTTGCTCGGTCAGAACGCACAGACGAAATTTTCAAACCCAACGGCGACGGCGCGCAGTCCACCATCCGCAGCCAACAGCTCAGCGAATCCAAAGACGGAAGCGGTACCAACCCCAATGGCGTACCCGGTACATTAAGCAACCAGCCACCCGCGCCTGCAACAGCCCCGATTGGTGGCGACCCACAAGCCAACTTGCCTGCAGCAAACAATGCGCAAGCCGCAGCAGCGGGTGCAGACTCCAGCAGCCGCAAAGACTCCACCATCAATTACGAAGTGGACAAAACCGTCCAATACACCAAAGAGCAAGTGGGCAAAATCAAGCGCCTTTCTGCCGCAGTGGTGGTTAACTTCAAAAGCATCACCGACCCCAAAGGCAACACCAAACAAGTGCCTTTGACACAAGAAGAAGTGGCGCAAGTGGACGAGTTGGTCAAGCAAGCCATCGGCTTCACCACAGAGCGTGGCGACAAAGTCAACGTGGTCAACCAACAGTTTGCAAGCGAAGAAGTGACCGAAATCTCCATCTGGAGCCAGCCCGAAACACTGGACATGGCCAAATCCATCGGCCTGCCTTTGGGCATCGCACTGGCGGCAGCCATCGTGGTGTTTGGCTTGTTCCGCCCCATGTTGAAACCGGTCACGCTTGAACGCCTGAACGAAGGCCCAGAACTGCTGCCCGGCCAAAGCAATGTACCCCTGCTGGCCAACTCAGTGGGTGGTGACAACGACATCGAATTGCTGGAACAATTGGAACGAGAAGGCACCGTACCCGGCCTGACCCGCGACGACAAAATGGAGCAACTGCGCCGCTTGGCCCGTGAGCATCCACAAGTGGTTGCAAGCATCGTCAAGAACTGGGTCAATGGCGAAGCACAAGGCGCCTAATTAGTTCACTGCAGAATACACAGAATCAAGGAACAGCAAAATGGCAGACAACGAAGAAGGCATCGAAAAGGGAGCAATCCTGATGTTGAGTCTGGGCGAGGAAGAAGCCGCCGAAGTGTTTAAGTTTTTGGGCCCCAAAGAGGCTCAAAAACTAGGCACTCAAATGGCCAAAACCAAAGACGTCAGCCGCAGCCGCATTGAATCCATCGCCTCGGAATTAATTGACCGCGCAGCCAGCCAGTCCACACTGGGGCTGGACAGCGACGCCTACATTCGCAGCGTGTTGACCAAGGCCTTGGGTGAAGACAAAGCCGGCTTTTTGCTAGACCGTATTTTGCAAGGCAGCGACACCTCAGGCATTGAAGGCCTGAAGTGGATGGACCCGGGTACCGTCGCCGAATTGATTAAAAACGAACACCCCCAAATTATTGCCACCATACTGGTCCACTTGGAGCGCGACCTTGCCGCCGCCATTTTGAACATGTTTGTGGAACGCCTGCGCTCTGACGTTATTCTGCGCATTGCAACCTTGGAAGGCATTCAACCCAACGCCTTGGCCGAGCTAAACGACGTATTGGCCAAAGTACTCAGTGCTGGCGACAAACTGAAAAAGACCACCCTAGGCGGTGTACGCGCAGCAGCGGAAATTTTGAACTTCGTAGGCGCCACATCCGAGAAATCCGTGTTGGACGAAATTCGCGAACACGACAGCGAACTGAGCCAACGCATTCAGGACGAAATGTTCACCTTCGACAACATGCTGGACCTGGACGACCGTGCCATCCAAACCGTGTTACGCGATGTTCAAAGCGACCAATTGGTTATTGCTTTGAAAGGAGCAGACGAAACAATCCGCGAAAAGATTTTCAAAAACATGTCCAGCCGCGCCGCAGAAGGCCTGCGCGAGGACTTGGAATCCCGCGGGCCCGTGCGTTTGTCCGAAGTGGAAGCTGCACAAAAAGACATATTGAAAGTAGTCCGCAAGCTGGCTGACGCGGGCACAATCCAGATTGGTGGTGGTGGCGATGACGCATTCGTCTAAAAGAATTATCCGTGGCGAAGCCGCACAAAGCTTCCGCTCCTGGGACATCGACATGCTGGGTGGCGATTACGCAGGCCCAGTAGAACGGCTCATGGGCCAGCTCAACGGCACACGCAACCGCGCAGAAGATATACCTCCCACCGAGCAAGAAATTTTCATGCGCCAATGGGAAGCCCAGCTTACCCAGCGCGAAGCGCAAATCGACGCGCTGGAACGCGACACCATGCAAAAGGCCGAAGAAATTGGCCAGCAACGTGGCTATGAAGCAGGCTGGGATGCAGCCCACCATGAGCGCGTGGCCCTGATTCAAGCCGCCAACAGCATGACAGCCGAGTTTGAACGTTTTAAAACCGAACTGGGCGAAAAAATTCTGGACTTGGCCGTGCTGGTTGCCAAAAAAGTAGTGGGCGACACCGTGCAACTACACCCCGAACAAGCGTACGCAGCCCTGCAAGACATTCTCAACTCCATGAGCTTGGATGAAAAGTCCATCACCTTGGTGGCCCACCCCCACACACTGGACGTCTTGGCAGCCCAATTCGGAGACCAACGCGAATTGGCTGGCGTCAAACTACTGTCCGACCCCAAACAACTCAATGGTGGATTTGTGTTGCGCCATCCCGAAGGGGAAGTAGACGCAACCCTGCAAAACCGCTGGTTGAGGGCAATCGAGGCCTTAGATCGCCACATTGAGTTAACCGACGACGACTTAAAATCGAATCCAATCAAAGGTGTTGAAAATCCCGAAGTTCCGGAAAGTCCCGAAGACGACGACACCCCACCCACGGACGAATAAACAAGGCGACACAACATGGCAGACCTGCTCGACTGGGTAGACAGCTGTAAAAACCTAGTGAATTACACCACCCCCGTTTCACAAACCGGCAAACTGGTGCGTGTGGCGGGTTTGGTCATGGAAGCAGTTGGCCTGAAATTGCCTGTGGGCAGCGTGTGCACCGTGGTACAAAAAGGCGTGCCCCCGCTAGAGGCTGAGGTAGTTGGCTTCAACGGCGAACGCTTGTTCCTGATGCCCACCACCGACGTGCATGGCATGACGCCCGGCGCCCGAGTGATTCCCCAAGAGCCCACACCCGTCAAACCCGTACTGGGCCAACAAGCCCACCCCTGGCGTAGGCCCGAAGACAAAACCAAACACCTGCCCGTTGGCGATGGCTTGCTGGGCCGCGTGGTGGATGCCAATGGCCGCCCGCTGGACGGCTTGGGCGAAGTCGATTACGAAAAGCGTTGCCCCTTGGGCGCACGCCCCATTAACCCCCTGGAACGTGAACCGATTAGCGAACCCATGGACGTGGGCGTGCGCGCCATCAACGCCATGTTGACCGTAGGCCGCGGCCAGCGTATTGGCCTTATGGCGGGTTCCGGCGTGGGTAAATCCGTGTTGCTGGGCATGATGGCCCGCTACACCAAAGCCGACCGTGTTGTGGTTGGCCTGATTGGTGAACGGGGCCGCGAGGTGAAAGAATTCATTGAACAAATTTTGGGCGAAGAAGGCCTCAAGCGCAGCGTGGTGATTGCCGCGCCAGCCGACGTCAGCCCCCTGCTCCGCTTGCAAGGCGCGTCTTACACCCAAGTGGTGGCAGAGTACTTCCGCGATCAAGGCCACAATGTGCTGATGATCATGGACTCCCTCACCCGGTACGCCATGGCCCAACGTGAAATTGCATTGGCCATCGGCGAGCCACCCGCGACCAAAGGTTACCCGCCCTCCGTGTTTGCCAAACTACCTGCACTGGTTGAACGTGCAGGCAATGGCAAAAAAGGCGGCGGCTCCATCACCGCGTTTTACACCGTGCTGACTGAAGGCGATGACCAGCAAGACCCAATCGCTGACTCAGCCCGGGCCATTTTGGACGGCCACATTGTACTGAACCGCCAACTGGCGGAAACAGGCCATTACCCCGCCATTGATGTGGAGCAATCCATCTCCCGAGCCATGCACAACATCGTGACTGAAGAGCACCTGAACGCCGCCCGCAACCTCAAAGCCAACTTTTCGAGGGTTCAACGCAACAGGGACCTGATTACCGTGGGAGCCTACTCCCCCGGGGCAGACCCACAATTGGACCGTGCTTTGGCCCTTTATCCACAGATTGAAAAGCTGCTACAGCAGTCAATGTTAGAGAGTGCGGGTTATGACGAGGCATTGAGCGGGCTCAAAGGCCTATTCCCCGAACTGTTTAAAACCAAATAGCAGAACAAATAACAGGGCAAACAGATGAGCAAGGCGATTCAGATCCTGGTCGAACAATCCAAAGAAAAAGCAGAGCAATGCGCCAAGGACTTGGCACGCACCCGCCAAACATTGGCCCAAGCCCAAAACAAACTGGACATGTTGGAGAATTACCTCAACGACTGCCACAGCAATATGCACGAAAAAACCAGGGGCGGTGTGACAGGTTTTCAACTTCGCAGCCAGTTGAGTTTTACCAGCAAAATTGACGATGCCATTACTCAACAAAAAAGCGAACTCGAATTTTTAAAGCGCACCGAAGAACACCAAATCGGCCTGTGGCAACAAGCCTTGGCCGATGAGAAAAAATTCCAAGCCCTGCTGGACCGCGAAGCCGCCCGCAAAGAAAAGCTTGAAAACAAACGCGATCAAAAAATGAATGACGAATACGCAGCCCGAATTTATCGCGTGCGAACTGCTGGAGAATCTGCATGAGCAGCCTGAACACCAACACCCTGAATAACACCCTGAAGGCCCAACAGCTTTCGGGTAAAAAGGCATTGCAAGACACAGCCCAAACCGCAGGCAACACGGGTTTTGAAAACCTGTTTGCCACTGCATTAAGCCAGCGCGCCAACCCGCAAGCCAAGCTTTCCATGATCAATGAAGAGCTGCAAGAAGCGCTAGGCGGCTCAACACACCGCAGCTCAGAAGGCAGTAAAAAGCCATTCAATGCCAGCGAGAGCAACAACCCCAATTCAGACGCAAACCCCTACGGCATGTCCAGCAACACGCTTGCACAAGCCAATATGTGGGCACAGCGCGACTGGGCGCAAAGCAACCGTGTTGAATCCACAGCAGTCAGCTCAACTCAGCAAGCTTCAAGTCGGCCAGTCGAATCGGGTGTAAAGCCCAGCGACAACTCGGTCAAAGCTTCAAGCACCGAAGGGCAAACAAATACCCAAGCGGCCATTGTTTCGAAGTCAGGCGAGGCATCAAACACTGAAGCCGCCAACAAAACTGAATCGCAGCCCCAATCCAACTCTGCCCAAGGAAAACCGGCTGAAGCCTCAGGCAGCACAGCCAATGCCGATGGGGCTCCTGCACAAGCCACCAACGCAAACGCAAACGCAGAAAGCACCACTCAAACAGGCCGAGGGGTACAGTCCACTGACAACAAGTCAGCAGGCATTAACTCCAACGCTGCAATGCTGCCGGGTACAGAGCAAAACCCCGCACTGGACGGCGCGCTGAATGGCTCAACAGGCAGCCCATCCGATGCTGCATCAGGTACCGCAGCGACCAGCTTCGACGCCACAGCCAATGCTGCACAAGCCGCCGACCCCAGCACATTGGGCCAAGCATGCCCATTGAGCGCATCCACAGATTCCAAAGCTGACGCAAGCCAAACTGCGCTACAGGGGTTCGAAGGCAAATTGGACGCCTCCCCCACAAGCACTAAAACCGATGGGCTTAGACCACAACTGGAAGTCACTGGTACCAACAGCCCGGCAAACTTAAGTAATCAGGCAAGCAGGCCCGATATGGCCCAAACCGCAGCAGCCCTGCAAGCCCAGCAATCCGGTAATGCAAAATCAGGCGCAAACGCCCGTAGCCTCAAAGCTGGTGATGAAATATTGGCCACAGGCGCAACCGGCGCAACCGGCGCCTCAGGCAGTACCGCAAGCAACCAAGCCGCAGGCATTGGGCTAGCAGGTATGGCCACAGGGCGCACTGGCAGCGCGGCAGAAGCCACCATCAAAACCCCAGTCAACCAACCCGGCTTTGTAAAAGAGCTGGGCGCACAAGTCCAATGGGCAGTGGGTAAAAACCTATCCACAGTGGATATTCGCCTAAGCGCAGGCCAAATGGGCGGCGATGCCGGAAGCATGAACATGCGCATCATCCAGCGGGGTCAGGACATACAACTTGTGATTCGCACCCAAGACGAAGCCACCGCCAGCATGCTCAACCAAACCATTGCTGGCCTGAAGGAAACCATGGCCCAAAACGGTTTGCAGCTCACACAGGTGCAAATCCAAACTGGCAACAACCCCAACGCTGCAGGCAACTCCAGCTTGGCCAATGCGCAACAGCAAGCACAACAGCAAGCGGGCCAGTCAGGCAACAACGCGGGTGGTCAATCTGGTCGCCAAGGCAATGACCAGGGCAACACCAACGGCGACGGGCAAGTGGAGGCTGTAGAACCGCAGCGCCGCAACCGCAGCAACGGTAACATTGACCTGGTTGCCTAACCTATTGAGGTCACACCCACACAGCAGTCACCGCGAATAGGAGCCAAACAGCGCTCTTATTCAACACTTTAATAACCCAGGATTCATCCACAATAAAACCTATAGAAATGAAACGAACGGAGTAAAGACCATGGCCAAAGCAGCCGCCGCCGCAGCCCCAGCAGCAAACGGGGAAGAAGCGCCAAAAAAGGGCAAGAAAAAGCTGATCATCATTCTTGCAGCCCTTGTCATCATTCTGGGCGCAGCCGGTGCAGGCGCATTCATGTTCTTAGGCTCCAAAGGCGAAGACAGTCAAGCCGAAGTCAAGAAAGAAGAACACCTTGGCCCACCCGTATTCACCGTACTCGACCCCTTCGTAGTCAACTTGGCCGAGCCAGACAGCACCCGCTACCTGCAAATTGGCATCACTTACGAACTCAAAGACGCCCAAGCCGCCGAGCAGGTTAAAAACTACACACCTGTCATCCGCAGCCGCATCCTGATCGTGTTGTCTGGCAAAAATGTCGGCGACCTCACCTCAGTGGAAGGCAAACAGCGACTGATGGACGAGCTGGTCGACCTAGCCCGCGTCACCATTCACACCGAAGGCAACAAAGACCCCACTGCAGGCGTGCGCGACGTGCACTTCTCCAGTTTCGTCATTCAATAACAGCCACGGCAACACACAGGTTAAAGGACAAGCAACATGGCAGGCGATTTCTTATCTCAAGACGAAGTTGATGCGCTACTGCGGGGCGTCAACGGAGAAGAGGAAGCCAAAGAATCAGCAGATTCAAATGAGGGCGTACGCCCCTACAACCTGGCCACGCAAGAGCGAATTGTTCGTGGACGCATGCCCACGCTGGAAATTATCAACGAACGTTTTGCGCGCTTAATCCGCATCGGCTTGTTTAACTTCATGCGTCGCAGCCCCGAAATTTCAGTCGGCTCAGTCAAAGTTCAAAAGTACAACGAATTCATTCGCAACCTGGTTGTGCCCACCAATTTGAACATCATGTCCATGAAGCCCCTGCGCGGCAATGGCCTGTTCATTTTTGACCCCAGCTTGGTGTTTGCAGTCATCGACAACCTGTTTGGTGGCGACGGCCGCTTTCACACCCGGGTAGAGGGCCGCGATTTCACATCCACCGAGCAACGCATTATTGCCCGCATGCTGGAAGTGGTTCAGAAGGAATTCATAACAGCTTGGGCCCCCGTATTCCCGCTACACCCCGAGTACGTGCGCTCAGAAATGCACACCCAATTTGCCAACATCGCCAACCCATCCGAGATTGTGGTCACATCCACCTTCTCCATTGAACTGGGCGCAGGTGGCGGCTCATTCCACGTGTGCATCCCCTACTCCACATTGGAACCCATCCGCGATTTGCTTTACTCCAGCATGCAGGGCGACCAAGCCGAGCCCGACAAACGCTGGGTCAACATGCTGAAAAAACAAGTCCAAATGGCCGAAGTCAATTTGGTGGCCCAACTGGCCAAAACCCAACTGACGATTGGTGACATCATTGAACTGCGGGTTGGCGACGTCATCCCGATTGACATTGAAAAAACGGTCGAAGCCCAAGTGGACCAAGTGCCCGTGTTCGAATGCACCTACGGTACCAGTGGCGGCCAATATGCCTTGAAAGTAGAAAAGGCACTGGTGGCAGAACAAGATGAACTGGGCAAAGAAAGCCTCTCGCTGGAAGCCCTACTGGTGAAAAGCGCCAATGAACAAAAGGCAGCCACTGGCTAATGCTTAAACAGGCCAATGAAGTAAAAAGATTGAAATAACCACCCCAAACAAGTGAAACAGAGGAAGAGTAGTCATGAGTGATCCTTCAGACGATTGGGCAGCAGCCCTGGCCGAACAGGCCGAAGCCACCGCCACAGAAACGGAAACAGTGGACACCGATGCCTTGTTTGCCCAGCCCTCCGCTGCCAAACCCGCAACAGGATTGTTCCAGCCCTTCTCAGGCGGGCCCGCATCCAGCACACCCAACGACATCGACATGGTGTTGGACATTCCCGTTCAGTTGACGGTGGAACTGGGCCGCACCAAAATCCCAATCAAACACATCCTGCAACTGGCCCAAGGCTCAGTGATTGAACTGGACGGCATGGCCGGCGAGCCGATGGATGTGCTCGTGAACGGGTATTTGATTGCACAAGGTGAAGTGGTTGTGGTGAATGACAAGTTTGGTATCCGCTTGACTGATATCATTACACCATCAGAGCGCCTCCGTAAACTGAATCGCTGAGGGCTCAAACAACCAACACAGGTGGTTCATTTGAAGTCAGCCCACTCAAGTTTGATCAAACCCCGACGCATTGGCGCAAACGCGCTGGTCGCCGGGGTTTTGTTTTGCACCGGCATTGCGGCAAGCTTATACAGCGCCAACAGCCTTGCACAAACAGAAAAAGCACAACAGACAGCCCCTGCAGCGCCGGTGAATGAAGTCAGCCCCCAACCTGAGGCGCCAGCTGTAACACCGCAAACTACACCGCAAACTACACCACAAGCTTCACCACAAGCTTCACCACAAACTACGCCACAAACTGCGCCACAAGCCACCGCGCCGGCCACTGCACCCGCCACATCGGCGGACAACAACCCCGCCTCATTCGGCGCAAGCTACATCATGCAAACCACACTAGGCTTGCTGTTTGTACTGGCCTTGTTGATGGCACTGGCTTGGGTGCTGAAACGTGCAGGCTTTGCTGGCAGGGCCCGCAACAACCAGTTTTACAAAGTACTGGCAGTCAGCTCACTGGGCCCCAAAGAGAAAATTGCACTGCTGGAAGTGGGTGAAACATGGTTGCTGGTGGGCATGACCCCGGGCAGCATCAACACCCTGCACAGCATGCCCAAAGGCAGTCTGGAATACGACCCCCAATCCAATGCCGCAGTCACATTTGCCAAGCTGCTGGAACGCGTCAAAAAACCAAACTCCATACAAAAGTAGCTTATGAAACGCCTACTCCTGATCAGCATTGCAAGCGCGCTTGGCTTGCTCGCCCTGGCCGAGCCCGCCTTGGCCCAGCAAACCATACCCGGCGTCACTGCCACGCCCGGCCCCGGCGGCGCCACCAACTACAGCGTGTCCATCCAAACCATGCTGTTTTTCACCTTCCTCAGCTTCCTGCCCGCGATGGTGCTGATGATGACAGGCTTCACCCGCATTGTGATTGTAATGAGCCTGTTGCGCATGGCCATGGGCACACAAAACTCGCCGCCCAACCAAGTCATTATTGGGCTTAGCATGTTCCTCACATTTTTTGTGATGTCCCCCGTGCTGGAAAAAATTTACACCGAAGCGTATCAACCCTTCAACGCCAACCAAATTGATTTTGAAACCATGGTCACCAAAGCATCCGAGCCCATGAAGGGCTTCATGCTCAAACAAGTCCGTGAACCTGACCTCGCACTGTTCATGAAACTTGGCGGTGTGGAGCAAGCCCAAAGCCCTCAAGACCTACCCATGAAAATCATCATCCCAGCCTTCGTCACCAGCGAGATTAAAACCGCCTTTCAAATCGGCTTTATGATTTTTCTGCCCTTCCTCATCATCGACCTGATTGTGTCCAGCGTCCTGATGGCCATGGGTATGATGATGCTGTCGCCGATGCTGATCTCGCTGCCATTTAAAATCATGCTGTTTGTGCTGGTCGACGGCTGGACACTGCTCATCGGTTCGCTGGTGGCCAGCTTTCAAGTGTAAAGGGAATACAAAATATGAACAGCCAAACCGTGCTTACACTGGGGCAAGACGCCCTGCAAATCATGTTGATGGTGTCAGGGCCGCTGTTGGTGGTCGCCCTTATTGTGGGTTTGCTAGTCAGTATTTTGCAGGCCGCCACACAAATCAATGAAATGACGCTGTCGTTCATTCCCAAAGTGCTGTCCATTTTTGCAACCATGATGCTGCTGGGCCCTTGGATGCTGTCCACCTTGGTGGACTACACCGCGCGCTTGATTACCAACATACCCAACATCATCGGCTAACCCAAGGTAACCCAAGGCAACCTCAGAAGCATGATCAACATCAGCGGTGCTCAACTGGATTTGTGGATAGCGTCCGTGCTGTGGCCCTTTGTCCGCATCATGGCCATGCTGGCCACGGCACCCGTGTTTGACAACCGCGCCATTACACGCCGCGTGCGCATTGGCTTGTCCGGCATCATCGCCTTGCTGCTGTCCGCCAGTTTGCCTGTGCCACCGCCACTGTCATCCCCTGAAGCACCCATGATCCTTCTGCAGCAAATCCTCATTGGCGTGTCCATGGGCTTTTCCATGCGGCTGGTGTTTGCAGCGTTTGAGATGGCAGGCGACTTACTCGGCCTGCAAATGGGTTTGGCTTTTGCGCAGTTTATTGACCCCAGCAAAGGCTCACAAAGCCCCTTGGTGGGTACCTTTTTGGGCCTGCTGGCCTCGTTGGTTTTTCTCAGTATGGACGGGCATTTGCTGATTTTGGCCACCCTCATCAAAACCTTCGAGGTGGTGCCAGTGGGCGGCAATCTGGGTGTGGTTAATTTCCAATCCATCGTGTTGGCAGGCAGCTTGATGTTCATGCTCAGCCTGCAAATCTCACTGCCTGTGCTGGCAGCATTGGTGGTGTGCAACGTGGTGCTGGGTGTGCTGGCGCGCGCCGCGCCTCAGCTCAACGTCATGTCAATTGGCTTTGCCATCACCATTGGCGTAGGCTTGTGGGTGCTGTGGGCCAGCCTACCCTACTTCATTTATGGCTTAGACGGTGCAATCAGCAGGATGCTAACGCTTGAAGTGCTCAAGCCTCTCTAAAAAGCGGCCCGGTGTCGAACAGGTCACCCTTCAATTCCGATTTGGCTCGATGTTCCACCACAACTGGCTCCTCAACCTCAGGAAACAGGCTGCGCTGGCTCTTTTGCAGGTGGGTGCTTAACTTGTGCAAAAGCTGGTTCCAGTCAAAGGGCTTGACCAAGTAATCGGTTGCCCCAGCCGAAAATGCAGTTTTCATGTCTTGGGTGTCACTTCGTGCCGACAAGACCACAAAAGGCAAACGCAACAAGGTGGACTCCGCCCTCACCAACTTGAGCAAACCCAAGCCATCCAGATTAGGCATCATCAGGTCACTCAACACCAAATCTGGCATTGATCGGCCCGTCAGCAAACCATTCTGGATTTGATTCCATGCGTTTACACCATCGCTGGCCCTAAGCACATCAAATCCGCTTAGTTCAAGCAGCTTAGCCATATTCTCGAGAAGAATGGGCTCATCCTCTACCACCATTACGATTGACATTCTGTCTCTCTTGCAAAAGGAAACTCAAGGATCAAGCAAAATTTTAATTCTTGTTCATGCTTATGAACCAATATATTAAGCCCGCCTTTAATATTTCGTATCACCCGTTTGGTAAGAAGTAAGCCAAAAGGCAAGGCTTCGTCTTGAATTGGCAACACCAAGGCCTCTTTGCAGCCCTCGGAATCTAAAAGCTTCAAATCCCCACCCACCAGCCAATCGGGCTGGGCTGGCAAACAAACGGACAGACTTACTTTATGGGCACCCTCACATCTAACCCGCAAGGTTGCACCGGTCAGTTCTTGCATTACATAAACCACAAACTGCCTGATCGCTTGGGTCAAAGGTATTTCAGCCACCTCGATCAGCGCTGGCACATCTCCCACCAGCGTCACCTGCACAGCCTGCTCCAAACTCAAATGGCGGCGCTTGGATTCCAGTTCGATGATGTTGCGTACCACCGTTGAAATATCCACCCACGTGGTCTCTAGGTCGTGGGACTGGGTGTTGCCCGAGCTCATGAAGTCCAGCGTCTCATCCACCAAGGACCTTAAAGACATCAAAGCATTGGACACCTGCTCCGTGTAATCTTGTGCCCGATCCATATCAAGCCGATTCATCCGTATGTCGCTGTCCATCAAGGCATTCGCAGAGGAAATGATAGTCATCGGTGTGCGAATTTCATGCGACAAATAGCTCACAAAATCCGACTTCAGTTTGGACAGGGTACTTTCCTCGCTCAACTCCTTACGGATGGCGTACTCCACATCCATGTCCTTGGTGCGGTCAGTCAAAATACCGACCAAGCGGTTGGGCAAACCATAGGGGTTGCGTACGGCAACAATCCGCACATCCACCTTCATGACAACGCCCAAAGGGTTGACGTAACGCAGCTGGGCATGCTCCTGCATGCTGCCTGCTGTCAACAGGTTGCTTATCTTTAACCGTGCACTGGACCAATCCTCTGGCAATACGCCCTTAAGCAATGTGTTCAATCGCAATTCGGGCTCCATGTAATCAGGAATACCCAACAAATCGCACCAATAAGGCCCAAGTTTCAAGGTTTGCTTTTCCAAATCCCACTCAAAAATGCCGTCTTCCAGGTTCAACACCGCAGCAATAAGGCTGTCTGCAGAAATTCCACCCGAGTTGTGTTCCTGTTGAAGCGAGAATTCCAGCTCCTTCACCCGTGCATTGGTTTTAAACAGCAAGTCCCGCTGGTTGGCCACCACCTTTTCTTTCTGAATATTTTCTTCCGCCAACATCTCCGCTTCACTTTCAAGGCCCAGCACCCGTTCACACACTGCGGCATACACTTTCATCAGCAGCAAGGTGATTAGAGTGAAACAGACCACGGTGATCATCCACTCATAAGTGGAGTGGCTGATGGGCAACCAATACCAAGCCAGCTCTTTGGGCCGCTCGGTGAATTCAGCCATTGAAATGGTGACAAACACCATGAACTGCATCACAGAGGTAACCAGCAGAATGTGAATCATCCTCGTCAACACTGGCATTTGTATTTGCCGACTTGCCCGATATGCAAATGCTGAAAGACCAAACATCATGCAGTAAGCCAATGGAAATGCGATCAGAATCGGCCCCCAGTTCACCTCATAAAGGTTACCGAATTGAGGCAACAACATAAACGCGATGGGCGTAATAAAAAAGGTAATTGTTGTACCCAGTGCATAGCCAAAGCGGTACTGCCACAGGGATTTAATCTGATTCACCAAGGCAACAATAATGCCAATGGTAGGCAGCAAAATGAGGTAAGACAAAACAATCGCAGTGACTGAGTAAGAGTCAGTCATGTACTTGGGTAAAGCGAGGCTCCCAAACGATGCACAGAAGAAAATAGAGCTTTGGTAGCACAACAGAATGGTGAAGCGCCATAGCAGGTATTTACTGCGGGAAAAACTTTCAGACAGGGAGGTTCGCATCTCCACAGCCACCGTCATTGCAAGCAGGGCTGCCAAAAACCCATAGCCAACAGAGGCCATTTCCAGTAAGCCCATTAAATCAAGCCAACTGTTTATTGCTTCATTGACGTTCGTAGATTGCATGCGGCATTTGGATCGTTTTTGTTAAACTTGATCTTATTGCGCAGCTTGATAATAGACCAGAAAAAATCACCAAAAAGGCTTAATCCCACCCATAAGAGTTACCCAAATTGTAGGATTTTTTGTCGACTATACACGATCAATTGGCTTGACACTCCGTTTCCCTGGCAAAGGGAAACTCCATAGCCAAGCAATACTTCAACTCATCTCCATGCAGATGAACCAACACGTTCAAACCTCCGTTGATGTTACGAATGACACGCTTGGTCAACAGCAGGCCAAAAGGCAAGGCCTCGTCTCTAATTTGCAGGGGAATGGGGTCTTTTCCAGGCAAGTTGGGGGTAAGTTTGTATTCAAAGTCGGACAACCATTCTGGCTCTGAAGGCAGGCAAACACCCAACCTGATTTTGTGCTCGCCATCGCATTTCACCCACAGGGTGGCGCCGGTCAACTCTTGCATGACAAACACCACAAACTGCCTTACTGCATGCGTCAGCGGGGTTTCCGACACCTCAATTAACTCGGGCAGGCTGCCGTCCAACTCCACCTGAATGGCTTGGTCCATATTCAAATGGCGGCGTTTGGACTCCAGCTCAATCACCGCACGCACCAAGGCCGACACGTTGACTGGCCGTACCTCCGCCTCCATCAAAGGGGCGCTGGTGCCCGTGCTCATGAAGTCAAGGGTTTCATCCACCAATGCCCTCAATGACATCAAGGCATTGGATATCTGATCGGTGTAATCTTGAATGTTGTCGGGGTTGAGTCGATTCATACGCAAATCGCTTTCCAGCAGCACATTGGCGGAGGAAATAATCGTCATTGGGGTGCGAATTTCATGCGACAAATAGCTCACGAAATCCGACTTCAACCGGGACAGGGTGCATTCCTCACTCAACTCCTTGCGGATGGCGTACTCCACATCCATGTCCTTGGTGCGGTCAGTTAAGGTGCCCACCAAACGGTTGGGTAAACCATACGGGTTGCGCACTGCAACTATGCGTACATCCATTTTTAAGATTGCGCCGCTTGGCCTGATGTAACGCAACTGCGCATGTTCCTGCACACTTCCACCCGTCAGCATATTGCTGATTTTCAAGCGTGCGCTGGCCCAATCTTCAGGCAGCACACCCCTTAGCAGGGTTGCTTGCCGAGTGGCTGAATCCATATGGGTTGTGATGCCCAACATGTCAGACCAAATCGGGCCCAACTTCAGGGAATTTTTGTCCAGATCCCACTCAAAAATGCCATCTTCCAAATTCAATACCGCAGTAATCAAACTTTCTGCACAAATTCCATCGGAATGCTGTTCCTGCTGAAGAGAGAACTCCAACTCCTTTACCCGCGCATTGCTTTTAAAAAGCAAATCTCGCTGATTGGCCACCACCTCTTCTTTCAACAAATTGTCTCGGGCAAGTTTTTCCGCAGCGCCCTCCAAACCCAGCATGCGGCTGTAAACCTTTTTGTACACACGAATTGTGAACAGGGTCATCAACACGAAGCACAGAATAGTAAGTAACAGCTCGTAATCCTCATGGGACATGTGCATAAAGTGGTCGGAAGAATCTATGGTTTGAGCTTTGAAGTTCACAGTAGACAGCACCACACTGACGGTGCTTTGGATAACTATGGTCACCGCAATCACGTGAAACATTCGTTGCGCCACCGGCATTTGCACCCCATGGCGTGCACTTTGCGCAAAGCCTGAAACAGAGAGCATCGCTACAAACATCAAAGGCACTGAATACAATAAGGCTGTCCCGTCGACAGACTCGATGTCATCCATCTGCGGAAGCACTGCAAAGCAAATGGCACCCGCGTGGAACATCACGGTTGTGCACATTGAATACCAAATTCGATACGCCCATTCGGACTTCAGGCGCGTAACAAGCGTAATCATCACACCCACAAAAGGGAGCATGAATGCAAAACCAAGCAAAACAGCACTTGCTGAATAATACTCAGTGATGAAACTAGGCAAAGCAAGGCTTGTAAAGGAGGCGTTAAAAAAAACCGAAAAAACATAAAAAAAGACGTAGCCCATGCGCCAAGTGACATGCCTAAACCTGGGGAAATCGTCACTCAGGGTGATCCTCATTTCAATGGCTACAATCATTGAAAACAAGGACGCCAAAAATCCAAGACCCACAGATGAACTTTCGAAATGGACGATAAGGTCCAACCACCGGTCCACCGCCTCACTTAAAGTTGTTATGAACATTTTTTCTTGTCGGCGTGTTTATTACTATCCATGATCATATTTGGCTTTTTGGGTATCACCTAGTTTGGAAAAGCGAAAAGCTTCAAACCCACCCTTTCAGGGTATATCGTTTAACCACAACGAGTAGCGAAAAAAAAGACCCCTCGGTTTTCACCATTGGGGCCTTTGGTAATCACTGCCTCACAATCTTATTAAAACTGCTCGGCCTCTTCGGCCTGACTGGCCTTGGCTACACTGTTACTGCCTACTTCGATTGCCGGCGGGTGCTCATCAAACTCAGTAGGAATGTGGAAGTCCAACAGGCGCTCCACATTCAGCAACATGACAAACTCATCATCCACTTTGCCAATGCCACGCAAAAAGTCGGTTTTAATGCCTGCACCAAATTGCGGGGGTGCGGAAATTAAGTTTTGGGGAATATCCACCACCGCATTGACTGCATCCACCAAGAAGCCCACCACCTGTGTGTCCTCAGCCAGTTGGGATTCCAAAATAACGATGCAAGTGCGGCGGTTAATTTCAGTTTTGCCCTGGCCAAAGCGTGCGCTCAAGTCCACCACTGGCACCACCGAACCCCGCAGGTTGATCACTCCGCTGATGCATTGCTGCATCATGGGCACTACAGTGATTCGACCAAACTCGATGATCTCCTTAATCCTCAGGATTTCCAGCGCCAGCTTTTGTTCTCTGACCTGAAAGGTCAAGTACTGGTTGACTGCGCTGTCCCCACCGAGGGCATCCATGATTTGTTTGTTCACGCTTTGCATAAGGGCTCCTGATTAAAACTCGTCAAAACTGTCGAAATTGTCACCACCGCGGCTGCCTTGTGGCTTGCCACTGCTGCGGCCTGCGGCTGGGGCTGCCCTGCCTGCGGAACGCTTTGCACCCCTCGCACCGGTATTAAAGAAGGCCATGATGCCAGTCAGGTTATTCGCCTGACCGCTCATTTCCTCTGCCGTTGCTGCCAACTCTTCAGACGCAGCTGCGTTCTGCTGAGTTTGCTGGTTCAAGGTGCCCATGGCTTGGTTAATCTGGGCTACGCCGTTGGTTTGCTCGTTGGATGCTGCGGTAATTTCCTGCACCAAATCCGAGGTGCGGTTAATCGCTGGCACCATCTCTTCCAGCAGTCCACCAGCACGCTCAGCTTGACGCACGCTGTTGGAGGCCAAGTCGCCAATTTCCTGCGCAGCCACTTGTGAGCGTTCTGCCAATTTGCGTACTTCAGCAGCCACCACCGCAAAACCTTTGCCGTGCTCGCCTGCTCGAGCCGCTTCAATCGCAGCATTCAAGGCCAGCAAGTTGGTTTGGTAAGCAATGTCGTCCACGATGCCAATCTTGTTGGCAATCGCCTTCATCGCATTCACAGTCTCGGTTACAGCGCGGCCACCTTCCTTGGCTTCTTCAGCCGCTTTGGTCGCAATTGAATCGGTTACGCGGCTGTTCTCGCTGTTTTGCTTGATGCTGCCAGCCATTTGTTCAATCGAGGCGGATACTTCTTCCACACCGGCTGCTTGGCTGCTTGCGCCTTGCGACAAACTTTGTGAAGTCTTGGAGATTTCCCGCGCCGCGTTGGTCAACGATTCAGCGTTTTCGCGCACATCTTCAATCACTGCGCTTAAGCGGTCGATGGTGGCGTTAACGTCTTCCTTCACCTCACCAAACAAACCTTTGTAGCTGGCGGTGATCTTTTCAGACATATCGCCTTGCGCCAACAGCTTCAGCACGCGGCCCACATCGCCCAAACCGATGGCAGTGGTGGACAACAGGTTATTCACGTTGGAAGCCAGGTTCTTCAAGAAACCTTCTTTGTCATCTTCCTTGATTCGGTCTTCAAAATCGCCTTCTGCAGCGCGTTGTACGATGCCGGAAATCTCTTCCTCAATCGCCACTTCGCCAGTGCGGTCACGCCATTCAACCACCGTACCCAAACGCTCGCCCTTCTCGCTCATCACTGGGGATGCAATCAAGCCAAAGTGCAAGCTACCCACTTTAATTCCAGTGCGGTAAGTCGTCGTCAAGGCCGACAACATGGAGCGCTGGTGCGATGGATTTTTGTGGAAAATATCAATGTTGGCACCAATCAACTTGCGTGAGTTGAAGTTTGGCAGGCTCTTCCTGAGGGTTTCCTCATTGCGCTGCATCATGGATGTCACAGAGTTGTTCATGTAAGTGATGACGTTGTCGCTGTTGGCAATCATCACGTTGGTGGTCACTGAGTCCAATGCAATACGAATGGCCAAGTTCTCCAAGGCCACTTTGCGCTCTTGCTCTTTCAAGTCTTCTTCGCGGGCTTTCAGCAACACTTCTTGTGTGCGGTCTTTCCACTCAACCACGGTACCTACACGGGCGCCAGAGTTATCAAACACGGGTGTAACCAGCAGGTTAAAGTGGCGGCCACCAATACCCAAGTTGGTACTGTATGAGTCACGCAAACGACCCAACATGCCACGCTGGTGGCTGGGTACTTTATGGAATATGTCAATATTGGCGCCCAAAATTTTACGGGAATCAAATTGAGGCAAATCTTTCTTGATGTCGCTTTCAGCCTCTACCAACATTTTAGACAGCGAGTTGTTGACATACACAATGTTGTAGTCCACATCAGCAATCATCACGTTGGTGGCCACGCTTTCCAGCGCTTGCACTTGGCGTTGGGCAAACAGGGTTTCTGCTTCCAACTTTTTCAGGCCTTCACGCAAGGCTGGCGGTAGGTCATCGCCTGCGCCCTTCAAACTTTCCTTCTTCCACAACTGGTGCAAGCCCTTGACTGCGGACTCTTCCATCTTGCGGCTGCGCTCATTCAGCGCGTCAATCATTTCGTTAATCTTGTTGGCCAGGCTCAACGAGTCGCCAGACATACCACTTGCGGGAATGACCGGAATCGGGTTGTCGCTCGAAGCTCTAGCTGCTCGCAACGCAACGTCAATCTGTGTGGCCAATTCGGACATTTGTCCATTTTTTAAAAAATCAAACGCGCCCATCGCATTTATCCTTTCGAGTTGGTTAAACCGCTTCTACCGGTTCCAATTTAATTTATTTGCATTCATTTCAAAGGGTTAATCAACGAGGATTAATCACTTCAAACCATTTCAGCGTGATTGACTGTGGCGCCACTTACCGAAGCGTTTGACACCTCGCCAATCAATTTGGGTACATCAATAATCAAGGCCACATTGCCGTTACCCATGATGGTCGCGCCGCTGATTGCCCGATTGCTTTCAAACAAAGTTCCCAGTGGTTTAATCACGGTCTGGGATTCACCGTGTAATTGGTCCGTCACAATGCCGGCTGTTACACCACCAAAGCTGACTACAATGATGTTCTCGCGCTTGGGCTGTGTTCCGCCCGAGTTGAAAACATTGCGCAAACGCACGCAAGGCAAAAACTCGCCACGCAAGTCGTAGTGCAGGTCCATTCGGTCGTAGTCACCTAGCTGCGACGATGGCAATTCCAAACACTCACGTACATAACCCAGCGGTATCACATACATCTCGCTGCCTACGCCAATCATGAATCCGTCAATAATGGCCAAGGTCAGCGGCAAGCGAATTTCGAAGGTCGTCCCTTTACCCAGCACTGATTTAACCTGCACGGTGCCGCGCAAGGCTTCAATGTTTCGCTTGACCACATCCATGCCCACACCACGGCCTGAAATGTCAGTCACTTGGTCAGCAGTGGAAAATCCAGGCGCAAAAATCAACATGTTGACTTCCGCATCACTCAAGGTTTGGTCGGGTGTGATAATGCCCTTCTCAACCGCTTTTTTAATGATTTTGTCGCGCGCCAAACCACGCCCGTCGTCACGCACCTCAATCACAATGTGACCGCTGTCGTGGTACGCATGCAGGCCCAGTTTCCCGGTTTGTGGCTTGCCGTTGGCTTCGCGCTCTTCCGGGGTTTCCAAGCCGTGGTCCAAGGCATTGCGCACCAGGTGCATCAAGGGGTCGCCAATTTTCTCGACCACTGATTTGTCCAGCTCGGTGTCTTCACCCGAAATGTCCAAAGCAATTTGTTTGCCCATGCCCTTGGACAAATCACGCACCACACGCTGAAAGCGCTGGAAGGTTTCGCCAATCTGCACCATGCGCAAGCCCAATGCACCATCACGAATTTCTTCGATCAAGCTGGCCACTGCATTGGTGGACTCCAGCATGCTGATGTTGTTCAAATGCTTGGCTTGTTCAACAGTGCCGGCGTTGGCAATCACCAGTTCGCCCACCAAATTAATCAAGGCATCCAACTTGTCAGAAGGCACGCGAATAGATGCGCTTTGAGTTACGGCTTTGGATGGGGCTTTTTTCTGCGCCACTTGTACGTTTACAACCGCTTCGGGGTCAGCGGACGCTTGCAGAGCCAATACACTGGCCACTTGTGCAGCGGGCACTTCCTCGGGTAGGTTTGTGGCTGCCGATGGCTTGTTGAAACCAGCTTGCATCAGCAGTTCACAAGCACGGTCATAGCCCTCGGGCAGGCCTTGGGCCAAAGCTTCCCAGTCTTCTGGGCTGCACTGATGTGGCAGCACTTTCAGAACACTTTCTTCAGTCAAAAATTCAAAAGCATCCTTAATAAACTCAAGGCCTTTGTCAGTGCTGTAACACACCTCAAAGCCAAGGTAACAAGCCTCAGGGTCCATCGCTACAAAGCTGGGCAACTTGTCCAGTACTGGAATCATGCAGACAATTTCCCCGTAGGATCCAAGGTAGGAAAAAATGGGATGGGGGTCAAAACCGTCGCACAAAGTACTCTGTGCAAGCCGCACAGAAATATGCCACTTTGCATTGCCAGTTTCAGGCTCAGCTTCTGAGCTTGAATGCGCAGCTTGTACCGCCTTTGCCCTTTCGCTTTCCTTGGCATCGTCCACAGAATCATCATGCAAATAGGCAGTCAGGCGCTTGGTCAATGCCTCTTCAGGTGCTCGCAATTCGTCAGACACCACTTCGGCACTGCCACCAGCCTCGATCGAATCCACCAACTCAGAAATATGGTCTCGGCATTCCAGCACCAAAGTGCTCATGTCTGCATCAAAACCAATTTCACCGTTGCGTACACGGTCCAACACAGTTTCTAAGTTGTGCACAAAATGGGTAATCACCGACAAACCAAATACGCCCGCACTGCCTTTGATGGTGTGCGCTGCGCGAAAGGCTGCATTCAGTGTTTCATGTTCAGTCGGGTCGCGCTCCAGTTGCAGCACATAACTTTCTACTTCGCCCAACAACTGGCGGGCCTCGGTAAAAAATATGCCGCGGGCGGCTTCTAGATCCAATTCAAAGCTCATTGTTAAACCTCCACCGCGCCAGCTTCAATCCAGGACGTCAAGCCCAAACGGCTTGCACGCATGGCCACCAGCTCCGAAGGCTTGGACCAGCGGATGCGCAGGCTTACCTCAGGGTCATTTTGAATGGCCGCTAAAAACTGCAAACCAGCGGTGTCAATCTCTTGGCAATTGGAGATATTCAGCATCACTGTCTCGCCACCCGCTAGGCGGGGTTTCAACTTTTCATACAGGGGGCCGCAGTCGGCAATGGTCAGTGCTTCCACATCCCAAGCACCCTGTTGCTCAACAGCAGCTTGCTCTAAACATTCATCCATTGTTTCAATATCGTCATTCATGTTGAGTCCCCTGTCTTTGTTGGATTTACGCGACCAATTTGGCCACGGCTTGCAGCATTTGCTCGGGCTTGAATGGCTTAACCATCCAGGCCTTCAAGCCTGCTGCCTGCCCTTCTGCTTTCAACTTGTCGTCCGATTCCGTGGTCAGCATAATGATGGGTACAAACTTGTAGGTCGGGTTCTTTTTGACTTCCCGTACAAAGGTCAAACCGTCCATGTTGGGCATGTTCAAGTCGCTGACAATCAGATGGATTTTTCGGCCATCCAATTTGGTCAGCGCGTCCTTGCCATCGCAACCCTCTACAACTTCAAAACCTTGGCTTTTAAGGGTCATGGAAACCACCTGCCTGAGGGAAGTGGAGTCATCTACAATCAATATCGTTTTGCTCATGTTGTGGCTCTTTATTTAGAAAAAGGTGATGTCGTCTTCGGCGCTTGCTTTGGCTGGTGCGGGCTCATCATCAAAAAACTCCATGGATGAGTCTGATGTTGCTGTAGTTACCGCAGCAGCTGCAGCCATCGTGGTCGCTGTTGACCTATGGGCTGCCTTGGCCTTTGCGGCCTGTGTATGGCTTGGGGCGTGCCTCGGTGCATGATTCACACGCTCTTCCGCCATGGTGTAATTCTTCTCAAGGTCATGCATCAAGGTGTCTACATCCAGCCCCTCCAAACCCTCGCCGATTTGTGATTTCAGGTGTTCCAAACTTTCCCGCACATGGCCCACAATCTGGGACACTCGGTCCTGAAACTGAAAATGCACCACTGCGTTGTTCAACGCGCTGGACACTTGTTGCGTGTTTAGAATAATTTTGTCGCTGGCCACTTGCAGGGGTTCGGTCACCTGCTGGAATTGCGTCACCACATTGCCAACCGTATTGCTGGCATGGTCCAACATCTGCGTGTCAGACGATTCCATTTTTGTAGCGCCTTCACCTGCACGGCGTGCAGCGGCTGAAATGTCTTGCACCCGCTCGCGAATTCTCAAACCTGTTTCAGCAGACAACATGGAAAGCTTGCGCACCTCATCGGCCACAATCGAAAAGCCTCGGCCCTCTTCCCCAGCACGTGCCGCCTCAATTGCGGCATTCAATGCCAGCAAATTGGTTTTAGCGGCCAACTCCTCTACCGAGGTTGCCATTTTCTTGAGCTCATCGGTTGAAGAGATAAAGCCCCGCACTTCCTTAAAAATACCGGCCTTGTCATCAAGTGATTTTTTAAATGCATCCAACATCTGCGACAAAGAGCGAGAAACCTCCACCGCAAGCCCACCGTCTGCGCCTGAAGAGTTACCCAGCACCGCAGCAGCTTGGTTGGCCACCTTCATGGTTTCGTTCAATTTGGAGTGGATCGCACCAAACGCATCAGTGAGGTTACAAATCCCCAACTCCATTTGGCCATTGGCCGTCATCAACTGTTTGTCCAAGGTGGGCACCCAAATGTCCCCCAACACCTTCAGCTGCGCCTCGTCACAACCCGATTGGGCCGATTGGGCTTGTGAAGCCTCCAGCTCAAACTCGGCCTGACGTTTTGCTTGCTCGGATTGTGCTGGCGCACCCAACTTGCCCGCGGTGAATGCAATACCCACCGCAATCACGCCAAACACTGCAGACACCATGGGGTTAGGCACAGCCACACTGGCTGCGACCAAGCCCAATGAAAACGCTCCGCCTGCAATTGGCAAAGCCAGTCCGCTTAATCCTGTGGATGGGCTCTTTTGGCTCATATCAGCATGTCCTTTTCGTTTTGAATGGATTGCGGGGCGATTAGTTGTCTGACGGGGCATACACCGGGCTCTTCTTCGCCCGGGGCACACTCCAGCACCTCGTACCAGCCCGATTGAATCATTCGCTGATACGCAAGGAACAACTCTGCAAAGCCTGCATGCACCCAACAAAGGAACACCAAGGCTGATTGCTTAGCCGCCCCTAGAAACCCACCCTTGTTGTGAACATCACGCATAACTTGCGCCCCTCGTTAAATTCGACACCTACTTGGATTGGTGGACACTGCACCACCTATGCGGACTAGTGTGAATGAAGCAGACTTTTTCAAATGGATGAAAAAGCCACCGTTTTGAGGGCTATTTAGAGCCTCTGATGGGGGGGATCAAACAAGGGAGGGTTGTAGAAACACAAAAGCCACCCCGCAGGATGGCTTTCTGTAGAAAACGTTAAATAAAACCAGATAAAATTAACAATCCATATGCATGGATCAAAAAGAGATGCTTAATCACTCATGCATAACTACTTGGTAACTTCCTTTTTCAGCTCCATGCCCAAGGGGCCAGCAATTGTTCCGTCGTCTTTCAAATCAAAAATGACGTTTCCACCATCGGCCTGCTGAATTTTAACCTTACCGTCTTCCACCTTGTATTGGGCTTCTTGAGTAATGCCCATGGTGGACATGTAGACCTTTCCATCCGACTTAAACTCGTAGGTTTGAATACCCAGCTGGTCTTTGTACTTTCCACTCAGCGACTTACCGCAGGCGGTTAAAGCTAGGGCCATACTGATTACAGCCAGCCATTTCATGGACTTATTGATTGACTTGTTCATTGACACCCTCGTTTTTGGTTATAAATGCCCCATAAGACCTTAGAATCAAGGCTCAGCTTTAATCCTTCTCTGCTAAAGAATATCACCCTATGTCTTACAAAAATTGCATTCAACAGGCGGCATTGGCACTTTGCATGGTTCAGCCCTACGCAATATCAGCGCCCGGTCCTTCGGCTACAAAGGAAATAAGCCACCTACTCGGATTTATACAAGAAAGCCCCTGCGCCTTCACCCGCAACGGCAAAGCGCATTCGGGCCAAGATGCCAAAAAGCACATACAGGACAAAAGGGATTATTTTGTAGATGACATCCAATCGGCTGAAGACTTCGTTCGACTTTCAGCCACACAAAGCGAATTAAGCAGGAAGGCGTACACCGTCAGATGCCCCGGCCAAGCTGAAGAGCCCAGTAAAGACTGGTTACTCAGGGAACTCAAGCGGTACAGGTCAAACCTTGCCAAACCCACACCTTAAAACTAGTCATGCAGCCAGCGCTTGTCTGGCTCAGCTTTCATCGGTTTTTCTCAGTTCTCATAAGGAGTCATGCTAACCGCCTCAATCCGATAACCGGCATCACCCATCGAGGAAGCGGTTCTGGTCACCTTCAGTTCGCCCCACACCCAATACGGCTGCATCGCACCCAAAGCAGGCACTTTATTTTTCAATTTGACGTGGATAATCTGGTTGGCGGGCGGGGGTGGCGTGTGGATGCAAGCCCCAAAATAAGGCACCAGCAACAACTCGCTTACCGCTTTGTCAGACTGCTCCAAAGGCACTGCAAAGCCAGCTATTCTTACTTTTCTGCCATTCAAGCCACTTTCAACCGGCGCCTCGCTCCACGCCTTTTTCATTTTGTCCAAAGCCTCCATCGCCTTGGGGTCAGAGTCCTTCATCTTGGCCAAATTCAAACCTTTGAAGGACGCCATCGGGTCCCAACCCGCCGGGATCAAACTGTCCCAGTCCAACTCGGGGTAAGCCGGGTCAAAGTTGCCTTTCCCTTTTGATTTTCCAGCGCTGTCGCCCGGCAGTTTTTCCCCCAACTCGTAATTTGAATCGGATTTACCCGCCTCAGCCCGCGCAAGTTCGACAGTGTCCTTACCCGCCACTCCAAACAAACCCGCCACCACGTTGGACCCGCTGTGCTCCTCCTCCACCTGCTTTAAGGTGTCTTTCAGCGCCTGCCCATCCGCAGAACCCACCACATTGCCTTCTGCACTGGCTCCCTGATTGGCGTCGTTTTTAGACTGCCCCCAGGACATCATCCACTCGGTGGTGTAATAGCCTGCAGCTGTCAAACTGAGACCAATCACAAAGGTTTGCCATGTCGGCTTTGAACTCATGTACTCACATCTCCAAAATAAATTCGCAAGGTTATGCGCGTGGCGTCAATCCCGATTGCACCTGCTGACGGTAAGCGCCCCATGCAGGAATCAGTCCCAGCAAAGTACCCATCAAACCGTACACAGCCACTGCAATATGGCCTTGCCCCAGCGCATGCAAGGGCAGCAAACTCAAACCGAATTCGCTTTGCACCCAAGGGCCTAACAACAACAGGCCCAACCCGGTTAAAGCATAAGCCAAAAGTACACCACCCAACATCACCAAACCACTTTCCAGTACCAAAGCACCCGTAATTGTCCAGCGCCCTGCCCCAACAGACCGCAGCACCGCCAACTCACCTCGGCGTTGGCTTAGGGACATCAACATCACCCCGACCAAGCCCAAAATGCTCACCAGCCCAACCAGTGCCGAAATCAACCAAAGCAATTGCTCCACATTCCCCAGCATGTCCCACAGCTGGCTCAAAGCCACGCCCGGCAGCACCGCAGTCACGGGCGTATCAGGAATACCCTCCACCGCACGCTTGACCGAAAACACCGCTGCACGGTTGTTCAAGCCCACCAACACAGCTGTCACCGACTTGGGGCTTAAATCAAATTTACCCACCAACTCAGCAGGAATTTTCATACCGGGCAAAGGCGCGCCCGCCTGCCAATCCAAATGAATCGCTTCCAACGCTGGTAAACCGATATGTACGGTACGGTCTACCGGCGTACCTGTGGCATCCAATATGCCCACCACTTTAAATGGTTTGTCTTTGTGGCTTGTGCCAATCAAGCTTAGGCCATGAGACAGTTCCAGCTCGTCACCCAAAGCGTGCTTCAGGCGCTTGGCCACCTCACTGCCCAGCACCGCGCCGTACAGCTTCTCCACGGGCTCACCCACCGCATAATTCTCAAACGGCTTGCCTTGGGCAAAAGTCAGCGGCTGCCTCGCACCATATTTGAAATGCTGAAAATAACTGGCCTCTGTACCCAACACTGGAAACCCGCGATAGGAATCCCCCAGGCTCATTGGAAGAGCCCAAGCCACTCGCTTGTCTTTCTGAATAAACTCCACAGCAGAATACGGCAACTCCCGCGCAGGTTCACCCAAGCGAAATACGCTGTACAACATCAAACCCATGGGGCTGCCGGGGCCACCCACTATCAAATCGGTGCCCGACACACTCTGCGCAAAACTTTGCTTCGCACTTTGGCGAATCAAATCCAAGCTCAACAACAAACTGGCGGATGTGGCCACGCACACCAGCAACAAAGACAAACTGGTACTGCGGCTTAAGGCACTGTAAAAAACCAATTTCAACAAGTGGCGCAAGCTCATACCAAGCCCACCTTTTCATGCCTTTGGAAATACTCACCCAAACGCAAATCGTGGCTGACCATCATCAAAGCAGCACCTGTGTTGTGGCATTGCTCCAGCAACAAATGCATAAACTGCCGCTGGTTGTCATCGTCAAGGGCAGAGCTTGGCTCGTCCGCAATAATCAAATCTGGCTTGCCCAACAAAGCACGCGCCACCGCCACGCGCTGCTGCTGCCCCACAGACAAATGCGCCGCCTTGCGCTCAGCCAAATCCTGCAAGCCAAGTGCTTCCAAACAATCATGTGCTGATTGCTCTATTGACTGCTGAATTGATTGATGTGCTGATTGATCTGTGGCTTGATGCTCAGACTTCACGCCTGACCTCACCAAGGAATTGCCCCTTCGACGTTCGGAAAAATGCGCAGGCAGCAACACATTGTCCAACACCGACAAATAGGGCAGCAAATTGAACTGCTGAAAAACAAATCCAATGTGGTCCACGCGCAAGCGGTCACGCTGGCCTTCACTCAAACTGTGGAATGGCTTTCCCATCAGGTCAATGCTGCCCTTTTGAGGCAACAAAACACCCGCGCACAAATTCAAAAAAGTGGTTTTACCGCTGCCGCTGGGCCCTGTTAAAAACACCGACTCCCCGGCTTTTAGCTCGAAGTGTTTAATCTCCAAACCCGAGGTGGCGTTGGGGTAACAAAACTCCACGCCCTTGCATTCCAACACAATCATGGCAAGCGCAGCGTGGGGGATTTGGCAGTCAATGTGCCAGCAGACTGACCATCTGCATCGGCTGCAGCGGCTTGAATTTTTGCAAATCTGGGGTATGCCTTGAACAGGGGCAAACGCAACTCCTTCAGCAAATCCGGTTGCTCACAATGGAATTCCCAACTCGCTTCGGATTCAGCATGCACATCGCCTTTGTGCGAATGCGTCTTCGGCAACCCGGGTTCAAACTCCGCTCGCTTGAGTTTGCAGAGGGCCTCGGGGTTAAACGCGATCAACTCTTTCGTCGCGATGTCTGATTTCGCTTTCTCAATTGCGGCCTTCTGCGCAGCATTGCGCGGCGCATGCTCAAAACCCACCCAATTGTCCAAAGGGGAAAGCAATGAAACACTTAGCTCTGTACCCTGCGCAATCAATTCCAAACGCGCGACTCCATGCACATGGGCTGGCAATTGCTGCGCCAACACAGCAGTGGAGAGCGATACGGCCACAAAAGGCAGGGCCAACACGGCTATGCGAAGGGACTTGCCCCACTCAAGCAAACGCATACTGCAGTTGATGTGTTTCAAATCCAACTCTCCCATCTTTTCCAGTGCAAACATACTGCTAAACAGATTGTATCTGGTCGAATTGGTTCCACACATTCGACTGAGCGGTTTGATTGCATCGTCGCCGCATCGCTCCTTTGCCTGAGTCGTTGCTTCTTCTTTGCTGCATCTTTGCTGCTTCTTTGCTGCTTCGTTGCTACCCCGTCACCACTTCGCACCCTCGCCTGAGCCGTTGCTGCTTGAAGGGCCTTCGGTTCCGCACACCCTCTGCCTGTCCATGCCCCGCACGCAACTCGCTGAACCAGAACTTCCCAAGTTCTGGTTCTAGCTCAAACATGCGTGGCGCGGGGGCTCTTCAGCCTTGAGGCTGAAGACCAATGGACAGGTGCGAGGGCTTAGCGGCGGCCCTTCTTGAATCGCAGCAAGACTCCAGGCTGACGGCGCTTGGGTGACTGCGCTGGGGACGACGCAGTTGCCGATGCCGATGCCGATGCCGATGCCGATGCCGATGCCGATGCCGATGCCGATGCCGCTAGAATTATCACCGCCCCAAGCTGCCGTGCAAGCGCAATCAGGCAGAACCGGATAAGCGATTCAGGGGACGCGCCGGGCGACAAAACACATCTACACCGATGAATCTAAGCACTCTGTGGAGCCCGGAAACAAGCGGCACCTAGCGTTCTGGTCTGTCGATTGCGCTTGAAAAGGCAGCGACGAGTGGCAGAAACGCGGCATCTATCGCTTAGGTCAGTCGACTGCACTCACACTGTTCCAGTGAATGAAAAAGGCCGCATTCCTGCGGCCCTCTTTCACACTACATCAAAATAAATCAGCGCCGCGCCGCAGTCCTGGCCGCAGTCGGCACTGGAATATTCCCCAACACCGGCAAACCAGCCTGACTGCTTGACCCCGCCGCACACGCATCCGCATTGGCATAGGTGTTGTCCACCACCTCATTAATCCAGCGATTCAACAACGCCACACCCTCCTCATGCACCACCACACGGGCAACTGGCGGCATACGCGCTGCCAAATCCTTGGCTTCGGGGCCAACCCGGTATGTCAAAATCGAGTCGGCAGCCTTGCCCGGGTGAATGTCATACAAACGTCCGCCACGTCCTTCAGACCCACTGGCTGTAGGCTTCTTGCAAACACCAAACGTACCGTCCACAGGGCGGAAATAATCAGTGTAGAAGCCCGTATTGGAGGCCTGCCCGGTCGTGTTGTGGCAATGCGCACAATTCACTTCCAAGTATGCGCGTGCCCGCATTTCTATGTCTTTCTTTGAATTGGCAGGCTGGCCTGAATCCCCTGCCACATCAAACTTGGGCACATGTCCGGCCGCCTTCACCACTCCCCGGCTGTCTTCAGTCATGTCGCTTGGGCAACCCTTCATCAAGCCGGTATCGCACATAAACTTCAACTGGTTTTTGCCGGTAATTGAATGCTTGGCTTGGCCGGTGGCCAAAGGCGAATCATTCTCATATTTGCGGTTCAAGTTACGTGGCTTGGGTCCAATCGGTGCAGACCCTGGCTCCAAATTCGTGTTCGAGTGGCACAGCACGCACTGGTTCATGTTGGGCGAATTGTAAGCCGCCAAACTTCCCTGTACGCGGCGTCCAGACTCCTTGTCCACAAAGTCCCACTTGGCGGGTGCACTTCCACCGCCCTGGCGCAGCACTGCTTTGCGGTTTGCACCCTCACCTTCCCAGAAGTAACCCAAAGCATCCCAAAACACTTGCCCATCCGTGCGGGTGCGCTTAATCAGCAAGCGGGTTTCCATCACAGTCTCTTTGCCTGCGGGTTGGTCCACATAGCTAAAGCTTTTTGCAATCACCGTACCCACCGGGAAGTCCACCGTGGAATTCGGGCGGCTCTTTTCATCAGCAATGTAAGTGGCCTGCTTGCCATCCGGAATATAAATCACCCGGTGTTTGGTTGTGTAATCCGAGAACAACTTCGAATTCAAGGTGTACGGCATGCCGCGGCCATTGGGCAAACTGGTTGGGTTCAAGGGGTCAGCAAACAAATTGTACTGGGCCAAGTCGGGGCAATTCACCGCGGTCAAAGCCTCTTGATTAATCACGCCTGACTTCAATGGCGCGGTACACAACTTGGTCACCAACTCAGCCGCAGGTGCCGGGTCAAACGACCCACTGGGTACAAACTTTTCAAATTCAAAGTCAGGAATACGCGGCAGCTCTTTGCCGTAAGCCTTCGCGCAATCATGCTTGCTCATGTCAAATGTGGAGCGAAATTCTGCCAAGCCAGCCACGCTGGATTGCAAAAACTCTGGATTCAACACCGCCGCAGGGTCAGACGGGTTCAACTTCACCACCAAATCCAAGCCTTTGGTGCCATTGAAATTGGCAAATGTACGGCTGTCCGCATTGAACTTGTTGTTCGGGTTAATGCAACTAAACCACCAATCAGGCGTTTTGCGCTTGCCCTGCGCATCGAACTTGTACTTGTTGTAAATGCAAGAGGGGTTGGGGTTTTGGTTGCCCTGTATAGGCTTGCCGTCCGCATCGGCAGGCACCGGTTTACCGTTTGCGTCTACTGGGTAAGGGCAATCATTGCGCACGCTGTCTTGGTAACCGTCCCACACAATGTGGCCGCCTGAGTAGCCATAGCTGTCGCCACCCGCGGCATTCTTCAAACCCACCAACATCGGGAAGGCTGAGGTTACCTGCCCACCTTGGGTTGCAATAATTTGTGCCACATCAGGGCGGGGCAAATCATTCCCGTTGTTAATAAACGTATTGTTGAAAATATTCACAGCTTCCGTGTAGTAATCCATGCGGCGGTCGCCAGGAATACCCAACAAGTCATAGCTGGTCAAAATAATGCCAGCAGTGCCATTGTTCTCAAACGTGTTGTCAAAAATATCAATCTTGTCGTAGGCCAAGGTGATAAAGCCAGACCCACGGGGCACGTTGGCCACAATCGACCCCGGCACCGCAAAGTTGTAAGTGTTGTTGTTGCGTGAAATGTTGTTGTACACCCGTGACTTCGACCCATACTGCGTCAAGCCGTCCAAGTCATACACCAAAAAACCGCCAGTGTTACATTCAGCAATGTTGCCGTTGTACTCGCCGTTTTGCACGTTCTCGATTTCAAATCCAAACACGTTGTAAGCAGCGCGGCTGTTGCGAATTTTTGCAATATTGGTCTGCCCCACATAAATACCTGCGTCTGAGGCACCAATGGATTCAGTGTCTTCCACTAGAATATTTCGGCTTTGTACGGGGTAAATACCATAGCGGCCAGAGGCTGAGCTCACCGTGTAATCGGGGCTGGTGGTGTCCTCAATTGGCAAAGCACCGGCAGGGTTCACAGTGGCAGGGTCTGTACAGGCCACTTTAATTTCTTTGGCAAAGTTGGCTGCGGTAATTGGGCGTTCGCTGGGCAGTTTGCGGCCACTGCTCCAAATCGTCCGCACACTGCGGATCGTGCCGTGGTTTACGCCTTTCATCTTCACCGCATCGCCTGGCGAGTCACCAATCGTCAGGTCACTCAAGGTCACACCGCGCACATTGGACGCCAAAAAGCCTTCTTGGGAGTCACTGTTACGGAAGTTCAAATAGGTGCGGTCTTTTCCGCAACCCTTAATGGTCACGTCCTCAGTACCCGCGATTTGAATTCCGGTTGTCAAATCAAAAAAGCCGCATTCAAACTGGATCACATCTTTGGGTTTGAGTTGCACCATGGCAGCCACCATTTCACGTGTGGCATTGGGTCCGGGTTTGATCAAAAACACACGCCCCGTGGATGCTGGGGTCAAAGTCGAACCGCCGGATTCCGACGGCGAAGTGGGTGTGCCCCCTCCCGCAGCAGTCGTATTCAAGGAGTCCCCACCCCCCAAGCATCCCGCTAGGCCCAGCAGCGAACTGAAGACGAAGCCGCTTGCCAACAAACGCAAGGGTCCAGAAGGTTTCGTGATGCGCAGTTTCATAAAGTTTACTCACTTGCTTATTCGAAATTGTTATAGCTCGTTCGTCGTCGATACCGCGCAGACTCGAACACTTCATCTCCTAACCTGATACGATCATTGTGGACAATTGGATTGAAAAAACTGTCAAGTTCCAGACACAGTTTTACAATTCAAAATGAATATGGTTCTTGATCGATTATTAATTGAGCAATAAGTCAAAAACTACTCAGAAGTGAACAAGGAGAGGACTCAAAGATGAAAAAACACCGCAACCACAGTCAAACCCTGCTTTGCGCATTGGCAATTGGCCTGTTTTCCAGCACTGCATTTGCAGCAGGCCCGGTCAAAGTCGACCCAATTAAAGACGAAACCACACTCAAAGCCGCCAGTCTTGCCGCCACATGCGCCAACTGCCACAACACAGGCGGCAAAGGCGTTGAAGGTGCTGCAGTGCTGGGTCTTTCCTACCTCAAAGCCAGCTACATTGAATCCCAGATGCTTTCCTTCAAACGGGGCGAGCGTGAAGCCACGGTGATGCATCAGCTCTCCAAAGGCTACACCGACGAGCAAATCAAGATCATCGCCGACTACCTCGGTCAAAAATAACAAAGAAGGAGAACCCACATGGATCGTCGTCAATTTGTACAAAGTGGCATTGCAGCCTCCATCATCACCGGTGTGTCCCCCTTGGCATTGGCCAAAGGCAACAAAGCACAAGTTGTGATCGTAGGTGGGGGTTATGCGGGTGCGACAGCAGCCAAATACATCCGCTTGCTGTCCAACTACAAAGTCAACGTCACATTGATTGAACCCAACCCCACATTTGTGTCCTGCCCTATGTCCAACCTTGTGGTCGGCGGCATCAAGAAAATCAGCGACATCAGCAGCCCCTACACCAACCTGCAAAAACGCCATGGCGTAAAAATGATCAAGTCCAGCGTGACTGCAGTGGATTCAGAGAAAAAAACCGTCACCTTGGCCGATGGCAAAACCATTCAGTACGACAAACTGGTCATGTCCCCCGGTATCGACCTGATTTACGACAGCATTGAAGGCCTGAAAGCCGCCAACGATGCAGGCGTTACCATTCAAGCCTGGAAAGCTGGCCCCGAAACAGTGGCGCTTCACAAACAACTTGAAGCCATGAAAGACGGCGGCGTCTTTGCCATTTCCATCCCCAAAGCGCCTTACCGCTGCCCCCCCGGCCCTTACGAGCGGGCCAGCATGGTGGCCAACTACTTCAAACAGTACAAGCCCAAAAGCAAAGTGCTGATTCTGGATGCCAATGACAACATCGTGTCCAAAGCAAAATTGTTTTCAGATGCATGGAAAGCCAATTATGGCGACATGGTGGAATACCGCCCCAAGCACCAAGTCACAGCAGTGGACGCCGCAAACCGCACATTGAAGTTTGAATTCGAAAACGCAATTCAGGCCGATGTACTCAACGTACTGCCCGACATGCGCGGCGGCCGTTTGGCAGTGGATTCCGGCATTGCCAACCTCAACAAGCGCTGGGCCGATGTGAATTACATGACTTTCGAGTCCAAAGTGGCCAAGGACGTCCATGTGATTGGCGACACCGTACAAGGTGCACCTCAAATGCCCAAATCGGCCCACATGGCCAACTCACAAGCCAAAGTGGTGGCAGCTGCCATTGTGTCCGAAGTCAACGGCTGGGCGCCAAACGCCACACCACTGACCAACAACACCTGCTACAGCTACATCAACACCACCAACGTCATTCACGTGGCCAGTGTGCATTTGTACAATGCAGAAAAAGGCACCTACCTGCCGGTTGAAGGCTCGGGTGGTGTGTCCAAAGCCCCAAGTGAACTGGAAGGCCAGTACGCCTGGAGTTGGGCACAAAACATTTGGGCAGACACTTTGGTTTAGTCGTTTCAGTATCAATAT
This sequence comes from Limnobacter sp., assembly GCA_029866125.1. Lineage (GTDB taxonomy): Bacteria > Pseudomonadota > Gammaproteobacteria > Burkholderiales > Burkholderiaceae_B > Limnobacter. Next base: position 123,969 of record JARWZZ010000004.1, read on the forward strand.
TCTGCTGCCATGACTTGGGCAGCAGGGACGAAAAAAAACCACCCAGAGGGTGGTTTTTTTATCTGCGAATCAGCTGCAGCTCAATGTTTAGCCTCAGCCAATTAGGCATAACGCCGTATGCGCTGGCTCATCGCCTCAAGCCAACGAATACCGCTTTTCTCTGCGTTGTCGCACCAAGCGCGCAAATTGGCCAGCATCTGCTCTTTGCTCAAATTGGTGCTTTCCCAAATTTCACGCAACTCACGGCGCTTTTCAACCAGAGTGTGAATCACTTGTGAACGCTTACACAATTCAGCCAAAGACGCTTTTTGCTCCACGCTCAACTTGGATTCATCCACGCTCAGCAGCTTTTTAGCCTTCACAATCATTCCGCGTTCTTCGGCGCTGCGGGCCTCGCTCAGCATACGGGCAGACTCTTCTCTAAAAGCCTTGCGCAAATTGCCTGCATAACGGGCCATTACATCATAGCGGTGGTTAATCAAGGCTTGAACCGAGGCCAAATCCAAATGACCTGCTGGCTTAAACTTGGGCGCTTCAGCCACTTTCTTAATTTTGACCAAACCCAGCATGCTGAAAATGCGAATGTACATCCAGCCAATATCAAACTCATACCACTTGGAACTGAGCTTGGCCGAAGTGGCATGCGTGTGGTGGTTGTTGTGCAATTCTTCGCCACCCACAATAATGCCCCATGGGAACACATTGCGGCTTGCATCCGGGCAATCGTAGTTGCGGTAGCCCCAGTAGTGGCCAATGCCGTTAATCACACCAGCAGCCCAGAAAGGAATCCACACCATTTGGATGGCCCACATGGTCAAGCCGGGCAAACCAAACATCAGGAAATCAATCACCAACATCAAACCCAAGCCTTGCCATGGGAATGCGCTGTAAACCTTGTTTTCTAGCCAATCGTCCGGCGTACCATGCCCGTATTTGCGAATGGTTTCGGTGTTTTTTGCTTCAGCACGGTACAGCTCAGCGCCTTCCCAAAACACCTTCTTCAAACCACGGGTTTGTGGGCTGTGCGGGTCTTCGTCTGTTTCGCATTTGGCGTGGTGTTTGCGGTGAATCGCAGCCCAAGCACGTGTGCCCATGCCTGTCGTCATCCACAACCACAAACGGAAAAAATGGGCCAGCGGTGCCTTCACATCCAAAGCACGGTGCGCTTGTGCACGATGCAAATACACAGTTACTGCAATAATAGTAATGTGGGTTGCAATCAGGGTGTACACCACCATCTCAGTGATGGTGGAACCGGTCAGGCCGGAGGTTAAAAATTCAAGCATATTCACCTACTCAATTTGTAATCTGTTCGCCTATCATAACGTCTTACACGAAGAGTGACTTGATCCAAATCAATCAGTGTACAAGTGTACTTATATTACCTGAGCTTTACTTTTTGCTCTACTCTTCATCACGGGTGGCTTCAACCACCCCATCAGCAAGCACCGCAGTCTTGCTTCGTTGCAGTACAGCCGCAAAAAATCCGTCTGAATTGGACTGGTCAGGCCACAAACGCAAGGTGTCAGTGGTTTGGTCTGCCCCGTCTGGGCGCTCATTCGGGTTCAACACTTCAACCCAACGGCGCAGGCGGAAATCCGGGTTCTTGGCGAGGAAATCCTCAACAATGTCCTCGTTCTCTTCACGCAACACGCTGCATGTGATGTAAACCAAGCGCCCATCGGCCTTCACCAAACGGGCTGCATGTTCGATAATCGACTTCTGCTTTTCCACCAACTCAGCCACAGTGTGCTGGTCTTGGCGAAATTTCAAATCGGGGTTACGCCTCAATGTGCCCATGCCCGTACAAGGCGTGTCCACCACCACACGGTCTGCTTTGCCGTAGTAAGTGTTCAAACGTGGGTCTGCTTCATCATTAATGACCATGGTGGAGCAATTGCTAACACCCGCACGCGCGGCACGTGGTTTTAATTTTTGCAGGCGGCGTTCGGAGGTGTCAATGGCCACAATTCGGCCTGTGTTGCGCATCAATGCAGCGATGGCAAGTGTTTTTCCACCTGCACCGGCGCAAAAATCAACCACCAAATCGCCACGGCGCGGGGCCACCAAACGGCTCACCCACTGGCTACCGGCATCCTGCACCTCAAACCAGCCATCTTGAAAGTAATTGGTGCGGCCCAACGGCGGCTTGCCCTCTACCCGTAACCCTTCTGGCAAATTGGCAATCGGCTCCAAATTAAAGCCTTCAGCCTTCAAAGCACGAGTTACATCATCGGCCGTGCTTTTTAAGGTGTTGGCCCGTATGTCCAAGGGCGCACCTTTTAGCATGGATGCTGCAAATATATAAGCGCGCTCTGTACCAAACTGGGTTTGCAATTTGGTAAACAACCACTCGGGCAGGCAAGTCTTGGGTTCCATCGCCAAATCACTGGCATTGATGTTAATGACGCGGCTTAACCACTCATTGTCATCCGGTCGGCCCTTGGCCCACACTTCTTCAGACGCGCCAGACCACAGCAAAGCCAGCTTGGCTTGCCGCAAAGACACTCCGCCTGTGCCGCTTTCAGCCAAGTGATTGATCCGCAAACGGAATCTCAACCAGCAGTACGCACCTTCGGCCAAAATTCCACGGTCGCGGCTGCCCAAAAAGGAATACTTTTTGAAGTAATTGGACAGCACTGCATCCGCAGGCGAGTCAAATTTGGCCAATTCGTCAATCAAATCTGCCAGAAAACTGACCAATCCAAAGCGGGAGGAATGCTTACCTACAACCTCTTTTTCCTTGCCTGACCTGCCTACATTCCTGCTTGCAGAGCGGTCTAATTTGGGCCTTAAGGCATTGCGTTTGTTCTTACTCAAGATTTTTCCATTTCAAAAATCAGCGGGGCTTCCAAGCTACCCACTACAATTCCATTTTCAACCCGAATGCGGCCATTGGCAAAAGCAGCTATCGCTCGGGGGTACATGCGGTGTTCCAGCTTGAGAAGCCGATCAGCCAGTGAAGTCGCCGTGTCGTTGGGCTGGACCTGAACAATGGCTTGGTCAAGTATGGGCCCATGGTCCAGTTGTGCCGTCACCAAATGAACAGTTGCGCCGTGCAACCTAACCCCAGCATCCAAAGCCTGCTGGTGGGTGTTTAAGCCCGGAAAAGCAGGCAACAAAGACGGATGAATATTGACCAAACGCCCTTCAAAATGCGACACAAAACCGGGGGTCAAAATACGCATAAAACCGGCTAACACCACCAAATCAGCATCGAACGTGTCAATTTGAGCGGCCAAAGCTGCATCAAAAGCATCACGATCTGAAAATTGCTTGTGGTCCACCACCGCAGTGGGTATGCCATGCATTTGCGCAAAATCAAGGCCGGCCGCATCCGGGCGGTTACTTAGAACAGCCGACACACGGTAATCGCCGAAGGTTTGTGAGTGGGCCAGAATGGCCGATAAATTCGAACCCCGACCAGAAATCAGGACAACAATAGACGGAACACTTTTTTGCATGGCGCGAGTTTATCACTCTATGCGGGAAAAAGCCCTGAAATTTCACGCCAAGGCCTTATAATGACAGGTTGTTTTGCTGCGACTGCAACATCAGTCACGACGACCGAACCCAATCAAATGAACCGAATGAAATGAATAAGCACGACGCATGAAAATTGTTCGCCGTATCAGCCCATATTTGCCCACCCCCGACGCACCACAGCATGCGGGCTCGCTCGCCCACGCATCCGCTTTAAGCATTGGCAATTTTGATGGGGTGCATTTGGGTCATCAAGCCTTGCTCAGCAGAGTGGTCAACACCGCCAAAGCAAACCATTGGGTGCCTACAGTTGTTACTTTTCAGCCTCACCCCAAAGAGTTTTTTGATCCCCAATTCAAGCTAAACCGCATCAGTAAACTGCGCGATAAGTTGGCCGCCATGAAGCAGGTGGGCATAGAACAAGTGTGCATCTTGCCGTTTAACCGGGCCATGGCCAGCCTCAGCCCCGAAGCTTTTGTACAACAAGTTTTGCTCAAGCAGCTCAATGCCAAACAAGTGTGGGTGGGCGATGACTTCCGCTTTGGTGCACGGCGTGCTGGCGACTTCAAAATGCTCAAAAAGCTGGGGGACGACTTGGGCTTCCAAGTGCAGGACATCGCAGAAATTCAAGCCGAAGGCAGCCGTATTTCAAGTTCTCACATCCGTGAAGCTTTGATTGAAGGCAATGTGGAGTTGGCCCAAAAACTGCTGGGCCGCCCACTGACCTACTCTGGCCACATCATTCACGGCAAAAAACTGGGCCGCACGCTGGGCTTTCCCACCATGAACCTGCCCATCGAAGGCCGCGCCAGCGCACTCAGCGGCATTTTGGCGGTTTGGGTGCACGGCATTGAGGCCAGCCCCCTGCCCGCTGTGGCCAGCATGGGTGTACGCCCCACTGTTGAAAAATCAGATCAAATTCTGCTGGAAACTTTCATCCCCGGCTGGACTGGAAATGCCTACGGGCGCCTTGTCACCATTGAAGTGGTTGCGCACATTAGGCCCGAATTGCATTTCGACAACCTGGACCTGATGGTTGAGCAAATGCACAAAGACACTGCCACTGCGCTGGAAATCCTAAAGCACACTGAATCGAAAAACCGCTAAAACAACGCATCCTTGATGCACCCACATTGAAGTAAAAGCGAAGCTCATGGACTACAAAAATACACTTAACCTGCCTGACACCAAATTCCCCATGCGAGGCAATTTGCCAGAGCGCGAGCCCAAATGGGTCGAGCAGTGGGTCAAAGAAGACCTGTATCAGGCCATTCGCAAGTCCAAAGCGGGCAAGCCCAAATTTATCCTTCACGATGGCCCCCCCTATGCCAACGGCGACATCCACATTGGCCATGCGGTCAATAAAATCCTGAAAGACATCATCGTCAAATCCCGCTGCCTACACGGCATGGACGCGCGCTATGTACCGGGCTGGGATTGCCACGGCATGCCGATTGAAATTCAAATCGAAAAAACCCACGGCAAGGGTTTGCCCACGCTGGATGTACAAACCAAAAGCCGCGCTTATGCCACCGAGCAAATTGAGCGCCAGCTGAAAGACTTCGTCCGCTTGGGCGTTCTGGGTGACTGGAATAACCCGTACAAAACCATGAATTTCAGCAACGAGGCGGATGAGCTTCGCGCCTTGGGCAAAATTCTGGAACAGGGTTATGTATTCCGCGGCCTAAAACCCGTCAACTGGTGTTTTGACTGTGGTTCCGCTTTGGCGGAAGCCGAGGTGGAGTACAAAGACAAGCAAGACATCGCTGTGGATGTGGGTTTCCCGTTTGCACAAGACCAACTGGGCAAGCTGGCAGAAGCATTTGGCGTACCCTTGGCTACTTTACAAAGCAAGCCTGGCCAACTGGTCATTTGGACCACAACGCCTTGGACCCTGCCTGCCAACCAAGCACTGAATATGCACCCCGAGTTGGTGTACAGCTTGATTGACACGGGCAGCAAGTTTTTGTTGTTGGCCCAAGCCCGCAGCGAGGAATGCCTAAAAAGCTACGCCTTGGAAGGCCAAGAAATTGCAAACACCACCGGCGCGAAGCTGGAAGGCATTGCATTCCACCACCCTTTCTACGACCGCATGTCCCCGGTGTATTTGGCCGATTATGTCAGTACCGATGCTGGTACAGGCATTGTGCATTGCTCACCCGCCTATGGTGTGGATGACTTCATCACCTCTAAAAAATACGGATTGAAAGACGACGCCATCATCAACCCTGTTATGGGTCATGGCGTGTACGTGGACACACTGCCCTTCTTCGGTGGCATGCACATCTGGAAAGCCAACCCGGTGATTGTTGAAAAACTGATTGAAAACGGCAACCTGATTAAACAAGTTAAGTTTGGCCACAGCTACATGCACTGCTGGAGGCACAAAACACCCGTGATTTTCCGGGCCACTTCCCAGTGGTTTGCAGGCATGGACATTGCCCCCAAAGACGGCACAGCCAGCCTGCGCGACAAAGCTTTGGCCGGCATTGAAGCCACCCAGTTTTTCCCCGCATGGGGCAAAGCGCGTTTGCACGCCATGATTGCCAACCGCCCAGACTGGACCCTTTCCCGCCAACGCCAATGGGGCGTACCCATGGCCTTCTTTGTGCACAAAGCCACTGGCGAACTGCACCCCCGCAGCGTGGAGTTGATTGAACAAATCGCCCAACGCATCGAGAGAGAAGGCATTGAAGCTTGGCAAAACATCCAACCTGCCGACTTGCTGGGCGACGAAGCTGCTGATTACATCAAAAACCCAGACACACTGGACGTGTGGTTTGACTCCGGCACCACGCACGAAACTGTGCTGCGCGGCTCGCATGCGCAAGACAGCCACTTCCCGGCAGATTTATACCTTGAAGGCTCTGACCAACACCGCGGTTGGTTCCACTCCTCCTTGCTGACAAGCTGCATGATCAACGGTGTACCACCCTACAAAGCCCTGCTCACGCATGGTTTCGTGGTGGACGGTCAAGGCCGAAAAATGAGCAAGTCCGTGGGCAACGTGATTGCGCCCCAACAAGTGTCAGACAAAATGGGCGCTGAAATTCTGCGCCTGTGGGTGGCCAGTACCGATTACTCGGGCGAACTCACCATTTCTGACGAAATCCTGAAGCGAGTCGTGGAAGGCTACCGCCGCATCCGCAACACATTGCGCTTCCTGATGGCCAACATCTCCGACTTCGACATCGCCAAAGACGGCGTTGTCGTGCAAGATTTGTGTGAAATTGACCAAGTTGGCCTGCGCCTGTTCACTGCCCTGCAAAATAAGGCCAAAGGGCATTACGAAAAATACGAATTCCACCCTATTGTCAGCGACATCCAAATTTTCTGCTCCGAAGACCTCGGCGCCTTCTATTTGGACGTACTCAAAGACCGCCTCTATACCACCCACGTCAATTCACAAGCCCGTCGCAGCGCCCAAACCGCGCTGTATCACATCACCCACGGCTTGGTGCGTTTGATGGCACCTATCCTCAGCTTCACCGCCGAGGAAATTTGGGAAGTGTTGGGTCGCCCAAGCCCATCGGTGTTCTGTGAAGAGTTCTATGAAGTACCCGCCCCGCAAGTGGCTGAAGGCTTTGATGCCAAATGGTCTGCCCTGCGTGAACTACGCGCCCGTGTGGTCAAAGAGCTTGAAAACCTGCGTACAGCCGGTGAAATCGGTTCATCCTTGCAAGGCGCGGTTGACCTCACTTTGACGCCTGAACTGTATGCGCAAGCTGCCTCATTGGGCGATGACTTGAAGTTCTTGCTGATTGTGTCGGAAGTCACGCTGACGCAAGGTGCTGAAGAACAAATCAGCCCCCACAAAGCCGTCGGTGAAAAATGTGAGCGGTGTTGGCATGTGCGTGAGGATGTAAGCTCACACGCAGACCACTCTGGCATTTGTGGCCGTTGCGTCAGCAACCTGTTTGGCGAAGGCGAGGCACGTCAACATGTCTGATCCTAAAAAACCCGTGTTGACCACGCCGCCGCAAGGCTCAACAACCGCCCCAACGCGCGCACCCCGCACCCCAAAATCGCAAAAGCCAGTGGCTGCCCCAACCAAGCAGCACAACCCGGCGCTTACTCAGGGCCAAGCTGTTCAGGGCCAAGCTGCTCAGGGTCAAACCCAACCCAGCAAAGGGGCCATGGCGTTAAAACCATCCCGGCCTAGCAAAAAAGCAGCAATTCTGCCCTGGTTGGGCCTAAGCGCCATTTGGATTTTGCTGGACCAAATCACCAAGCTTTGGGTACAAGCGTCATTGGATGTGGGCAGTGTGGTCGAAGTCACAGGCTTCTTCAACTTGGTCCATGTGCTAAACCCGGGCGCAGCCTTCAGCTTTTTAGCCAACGAGCCAGGGTGGCAAAAGCACTTTCTGTCTGGCGTGGCCGTGGTTGCCTCTGTCATCATTGTCTTTCTCATGAGGTCAAGCGCCGACAAACGGTTCAGCATGTTCTGTCTTGCAGGCATTCTGGGCGGGGCAATCGGCAACTTAATTGACCGTCAATTGCACGGCGCCGTGATTGACTTTCTGGACTTTTACGTGAATAACTACCACTGGCCTGCCTTTAACGTGGCAGACATTGCCATATCAGTGGGTGCAATCGGCTTGATTATTGACGAAATTCTGTTTGGTAAAGCCAGAGAGGAAAAATCCAAGCTTGAGGCAAAACCCAAGGCTTAAGGGCGTGATGGGTAATTGGGATGGACAATCTGAGTGGGAAAGCTTGATGAGTAAGTGTAATGAGTAAGCACGACCTGCCTCAACTGCCCGGTTTACGCGGCAAAACTATCACGCTAGGGGTGTGTGGTGGCATTGCGGCTTACAAATCCGCAGAACTGGTGCGACTGCTGATCAAGCAGGGCTGCACAGTCCATGTGGTGATGACCCCATCAGCCACTCAGTTTATCCAGCCCCTTACATTTCAAGCCTTGTCAGGTCGCCCTGTGCATGTGTCGCAGTGGCCAGAGGGAAACAACGACCGTGGCATGCCCCACATTGACCTTAGCCGCACAGCCGACTGTTTGCTGATTGCACCCGCAACCGCCAATTCCATCGCAAAGTACGCCAACGGCCTTGCTGACAACCTGCTGGACAATTTGGTACTTGCCCGCAATTGCCACTTGCTAATTGCCCCAGCCATGAACGTGGAAATGTGGAACAACCCAGCAACCCAACGCAACCTGCAGCAATTACGCCAAGATGGCGTGCACATTGCAGGACCAGCCAGTGGTGAACAAGCCTGCGGCGAAGTCGGCTCGGGCAGAATGCTGGAAGCCGATGAAATTGTGTACGAACTGGCCCGGGCCCTGAACCCCAAACCGCTGGCCGGCAAAATGATACTGCTGACCGCAGGCCCCACCTTCGAAGCAATCGACCCGGTGCGCGGCATCACCAATCGCTCCACAGGCAAAATGGGCTACGCCATGGCACAAGCCGCATGGTTGATGGGCGCACAAGTGCAGGTGGTAAGTGGGCCAGTGGGCGGAAAATCTAGCGAACTTACCCAATACGGCTTGGAAATTGTGCCGGTAGAATCTGCCAAAGACATGCACCTCCAGGTGATGCAAGCCATCCAAACTGGCTTGGTGGATGTGTTTATTGGCGTGGCTGCTGTGGCAGATTACGGCATCAAAAACCCCAGCACCCACAAGCAAAAGAAAATCGACAATGCGGACACGCAAACCATCGGTCTGAAAATCGACTTTGAATTGAATCCCGATATTTTGGCCGATGTGGGCCAATGGTCAAACGACAACCAAAGGCGCACAACCGTGGTGGGTTTTGCAGCAGAAACGCAAAACATGCACGAATATGCATTAAAGAAATTAAGCTCGAAAAAAGCAGACTTCATCATCGGCAATTTGGCGCAACATGCACTTGGCGCGGCAGACACACAACTCACCCTTTTCGGCACAAAATTGACGCAAGGGCTTGAACTGGAGCATTTGCCCAAGCTGGATGCCGCTTTGAAAGTACTCGAGATTATTCAACAAACAACTTAAACACCCAATAAAAGCACTCCATGAACCTACCTGTCGAACTCAAAATTCTGGATGAACGCATCCGTGACAACCTGCCCACCTATGGCACCTCCGGCAGCGCTGGTCTTGATTTACGCGCCTGCATCGGCGAGCCCATGACGCTGGCACCCGGCCAGGCTGAGCTTATTCCAACTGGCTTTTCCATCTACCTAGCCGACCCTCGCTATTGCGCCACCCTACTTCCACGCTCGGGCCTAGGCCACAAGAAAGGTTTGGTCTTGGGCAATTTGGTGGGTTTGATCGATTCAGACTACCAAGGCCCCCTGATGGTGTCTTTGTGGAATCGCAGCCAAGTGCCAGTGACCATTGAACCCTTGGAGAGAATCGCACAAATGGTGATTCTTCCGGTTGTACAGGCTGAATTCAAAGTCGTGGCTGACTTCACCCCCACAGAGCGTGGAACAGGTGGATTTGGCAGCACAGGCACCCGGTAAGCACCCATTTTTAAATCCAGAACCGAAGAACAAATTCACTGCGAGTGGACTTGCGACAAACAAATTCATAAACTAGGCTACATTTTGGAACTCGGGTGGACCATATGCCACAAAGGTCAATATGACTTAATTCCAGAGTGCAATGAATGTAGCTGACGAATGGAAGACGGATCTCAAAGATCAATACGGCAGAGGACTTAACCGTCTCCTGCCGTTTTTGTTGAAAGCGTTTAGCTTCGTCTGGCTGTCTTTGTGCATTTTGTTGGCTGGTAGCGCCATTTACAACCTGTTTCAGGTGCAATCCTTGCGCACTGAAACTGCGCACCGCCGCGAGCTGGAAGGGCAAATTGAAAGCCTGATACTCAAAAGCACTGCCCTACGTCATTTGGACCATTTGACGCAAAAGCCAAGCTTACAGGCACGCCTGCACAGGGCTGGCTATTCGGACGCTTCCGATTTGGTGACTCAACTTCAAATCCAAGTTCAAGCCATCAACAACATGGACAAAGACTATGGGCTAACCGACTGGACCGGTCAACTCGACAGCATCCTGCTCAAAATTCAAAAAACGCACAATCAAAACATCACCACCCCTGTTTTGCATGTCGACGATTATTCCAATTCAATCACCGGGTTGATTGATGAATGGTTTGCCACGAGTGAGGGCCTCAGCCGTTTTGGGAAATACCTATCCAGTATTCAAGATGACCGCAGCGGCGAATTGCAGCGTAACAATGTGCTACTGGCAGTGGCAGTGCTGGGCTTTTCCCTTGCGTTGGTGGGCCTGAATTTGTGGAAACAGGCGCGAGAGTCCGAGCGACATGCCTTGGAAATGAACTCACTGCATGACGAGATCCGAAAAGACCCCCTCACCGGTGTTTTAAACAGACGTGGTTGGGTTGATTTGACCGCCAGGCAAATACGCCACATGAACAAGTTTGGTCGCACTGCGGTCAGCGTCGCCATTCTGGACATTGATCACTTTAAGCAATTCAACGACACGCACGGTCATGATGCGGGCGATCGTCGTTTGATCGAGTTTGGCCACATGCTGAAGCTGAACTTCCGACCTTGCGACTTAATTTCGCGAATTGGCGGCGAAGAATTTGCCATTTTGCTGCCCAATTGCACGGTAGAAGACTCCAAGCGAATCATCGACCGAATTCGCGAACTACCGGACAGCAAGATCAAGTTTTCAGCGGGCATTGCCAGCTTGGAAGAGTGCCACGGCCTGGAAAATGCCATGCTGGTGGCCGATGAGGCGATGTATCAGGCCAAGAACAGCGGCCGCAATCAGTGTTGCATTGGGCATCCGCAGAGTTTGCATCAGGTGGGTTAATTGGCAGCTTGATTGGGCGCTGCTTGTGCGACTCCATTTTCTGCGCGAGTACTTTTGCTGCGCTGCTTCTTTTGCTGCGCTGCTTCTTTTGCTACGCTGCTTTTTTTCTGCACGGCTTCTTTAGTAGCCCAGCTCAATTGGCTGGCCACCGCGCTTAAAGCCGCTTGTTTCCGGGCGCCCGAGCGGGCTTAGATTCATCGATACGCAATTGTTTTGTCGCCCGGTGCAGCTTTTTGAATCGCGCGCGTGGCTCAGTCCCACTGAGCGGGGCTACGTGCCAAGTAGTAACTCGGACCATCCCGCGAATTCAATTGAAGCCGCACACTGCAGCCAAATTGTCACCGCTCCATAACGACGCTGCGCAAGCGCAATCGGACTGAACCGTGGTTGCGATTCAGGGGGCGCGCCGGGCGACAAAACACATCTACACCGATGAATCTAAGCACGCAGCGGAGCCCGGAAACAAGCGTCACCAAGCAAACATGGTCAGCCGGTTGCGGTTGCACTGCGCCATACCAAACAGTACGCCACTTGACAAGGTGGTGTCAGCCGGTTGCGGTTGTACGGCGTCATACCAAACAGTACACCACATGACAAGGTGGTGTCAGCCGGTTGCGGTTGCACGGCGTCACTACAAACGACCCGCGCAATAGAAAAGACCCAAGCACCTTCACACTTGGGCCTTCTTACAACCAAACAATTTAAAGCCAAATCAGCTTTACTCGTCCAGCATCACTTCATCACCGCTTTCAGTTTCTTGACCCGTATCCGCTTCGCCAAAGTTCAACTGCACCTGATCATCAATCAAGTCCACAGTCACTTTGCCACCGCCAGTCAACTTGCCAAACAGCAGCTCGTCAGCCAAGGCCTTGCGAATCGTGTCCTGAATCAAACGCTGCATTGGGCGTGCACCCATCAGCGGGTCGAAGCCTTTCTTGCCAAGGTGCTTACGCAACTCGTCAGTGAAAATGGCATCCACTTTCTTCTGGTGCAACTGCTCTTCCAGCTCCATCAAGAACTTGTCCACCACGCGAAGGATAATTTCTTCGTCCAGCGGACGGAAGCTGATGATGCTGTCCAAACGGTTGCGGAACTCTGGCGTGAACATGCGCTTGATGTCTTCCATCTCGTCGCCCTGCACTTTCGCCTCGGTAAAGCCAATATTGCGTTTGGTCAAGGCTTCGGCACCCGCGTTGGTGGTCATGATAATGATCACATTGCGGAAGTCAGCTTTACGCCCGTTGTTGTCGGTCAACGTGCCGTTGTCCATCACCTGCAACAGGATGTTAAACACATCCGGGTGCGCCTTTTCAATTTCGTCCAGCAACAGCACGCAATGCGGCTTCTTGGTGATGGCCTCGGTCAACAAACCGCCTTGGTCAAATCCAACATAGCCGGGTGGCGCGCCAATTAAGCGAGACACCGCATGACGCTCCATGTATTCCGACATGTCAAAGCGCAACATTTCGATGCCCAAGATAAATGCCAGCTGCTTGGCCACCTCTGTTTTACCCACACCCGTAGGGCCTGAGAACAAGAATGAGCCAATCGGCTTGTCGGGCTTGCCCAAACCAGAGCGAGACATCTTGATTGCAGCGGCAAGCGCTTCAATCGCAGGGTCCTGACCGAACACCACAGACTTCAGATCGCGGTCCAGTGTGGACAGCTTGTTGCGGTCATCGGTGTTTACAGACTGAGGTGGAATGCGGGCGATTTTTGCCACGATGTCTTCCACATCCGCCTTGGTAATGGTTTTACGCTGTTTGCTTTTCGGCAAAATACGTTGTGCCGCACCGGCCTCATCAATCACGTCAATCGCCTTGTCAGGCAAATGGCGGTCATTGATAAACTTGGCAGACAACTCAGCAGCAGCAGAAATTGCAGCTGCAGAATATTTCACGCCGTGGTGATCTTCAAAACGGCTCTTCAAGCCGCGCAGAATTTCAATCGTCTGCTCAACCGAAGGCTCGTTCACGTCAATCTTTTGGAAGCGACGTGACAAAGCATGGTCTTTCTCAAAAATGCCACGGTATTCAGTGAAGGTGGTTGCACCAATGCACTTCAACTGGCCTGAAGACAATGCCGGTTTAAGCAAGTTGGACGCATCCAGCGTACCGCCCGATGCAGAACCCGCACCAATCAGTGTGTGGATTTCGTCGATGAACAATATCGAGTCTGGGTTGGACTTGAGTTGTTTCAACACGGCTTTTAAGCGCTGCTCAAAATCACCGCGGTATTTGGTACCCGCCAGCAAAGCGCCCATGTCGAGGGAATGCACCTGGGCCGATTCCAAAATTTCCGGAACCTCACCTTGTACAATTCTCCAAGCCAAGCCTTCGGCGATCGCCGTCTTACCCACGCCAGCCTCACCCACCAACAGTGGGTTGTTTTTGCGGCGGCGGCACAAGATTTGAATCACACGCTCAACTTCACCCTCGCGACCAATCAACGGATCAATCTTACCCTCACGCGCCAAGGCATTCAGGTTTTGAGTGTACTGATCCAGTGGGGATTGCTTTTCACCGCCAGCCTGAGTCGCTTCCGCCTCCTGCTCTTGATTCTCGCTGGGCGCACTTTCCTGCTTGGGCTGAGGCGCTTGCGGCGTTTTGGTGATGCCATGCGAAATGAAGTTCACCACATCCAAGCGAGTAATGCCCTGTTGGTGCAGGTAATACACCGCGTGGGAATCTTTCTCGCCAAAAATGGCAACCAACACATTGGCACCCGTCACTTCCTTCTTGCCATTGGACGTGGATTGCACGTGCATAATGGCGCGCTGAATAACGCGCTGAAAGCCTAGCGTAGGTTGAGTGTCGACTTCATCTTGGCCAGACACCACAGGGGTGTTGTCCCGAATGAAGTTTTGCAAGTTCTTGCGAATCTCTTCAATATCGCAAGAACAATTGCGCAGCACTTCCGCAGCGGAGGGGTTGTCAAGCAATGCCAATAGCAAATGCTCAACTGTTATGAATTCATGCTTTTGCTGACGTGCGTCAACAAATGCCATGTGCAAACTGACTTCTAACTCTTGCGCGATCATGTTTCCTCCATCACGCACTGCAGCGGATGCTGGTGCTGCCTTGCGAAACTACAGACCAATTCAACCTTGGTCGAGGCTATGTCCTTGGGATAAACCCCGCAGACTCCTTTCCCATCTCGATGCACTTTCAGCATGATTTGGGTAGCCTGCTCCCTGCCCTTACCAAAAAACTGTTGCAACACAATGACTACAAACTCCATAGGAGTGTAGTCGTCATTCAATAAAACCACTTGGTACATAGGAGGAAGTTTAGCCTTCTGCTCCTTGGATTCCAGTACTGGTGTTGGGTTATTCTGCGTACTCATAACTTCATTGTAATCACTTCTGTAGACGCTGCAACACAGAGAAGCAGGGATTAACAGGCTCTATCTTATGTCTTGGATGAAAAACATCATAAATTCAAGGATGAGCAATTAAAAAAATTGTATGAAGCTCTGCATAAAAATACAATTTACCAAGCAGGGGGGCCTGGATTTGCACTAATTGCGGTCAATACGGCCGTCTGGACATTCTGTATCGCGATAAGTTCCCAAGAATTTACAAAAAACAAGGGAAAACACCTAAATTGTATCTAATGTATTGTTGACCAATTGTTACTCCCGTTTCAACATTAAACCAAGCCTACCTAGGGGTGGCGAGCAGTTGACGCGTCGTCGTCAATGGAGTTTAGTTTTTAGAAGGAGGGCTCGCAATGGCGACCGGCACCGTTAAGTGGTTCAATGATGCCAAAGGATTTGGCTTTATTACACCTGATTCAGGAAGTGAAGAGTTGTTTGCTCATTTCTCTGCAATTCAGTCCAATGGTTTTCGTTCTTTGAAGGAAGGCCAAAAAGTCACATTCGATATCGTCGAAGGACCCAAGGGTAAACAAGCACAAAATATTTGTCCGGTTGAAGCAACAAGCGCAGCCTGAAATTAAAAATAGCTTGAATACGCCCTTTGGCGCATAGCAATTAAAGCAGTAAGTGAAAAGCCAGCTCTCAAAAGCTGGCTTTTTTCATGGGCTCCAACCCACCAACAGATGGGTGAATACACACCAGTTCCGCAAAACAGTTTTTTACATTCGAATTAACATGGTCTACGGTCTTAACCTCAGTTTGAACAGAGGGGGCCAAATGTTCACATTCAATTCGGTGCAGACAACCTTGCAAAACTCAGTACCAAACACCTCCATAACTGACACAATCCCCAGCGCGCTGCAAACCTTGCTGCCGCATGGTTTTTGCATCAACTGGAACCCTACCCTGCTGGCCATGCATGTAGGGTCAGACGCGTTGATTGCATTGGCCTATTTCTCCATTCCAATCAGTTTGATTTGGATCAGCCGCAGGCTTTCCCTGGGCAAGCTGCAGAACTTTTATTACCTGTTTGCCACTTTTATTCTGGCATGCGGCGTCACTCATGTGTTTGGAATTCTGACGCTTTGGACCCCAATGTACATGTACCAAGGCTATGCAAAAGTATTCACCGCCGTGGTGTCCATCATCACTGCGGGTTACATGATTCCCAAGTTAAAAACAGTGCTGTCACTTCCCAACCTGGACGACCTGATTCAGCTCAATGCAAACCTGCAAGCTCAAATCAGTAACAATGAGAAAATTCAAATCGAGTTGCGCGACTCTGTAAAAAAGGCGCTGGAAGCCCAACAAACCCAAGCACAATTTTTGGCCAACATGAGCCATGAAATACGCACCCCGATGAACGGGGTTGTGGGGGCCACAGCGCTGCTGTTGGACACGCAGATGTCTGAGGTGCAGCATTCCCTGACCAACACGGTCAGGGCCAGTGCAAACTCGCTTCTGAAGCTGCTTAATGACATTCTGGACATCTCCAAGGTTGAAAGCGGGCTGATGACCTTGTCCATGTCCGAGTTTGAATTGGCGGAGCTTTTCGAAGAAGTAAACCAAAGTTTTGGCATTGAGGCTGACAGGAAAAATATTGAATTGGTGTGCCCTATCAAGCCCGTACAGGGGCTGCACATTGAGTCTGATTTTCTAAGACTCAAGCAGATTGTTTTCAATTTGGTGGGCAATGCAATCAAGTTCACAGACAAAGGGTGCGTCACGCTGGAATGTGAGGTCTTACCCAACCCGGCAGACAGCGACCGAGGCCTTCTGAACCTCAAAATTAGGGACACCGGTACCGGTATTCCAAAAGAGGCACTCGGCACTGTGTTTGATCGATTTAAACAGGCCAGTCACTATTTGGACTCGCGCAATCGCGGCGGCACAGGCTTGGGTTTGGCAATTGTGCGGGAATTGATTCACCTGATGGGCGGGAACATCCAACTGCGCAGTGAGCTGGGTGTGGGTACCGAAGTTGAGTTGTCGATTCCAGTCAAAATCGATGCCCAAACCAAGGACAAAGCCCCGCAGGCAGAAAAAGAACAAGGGAGCATACTAATCCACATCATCGCCACGACGCCTGATGTCAAACAGTCGCTTCTCAATTACCTCAGTATCCTCAATTGCACCCCTGTGCATGACTTGGATGACTTTTTAGAACGCTGCACCGTCAATATTGCCACCGACGCAACCAGCCCTACCGCTTCCCAAATCAACAAGGCAGTACCTATTTTGGTGCTGGACTACGGGAAATCGCTCAAGGACCTGAGCCAATCTGACAGTGTGGTTAATCTGGTTCAGTCGGGCAAATTGGATTTACTTACCATTCGATCTGTTAGCCATGAACGTGAGGATTCGATTGAGGTGGAACGGCTTCGAACCCATTCCATCTTCCGACCTATTTCCTTCAAGAAAATTCAGGATCTTCTGGACAACCTGAAAAGTGGATTGCCAAGCGGTCGATCGAATACGGTAGGTGGGTTTTCTGGGCAGGCAGCATTAAGCGGCAAGGTGCTTTTGGTGGAGGATTCGATTGTCAGCCAAAAAATTGTGAAACTGGCATTGGAAAAACGCGGGCTTACTGTGATCACCGCCAACAACGGAGAAGAAGCAATCCACTACTTGAGAGGCAACACTGCCGATTTGGTGCTGATGGACGGTCAAATGCCAATAATAGACGGCTACCAAGCCACCGCGATGATTCGTGAAGGCCAAGTGGGCGAGGTAAACCAAAACCTGACCATTGTTGCTTTAACTGCCCATGCGATGGAAGGCGAGAAAGAGCGGTGCTTGAAATTGGGAATGAATGATTTTTTGATCAAGCCGCTGGATTTGGACCACTTGGACCAAATACTGAAAAGGTATTTGAAGCAGAACGACCTAGGGAAACAAGCGCTTCCCTAGGTTGATGTTGCTGGAGTGATGAAGCGAAGATCAGCCTCGGTACTTCAGTCTCGGTACTTCAGTCTCGCGTCAGCACTTCGACCAATTCAACCTCAAAAATAAGGTCGGAGTTGGCCTTGATCGGGCCCATTGAGCGTGAGCCATAAGCCAAGTGGGCAGGTACGGAAAGCTTGCGCTTGCCCCCAACCTTCATGCCCGGAATGCCTTGGTCCCAACCTTGAATGACCCGGCCTACGCCGATGACAGTCTCGAAAGGCTGACCACGGCCATAAGAGGAATCAAACTCTTTGCCATCCAGCAAAGTACCGCGGTAGTGCGCACGAATTAACGCGCCCTTGACGGCCTCTTTGCCTTCACCCACTACCAAATCTTCAATAACCAGTTCTTTGATGTCGCTCATATTGCACTCAGCTCACATGTTTTCGATCATGACTTGACCGAAGCCGGAGCAACTCACTTGGGTAGCGCCTTCCATCAAACGTGCAAAGTCATACGTCACTTTCTTGGAGTTGATTGAACGGCCCATGGATTCAATAATCATGTCCGCTGCTTCAAACCAGCCCATGTGGCGCAACATCATTTCTGCTGACAGAATTTCTGAACCGGGGTTCACGTAGTCTTTGCCTGCATACTTGGGTGCTGTGCCGTGCGTGGCTTCAAACATCGCAATCGTGTCTGACAAGTTGGCACCGGGGGCAATACCAATACCGCCCACTTGGGCCGCCAAAGCGTCAGAAATGTAGTCGCCATTCAGGTTCATGGTGGCAATCACGCTGTACTCTGCGGGACGCAGCAAAATTTGCTGCAAGAAAGCATCGGCAATCACGTCTTTAATTACGATGTCGCCGTGAGGGGCTTTGATTTTCAACCATGGGCCACCATCCAACAGCTCTGCACCAAACTCGCTTTTTGCCAAGCCGTAGCACCATGAAGCAAACGCGCCTTCGGTGTACTTCATGATGTTGCCCTTGTGCACGATGGTCACGGAAGGCTTTTTGTTGTCAATCGCGTACTGCACTGCTTTGCGGAACAGGCGCTCTGAACCGTCTTTTGAGCAGGGCTTGATGCCAATGCCTGAAGTCTCGGGGAAGCGAATTTTTGTGACGTTGAATTCGTCTTGCAAAAACTTGATCAGCTTTTTGGCTTTGTCAGACTTGGCTTCGAACTCGATGCCGGCATAAATGTCCTCTGAGTTTTCACGGAAGATCACCATGTCCGTTTTTTCGGGCTCTTTCACTGGGCTGGGCACGCCGGGGAAGTAGCGCACGGGGCGCAGGCACACATACAAATCCAGCTCTTGACGCATGGCCACGTTGATGGAGCGAATGCCGCCGCCAACCGGTGTTGTCAATGGGCCTTTGATGGACACCACATATTCTTTCAGCACTTGCAGCGTTTCTTCTGGCAGCCACACATCGGGGCCATACACTTTGGTTGCCTTCTCACCAGCGTACACTTCCATCCAGCTAATTTTTTTCTTGCCACCGTAAGCTTTAGCCACGGCTGCGTCTACGACGTCGATCATTACGGGTGTAATGTCAAAACCTGTGCCATCCCCTTCAATAAAAGGAATAATCGGCTGATCAGGTACATTCAAGGAAAAGTCAGGATTGACTGTGATTTTTTGACCGACTTTAGGTACTTGTATGTGTTGGTACATGCTCACTCCGCTTCTTACCAAATTGTTAGGGGGCCCACTTAGAGGCAATGCTCTAGATAGTGTATCCCGACGAGAGACAAATCACAATTATTTCGTAATGTGAAATGTAATTCCTTATTACGCTATAGGGGTATGATAACCTGAACTTCTTTCAGTTCTCTGACACAGGGGTCAATGTGCTGCCCGCTTTGCTAGTTTTCTCGATTGCTGCATCGTTTCTTTACTCGCCCATCCTACAAGCTGAAGGCTTGCAAAAAGCCAGCATAGAGGGGCAATTCATCCAAGTGGAAATGGCAGATACGCCGCTGGAACGGCAAAAAGGCTTGATGTTTCGGGCAGAAATGCCGGAGAACCAAGGCATGCTGTTTCGCTTCGATCAAGCGGAAACTCAATGCATGTGGATGAAAAACACGCTGATTGATCTGGATGTGGCTTTTATGGACAAAGAGCTGCGTGTAATCAATGTGGAAGGAATGCAAGCAGGCACAACAGAGGCTCACTGCTCTGAAAAACCCGCCACTTGGGCTCTGGAAATGAACCGACTGTGGTTTGCCAAGAAAAACATCGGGCCGGGTGCCCAACTCAAACTTTTAAACAAAACCAAGCCAACAAAAACCCCCTGACCACCAAGTGGCGAGGGGGTTTTGCTTATTCGATACTGCTTTTTTAATTGCGCTGATTGTAATTAGGCAAAGTTGGCCGCAGCAAAATTCCAGTTCACCAAAGCCCAGAAGGACTCAATGTACTTGGGGCGCGCATTGCGGTAATCGATGTAGTAAGCATGTTCCCACAAGTCGCAAGTTAACAAAGGCTTGTCAGCTGTTGTTAATGGCGTTGCTGCGTTGCTGGTGTTCACGATGTCCAGTGAACCGTCGGCTTTTTTGACCAACCATGTCCAGCTGGAACCAAAGTTGCCAATTGCGCTTTTTGTGAAGGCTTCTTTGAATGCATCAAAGGAGCCCCACTTTGCATCAATTGCCGCAGCCAAAGCACCAGTGGGCGCGCCACCTGCTTGAGGTGCCAAACCGTTCCAGTAGAAGGTGTGGTTCCAAATTTGAGCGGCGTTGTTGAACATGCCACCAGTGGACTTCTTAACGATGTCTTCCAGCGTGCTGTTTTCAAACTCAGTGCCCTTGACCAAATTGTTCAGGTTGGTCACGTAGGTCTGGTGGTGCTTACCGTAGTGAAACTCCAATGTTTCCTTGGAGATGTGTGGGGCCAAAGCGTCCATTGCATAGGGCAAGGCGGGTAGTGTGTGTTCCATGGTTTGATCCTCTCAATTTAAATCATTGGTTGAATGATTGACTGCTTCATTGTCTGGTCATGCGGAATTACTCGCTTCCCATAGATTCTAGCCCCAAAATTGCCCGGTTTTGCCAAAGGGGGTCAGCTTGCCCGCTTCTCTTGTACCTCAAGCGTCAGTTTGCCGTCTGCAAGGGTGGCTTCTAGCATGCTGCCCACAGCCGCCTGAGCAATGGAGGCAACCACTTTGCCCGACCCGTCTGTGCTGGGTACCTGCATGAATGCATAGCCTTTTTCGAGATTGCGTTGTGGGGACAAGGCTTGCAGCACAGCCTCGGCCTTCTGAAGGCGTAGGTCCTCCCGCTGCTCAACTTTATGGCGCAGGCTCTGCAATTGGAGGGTATGGGATTGCAAGTCCGAGGACAGGTCGCGCAAATTCTGAGCAACATGCCTGCGCAGGCTTTGCGCGGTTTGAGCGTGGGAGCGACTGCATCGATCAACCAGGTTGTTCATGTTCTGCCGCAGCAATCCCCACGCATTGTCGGTGCGTTGGCCCAAGCGCTCCACATATTTGTCTGGGGTAACAAGGCCCATCTCAGCACGATCAACTTTTTGAGCCAAGCGCTGCATTTGGCGATTCCACATCACTTGCATGCGCTCGTAGCGGTACTCCACCTCGCCCAACAACTCGGCGGTAGACCGACTAATCAACTCCACCGCTGCAGTGGGTGTGGCCGCCCGCAAATCGGCAGCAAGTTCAGCCAAGGTGAAATCAGACTCATGCCCCACCCCGACCACGATGGGTGTTTCACAAGCGTGTACCTGCCTAACCACCGCCTCTTCATTGAATGACCAAAGGTCCTCCAAACTGCCACCGCCACGGGCCAGAATCAGCACATCGTAGCCTTGGGCATCCGCGTCCCTGAGTGCTTTTACGATGGCTGTTGCAGCCCCCTCACCCTGCACCAAGGTGTGGTGCACATGGTATTGAATGTGGGGCACACGCCTTTGCAAAGCGCGACGTATATCAGCCAGCGCTGCCGCTTGTAAGGAGGTTATTACCCCCACGCGAAAAACATACTGGGGCAATGGCCGTTTGTGCTCGGCATCAAAAAGGCCTTCGGCAGTTAGCTTTTCCTTCAGTTTTACAAACTGCTCGAATAAGCTGCCTTGCCCTGCCCGCTTCAAAGTTTCAATGGTCAGTTGTAAATCGCCACGTGGTTCATACACACTGACCTGAGCCAGAATCTCAACCTGATCGCCCAACTGCGGAACAAAACCAACCAAGACATTTCGCTGACGAAACATGACCGCCTTGATTTGCGCAGAGTTGTCTTTCAAGGTTAAATACCAGTGACCGGAACTTGCGCGAGTCAGTTGTGAAATTTCGCCCACCACTTTTGCAACTGGCAAATTGCTTCTTAGAATTTGGTTGAGGTATGCGGATAACTCACTCACACTGAAAGGGGTTTTGCTTTCTATCATCCCGGTTTTGCACTTCAAAAAATTAGACATATCCACAGCCCTACCAAAATGACAAATTGATTGCAAGTCATCTGGAGGACCAATCGATCCGTTCAAGTGTTTGATATATAAAGGTTATTTTTTATTAAAAAGTTCAATTTTTTTTGGGGGACTCACTAAGCCCCGAATTTCATTCCGTTTAGCGGACTTTTCCCCAAAGTTATCCACATTTTTTTCACACCCTTATCGCAAGCCTTATTTGTCATTGGGGCGGATTTTGGTTAGAGTCGCGGTCTTAGGTTTAAGGAGTCTAATGTGTGGTCCATCATTACAGCTGCGGGTTGGCCGATTTGGCCGTTGATTTTTGCATCCGTGGTGGCACTGGCAATTGTCATTGAAAGAATTTGGGCACTGCGACCATCGATATTAGTGCCAGCAAACCTTGCACAAGAGGTTACAAAAACCCTGCCCCAGTTTGCTGAAAAACAAAACATCAGCCGATTGGCCTCGCACAGCGCGCTGGGTTCAATACTGGCCGAGGGCCTGACTGCGCACATGAATGGCAGCGACGTTGCGCTTGCCATGCAAGAAAAAGCAGAAGTGGTCAGCAAAGCGCTGGAGAAGCACCTTGATGTGCTGGCCCTGATAGCCAGTGCAGCCCCGCTGATGGGTTTGTTGGGTACTGTGGTGGGCATGATTGATATTTTTGCCGCCCAAGGCCAAGCCGTTCAAAGCCCTGAAGCAATTGCAGCGGGTATTGCGGTGGCTTTGTACAACACAGCATTTGGCTTGATTGTTGCCATTCCCGCTTTGGTGGCTTACCGCCTGCTTAAAATGCGCATTGGTCAAATCTTGGACAAAATAGAGCAAGAAGTGCAACCTTTGGAGCAGTTGCTTTTGGTTGCCAAACAAAAATCTGCCAAACCTGCCCGATCATGAAAATTCGACGACCCATCGATACAGATCCTCCGGAAATTAACCTGATACCAATGATCGATATTTTGTTGGTCATCGTCATCTTTTTGGTGGTGTCGACTTCATTCGTGCGTCAAAGCCAGTTGAAGGTTGAACTGCCGGGCGTCAACCAAAAACAGTCCAGCGAAGATCCACAAGAACCCATTCGCGTCCGAATTGGCAAGGACGGCAATTACAGCTTGGGTGCACAATCTTTTAACTCTGAATCCAACTTGCGAGTGGCACTGAGCCAAGAATTGTCCAAACCTGGCTTGAAAAAAGATGAATTGAAAGCCATTTTGGAAGCCGATGCAACCGCCACCCACCAGTCTGTGGTGACAGTGATGGACATGCTTGCATCGCTGGGGGTAAGCCGAGTTTCCATTGCCACCGCGGCCAAACAATAGCCTAGGTAAACTGGGCAAACCCTAGCCACCCATGATGCCTGCCAACCCTGCACCCCATGCGCCAAAAGCCAAACCAGCCACTTTTGAAAAAAAGCTGACGGACATTTGGTATGAAGGTGCAAACGCGGGCTGGCTCACTGGGCCGCTGGCGCTGCTCAGCCTGATTTACAGGGGTTTACGTTGGGCCACACAGCAGCACAGCAAAGCGCTGGCCAGTCGAAAACCCACCCAACCCCCTGTGTTAGTCGTTGGCAATTTGATTGCAGGCGGGGCAGGCAAAACCCCGGTTGTGCTGGCTGTATGTGAAACATTGAAAGCCCAAGGCCTGAAGGTGGGCATTGTTAGCCGTGGCTATGGCAAGCAATCATCCACCGTGGTGGTTTTGTCGCCAGGTTTGAGTGGGGCAAGCCAAGCGCCCACGCTCGATGCCAAGCAAATTGGTGATGAACCGGCCTGGCTACTCGAACAAACCCAATGCCCGATTGCAGTAGGCGCGCAACGCAAACAGGCTTACCTCGCCTTGATAGACCGCCACCCCGATTTGGACTTGGTGGTGTCTGATGATGGCTTGCAGCACCACAAACTGGAAAGAACTTTGGAATGGGTGGTGTTTGATGACCGCCTGGTGGGCAATCGGAAAATGATTCCAGCTGGCCCATTGCGGGAGCCCCTGACGCGGCTACACACGGTGGATGCCATACTTGCCTCGAATGTGTCTGCCGAAGTGTTGAGCGCGGCACTCGGCAAAGAACGAAGTGAAGAACTCAGGGCGGAACTAAGTGCGCACATTCATGAGATCAAAGTCGTTCCACACCAGTTTCGCCACATGCAAACCGGGCGAATTCTCTCCATTTCTGAAGCCCAAACGATTTGGGCAACAAAAGATGTGTGTGCATTTGCAGGGCTTGGAAATCCCAATAAGTTCTTCAAAGCCTTGAAAAAAATCAACATTCCCGTGGGGAAATCCATTGGACTACCCGATCATTTTGACTACCCCGCTGAATTTTGCGAAAGTTTGCCGCATGAAATCTTGCTGACCACAGGTAAAGATGCCGTAAAATTGCCGCTTCAGGAATCAAGGCTTTGGGTGGTGGATGTGAAAGTCACTTTGCCCCCAGCGCTCATCCATCAACTGGAGAATGCAATTGGACGCTCATTTGGTTCACGTATTGGTTTGCCCAATTTGTAAAGGCAAGCTGGAAAAGCGCCTCACTGACGGTTACTTGGTCTGCAAGGCCGACAAACTGGCCTACCCGGTTCGCGACGGCATTCCGATCATGATTGTTGAACAGGCTGTGCCGCTGGACCACTCCGATCATCAAGTCAATTAAACATTAAGCACCGGGGGCTGGGCCTATGTTCAAAGCGGTTATTCCTGCACGGTTTGCATCCACACGTTTGCCCGGCAAACCCTTGGCAGACATTGCGGGCAAGCCGATGGTGGTCCGTGTGGCTGAACGCGCTTTGCTGTCAAAGGCCGATGAAGTCATTGTTGCAACCGATCACGAAGACATTCTGAAAGCCTGCGCGGCGCACGGAATTAAAGCCATGATGACCCGCAGCGATTGGCCCACCGGCACAGACCGCATTGCCGAAGTCGCGGCAAAACAAGCTTGGGCTGATGGCCAAGTGGTTGTGAATGTGCAAGGGGATGAACCGCTGATTGACCCCGAGGTGATCAATCAAGTTGCGCTGGCCCTGCTGCAGGGCGATCAGGCCATATCAACCTGCGCACACCCCATTCACGATTGGGCGGATTTTATGAACCCCAATGTGGTCAAAATCGCGCTTCAAGAAAACGGGAACGCTTTGTATTTTTCACGTGCTCCCATCCCTTACCCTCGGGACACCTTGGCAGGTCAATCTGCACAACAAATTCTAGAATTGCCACTTAAACCCACTGGTTTCAGGCATGTTGGGCTGTATGCCTACCGGACACATTTCCTTAGACATTACCAAAATTTGCCACCTGCTCAAATCGAGCAACTCGAATCTCTGGAGCAACTGCGGGCACTTGCGCATGGGTTTCAGATAAAAGTGTGTATGATTCAGGATGCTCCGGCAGCGGGCGTGGACACCCCCGAGGACTTAGAACGGGTGAGGGCCCACTTCATGCACCGCGAGTGACAAGAAGTATGGGTGTTGCACAGTCTTTTTGTACATCGGGTAAGTTTGATGCAAGTAGACCGTGTCAATATTCATGTCTTATTTCATGTCAAAATTGAGCAATCTGATCTGAGAAGAGGCTAAAAAAGCCCGATCCTCAACCATTGCAATATCGGCCGCGACGTGACGCATTCCCGTGGTCAATCACAGAATTTAATACATTTGAGGCAAATATGCGTTTGATTCTTTTAGGTGCGCCTGGTGCAGGCAAGGGTACACAAGCGGCGTACATCAAGGATAAGTTTGGGATTCCCCAAATTTCAACTGGAGACATGCTGCGTGCAGCTGTGAAGGCAGGCACGCCTTTGGGCCTGGAAGCCAAGAAAGTGATGGATGCAGGTGGTTTGGTGTCGGACGACATCATCATTAATTTGGTGAAAGAGCGTTTGAAAGAAGCCGACTGCCAGAATGGTTACTTGTTTGATGGCTTTCCCCGCACAATTCCACAGGCTGAAGCCATGAAAACGGCTGGTGTGAAGATTGATTTCGTGTTGGAAATCGATGTACCCCACAGTGAGATTATCGAACGCATGAGCGGTCGCCGCGTGCACCCCGCTTCTGGACGCAGTTACCATGTGCGCTTCAATCCTCCCAAAAAGGAAGGTATTGATGACGTCACGGGTGATGCTTTGGTTCAGCGAGATGACGACAAAGAGGAAACCGTGCGCAAGCGTTTGGATGTGTACGAAAGCCAGACTCGTCCATTGGTGGACTACTACGGCAAGTGGGCGGCGCTGGGTGATGCAAATGCACCGCAGTATCGCAAAATTGCTGGGGTAGGCTCGGTGGATGACATTCGTGACAAGGCGTTTGCTGCATTGAAATAAGCGGTTACTTTCGTCAAGTTTGCGTCAAGTAAAGACCGCCTTCGGGCGGTTTTTTATTGGCATCATCACCATTACCGCTTCGCGCCTCTGCCTGAGTCGTTGCTGCTTCGTTGCTGCTTCGTTGCTTCGTTGCTGCTTTGGTGTTGCATCGTTGCTGCTTCGGTGTTGCTACGTCACCGCTTCGCACCTCGGCCTGAGCCGTTGCTGCTTGAAGGGCCTTGTCTTCGCACACCCTCTGCCTGTCCATGCCCCGCACGCAACTCGCTGAACCAGAACTTCCCAAGTTCTGGTTCTAGCTCAAACATGCGTGACGCGGGGGCTCTTCAGCCTTAGGGCTGAAGCGCAATGGACAGTTGCGAGCGCTTTAGCGGCGGCCCTTCTTCAATCGCAGCAAGGCTTCAGGCTGACGGCGCTTGGGTGACTGCGCTTGGGTGACTGCGCTGGGGACGATGCCGATGCCGATGCCGATGCCGATGCCGATGCCGCCAGCATTGTCACCGCCCCAAGCTGCCGCGCAAGCGCAATCGGACAGAACCGGATAAGCGCTTCAGGGGACGCGCCGGGCGACAAAACACATCTGCACCTATGAATCTAAGCATGCTGTGGAGCCCGGAGAAAAGCGGCACCAAGCGTTCCGGTCTGTCGATTGTGATTGTGAGCAGCAAGAGGGAACAAGGTCTGACGGCTGCAATTGTGCAAGCTGATCCCTAAACCCAGCACGGCATGATGGATAACCCTGAGTATTTTTAGGGAAAAAATCACCAGAATCTGCAAATAATTACACTACAATGAAAAAAAGACATAAATATGCAGCACTGGGATAGACATGCAGACTTTCGGAGAGGCTTTTCAACAGGCCTTTATGCTCATTCTTCAAGCCGATGCAAAGCTGCTCAGCATCATTGGCTTGTCACTTCAAGTGACATTCACCGCAGTCACGATTGCTTGCTGTATCGCATTCCCAATTGGCGCCGCTTTGGCAGTAGGCCGTTTCCCCGGCCGTATGGCTTTGGTTGTCTTTCTTAACTCACTCATGGGCTTGCCACCGGTGGTGGTGGGTTTGTGCATCTACCTGCTGTTGTCGGCATCGGGCCCGTTGGGTTCTATGCGCTTGCTTTACACACCCACTGCCATGGTGATTGCTCAAGTGGTGCTCGTCACGCCAATCATTGCGGCACTTGCTCGGCAGGTGATTGAAGACTTTCACACCGAATACGACGAAATGCTGCGTTCCATGAATGCCAGCGGTTTTCAAACCTTGACCACCTTGCTTTGGGACTCTCGCTATTCGTTGATGACAAGTGCATTGGCCGGTCTTGGCCGTGCATTGGCTGAAGTAGGGGCCGTCATTATTGTTGGGGGCAATATTGAAAACCTAACCCGCGTGATGACAACAACCATTGCGCTTGAAACCTCCAAAGGTGAGTTGGCACTGGCCTTGGGGTTGGGTTTGATCCTGATTACCTTGTCCATCATCATCAATGCCGCCTTGTTTTTGCTGCGACAAAGCGCACAAAAGTTGTCTTATGCTTAGGCGCGCCATGCAATTCGATCTGTTCAAACCCATGCTGCCCAATGGCCAATCGCTGTTACCCCTCCAGTTAACAGGCATTTGTTTGAGCTTGGGTGGTAAAAAAGTCCTTAATCAAATCAGCTTTGATACTGACATTGCAGGTATTACCGCAATCATGGGTCCAAACGGCGCGGGCAAAAGCCTTTTGCTGCGTTTGATTGCTGGGCTTATTCGCCAGGACGCTGGGTCTGTCCAGTTGGGTGATGGCCAGCAAAGTATTCAAGGGCATTTGGGTTTCGTGTTTCAAAGGCCTGTGTTGTTGCGTCGCAGTGTCAAAGGCAACTTGATGCATGCACTCAAATTGGCTGGTTTTAAGTCTGAGGCCAGTCAGTTGCGTTGCGCGCAATTGCTGGACTTGGGCCAAATGACTGGGCTTGCAAACTCACCGGCCCGCAAATTGTCGGGTGGCGAACAGCAGCGGCTTTCCCTATTGCGGGCGCTGGCTTGCCAGCCTGCACTGTTGTTGCTGGATGAGCCCAGTGCCAGCTTGGACCCTCAAGCCACCTTTTTGCTGGAGGACTTGGTTCGAAAAGCAAGCGCTGCGGGCGTCAAAGTCATCATCGTGACCCATGATCAGGGTCAGGCCATGCGTCTTGCTCAAGAGGTTGTTTTTATTCACAAGGGGCAATTCTTGGAAAAACAAAATACCCAGGCGTTTTTAAAGCACCCACAAACCAAGCAAGCAAAAGCTTATCTGGCTGGGGAATTGTTGCTCGATCATGAAATTTAAAATTGATTTTTATTGGGAGTCGAAATGAAGTCCACACCTTTTAAGTTAGCGGTACAAACCCTGTCTGCAATCGCCATTGGCGCCGCCGCTTTGTCCAGTCAAGCCCTTGCGGCAGACGCACCTTTTATCGTTGTTCAATCAACCACCTCCACACAGAATTCAGGTTTGTAT
Organism: Limnobacter sp.; assembly: GCA_029866125.1. Taxonomy (GTDB): domain Bacteria; phylum Pseudomonadota; class Gammaproteobacteria; order Burkholderiales; family Burkholderiaceae_B; genus Limnobacter. Next base: position 152,741 of record JARWZZ010000004.1, read on the forward strand.
GAACATCTACTTCCTCAGTTCAAGAAGGACACGGGTATTGATGTTCGAGTGATTGCTGTAGGCACGGGCCAGGCCATCAAGAATGCGCAAAATTGCGATGGAGATGTGCTGTTGGTGCATGCCAAGGCGGATGAAGAAAAATTCGTGGCCTCGGGATTTGGCACCAAGCGCACCGATGTGATGTACAACGACTTTGTGATTGTGGGCCCAGGTAAAGACCCTGCGGGTATTGCAGGTAGCAGGGATGTGATCAAAGCCATGCAAACCATCAGCAGCAAGGGCGCATTGTTTGCCTCTCGCGGTGACGACAGCGGAACCCACAAACTAGAGCAGCAATTGTGGAAAGAGGGCGGGGTAGACTACAAAGCCTCAAGTGGGAAGTGGTACCGCGAGACAGGTTCAGGCATGGGTGCAACCCTTAACACGGGCATTGGCATGGGGGCCTACGTGCTTGCGGACCGCGCTTCTTGGATTGCGTTTGGAAACAAGTCAGACTACAAAATTGTAGTGGAAGGCGACACCAAAATGTTCAATCAATATGGTGTCATTCCAGTCAGCGCCGCCAAGTGCCCCAACGTAAAAGCAAAAGAAGCCCAAGTGTTCAATGACTGGATTGTTTCACCCAAAGGTCAAGCTGTGATTGCAGCGTACCAGAAAAACGGTTTGTCCTTGTTTTTCCCGAACGCTCCAAAATAAGTACTGGCGCCTTGCGTTAATTTGGGCTCAGCTTCTGAGCCCATTTTTTTAAGGTGGCCATTTGCTCTGCCAGCAGTGCAATCACTTTTTGATCAACCAAGTTGCCATAGGTGTCGAAAGAGTCGCTGAATGATTTTGCAAACACTTCGGGTTTGTTCAAAGGGTGTAGGTCCACATAGACACACACTTGTCTGAAGTGGTATTGAGATCGGGCTCCACCCATCCCTCCTCCAGAGCTAACTATGGCGCAGGCCTTGCCTGCCAGCAAAGTGTTGTCTGGAAAGCGGGATGCCCAGTCAATCGCATTCTTGAGCGCAGGGGCCAGTGAGTAATTGTATTCAGGGCAGGCCAGCACAAATGCGTCTGCCTCTGCCATTTGCTTGAACAGCCTTTCCACCGAAGCGGGGCGCTCAGTCAAATCTGAGTTGAAGAAGGGCACCTCGCTTAGGTCTGCGATTTCCATCGTTACGCCAGCGGGTAGGTTTTGTTGTGCAGCCCTTAGCAGGCCAGTGTTGTTGGATGCTTTGCGCAGACTGCCAGAGATTCCCAAAAATTTCATGTTTTCCTCTCCTCGATGGTTGAGTTTAACTTCAGCTGTTATGCCGGGCGCTTCCATTTAGAATGCCTCTGGCAACCAAACCACTTTGCCCAAGGCCTCTGTGTTGTAGCCGGGCATGTGAATTAACTTCTTTTGAAAAATCTCGCTGTGTGTGAATTCCAGCAGTGTCTGAAAAGCGGGTGTGAAGTAACTGTACCTGTCCACCAGCAAGTCGAAACGTTCCTCACGCAAGGGCAAAAAATCCAGCCCATACAAAGCCGCTAAATTTTCAAGGCCTGGCGCGCAGTCTGCCTGCCCACTGGCCACGGCAGCAATAACCTCCGACTCTGTACGGCAGGTGTCTACCACTTCAAAATCATTCAAACTTAAGCCAGCAGTTTTCAACTCGTGTTGGAGCAAAATCATTCCGCCCGCGCCTGCTTGCCGTATTGCAATGCGGCAGCCCTTCAGTTCAATCAAACTGTTAATCGATGCATGATTTTTACCCAGCACCAAACCTTGTTTGCGCCATGCCCAGTGAATGAGTACCACTGGGGTTTGCGCAAATCGATCCAGCACCACGTGGGTATTCCAACTTTCCACGCCTGCGTCAACATCAAGCACATGCAGGCCAGTGGCCAAGCTGTTGCGGGCTTCAAAGCAATCCAATCCACTCAGGCTGCCATCCAGTTGTGTGGCCAAACCGCAAGCAGACTCACGGATCGCCCAGTCCAGCAAGGGGTCATGGCTGCCACTCACCACATTCGGCCTGTGCGCATCATTTTGCCCCAACCAAGCTTTCAAAGCCGCCCTTGGAAACAGCAGTTTGCCAGTGGCCTTGATGCAGGGTATAGCGTCCTCGGCCACCAAATCATAGACCTTGCGTTCTTTGATTCGAAGCAAATCCGCCACCTCCCGGGTGGTCAAGAATTCATGACCCGTGGCGGTTTGTTCTGGCATAAGCGACGGCAATTTGTCGGGCACTGGGCTTGAATCCTTAAAGAGTTTCAGAAGCTGGTTTTTCTGTGTCGGTCAGTTTTTTAACCCAAGCACGAATGTCTTCAATCACCATGAACAAACAGGGCACCAGCAACAGCGAAATGGCTGTAGCAAACAATACCCCAAAGCCAAGCGAAATGGCCATGGGTATCATGAACCGAGCTTGCCTCGATGTTTCAAAAATCATTGGCGCCAAACCGCCAAAGGTGGTGATGGTGGTTAGCATAATGGGCCTAAACCGCCTTGCGCCTGTGCAACAAATGGCCTCAAGGGGAGTCATTCCCTCTTTGACTTTGGAGTTGGCGTAGTCCACCATCACCAGCGAGTCATTCACCACCACGCCTGATAGCGCAATAATACCCATCATGGAAATGATGCTCATGCTGTAACCCATCACCATGTGGCCAACTATGGCACCCAAAATGCCGAAGGGTATGGCTAGCATCACGATCAAGGGCTGTAAATAACTGCCTGTGGGTATGGCAAGCAGCACGTAAATCACCAAGAGTATCAGCAGGTAGCCTTGGCCCAATGCTTTGATTGAATCGGCCAGTACTGCCTGACGGCCTTCAAAACTGTAAGTCAAACCGGGGTAATCCGCCAGCAGCCCGGGCAGTACATCTGCTTCGATGGTTTGCTTGACTCGCTGCCCGTCTTTTCTTGGGGTGACGTTTGCAGTCACATTGATTGTTCTACGCCCATCCTTCCGGGTAATGCTGGCGTAGGCACGGTCGGGGTTCAGTTCCACCAAGGCGTGCAGCGGCACCATCACACCGTCGGGGGTGCGAATCAGCAAATCGCGAACATCCGTTTGGGATTGGCGTTCCGTTTCAGGCCGCGTTACCACCACCTTCACTTCATTACGCCCCCGTTGTTGGCGAAGGGCTTCCGCACCAAAAAATGCAGCACGCACTTGGCGGCCAATTTCATTGGAGCTCAGGCTCAAGCGGCGAGCCTCTTCCTTCAGCGTGAAGTTAAACTGCTGCTTGCCTTCTTGAAAGCCCGCGTCAATTTCTGAGAGTCGCGAGTAATCTGCCAGCCGGGCAGCCAGTTGCTCAGCTGCTTCCCGCAAGGTATCCACATCCCTGTGGCTTAACTCGACTGTTAGGCCTGCACCGCCGCCGGGGCCGCCGGAGTCTGCTGCAAAACGCAAAGAATCCACACCGGGTATGGTACCGACTGCCTCACGCCACATGTCGGTGAATTCAGCGGTTTGAATGGGCCGTACATCAGGCGCGGTCAGGTAGGTGCGAACGGTAATTTGGTTTTGGTTGATGCTGGTGTACGTGCCAGTGCTCAGCTGGTCGCCACCGTTCTCTTCAACCAGTTTTCGGGATTTTTCCACCAGTATGGCTGCAACCCTTTCTACCTCGGCTTTGGGGCTGCCCAGTGGTAGGCTGGCGCGCGCATCTGACCGGTCTGCTTCCACAATTGGAAACAGTTCAAAACCCATGCGACCACTCATTGGCCATGAAATGACAACAATCATAACGCCCACACCTATCGCCAAAGACAAGTACCTTGCCTTGACCACTTTGGCAATAATCGGGGGGTACACCCTGTGGATGAAGGCCACAAAGCCATTGCTGAATTTACGCTGCCATTCGCTGAATCGATTTAATTTTTTGAAGTCTTTGGAATGCGCCAAGTGGGCCGGTAGAATGAACATGGTTTCCACCAGCGACACAATAAACACGGTGCCCACCACAACGGGTATGACGCTCCAAATTTTTCCCAGAAAGCCGGGAATCATCAGCAATGGCATAAATGCCACCACATTGGTCAACAGGCTGAACACCACAGGCATCGCCACATCGCGGGTGCCTTGTATGGATGCATCCAGCAAATTCATACCCCGTTGTCGGTACTCATAAATATTTTCGCCAATCACAATTGCATCATCCACCACAATGCCCGTGGCAATAATGAATGCGAACATGGACACCATGTTAATACTGACCCCAAGGAAGGGCAGTATCACCATCGCACCTAGGAACGAAACCGGAATACCCATGGTGACCCAAAAGGCCAATTTCCAGTCCAGGAAAAGGGTTAGCATCACCATCACAAGAAGCACGCCTTGCAAGGCATTCCATGACAGCAAACTCAAGCGTTGGCGGTATTGCTCTGACCGGTCACTCAGCACCGACAATTCGATACCCTTGGGTAAGCCAGGCCTGATTTTCTCAATGGCGCTTAATGTGGCGTCTGACACACCAATCGGGGTTTGATCGCCCACACGGTCAACCACCAATTCAATCGAAGGCTTGCCATTAAAAAAAGCGTATCGGTCTACATCTTCAAAATTTTCCCGTACATCGGCAATTTGCCCCAAGGGTATTGGGCTGCCTGTGCGGGGCGACACGATTGCCAGTCTTTCAAATTGGCTTGCAAAATCCCGACGTTCAGAAACCCGCAGTAAAATCTCGCCACTGCTGGTGGTCAAACTGCCGCCAGACACTTCCACCACTTCACGTCGAATGCTGTCAGCCACGTTTTGCAGGGTCAGCCCGTAAGCGGACAAGCGCGCCTCGGGTATCTGAATTTGAATTTCCATGGGGCGTGCATCATTCATCAGCACTCTGGAAATACCGGGGCTACCTAGTAGGGCATCTCTCACCTCTTCTGCAGAATTGCGCAGGCTACGCTCGTCCGTTTGCCCATATAGCACAAGGCTCATCACCGTGCGTTGTTGCACACTCAGCGACACTTTGGGTTCTTCCGCATCAACCGGGAATGTGCGTATACGGTCAACCTCTTGCTTGATGTTTTGATACACCAGTTGGCTGTTGGCGGACTCATCCAGTTCAACGCTGACGTTGCCTGCACCTTCGCCTGCCGTGGAATTGATGGCTTCAATGCCGTCTACATCTGAAATGGCTTCTTCAATGGCCAAAATGACACCTTGCTCCACATCCTCAGGGCTGGAGCCGGGGTAGGGCACAGTGATGGTGACCAAATCCAGTTCGTATTCCGGAAAAACTTCCTTCTTGATTGCATAAAACCCATACAACCCGCCAATTAGGCACACCCACATCAAGATGTTGGCCGCCACTGAGTTTTTGGTCATCCAAGCCAGCGGGCCTTTGTGGTTGATTGCGTCATTCGAGCTCATGGCTTGAGCTCCTGTTCTTTACCTTTGGGCTTCTCTTTTGCCTTACTGTCTGCTGTACGTATAGCCATGTCTTCAATCGGGGCGCTTAGGTTGGAGGTTACGATTTCCTCGCCTTCTTGAATGCCAGAATCAGCTTGAACATTGAGGTCGCCGCGGATCAATACAAACTCTGCTGACCTAAAAGCAATTGGAACCTTGCGTATTTCAAGTGTGCCTTGCTTATTGATCCACACGGTGTCTTCATGGACCAACCTGGGGTTCAGTTTGAATACATCTGGCAGTGTTACGCCCTGAATACGGGCCTCCACATACTGCGACACCAGCATGGGTACTGCCTTGGGGTTCATGCCCTGTGCCGGAATTTCAACCAGTACTTGAGCCTGACGTCCATTGTCTTGCACAAAGCCCTGCAGGCTTAACACATAGCCTTTGTGGCATTCAGTGGATTGGGCAGAAGCATCATTGACGCACACCGCAGAGCCTTTTTTGCCTGACTCCGGAAAGGAAATCCATTGCAGATCGGCTTGCGGAATGGCGACGTTCACCCAAAACGCGCGGCTGCTGGCCATGCTGCCCAAAACGGAAGTGGGGCTAACTTGCCCGCCTAAACTGGTGTCGCGGCCAATAATCAAACCATCAAACGGGGCGCGAATCACTGTGCGCTCCAAGTTCAGTTCAGCTCGCTTCACCGATGCTTGTGCCGATGCAACTGCAGCTTTCGCGGCCTCCAGTTGGGGTTGGCGAAGTATCAGCGATTTTTCAGCTTCAGTGGTTGTTAAAGCCAGTGCATCCAAGTCAGACTTGGCAACCGCTTGATTACCCATTTCGGCACTCAGGCTGGCTTTGGCTTGGGCCAGTGTGGCGTTGGCATTGGCCAAATCGAGTTTGTAATCTGTGTCATCAAGCACCACCAGCACTTCGCCTTTTTGCACGCGGGTGCCCGGTACAAATTTTGCCCCCAGTTGCTTGACCACGCCCGATACGCGGGCTTGAAGGTTGGTTTGCTGGTCGGGTTTCACTACGCCAAAGCCCAGCACCTCCACTTGCACATCTTCTTTTTTCAGCACCGAGGTGTTGACCAAACGCGAGGGTTTGGGCGGCGCGGCGCGTTTTTCAGTTTTGGGTGCTGAGGTAATCACCATTTGGGCGCCCAGGAGGGCAATTGCCAGCACCACAACAGTCAACACGATTTGGATGATTGTGCGCTTTCTACTGCGCTCGGTGACCGCGGCATTGGCTGATGTGTCGTCATTGCTTGGTGTTGTGTTGCTCATAAGTTTTTACTGCGCTTGTGTATTGGACTGTTGGATCGGGCCTGAAAGTGCTCGATATAAGGCAATTCGGAATGTGAGTTCTTGCTGTTGCGCGTTAATCAGAGAGCGTTTAAGCGCGCTGGCACTTTGTTGTGCATTCAATATGGCCAAATAGTTTGCACCGCCACTGCGGTAGGCTGCAAAAAGGCGGTTTAGGCTAAGCTCAGCCAGTGCGATTTGCTTTTTCAGGCTTTGCACCGCTTCACGTTGCCCGTCCTCTTGCACCCAAGCGTTGTCCACTTCTTGCAAGGCCCTCAGGCTCACCTGTTGGTACTGGGCAATTGCTTGCCTCATCAAGGCTTGGCGACGTTCTACTTCCGCAGCGCGGGCACCCCCATCAAACAAAGGGGCCAACAGGTTGATGGACAAATTTCGCACCCAATTGTCGAATAAAAATTCAGAATCCCGAACTTGATCCCCAAAACTGGCTTGTATGGTCAGCTGGGGCAGTCGCGCAGCCATGGCCGCTGCCACGCTTTGGTCAGTTGATGCCAGTTGTGCCCAAGCCTGCTGCACGTCCGGGCGCCTTTGCAGCACATCAGCCGGAATGCCCAAAGGGGGCGGCGTTGTAGGCACGGGTAGGGCATTCAAGGGGCTTATTTTTAATTGATTCGGTGGCCGGCCTGTTAGTAGGTTCAGGCTGTTGGCAATCACATCCTTGTTGGCCTGTGCCAAGGCAAGATTACCCAGTGACGATTCCAACAATTGCCTTTGTTGCAGAACATCTGAGGCTGGAATACTGCCTTGCTTAAACCTGAATTCAACCAACTTTAAATTGGTTTGAAAGTCGGCCACCTCTTTTTCAAATTGCTGCACCGTCAATTGGGCGGCTTGCCACTGGATGTAAGCGGTTGCTACTTGCCCCGCGATTGACAATTCGGCGGCTTGCACCTCGTAGGCGGTGGCCTGAAATTGCAAATTGGCTGCTTGCCTGCTGGCCCGAACACGGGACCACACATCCAACTCGTAACTGGCGCTGAACTGTGCGCTGGTTGTAAAGCCCCGGGTGTTGTTCACATTGCCTTGAATGGCAGAGCCTTTCACCACGCTTTTGGTGCGGGTGGTGCTGAAGTTCAGGGTTGGAAACAAACTGGCAGTGGCCGCATCCAAACTGGCTTGGCTGGCTTCCAAGCGGGCCAGTGCTGCGTCTAAGTCTTTGTTGTTCTCGATTGCATCTTTAATTAATGCATTCAGTTGCGCATCGCCAAACACTTCCCACCATGTGCCTTGTGTCAGGTTGGCTGTTGATTCAACAACCGTTGCGTCTTGGTTGGTGGTGGTTTGGTTTCTAAACTGTGCGTCTTTAAAAGGCACGTCCAGCTCGCTTTTTTCACCCAGGGTGCTGCAGGCTGATAGCAGCAGTGCGGCTTGAATTAGCATGCCTTTCAAACACACACCTTTAACCGTGAAGGCGGGTTGGTTCTTCTTTCTATGGCTTGAACTGTATTGTGTATGCATCTGCCAATTTTCTTTGAGTGTGTGCTGCTTGAGGTATTATCGCCTTGAACTAGGGGTCAGACCCATCCCTGTCCATGGGGTTCACCGATTTACCTAACTTTACGCAAATCAACCGTCTCGGTCATCAGGAGTTATGCATGCAGTCCCCAGTTTCTAGCCCTTCATCGAGCGCCCTTTTTAGCCCGATGCGAATGGGCGACATCACACTTCAGAACAGGATTGTGATGGCCCCAATGACCCGGAACCGGGCGGGGCAGGGCAACGTGCCATCCACCCTGAATGCCCATTATTACCGCCAACGCGCCACTGCGGGCCTGATTATCACTGAGGCTGCTCAAGTAAGCCCCCAAGCGGCGGCTTTCCCTTCCACCCCAGGCATTCACAATAAGAATCAAGTCGAAGGTTGGAAAGGGGTTTCCTCCGCTGTGCACGAAAAAGGCGGGAAAGTCTTTATGCAGCTGTGGCATGTGGGCCGCATCAACCCCAACTGCCCCGTCAGTGAGTTGACGGGCATCGTGAATGATTATCGGCTGGCGGCCATCAACGCAAAGATTGCTTGCTTTGATGGCATAGAAATACATGCAGCCAATGGCTATTTGTTGGATCAATTTTTGCGTGAGGGCTCCAACCCACGCACAGACGGTTATGGGGGCACCCTCAAAAACCGCCCCCGGTTGTTGCTTGAAGTGCTGGATGCACTACTGACCGTGTGGCCCGCCAATCGGGTGGGTATAAAACTTTCGCCAAGTTGTATATTGAAGGGTGTTGACGACACGGACCCCCAAGCCCTTTTTAAGTATGTGGCGCAGCAACTCAACGCCTACAGCTTGGCTTATCTACATGTGGAAGAAGGGCATGAAGCCGTGATGAAGTATGGAGCCGATGGGCTAACCGATACCTCAGCTCTGGTGCCGACCTCTTTTTTTAGGGATATTTATGAAGGTCAATTGATGGTCAGCGGTGGTTACAGCTTTGAAAATGCTCAAACAGCGATTGCTAACAATGAGGCTGATTTAATCGCCTTTGGTCGCCTGTTTGTGGCCAATCCCGATTTGCCAGCCCGCTTGCAAAAGGGCGTACACCTCAACGAAGCAGACCCAACGACCTTCTATGGTGGCAGTGAAAAAGGTTACACGGATTATCTATCTTTACGTTGATTACCCCTGCAATGGGTGTACTTTACTAGCTAAGTTTAATGACTAAGGTTATTCAATAAGTTTAATCACTCAGGTTATTCAATAAATTTATTTAATAAGATGAATCAGTTGGATGGATTAATTTTAGCTTCTGGCAGCGCTCTAAATTGACACAATTTAAACTCACCAGCATCACAATCACAGTCACAGACATGGCCTCCGGGCTGCGCAACAAGGAGCACATTGTCTATTCCTTGTTTGAGGCTGACCGGATGATTGAGCAAATTCGAGCCCAAAGCCCAGCCGCCCATGAGTTGGAATTGCGCTTTAAAGTAAGCTACACCGAGAAGGACAAACCGAGGTCCTATCGGGGTATATTTCGCTACGCAGGCAAAACTGGGCCGTTGTCGCTGCAGCAACATATTTTGAATTTCTTTGATGAATTCAACGACCGCTTGGATGTGCTAAAAATTACGCCTGAAGCCTTTGAAAAACTACGCAACAACATGGTTCAGCTGTTTGATTCTTGCGCCACTGAACAAATGTTCAGCATCAATAGAAAAACTGCATTCACCAAGTAATTCAACTAACTCAACTAGCTCAATTAATTCAATTAACTATTAGCCAATTGAGTCAAAGCGTAGCTGTATCCCTTCCAACCCAAACCCGCAATCACGCCCACCGAGATGTCTGAAAAATACGAATGGTGACGGAAGGGCTCACGCTTGTACACATTCGACAAATGCACTTCCACAAACGGAATGGCCACCCCAGCCAACGCATCACGCAAGGCCACGCTGGTGTGCGTGTAACCGCCCGGGTTAATCACAATCCCGTTTACATCTTCCACCTTGGCAAGGTGCACCCTATCAATCAACGCGCCTTCATGGTTACTTTGAAAGGTCAGCAGCTCAAACCCTTCAGAGGCAGCCTGTTTATGCAGGGCGTTTTCAATGTCGGATAAGGTCATGTGACCATACACTCCGGGTTCGCGCGTGCCCAAAAGGTTGAGGTTGGGGCCATTCAAAAGCAGTAGTTTTTTCATAGATAACGAGGTGGGCAACTTAAGTTGAAGGTGACTATCCGATCATTTTGCATGAGTTTTGCCTGTCTGGGCAGGTCTTGTGGGTTGATGCGCTAACATCAAGCAACTTGTTACAGAATAGAATGAGAAATTCAGAATTCAGTTAATTTATAAAACCAACGAGACAGACGATGAGCAACGAACTAGAAGCCGTAATCCACTTAGTTTCTGGCACAGCACGGGGCTGGCGAGGCGCCAACCGCATTAGCCAAGCCAAAAAACAGCCTGAAAAACTGTTGAAGCTGTATGACATTGAGGCAAGCCCGTTTTGCCGTTTGGTGCGCGAAGTACTCAGCGAAATGGACGTGGACGTGATGATTCTGCCTTGCCCTGCGGGCGGCAAACGTTTCCGCCCCGAGGCCAAAGCACTTTTGTCACGCGTTACTTTCCCCTTGCTGGTGGATGACAACACCGGCGACGTCATGATTGAGTCCTCCGACATCATTGAACACCTTGGGCGCACCTACCATGCCAAAGTGCGCAATTCCAAAGGAGTGATGCGTGGTGTGGCGGTGGGTACCTCCGTTTTGTCGACGCTTTTGGGCACGCGGCCAAGTGGTATTCAAGGCTTGAAAGCCCGCCCCTCCAAAGCGCCACAGCAACCTTTGGAGCTTTACAGCTTTGAAGCCAGCCCTTACTCCAAACCTGTGCGTGCGCGCTTGTGCGAATTGGAAATACCGTACATATTGCGCAACACACCCAAAGCCGCAAAAACAGATTTGGGCCCCCCGTTTTTCAGGGATAAACTATTCAAAGGCCCGAAAGGTACAACCCGCCATCGCCAGTTTTTGGCGGATACCACCGGTATGGTTCAAGTGCCTTACTTGGTCGACCCCAACACCGGTGTTGCCATGTATGAATCTGCTGACATCGTGAAGTACCTCGACAAGACTTACGGAGCTTAAATCCATGTCCGAACTTCAAACCCAAGGCACCGCAGTACACCGCAGGGCATGCCATTTGTGCGAGGCCATTTGCGGCTTGGTCATCGAAACCCGTGGGGCAGAAATTGTATCCATCCGCGGCGATGAGCAAGACCCCTTCAGCCGGGGCCACATATGCCCCAAAGCCTTGGGTTTGAAGGACATTCATGAAGACCCAGACCGCCTGCGCAAGCCGGTTAAAAAAGTCGATGGCCAGTGGGTCGAAACCAGCTGGGAAGATGCAATTGAAACCGCTTGCGAAGGCTTGTTTCAGGTCCAAAAAACACACGGCAGCCAAGCCATTGGGGTGTATCAGGGTAACCCCAATGTGCACAACTGGGGTTTGATGACCCATGCCGCCAATTTTCTGGGTTTGATTAAAACCAAGAACCGCTTTTCCGCAACCTCGGTTGATCAGCTGCCCCTGCAGTTGATGGGCTACTGGATGTACGGGCATCAATTGCTGATTCCCATCCCAGACATTGACCACACCGATTACTTTTTGATGCTGGGTGCCAACCCCATCGCCAGCAATGGCAGTTTGATGACCGTGCCTGACGTGGCCAAGCGCATCAAAGCGTTGCAAGCAAGGGGTGGTAAACTCATTGTGATTGACCCCCGGCGCACCGAAACAGCCGATGTTGCAGACCACCACCACTTTATACAGCCGGGCACCGACGCCGCTTTTTTGTTTGCCTTAATCAACACCATTGTTGAGGCCAAAGCCACCCGCCTTGGCCGCTTGGAAGAATTCACCCAAGGTTTACAAGAAGCACTGGATTCAATTGCAGGCATCACCGCTGAAGTGGCGTCCAAGGTATGCGGCATTTCCGCCGACCAAATTCGAGCCATTGCGCTGGACTTTGCACGAGCCGAAAAAGCCGTGTGTTACGGCCGCATGGGCACCTGCACCCAGCGCCACGGCACCCTGTGCCAATGGGCTATGCAATTGCTGAATTTAATCACGGGCAATTTGGACTCAGTGGGTGGCGCATTGGTTACCCAACCTGCGGTTGATTTGCTGAATGCACCGGGTAACAAACCCGGTAGTTATGGTCGCTGGGCCAGCCGTGTGGGTCAAAAATCTGAGGTGCTGGGTGAATTCCCAAGCAGCCTGATGGCCGAGGAAATTTTGACCGAAGGCGAGGGGAAAATCCAAGCCATGGTTACTGTGGCGGGTAACCCGGTGTTGTCCACCCCGAATGGGCAAAAGCTTGATCAAGCCTTGGAAAGTCTCAAGTTTATGGTCAGCATTGATTTGTACATCAACGAGACTTCCCGTCATGCCGATGTGATTTTGCCCACCAGCGGCCCTTTGGAGCATGACCACTACGATTTGATTTTCAATATATTTGGCGTGCGCAACCAAGCCAAATACAGTGCTGCCACCATGCCCCGGCAAGAGGGGCTTTTGCATGACTGGGAGTTATTCAACAAGTTGGCTGCATGCTACAGCGCCAAACTGGGTACTGCGCCCAAGCCCTCATTCCCGCCGCAAATGGTTTTGGACATGGGTTTGCAGATGGGGCCCTATGGTGCCCAGTCAACAGTGGGTTTGTCGCTTGAAAAACTCAAAGCCCACCCCGAAGGCATTGATTTGGGGCCATTGAAACCCAGCTTCCCTGCGCGATTGATGAACGAAAGCAAAATCATTCAAGCCGCCCCAGAAGTGGTGGTAACTGCTGCTAAGGCTTATGTGGCTGAGTTACTGCAAGCTGTACCCCCAATGCCATCGCCAACACTCAGCTTGATTGGTCGCAGGCATGTGCGAAGCAACAATTCATGGATGCACAATTCCCTTCGGTTGGTGAAAGGAAAAAACCGCTGCACGCTGTGGATTCACCCCGCAGACGCTCAGGCATTGGGCTTAAAAGAGGGCGATTCTGCTCAAGTACAAAGCCGGGTGGGGCGCTTGACTGTACCCGTGGAAGTGACTGACGGCATTATGCCCGGCGTGGTAAGTTTGCCGCACGGATGGGGCCACGCCCGCGCAGGTGTGAAGCAGCGCGTGGCAGTGGAACATGCGGGTGTCAGCGCGAATGATTTAACTGACGATCTGTATGTGGATGTGGTGTCGGGCAATGCAGCGGTGAACGGGGTGAGCGTCACCGTCAGCAAGGGTTGATTGCGGACTTCAACCGTTTCACTGCTTTTTCACAATCACACTACCAATTGAATAGCCCGCCCCAAACGAGCAAATTACGCCCACATCGCCAGTCTTCAAATCCGCCTTGTGGCGGTGGAAGGCGATAATCGACCCGGCAGAAGCGGTGTTTGCAAATTCATCCAGAATCACTGGCGCTTGGTCGGGCGTCAGCTCTGAAGTGCCAAACAGCTTTTTGGCAATCAGTTGGTTCATGCTCAGGTTGGCTTGATGCAACCAATAACGACGCACGTCGGTGGTGGACTCCAATCCCAAAGTGTTTAAATGCTCAGCCATGTGTTCAGCCGCCATTGGGCATACTTCCTTGAACACTTTGCGGCCTTCTTGCTTAAACAATTTGTCTCGGGCTGCAGGGTCAGAATCCTCACTGCGATTCATAAAACCAAAGTTGTTGCGGATGTTGTTCGAGAAGCTGGTTGCCAGTTTGGTGCCCAACACTTCCCAGCTGCCGGGCTGCGCGTCTTCCAGGCGTTCAACAATCACCGCTGTGCACACATCACCAAAAATAAAGTGGCAGTCACGGTCCGCCCAAGCATGGTGTGCAGAGGTAATTTCAGGGTTCACCATCAACACAGCACGGGCTGTACCGGACTTCACAGCATTGACCGCTTGTTCCAAGCCGAATGTTGCGGACGAGCAAGCCACGTTCATGTCGTAACCATAACCCTTGATGCCCAAAGCACCCTGGATTTCAATCGCCATGGCTGGGTAAGCCCGCTGCATGTTGGAGGCTGAGCAAATAACGGCATCAATGTCCTCCGGCCGTTTGCCCGCCGCTTCCATTGCTGCTTTGGCGGCTTTGACCGCAATTTCAGCCTGTAATGACAATTCATCGTTTTCACGCTGCGGCAAATGGGGGTGCATGCGTGTGGGGTCTAAAATGCCTTTTTTCTCAATCACGTAGCGGTTTTTAATGCCGGACGCTTTTTCAACAAATTCAGAGCTGGACGGGGCCAAAGCCTCCACACTTCCAGCTGCAATTTCAGATGCATGCGCGGTGTTGTAAATTTCCACATATTGGTTGTACGACGTCACCAATTCTTCGTTGGTAATGATCTCGCTGGGAATCCAAAGTCCTGTTCCGCTGATTGCAACTCTTGTCATGTCTCTGGCCTGTGGCAGTTTTGTAATGTGGCTCAATGATAATTCCAAAGCACCTACTGCGATATATGCGGACAACAAAAAAGAGCCGCTGTCTACACAGGGCTCTTTTTTGTGGGGGGCTTGCCCCGCTTACGCGCTAGCTAAGTGATTCAGCTGAGCAAGCAGCGTCGGGGCTGAGGGCTGTTTTACGCCGAAATTTCGCTGGATTTTACCTGCTGCTTGGCTTTGCGGAACTGGTGAATAATCACCACCAGAATTTGGGCAATAACCAGTGCACCTGCAGCCAACAGGCTTCCGCCTTCTGTGCCGCTCTCGTTGATGTATTGAACGCCAGCGTTCACTACAAAGCCGAATGTCAAAATGGACATCAGCAATACACCCGGTGTGCGAAAGATTGAGTCGATAAAGTTTTTCATGATGACCTCCTGGTCGATTTTACTGAGTGGCTACCATTAGCCGCCTCTTACTTGCTGCTCTGATCGCGGGTAGCAATCGAACTTGCATGTGAACATTGTGTACATAACAAATTGAGTGCTCAATCTAACTGCAGCTCAAATACTTGAGTAATTACTCAAGTATTTAATAAGTGATTGAAAATAAATAAAAAAAGTTCGTAAAAAATGTGTTGTTGTAAAATTACAGCCATAAAAAAAGACACCTTGGCGGTCTACCAAGGTGTCTTTTTAATCAATTTAATCCAATTCAAGCCGCAAAATAAGCGCTAAGGCGATCCGCGTAACCCATCTCTTCTGCCTTGGCTTTGGCCATACCAATAAAGTCAGCATTTACTTTTTTGGTCAGCTTGGCCATGCGTTTTTGGCCTTCCGCATTCATTTCAGCGGTAATCATGCCCACTTCAACCAGCAAGTTTTCATCAGCAAAAGCAGCGGCAATCAGCTCAATCAGCTTTTCATCGTCCAAATGACCCGCCAAATTGGCGATCCGATCTTTGCGCTGTGCAAAGGTGGAAATGTGCAGGCTTTCCGCCGGGTTTTGAATCACTTGCATAATCTCGGCTGCTTTTTTCTCAGGCATAAAGTCTGTAAAGCCGCCCAGCACATGGTAGTCCTTCTGTTCTACCAATTTCAGCGTGACCTTTTTCATCAAGTCCACGGGCAATTCCGCCAGCATGTCCTTGGCCCGCTCGGGGATTTGTTCCCGTGCCACATCGGCCATAAAGTTGGCATCAAAATGTTTGCACATACCAACCGCTTTGGCCATGGGCGTGTAGTAGCTCATGTTGGCAGTCAATGCTGGGCCAAACACCTTGGTGCACAAGGTGGCGCTCAATGCATCCGGTGCCAACTTGCCTGCACCTGCAATCTTCTCGAACACATGTCCAAATTTGTCCAGCAAGCCGTTTTGAAAGCGCATTCTCAGCTTTTGCAAGGCGGTAGCGTCCAAAGCGTCAAGGTAAGACAACTCTTCAGCTGACTTGTGCAGCAACTGGCCTAAACGGCGAATCTCAGTATTTCTGTCCATGGATTTACAGCCCCAAAATCTTTTTCACTGCACCGCGCAGCAGGAATGGAATGTGCGACAAAGCGTCTTCCATGCTTTTTTGCAAAAATGCGTCGTGCTTTTGGTGGGCCACAGTCAAGTCGGCCGCCAACTGCTTTTGTGCATCTGCGCTCAGTAATTCCAGTTCGGGAAGGGGTTCGCCAATTGCCTTCAAAAGGCTGGCTTCTAGTTTGGCCATGTGGGTGTCTCCGGTCTGACTCTTCGTTTTCTCATTTGTAAGCAAAGTGTAACCTTGATTTCATCGGCTGCAGCACCCAGTAAACGCCTCTTTATCGAAGAGTTTTTCTAATTTTGGAACTCCCAGACAGTTGAACAGACCGGAGTTGAACGACAATCAAGCCATCTTCGAAAAGTTTGAGACAGTCCATGTACATACCCAGAATCCAAGCTACCGATCAACAACTCAACCTAAGGGGGTTAAAAACTCACCTACGGGTATGGGGCAGGGCGGACGCACCCTTGCTGGTTCTCATCCATGGTTGGATGGACCTGGGTGCCAGCTTTCAATTTGTGGTGGATCACCTTCAAAAAGACTGGCGAGTGGTAGCGCCCGACATGCGTGGTTTTGGTCACACCGCATGGCCTGTTTCTGACTGTGGGGGCGTTCGCAATTATTGGTACATCGATTACCTGGCCGACTTGGATGCATTGCTGGACGAAATCAGCCCCGATCAACCCGTCAATTTGGTGGGCCACAGCATGGGTGGCAACATCGTCATGATGTATGCCGGTATTCGGCCCAAGCGGGTGCGCAGCGTGGTTAACTTGGAAGGTTTTGGCATGCTGGACACCCCTGTTGAAAAGGTGCCCTCGCGCTACGCGGCGTGGCTTGATCAGTTGAAAGAGCCCTCACAACTGCGCCCTTACGTCAACCTGGGCGAAGTGGCCAAACGACTGCAAAAAACCAACTACCGCCTGAGTGATGACAAAGCGCAGTTTCTTGCCCAACATTGGGCAACAGAAATTGCACCCGGCCACTTCAAATTATTGGGTGACCCTGCACATCGCATCCCCAGCCCCTTGCCTTACCGCTTGGCTGATGTACAGCAAGTGTGGTCAGCCATCGAAGTGCCAGTTTTGCATGTGGAAGCCTCCGAAACTGAAGCTGCACTGTGGCTGAGTCGCGCTGGCGAGCCGGTTGATTTTGATGAGTTCCGAAAACGCTATGAATGCGTGAAAGACTGGAGGTTCAAGTTGGTGGAAAAGGCTGGGCACATGTTGCATCATGACCAGCCCCAAGCCGTGGCGGACTTGATCGAATCACATGTAAGTCCGTAACTACAGCCACATCGCACCAGCAAAAAAAAACCGACCCGGTTAGGGGTCGGTTGAACCTTTCTCACTTGCGGAGAAGAGGAGACATTGGGTTGATGGGTGTAATGGAGCGAAACCAGAAGCTCACTGTTACAGCGATCAATGTAAGCATTGTGATATCTGACCGGCGGGTTATCAAGTCTATTCGTAGGTAATTCATACTAGTTCAGTAGGGAACTATGTTGAATTCCTATGTACAATCGGGGTGGCAAAACATGACAAGCCCCATACTTTATGCCCCACATCACCCTAGAATATTCCGAGAATCTCAAGCACATTGATTTGCCTTGGGTGATGTTTCAAATCAATCGCACCATTTGCGACCTCAACCAGTTTGATGAAAACGACATCAAAACCCGCGCCTACCCAGCAAAAAGCTACTTGATAGGGCTGGGCGAGTCCAACGTAGAACAAGCCTTTTTGTCCATCAAAGTTGAATTGCTGTGCGGGCGTGACCCCGGCGTCAAAGAAATGCTTGGCCAAGCAGTTTTGCGCACCTTGGACTCCTGTGTCGAAAACGCAGCAGGAATGATCACCCAAATTTGTGTTGAAGTCCGCGACATTCCTTCCGAACTTTATTTCAAATCCGTACTAGGCTAACGGCGACCATTCGCTGGTTCCTGATTGCTTAGGATGGCTGTATTACCTCGTTTGGGGCAAGTGCAAACCACAGTTACCTCCTGTGGCGTTCATAAGACACAATGGCGGTCTGACCACATCCGCAGGTTCCGTTCAATCTTGTGAAGCGTATCCATTGGCCCTCGCGAGAGGGCGGATTTTCCATCTGGTCCTACACCACTCTGGCATTTCGGGTGCTTCAGGGCATGCTCATCATGCTTTTAATTGTGTTGGTCATGTTGGCGTTTGAGTCAATGTCAGACTCTTGGTCCACTAACCGAAACCTATCCCACATACCCTTTAAAGTGCAACCCGATTTAACGGAAAGCCTTTCCGAGCAAGCAGCCCTCCAACAGCTCAAGCAATCTGGATTGATCCAAGAGCTGCGCACCTCCCTTCAAACCCATCCATTTTGGGTCAGCATCGATCTTCCGCCTGTTCATTACTCTGATGCAGTACTCCTCCTTCAAACCCGGCATTTGTCCAACGCCCGCTGCTGGCAGGTCAACACCGTGGGCGACCGTTATGAGTTTTGGTCCACAGTGGAAGACCCCACCTACAAACGTTACCGAACAGGGCTTTGGGTATTGAATCTGCGTGAATTCGGCCTGAAGGGTCAGATATTATGCAAACTCCATTTTGTGGGCCCAGCCAAATTAAACGTGGGCCTGATGCCCGAAAACCTGCTCTTGGCCACCGATTCCATGAAGTCCGAGAAGCGCAGAGGGTTTCTGGAAGGCTCACTCATCCTGCTTATTTCCACCATGGCTGTCGTCGCCTTGTTTGGTCGTTCCTCGCTTTTTATGGTGTACGGCCTTTGGCTGTTCTTCGGTTTGAGGATGGCCATGATCTTCGAAGGTTGGGATCATGAGTTTTTCGGCATGGAAATCCCAATGGGTTCCTTGCCCAGTTATCGCAAGTTGGTCCTGGCTGCGTATTATTTTTTTACCGCGTTGCTGGCTGTGCTTTTGTTTGAAAATCTGAAGCGGCCGCAATGGCGAAGCATGGTCAGGGTGGTGTTTGCAATTGCGGGCCTACTCATTATTTTGGCCGCTGTTTCAACCTACTCCATATTCCTACAGGTGTATTGGCCGCTTAGTTTGGTCAGCATGGCGGTGCTTTTTGTCGCCGCGTTGCAGTTGATGCTAGAGCGCCGCAAAGGTATTACCCTCTACTTCTCTTTGGGGCTGGCCATCGCGTTTTCAGGAGTGGTGCTGGAGCTGATGGACATCTGGTTCCAAGTCAACTGGAAAGTATTCATCCTCAATAGCGCCTCCATGACTTTGGCTGCCAGTTTGATGACCGCCATTCTTCTGGCCGAGCGATTTCGCTTGGTTCAGGACCAAAGGCGGGTGGCCAAACGCTCCTTGAGTTTGGTTAACCAAAGGCTGCAGCGCGTGTTTCACATGGCGCCGTCTGCCATGTTCAGCGTGTCGCCTTCGGGGCAGCTACTCAATTACAACGCCAAGTTTCAAGATGAATTCTTGGATGTCTACCAACGGCCTGTTTACCCCTTTCTTGAAGAGTTGAATCTTCAGCAACTATTCAGCCACATTGAGCCCAGCCAAACCCCACATCGCAGGGAAATGCTGTTGAACAAAGGCGGAGCCTCCAGCCGTTGGTTTGAATTGATTTTAACGCGTGATGAATCTGTGCTTACCGGCGTTATTGATGACATTACGCAGCACAAACAAAGGGAAACTGAACTGGAGTACCATGCAAATCATGATGAATTAACTGGTGCATTGAACCGCCGGGGTTTTCAAACCTTGTTGCGCACGCAGTTGGATGAAGACTGCAACACCGAAGTCATTATGTACGCCATCGACATTCGCAGGTTTTCAAGATTGTCTGTGGTGTACGGGGCCCCCTTGGCCGAAAAAGTGCTGAAGGCATGCTTTGAGCGTTTGAATGCCAAGCTTCGGTGCTGGGGCGAACTGGCTCGCTTTGGGAGTGATCAATTCGTTCTATTCATCAACCCTCGCCACACCGAATTTCAATTCGTAAGCCTACGGGGCATTGATCAAGATCCATTCCTCGATGGCAACTGGTGCCCACCCATCTCAATTGAAGGCCATTTGTTCCAGCTGGAGTTTCAAACCTGCATGCTTCGCATGGATCAGTCTTTTCAAGTTCAAGATGTATTTGAGTCCATCGAAGAAGTTTTCCGTCGCGGCCACTACTCCAACCGCACAATCGAGCCCCACGGCTACTTTCATGTCAATTCCGTGCAAATGCAGGATTTCCTTGAACAAACTCGGATTCAACGTTCACTCTACCTTCGTCAACTTCCAGAAAACTTGGCCGTGCTGTGGCAACCCATACTTAGCCTGAGCAACCCCTACGGCGAGCTTCATGCCGAAGCCTTGTTGCGAATGCGCAAACCAGATGGTGAATATGTGTTGGCCAATGAGCTTTTGCATGCCTCGGTTGCCAGTGGGCATTCCCATTACTTGGACGAATGGGTGATGAAAGAGGTGCTTGAGTTCTTGCATCAGCACCAAAGCGATTTAATCAACCTCACACGAATCAATGTGAATGTGTCACCCCATTCCCTCAATAACCCTCAGTTTATTGAGAAGGCACTTGAATTACTGGCCAAGTATTCGGATGTGTCCGGGCGGCTTTGCCTTGAAATCACCGAAGTCGGCATGATTCTCAACCTGGAGCGTGTCAAAGAATTCATAGGCAAGGTTCGAGATTTTGGCACTTTGATTGCCATTGATGATTTTGGGGCGGGCTACAGCAACTTCAACTATGCCGTGGATTTGCATTGTGACGTCATTAAGATCGACGGTGCCTTGGTCCAAGGGTTAAGCCGCTGCCCCCAAAATCTCGCTGTGGTTAAAGCGATTGTTGGCTTGGCGCATGATTTAGGTTGCCAATGCGTGGCCGAGTGGGTGGAAAACCCGGAAACCCTTCGACTGGTGCAGGGGCTATCGATTGATTATGCCCAAGGGTTTCTCATATCACCCGCATTGGAACCAGCGAAATTCCTTCATCTCGATTCAGACGCAATCATGAACATCCGCCTTAACCTAGAAGGCATTCACCTTGCCGCTTAAGGTTTTTGAGTTACACTTTTCAGAATAACTCAATTTCCTTTATACAACCGCTATATGCCTAATTTTCCAGCCACCCACACATTAGCCTCCCACGCCTCAGCCAAACACCCGGTTATACCTGTCATTTTGTGTGGTGGTGCTGGCACACGTTTGTGGCCACTCTCCCGAAAAAACTTCCCCAAACCCTTTTTGAGGGTAGGCAATGCTTCCCTCATTGCCCAAACGGTAGAACGTGCTGCAGCCGTCATGGCCGCCTATGGCAACGCTGCCAATTCAGGGCAAACTGGCCAAAACCTACTTTTGGTCAGCAATGAGTCCTATCAATTTCTGCTTCAGGACGAATGCGCCCCTGTGCTTGGCAAAGCCCTTCCCAACGCCGTGCTGCATCAAATCTTAGAGCCCAATGGTCGCAACACCGCACCCGCAATTGCTTTGGCCGCTTTGTGGTCACAAACCTTGCAGCAGGGGCTTGACCCTGTGTTGCTTGTTTTGCCTGCAGACCACCTCATTTCCCCAATAGACCAGTTTATTCAAACCGCACAATTGGCTATTCAAGCCGCATTGGGTGGCAGTTTGGCCTGTTTTGGTATCAATCCCACCGCTCCCGAAACGGGTTTTGGTTACATTCAAAAAGGCGAGGCGCTGCCCAATTTACCGGGCGCTTTTTCTGTTCAGCGTTTTGTTGAGAAGCCATCCCAAGCTGTGGCGCTTGAATACTTAGTCAGCGGCCAATACGTGTGGAATGGGGGCATGTTTGCACTCAAGGCCAGCGACGTGCTCAAGGGCTTGTTGGAACACGCGCCTGACGTGCACCAAGCAGCCACACAGGTTTGGGGCAATGTAAAGGGTGCCCAAGGGCAGGCGCAGGGTCAGGTTTGCACCTTCGATGCAGCCGAATTCAACACGCTTCCCGACATCAGTATTGACTACGCCTTAATGGAAAGGTCCTCCAATGTGGCAGTTGTACCTGCTGCTTTCCAGTGGAGCGACATTGGCAGCTGGGCCGCATTGGCCGAGCAAAACACGGCAGATTCCGACGGCAACACTGTTCAAGCCGAAGGGCGTGGCGAGCTGATTAACATCGACAGCAAAGGCACCCATGTGCAAATGGCTCAGCGTACAGTGGCTACTTTGGGTTTAACCGACATATTGATTGTAGATACTCCTGACGCTTTGCTGGTGGCCGATAAGTCTCGCCACCAAGATGTCAAAAAAGTGGTGGAGGTGCTTAAAGCCAAAGGCAGCCCATTGGTGGACTTTCACCCCACCGTGCATCGCCCTTGGGGTACTTACACCGTGCTTGAAGATTCAAACGGCTACAAAATCAAGCGAATCGAGGTCAAGCCCCGGGCCAGCCTTTCTTTGCAAATGCACCACCACCGCAGCGAGCACTGGATTGTTGTTAGCGGCACAGCAGAAGTCACCAATGGCGAAAATGTTTTCCTAGTCCGCAAAAATGAATCGACTTACATCCCCGCCGGCAACAAGCACCGATTGATCAACCCCGGTAAAACTCTTCTTGTTATGATCGAGGTGCAAAGTGGTGATTACCTCGAAGAAGATGACATTGTTCGTTTTGACGACAAATATGGGCGGGCCTAGTGCCGCTTAGCGCTGCTTAGTATTTGCTTTGTGCGGTATCAAACAGACTGTAAGTTGGAGGTATTTCAGGATGGTGGACGGAATTTTCCGAAAATCACACCTGGAGCTGAAATGCTAAACCAAAAAGAAATAAAACGCCTGCGCGTTATTTGCCATGTACCACTGCTGGCCTTGTGCCTTTCCTCTGCTGCATGGGCACAAAATATGACACCAAACCCTGCTACCACAATGCCTGCAAGCAAGGCGGCGACGCAGGGTGCCAAAGAACAGCAGGATATGAAAAACTCCATGATGACCAATCACATGGATAAAATGAATCAAATGACTATGTCTGGTGACGTGGACAAAGACTTCGCCAGCATGATGAAAATGCACCACCAACATGGCGTTGAAATGGCGCAGATGCACCTGAAAAACGGTAAATCACCCGAAATGAAGAAGATGGCCAAGCAAATCATCGCCTCGCAGAACAAAGAGATTTCTCAGATTGACGCATGGCTGTCCAAGCAAAAGTGAAGCAAGTTCAGCTGATTGATTCATAAACAAAAATCACAAACAAAAAAACCAACCTCATGGGTTGGCTTTTTTGTTTGTATGGTGGAGCCGGCGGGAATCTCCCGGCCCTCGCCATGTATGGCTCGTGCGTTCGCCCGGAACGGCCCCAAACTGTTGGGCCCGTTGATTTCCGGCCTTACCCCGCGTCCCGCGAGTTCTCACTCCTCGGAGACCGCTTCACAAACAAAAAAACCAACCGCAAGGGTTGGTTTTTTTGTTTGTATGGTGGAGCCGGCGGGAATCGAACCCGCGTCCGCAAATCCTCCACATGCAGTTCTACGTGTGTAGTCACCTTATTTGGTTTTAACAGTCCGTGTCGTGAAGGAACACACTACACTTACCGCGAGTCACTTAGTTTAGCCAGCTGTAACGTGACCGTACTGCAAGCGATCTGATATGCGATGATCCCGCAGCGGTTTTGACACCGCCCAGCCTATCAGCAAGCTGTTGCAGGAGAGTAGCTGACCGCTTACGCGGCCAGGGCTACTTCAAACGATGAGTCGTTTGCGTTTAAAGTTTTTCAGATGGATTTACGAGGTAACTGATCCTCGACACGCCCTACAAGCTTCGCAATCCACGTCGAAACCAGATCGGCCCCAATGGGATGCTAAGTATATCCCCGCGGGCTCTTGCACGCAAACACATCCTCAACTTATTACCTATATCGGGTCAAACCTGCCAATTTCAAGCCATTGGTGCAAATCTTTTGTGGTGCTAAACACAAAGTCGGCGCCCCATTGCTCAATCGGGCTAGCAATGTAACCATATGCCACAGCGGCGGTGCGCATTCCTGCAGCCTTTCCACTCACAATGTCGCGCGCATCGTCACCCACCATCAAGCTCAGTTCCGGTGCAACACCTACCTTTTCACTGGCCAAAAGGCAGGGCAGGGGTGATGGCTTGGGTTTTTCCGCTGTGTCGCCGCCAATTAGCACCGCACATCGTTCAAACAAATTGAGTTCACGCATCAATTTGTCAGCCAAGTAGTAAGGCTTGTTCGTCACCACTCCCCATGCCAATCCGCGGGCCTCAAGTAGCGCCAGCACATCTTCCATTCCAGCGTAAATGAAACTGGCTTGGGCTATTCGGGCCTCATAGCGCTCTAAAAACTCCAAGCGCATTTTGGCAAACTCATCTTGACCCGGTTCTAAGCCAAACCCTATGCCCAGCAATGCGCGGGCACCACCTGAGGACAAATGCTCCATGGCCTCAAACGGCGTCACATCGGCCCCACGGTCTTTCTGCATGTCTTGGATGGTTCCGCACAGGTCGGGCGCAGTGTCAATCAGCGTGCCATCCAAATCAAAAAAAACAGCTTTCAAAGCGGCATTGTTGGTCATGCCGGCTTCCTGCAAGCCACCATGTAGTTCACATCGGTGTCTTTGGCAAGGCGGTAAATTTTGGTAATCGGGTTGTACACCAAACCAATAATTTCATTGAAGTCCAGTCCAGCCTTACGTGCATGGGAGGCCAGTTCTGATGGCTTGATAAACTTTTCATAGCTGTGTGTACCTTTGGGCAAAAGGTTCAGCACATATTCAGCGCCCACGATGGCAAATACAAAGCTTTTGGGGTTGCGGTTGATGGTTGAGAAAAACAGCCAACCGCCCGGTTTGCACAAATCGGCGCAGGCTTGTATGGTTTGCGAAGGGTCTGGCACGTGTTCCAACATTTCCATGCAGGTTACAACATCATATTGCTCGCGTTCTTCCATGGCCAGTTGTTCAGCGCTGATGCACCGGTAGTTCACCTGGGCTCCGCTTTCCAACCGGTGTAGTTCTGCCACTTTCAAAGATTTGTCGGCCAAGTCTACACCCAATACGCTTGCGCCCCGGTTGGCCATGCTTTCGGCCAAAATGCCGCCGCCACAACCCACATCCAGCACTCTTTTGCCTTTCAGTTGCGCACGTTGGTCAATCCAGTTCAAACGCAGGGGGTTAATTTCATGCAGGGGGCGAAACTCGCTGTTGGGGTCCCACCATTTGCTGGCCAAGGCCGAAAAGCGTGCCAGTTCGCCTTGATCAAAATTTGCATTGGGGGAAATAGGGGGGCTGGAAGGGGTGCTGCTCATGGTCTATGTAGTCCACTTGAAAGTTCTTGAATGACAAGAAGTGTACCGCAATCAGCCATAAAAAAAGCCCGACCAAAGCCGGGCTTTCCTACTATCGGTTGTGAAGCCTCCGGGGAGGCCTCTCGACAGGAATTACTGTGTAGAACGCTGAGTTACTGTGAACTCGATTTCTACGCGACGGTTTTTGGCACGGCCATCTTTCGTCTTGTTGTCAGCAACTGGCTTGCTTTCGCCCAAGCCTTTGATTGTGATCTTGTCTGCTGCAACGCCCTTGCTAACCATGTAGTTTTTCACGGCTTGTGCACGACGCTCAGACAATTTCTGGTTGTACTTGTCAGTACCGATTGAGTCTGTGTGACCTTCGGCAATCACAGCATTCAACTCAACCTGGCCCAGCTTAGCGATTTCAGCGTCAATGCGCTGTTGACCGGCTGGCTTCAGTGTTGCTTTGTCGAAGTCGAAGTAAGCATCAGCTTCCAAATTCACTTTGGACACAACAACTTTCGGTGCTGGTGCTGGTGTTGGGGCTGGTGCCGGAGCAACTGGTGCTGGAGCTGGTGCTGGTGCCTGTACTACCTTCTTGGGGATCAGGTCAGGGTCACATTCCTGAACAGCCATTGCTGGCGTGAAGTAACCAGTTCTCCAGCACAGGCCAAATGGGTCCTTAACGATTTTGCCGCTGTTATCAACGGTGTAACCAGACAGGTTTTCGCCTTTGTCTGTTGTGTGAGCCATTACGGCTGTAGACGCGGTACCGATGGCAACAGCCAGCAGCATTTGCGTAAGAGTCGACATTCTTTTCATTGTAGCTCCTTGGGATTGGTTGAATACTTCGCCAGTTATTTTATCAGCAAACCTGAAGGCTCACGATTTTTAACTAACTTGCTCAATGCGAGTCTGCCACACTCGATGGGCTTTTCGTATGGTTTGCGCCTCTAAATCGGCGGCCTTGCCGACAAGTTGTTGTGTATCCACAACTAGTTTGCCAGCAACCCAAACATTCACAATGTCTCTGGAATGCCCGCTGTAAGCCAGCTTTGACACCAAGTTATTAATCGGCCATTGGTGGGCTTTGTCATTGATTTCAATGGAAATCATGTCAGCAAAATACCCACTTTTGACCATGCCCAGCTCGTGGTCTTTGCCCAATGCGGCGGCAGCATCAACTGTCATGCTTTTCAGCACTTTCCAGGCTGGCCAGGCCGTGGCATTGCCTGCATAACCCTTTGATAACAATGAACCCAATCTGGCCTCGTCCCACAAATCCAACTTATTATTGCTGGCTGCACCGTCAGTTCCCACTGTTACACGCACGCCAAGGTCAAGCGCCTGGGCTGTTGGCGCAAATCCGCTGGCCAATTTCAGGTTGGAAGAGGGGCAATGCACCAAAGTGCAACCCTTTTGAGCCATGATTTCCAACTCGCTGGTGTTTAAATGTACGCCGTGTACCGCCAAAAAACGTTCGTTGATGAGTCCCAACTTGTCCAAACGTTGGAATGGGCGCAAACCATCGCGGCTGATGCCATCGGTTACTTCAGATGCAGTTTCGTGCAAATGGCAGTGTATTTGTAGATCCAATTCTTCTGCCAACAAGCCCAGGCGCTTAAAAGTGTCATCCGATACGGTGTAAGGCGCATGTGGGGCCACTGTCCAATGAACAGTGCTTTCTCCGGCAAATTCGTCTCGGGCGGCAAGGCTTTTTTTGATGTAATCATCAGGCCCGTTGCCGTATCGGGTGGGAAATTCAATCGCAATAATGCCTGCAAATACCCTTGAACCTACGGCCAACGCGGCCCTCACGGTTTGCTCGGGGAAAAAGTACATGTCATTGAATGTCGTAATTCCACCCTTGAGCATTTCCGAAGCGGCTAGAACGGAGCCATCGAACACGAATTCATCATCTGCCAACGCACCTTCAAGCGGCCAAATGCGGTTTTGCAACCAATCATGCAGCGCCAAATCGTCAGCCGCACCTCTGAGCAAATTCATCGCCGCATGGGTGTGGGTGTTAATCAAACCCGGCATCAAAACTTGATTGGGCAGTTCCATAATTTTGGCGTTGGGGTAAAGGTGCTCTAGCTCAGACCTTGGGCCAACTGCTTTGATTCGTTCTTGATCGATTAAAACAGCTTGGTTTTCAAGAGGAGCTTCGCTATCAGCCATGCTGAGTAGCCATTGGGGGCAGATGAGTTGCATAGGGGGAGATCTGTATGATTTGGAAAGTCACTGGTACCCCAGTTTAAGCGATTTTGGCTGATACAATCGAAAGCTCGAAAGGCATTCGAAAACCGCTGCCTCACCTCCGTATTCACCCGCGTTAATAAAGTACAAGAAACATGGATTCATTTGCCAAGGAAACACTGCCGATTAGCCTCGAAGAGGAAATGCGGCGGTCCTACCTGGATTATGCAATGAGCGTGATTGTTGGGCGTGCCTTGCCTGATGCGCGCGATGGTCTTAAACCCGTACACAGACGCGTGCTGTTTGCCATGCACGAGTTGAACAACGACTGGAACCGGGCTTACAAGAAGTCTGCGCGTATTGTCGGTGACGTGATCGGTAAGTACCATCCTCACGGCGACTCTGCGGTCTACGACACGATTGTTCGTATGGCTCAGGACTTTTCCCTGCGCTACATGCTGGTGGACGGCCAAGGTAACTTTGGTTCGATTGACGGCGACAACGCGGCGGCTATGCGTTACACGGAAATCCGTCTGTCCAAAATCGCACATGAAATGTTGCTGGACATTGACAAGGAAACCGTCGATTTTGGCCCCAACTACGATGGCAGTGAGAAAGAGCCCAAGGTTCTGCCTGCCCGCATCCCCAACCTGTTGATCAACGGTTCATCCGGCATTGCAGTGGGTATGGCCACCAACATGCCACCGCACAACCTCAAAGAGGTGGTTGCCGCGTGTTTGTACGCCATTGATAACCCCGATTGCTCCATTGACGACCTGATTGAACTGATTCCCGCGCCTGACTTCCCAACTGCCGCCACCATTTATGGCATTCAAGGCGTGCGTGAAGGGTACCGCACAGGCCGTGGCCGCGTGGTTATGCGTGCCAAAACCCATTTTGAAGAGCTTGATCGAGGCAATCGCATGTCCATCATTGTGGACGAGCTGCCTTACCAAGTGAATAAAAAGACTTTGCTGGAACGCATTGCCGAGCTGGTTCAAGAAAAGAAAATTGAAGGCATTTCCGACCTGCGCGATGAGTCGGACAAAGACGGTATTCGCGTTGTGATCGAGCTTAAACGCGGCGAGGTGCCTGAGGTTATCTTGAATAACCTGTACAAAAACACCCAGCTGCAAGACACCTTCGGCATGAACATGGTGGCACTGGTGGACGGTCAACCCCGTCTTCTGAACCTCAAGCAGTTGATTGTTTACTTCTTGCAGCACCGTCGCGAAGTGGTTACACGCCGCACTGTGTACGACTTGCGCAAAGCCCGCGAGCGTGGCCATGTGTTGGAAGGTTTGGCGGTGGCTTTGGCCAATATTGATGAGTTTATTGCTCTCATCAAGGCCGCGCCCACACCACCAGTTGCCCGTGAAGAATTGATGAACCGCACTTGGGATTCTTCCTTGGTGCGAGAAATGTTGTCCCGCACCGAGCTGGGCGATTCCGGCGGTGCAAAAGCATTCCGCCCGGATGGTTTACCTGCCCGCATGGGACTACAAGCGGACGGCAGTTATCGCCTAAGCGACGTTCAAGCGCAAGAGATTTTGAACATGCGCTTGCAACGCCTGACTGGCCTTGAGCAAGACAAAATCGTCAATGAATACAAAGAGATCATCGACGTTATTGCTGACCTTTTGGACATTCTGAGCAAGCCTGCCCGTATCAATCAAATCATCAAAGACGAGCTAACTGTCATCGTTAACGAATTTGGTGATGACCGCCGTTCAGTGATTGAATTCAACGCCACTGAACTCGGTACCGAGGATTTGATCACACCGCAGGACATGGTTGTAACCCTGTCTCACAGCGGTTACATCAAGAGTCAACCCCTGACCGAATACCGGGCACAAAAGCGTGGTGGCCGTGGCAAACAAGCTGCAGCAACCAAAGAAGACGATTGGATTGACTACCTGTTTGTGGCCAACACCCATGACACGATTTTGTGTTTCTCCAACGCAGGCCGGGTGTATTGGTTGAAGGTGTATGAAGTGCCGCAAGGTTCACGCACTTCACGTGGTCGCCCAATCATCAACATGTTCCCTCTGGTGGATGGCGAGAAAATCACCGCTGTATTGCCAGTTAAAGAGTTTGAAGAAGACAAGTACGTGTTCATGGCCACACGCCAAGGCACTGTCAAGAAAACGCCTCTGTCCGATTTCTCTCGCCCAATGAAGCGCGGCATTATCGCGGTTACATTGGATGAAGGGGATTACCTGATTGGTGTGGCCAAAACAGACGGCACACATGATGTGATGTTGTTCTCAGACTCAGGCAAAGCCGTGCGTTTCGACGAAAACGATGTACGCGCCATGGGCCGTGGTGCCCGCGGTGTACGGGGTATGACTTTGGACGAAACGCAAAGCGTGATCGCCATGTTGGTGGCCGAAAGCGAAGACCAGTCCGTGCTGACAGCCACAGAAAACGGCTACGGCAAGCGTACTCCAGTTGCGGAATACACTCGCCATGGGCGCGGCACCAAAGGCATGATCGCCATTCAAACCAGCGAGCGAAATGGCCGCGTGGTTTCGGCTGTATTGGTCAATCCGACAGATGAAATCATGTTGATTACCACCGGTGGTGTGTTGGTTCGCACACGGGTTTCTGAAATCCGCGAAATGGGCCGCGCGACACAAGGCGTAACCTTGATCAACATCGATGAAGGTACACGCCTGTCTGGTTTGCAACGCATTGTTGAATCCGATGTAGAGGGCAATTCAGAAGAAGCTGCAGATGACGCTTCGGCTTCACGGGACGATTCATCTGACACCGCACCGACTGAATAAGGCAAGGCAAGACAGAGCATGACTAGAGTTTGGAATTTTTCTGCTGGCCCGGCTGTTTTGCCCGAGGAGGTGCTGCAGCAGGCCGCCGATGAAATGCTGGACTGGCGGGGCAGGGGCCTTTCCGTGATGGAAATGAGCCATCGTGGAGCGGAGTTCACTGAAATATTCGACACTGCGCGAAGTAACTTCCGTAAGCTATTGAATATTCCCGACTCGCATGATGTACTGTTTATGCAGGGTGGCGCGATTGGTCAAAATGCAATCGTTCCGCTCAACTTGTCGGCGGGGTTTACCCAAGCGGCTTTTGTTAACACGGGTTCTTGGTCTAAAAAAACTTTTCAAGAATACAAAAAGTACGGTGAAGCAGTTGCCGTGCTTAGTAATTCATTGCCTGCGTTAACAGATGGTACAGCGCGTGATTTGACCCACAGCGCCTCCGCCTATGTGCCTGATTGCAGCGGCTTGCCCGCATTGGTCAATAGTCAAAATTTTGCCTATTTGCATTATTGCGACAACGAAACCATTGGCGGAGTGGAGTTCCATGGGCAAATCGAGGCCCTTGCCAGCCAGCTGGATTGCCCTGTGGTGGCAGACATGTCGTCCAATATTTTATCGAGACAGTTTGACGTCAGCCAATACGGCTTGATTTATGGCGGCGCGCAAAAAAACATTGGCCCAGCTGGGCTCACTTTTGTGATCATCAAGAAAGAATTATTAAGCCGAAGCTTGCCCATTTGCCCCTCCGCATTTGAGTTTAAAACCGTGTCTGAAAACGGTTCCATGTACAACACGCCACCCACCTACAGCATATATGTCGCGGGTTTGGTGTTTGAGTGGTTGTTGAAACAGGGTGGTGTAAATTGGGCTCAAGCCGAAGCCAAACGCAAATCAGAACTGCTTTACAGTTATTTGGATCAAAGTGAATTTTTCCGCAGCCCTGTTGCATCCGCAGATCGTTCCCGCATGAACATTCCTTTTGTATTGGCTGACGAAAGCCTCAATGCCACATTTTTAAGCCAAGCCGCCGAGCGAGGCCTGGTGCAACTGAAGGGCCATAAATCGGTGGGCGGAATGCGCGCATCCATTTACAACGCGATGCCTTATGAAGGGGTTGCCGCACTGGTTGATTTCATGCGCGATTTTGAAGCAGAGGTGGTGTGATGAGTCAATCTGGCGCAAATCCCCAAGACAACGTCATTCAAGAATTATTGAAGTTTCGCGATCAAATTGACGCGATCGATCAACATATTCTGTCTTTGCTGAATAAGCGAGCCGCTTTGGCTCAATCCATTGGTCATGTCAAAGCCAAAACCGATGCCCCAGTCATGCGCCCCGAGCGTGAGGCTCAAGTGCTGGACAAACTCAATGCCAGCAATCAAGGGCCTTTGGGTTCAGATCACATCAATGTGTTGTTCAAGGAAATCATGTCCGCATGCCGCTCCTTGGAGCGCAAAGTACAGGTGTCGTTCCTTGGGCCTTTGGGCACCTACAGCGAACAGGCCGTGTGGGCCTTTTTTGGTCACTGTATTGATGCTGAACCCGTTGAAAGCATTGAGGAAGCTTGCCGTCAAGTGCAGGTCAAACAAGCTGATTTTGCGGTAGTTCCGGTTGAAAACTCCACCGAAGGTTCTGTGGCCCGTACGCTGGATGCATTGGTAGAATCCAATCTATTCATTTGTGGCGAAGTGCTGCTGCCCATCCATCACCAGCTGTTGACACACAATGGCAAGCTTGATGGAGTGGAGAAAATTTGCGCGCATCCGCAAGCCTTGGGTCAGTGCCGCAATTGGCTACGCCAGTACGCACCCCATATTCCGCAAGAGGCCGTGTCCAGCAACGCCATGGCTGCCCAAATGGCAAGCGAAAACCCCAAAGTGGCCGCCATCGCAGGTGAGGCAGCTCGAGAGCGTTATTCACTGCAAGCCGTTCAGGAACACATTCAAGACGACGCCAACAACACCACGCGTTTTTTGGTCTTGGGCAACCAGCACACTGGGCCCTCAGGTCAAGACAAAACCAGCTTGGTGGCCTCAGTGCCCAACCAGCCGGGCGCCGTTTATAAAATGCTCGAACCGTTTAATCGCGAGAATGTGTCGCTGACTCGTTTGGAGTCTAGGCCAGCGCGCAATGGGCTTTTTGAATATAACTTTTTCATTGATCTGCAAGGCCACCAAAGCGACCCTACCGTTGCCAAGGCCTTGGTAGAGCTTCAAAAAATGGCATCTTTTCTACGCGTGTTGGGTTCATATCCCGCTGCGCAACGAAATTCCAGTATTTCCCGCAGGTCTTAATCATGGTTTCAATTTCCGATCAGTCCCCTGAATTCATTCGCGCTATTGCACCGTATAAAACGGGAAAACCGATTTCGGATGTGGTGCGTGAGTTGGGGCTTGACCCCACCAAAGTGGTCAAATTGGCCTCGAATGAAAACCCTTTGGGTATGGGTCAAAAGGCCAAGCAGGCCATCGCCAAAACCATTTCTGACCTAGGCCGCTACCCCGATGCCAACGGTTTTGAGCTAAAATCCACTTTGGCCAAAAAATACAAGGTCAATGCCGATCAAATCACCTTGGGCAATGGGTCAAACGACATCTTGGAATTGGCCGCCAAAGCGTTTTTGTCAGTCGGTACAAACGCAGTGTTTTCCCAATATGCATTTGCGGTTTATCCACTCGCCACTCAGGGTTGCGGTGCCATATCCAAAGTGGTTCCTGCCGTCAATTTTGGTCATGATTTAAATGCGTTTCTAAAAGCCGTTGATGCGCAAACTCATGTGGTGTTTGTGGCCAACCCCAATAATCCGACAGGCACTTTTTTAAGTGCCACTGAATTAATCGCCTTTCTCGAGCAAGTGCCTAGCCATGTCCTGGTGGTCCTGGACGAAGCTTACAACGAGTTTCTTGGACTGGACCAGCAATATGATGCAACCCAGTGGGTTGCCCGGTTTCCCAATTTGTTGGTGTCTCGCAGTTTCTCAAAAGCTTATGGCTTGGCGGGTTTGCGGGTGGGTTACTGCGTGTCGTCTCCCGAGGTGGCAGATCTGCTCAATCGGGTTCGCCAGCCTTTCAATGTCAACAGCATCGCGTTGGCAGCCGCCGAGGCTGCCTTGAATGATGTGGAGTTTCTTGAAGAGTCATTCCGCGTCAATCAATCCGGTTTGAAGCAGCTCAGCGAAGGTGTTGCAGCCTTAGGCTTGGAGTATGTGCCGTCCTCCGGCAATTTTGTATTGATCAAAGTGGGCGAAGCCCAAGATGCAGGTGCCAAAGTATTTGATGCCTTGCAGCGTTTGGGCGTGATCGTCCGACCCGTGGGAAATTACGGTCTGCCCCAGTGGCTGCGTATTTCTGTGGGTACACAGGCCGAGAATGCAACCTTCCTTGAGGCATTGCCCAAGGCACTCCAAGTGTTGAAATAAAGTGACGAAATGAGTCAGTCTACAAAGCAAGCCCCACTTTTTAAGCGTTTTTTAGCCATTGGGGTGGGGTTGATAGGCGGTTCAGCCTGCTTGTCAGCCAAAAAGCAAGGCTTGGTTGGGTATGTCCTGGGTTACTCGCGTCGATTCGAGACATCCCATCAAGCGCTAAGCCTGGGCATTATTGATGAATGTATTTCCGATGCAAGCGACCCCAATTTGCGTTCAGTCGACGCGGTATTGCTGTCCATTCCGGTGCGTCAGTACGAAGCAGTGCTGCGGCAGTTTTTGCCTGTCCTTCCTGCCAATGCCCTCATTTTTGATGCAGGCAGCACCAAAAATGATGTGAGCTTGGTGGTTGATAAACTTGAGCACGAATTCCCCGGGTTGAAGGCTCGCTTTGTTGGGGCCCACCCTATTGCAGGCGGAGAGCAGAACGGCCCCAAAGCAGCAGTAGCAGGCCTGTACCAAGATAAAACCTGCGTCATTTGTGCAGACCCTAAAACCGACATTTCCCGCAAAAAGCTGGTTGAAAAATTTTGGTCTGCGTTAGGTTCAAAGCTTGTTGAGATGGACCCATTGGACCATGACGAAATGTTTGGTGCGGTTAGTCATTTGCCCCATTTGCTGTCATTTGCCTATGTGTCCTCAGTCTTGGAGCATCCCAAAGGCGCGAAATTCATGTCAGAAGGTGGGGCTGGTTTTCGGGACTTTACTCGCATTGCTGCAAGCAGCCCAGAAATGTGGGCCGACATTTTCCAGAACAATGACAAAGCACTGCTGAGTTTGTTGGATAACTTTGAAGAAACCTTGAAGCAGTGGCGTTCAGCAATACAAAACAAGGATCGCAAATTTTTGGACCAAGCCCTAAAGCGTGCCTCTGAGTACAGAGAAGGCTGGCCCAACGGACATGTGTGAAACCGGCGGGGCGCGTCAGATCTAGGCGGCTTTGAGTTTAGAGGTTTCTTCGTACAGCAGGTTTTGCGTCAAATTCAACCATTTGCACAGGTTCAAAAGTTCTGCCGAAATTGCTGTTTCATGTTTCTCAAGGTGTTTGAGATTCAGTGAAGCCGGTAGTTTGAACTTGATTTCGGTGCTTTCGGCCCCGGTTGGGTTGAAAAGCAAGGGCCCATCCGACTCAGTGTTTAAATTTGTCTTCGCATGCTCCACGGTCCATTGCGCCACCAGCTGATTCAATAATTCTGGCGCCATCAGGCAGGTCATTCGAGGAATCAATTGCTTGGGCAAAGTCATCAAAAACCACTCAGCTTCCAAGGTCAGTAAGCCCTCGTCCATGGAATCAGACCAATGTACTCCAGACGGGTCGTTTGTGTCGTAGTAGTTCATGGCTCCCCCTTGTTTTTTGGCTTATCGCCTTATAATGGCCGGTCTTGCACTTTTCTGTCCATCCCCATAAGTGGGGGTTTAAACGAGTTAATCATGAGTAACCACAACATTATCGAGTTTCACGCTTCCAGCACAACCAGTATGTCCGGTCTGGCTCGTGTGCCGGGCGATAAATCCATATCGCACCGCTCCATCATGATGGGCTCGATCGCCGACGGGGTAACCCAAGTCAAAGGTTTTTTGGAAGGGGAAGACGCACTTTGCACGATGAACGCTTTCCGCGATATGGGTGTGAAAATCGATGGGCCAGTTGATGGAAAGGTGACCGTATATGGTGTGGGTCTTCATGGTTTAAAGCCCTCCAGCAAACCGCTGGATTGTGGCAACTCGGGTACCTCCATGCGTTTGATTTCTGGGCTTTTGGCGGGGCAAGACTTTGACAGTGAGTTGGTTGGTGATGCCAGTTTAAGCAAGCGCCCCATGAAGCGGGTGATGGACCCTCTTGCACTGATGGGGGCTAATATTCACGCGCTAGAAGGTGGCCGCCCACCGCTAAAAGTCCGTGGCAAGCGCCCGCTGAAGGCTATTCATTACGATTTGCCCATGGCCTCTGCGCAGGTTAAATCCTGCGTGTTACTGGCCGGTTTGTATGCAGACGGCATCACATCGGTGACTGAGCCCGCCATTACGCGTGACCACACTGAACGGATGCTCAACGGCTTTGGTGTGCAGGTTAAAACGGAAAATGGTCAGATTAGTATTGAAGGTGGGCAGGTGTTGAAAGCCACTTCCATTGATGTGCCGTCTGATATTTCTTCCGCTGCATTTTTCATGGTGGCTGCTTCTATTTGCGAGAATGCAGACATCACCTTGAAACACGTGGGTATGAACCCCACGCGCACGGGCATTATCGACATCCTTAAGCTCATGGGGGCCAACTTGGAGTTAAGTAACCACGCAGTAGTGGGTGGTGAGCCGGTTGCCGATGTGCGAATTCGCAGTGCCCAGCTCAAGGGCATCCAAATACCCGAGCACCTTGTGCCCTTGGCCATCGATGAATTTCCCGTCCTGTTTGTAGCCGCCGCCAATGCGATCGGCCAAACTGTTTTGACGGGTGCTGAAGAACTGCGCGTGAAGGAATCAGACAGAATTGCCGTCATGGCCAAAGGGCTTCAAGCCTGCGGGATTGATGCGACGCCTACAGTAGACGGC
Organism: Limnobacter sp.; assembly: GCA_029866125.1. Taxonomy (GTDB): domain Bacteria; phylum Pseudomonadota; class Gammaproteobacteria; order Burkholderiales; family Burkholderiaceae_B; genus Limnobacter. Next base: position 188,958 of record JARWZZ010000004.1, read on the forward strand.
ATGATTATCAATGGCGTGGGCGGGCAGCCCGGTACACGGTACCATTCTGCAGAAATCGAATCACAAGGCGATCACCGCATTGCCATGTCATTCACTGTGGCAGCCATTCGTGCCACTGGCACCATGCGAATTAAAGGTGCCCAAACGGTAGACACCTCTTTCCCCGGTTTTGTGCAATTGGCGTCTAGCTTGGGCCTGAATGTGCAATCAGTGAAGATTTAAGGTGACCTATGAGCACTGAACTTTCAAATCATTCATTGGATACTCTGCCGCCAGTCATCGCGATTGACGGGCCGACCGCATCCGGAAAAGGCACGATTGCTGCCCAAGTGGCCGCAGCATTGGGTTACCACTATTTGGACAGTGGTGCCATTTACCGTGTGTTGGCGGTGGCTGCTATTCAGGCCAACCTGGACCCCGACACAGCTGCGCACTTGTCAAAACTAGAAGTCTTGGCCGGCGATTTGCCTGTGCGATTTGAAGCTGAAAAAGTGTTTCTGGGCAAAATGGATGTGTCCGAGTCCATTCGCTCCGAAGAGGCAGGCGTCATGGCCTCAAGGCTTGCGGTTATTCCGTCTTTGCGTAGTTTGTTGCTTCAAAGGCAGCGTGATTTTAGGCAGGCCCCAGGTTTGGTTGCAGATGGACGTGACATGGGTTCGGTGGTGTTTCCTGATGCGCAGGTCAAGATTTTCCTGACTGCATCTGCTGAAGTGCGCGCAGAGCGCAGATTCAAACAATTGCAAGGCAGGGGGCTTAGCCCCGATTACAGTCAATTGGTGGCTGACCTTCAAGCCAGAGACAAGCGGGACAGCGAGCGCGCGGTTGCTCCCCTCAAACCCTGCAAAGACTCCAAAGTGTTGGATTGTTCCCAAAGAAGCATCGACGAAGTTGTCAATACAGTGTTGTCTTGGTCAAAAGGCACCTAAGTACTTGAGACCTTGAGAGTTTTTTGATATAATCCAACACCTTTTGAATTTAAGTTATCAAAATTACGCTTAAGTCCGAAAAGAACCCTGTTTGAGCCACACCCGGCCCAAGCATTTTTTAACTCCACCCCACATCCCGTGGCGGTGTGTACTTTCCAAATATTTATGACCAACACAATGAGTTTTAAAGAGCTTTTTGAAGAAAGCTTAGCCAAGAAAGAAATGCGCGTCGGCGAAGTAATCACTGCTGAAGTGGTTCGTGTTGACTACAACTACGTGGTTGTAAACGCAGGCTTGAAATCTGAAAGCTATGTACCTATCGAAGAATTCAAAGACGATATGGGCAAAATCGAAGTCAACACGGGTGACTTCATTTCCGTAGCGATCGAAGCCCTGGAAGACGGTTTCGGCGAAACACGCCTGTCACGCGACAAGGCCAAGCGTCTGTCTGCATGGCTGAGCCTCGAACAAGCTCTGGAATCTGGTGAGTTGGTCACCGGTACAATTACAGGCAAGGTAAAGGGTGGCTTGACCGTTATGGTCAACAGCATCCGCGCTTTCCTGCCAGGTTCACTGGTAGATGTGCGCCCTGTAAAAGACACCACACCATTCGAAGGCAAAACCCTCGAATTCAAGGTTATCAAGCTGGATCGCAAACGCAACAACGTTGTTCTGTCACGCCGTGCAGTGGTTGAGGCCACAATGGGTGAAGAGCGCGAGAAGCTCCTGTCCAACCTGCAAGAAGGTTCAGTGGTTAAGGGTATCGTTAAAAACATCACCGACTACGGCGCGTTCGTGGATCTGGGTGGTATCGATGGCCTGTTGCACATCACCGACTTGGCATGGCGCCGTGTACGTCACCCATCAGAAGTTCTGACGGTTGGCGAAGAGATCGAAGCCAAAGTACTGAAGTTCGACCAGGACAAGAATCGTGTGTCCTTGGGCGTGAAGCAGCTTGGCGAAGACCCATGGGTCGGTCTGTCACGTCGTTACCCAGCAGACACACGTCTGTTCGGTAAGGTCACCAACATCACCGACTACGGCGCGTTTGTTGAAGTTGAACAAGGCATCGAAGGCTTGGTACACGTGTCTGAAATGGACTGGACAAACAAGAACGTTGATCCAAAGAAAGTAGTTACTTTGGGCGACGAAGTTGAAGTCATGGTTCTGGAAATCGACGAAGACCGTCGTCGTATCAGCTTGGGTATGAAGCAGTGCGCAGCAAACCCATGGGAAGAGTTCTCATCCTCCTTCAAGAAGGGTGACAAAGTGTCTGGCGCCATCAAGTCAATCACTGACTTCGGCGTGTTCATCGGCCTGCCTGGTGGCATCGATGGTTTGGTACACCTGTCCGACTTGTCATGGAACGAAACTGGCGAAGAGGCAGTACGCCGCTTCAAGAAAGGCGACGAAGTCGAAGCCTTGGTTTTGGCCATCGACACAGAACGCGAGCGCATCAGCTTGGGTATCAAGCAGTTGTCTGGCGACCCATTCACTGTGTTCGCATCCTCTAACGAGCGCGGCAGCATGGTCACTGGTAAAGTCAAGTCAGTGGATGCCAAAGGTGTTGTAGTTGACCTCGGTGACGACATCGAAGGTTACCTGCGCGCTTCTGAAATCTCTACAGACCGTGTTGAAGACGCTCGCAACTTCTACAAAGATGGTGACGACGTAACAGCCATGGTTACTAACGTGGATCGCAAGAGCCGCTCAATCAGCTTGTCTATCAAGGCCAAAGATCAGATCGATACTGACGAAGCCATGAAGAAGATTGCTGAAGACAGCGCTGGCACAGCTGGTACAACCAGCCTGGGTGCATTGCTGAAAGCGAAGCTGGGCAACCAGTAATTTCACCACATAACGGGCGCTCCGACTCAAAAACGGGGCGCCCGTTTTGCATTAAGAATCATGACAAAATCCGAACTCATCAATCAATTGGTTAAGCGTTTTCCCCGTTTACCCATCCGTGACACTGACTTTGCGGTCAAAAGCATTTTGGACGCTATGGCTCAGTCACTGACGGAAGGTCAACGTATTGAAATTCGTGGCTTCGGAAGCTTTTCTCTGACCAAACGCCCTGAGCGTATGGGCAGAAACCCCAAATCTGGCGAAAAAGTACTCGTGCCCGAAAAGCGCGTGCCTCACTTTAAGCCGGGTAAGGAGCTACGAGAGCGAGTTGATTTATACTCCAAGGAAGAGAAGTAAACTTGGAAGCACGGTGAACCTTATGTGTGTCGCGCCGTTGCCTTTCAGGTAACCGCGACCATAACAACAAAAGGGGCCTCACCTTGAAAGTTTTCAACTGGATTGTGCGCATCGCGCTGTTTCTAGTCGTTCTCACCTTTTCTATACGTAACACCGACATTGTTGCTGTGCGGTGGCTACCCGGGCTTGAAGTCCAACTCCCCCTTATTTTGGCTTTGCTAAGCGCTTTCATTCTAGGCGTTGTATTTGCATGGCTTATTTTGGTGCCGTCTTGGCTGAAGGCCAAGCGCAGCTCTTCTGTTGCCAGTAAAAAGCTGGCAAAAGTTGAAAACATGCAATCCAAGTCACAAGCTGACGCCTCGGCACCATCCGAGCCAATCGCTTTGCCGTTAGGGCCCGGTCATGGAATTTGAGGCTTGGTGGTTAATTATCATCCCTTTGGTTTTCAGTTTGGGATGGTTGGCTGCCAGACTTGAATCCCGTTCTGATGCACAGACTCAAGTGCAAATGCCAGAGTCTTACTTCAAAGGCGTCAACTTTCTGTTGAGTGAACAGCCTGACAAAGCGATTGATGCCTTTCTGGAAGTGGCCTCGGTGGACACCGCCACCGTGGAACTTCATTTTGCGCTCGCCAACCTTTTTCGCAAAAAGGGTGAGATTGACCGTGCCATTCGCGTGCACCAGTTTTTGACCACCCGTGAGCAAATTGAAGCCACTGACCGTGAAAGGGCAACTTTTGAACTGGGTGTGGATTTTCTCAGGGCGGGCATTTTGGACCGTGCTGAGGCCGCTTTCGTGAGCTTGCTTGAAACCCAAATGAAGGCCAAAGCCGCAGGCCAGTTGCTAGAACTGTATGAGCTGGAAAAAGCTTGGGACAAAGCCATTGAGCAGGCCAACAGGCTGCGCGAGTACGGGGCTGAAATCCCTGTCGCCGACATTGCACACTTCCATTGCGAACTGGCCGAACAGGCATTTCAAAACAACAATCAAGATACCGGCAAGGTCCATTTGCAAAATGCATTGCTGACCAATCCGTCGAATGTGCGCGCCTCTCTGCTTTTAGGCGAAATGTACTTAGGGCAGGGCAAGTATCAAGAGGCTGTCGGCCAGTGGCGTAGTGCTGAGGCCCAAAACCCTTGGTACCTGCCCCTGATCGGCCCGAAAATGTGGGAGGCATTTCGTGCTTTGGGTCAGCAGGAAGAGGGCATCGCCGCACTCACGGAGTATGGGCAGAAGTACCCTTCTATTGACCTGTTGCTGGTACTGGTCAATGCCTTGGAAGAGTGCAAAGGGCCTGATGCTGCGTTTGATTTGTTGCGTGCGCAGGTGCGTGCCCGACCCAGTTTGTTGGGGCTGGACAAGTTACTTGAGCGCCAACTGCGCGACATGGTGGATGATGAGCGAATCAAAGACCTAAGCCTCATTCGCGAGCTCATTGCCAAACACACTCAGCGGTTGGAACGCTACCGCTGCCAGTCTTGCGGGTTTCAAGCTAAAAAGTTTTATTGGCAGTGCCCGGGTTGCGCAAGTTGGGATTCAATTGTTCCCCGCCGTGCAGAAGAGCTCGATTTTTACCCGGTTGTAGGCAAAGCCAAGGCAGCTGCATAACAATTTCAATAATTAATTTGTGAGCGAATCAATGGTGACATCGATGACTACAGCGGCGCTTGAAACAAGCCAATACAGCAAAGAAGCATTCTCAAAATCAAAAGTGTTGGTGGTCGGTGACGTCATGCTGGACCGGTATTGGTTTGGTGATGTGGAGCGTATTTCCCCCGAAGCGCCAGTGCCGGTGCTGCTGGTCGGCAACACTGAGGAGCGTTTGGGTGGTGCGTCCAACGTGGCCATTAACGGTAGCTCGCTGGGGGCACAAATTTGTTTGATGGGCGTTGTGGGTCTCGACGAGCCAGGTCGTATCCTGAAGACCATGCTTGAGAAAAGCGGCGTCAAGGCCATGTTGCTTGAGGACCCCCATTTCCCCACGATTTTGAAGTTGCGCGTGATTGCCCGCCAGCAGCAACTGGTGCGTATTGATTTTGAAGAGCGCCCATCCAGCGAGCATTTGTCCATGAAAATGGATTTGTTCGAGCAGGCTTTCGGTGATTATGATGTGGTGCTTTTTTCCGATTACGGCAAAGGCAGCTTGGAACATGTCTCCGAAATGATTGCCCAATGCAAGGCTGCAGGTAAGCTGACTTTGGTTGATCCCAAGGGCGACGATTATGAAAAGTATCGTGGGGCCTCAATCCTGACTCCCAATCGTTCGGAATTCAAGCAGGTGATGGGGTCTTGGAAAACAGAAGAGCAATTGGTCGAAAAGGCCCAAACTTTGCGGAACCGCTTGGACTTGAAGGCGCTGTTGCTGACCCGTTCTGAAGAAGGGATGACCTTGTTCAGTGAAAAGGGCGCTTTTCATGTCAAAGCCCAAGCGCGCGAGGTTTTTGATGTGTCCGGTGCTGGCGACACAGTGATTGCCACCTTGGCCTGCGCCTTGGGCGCGGGGTACAGCATGGAAGACAGCGTAAGCCTCGCCAACAAGGCTGGCGGCATTGTGGTGGGCAAGTTGGGTACGGCTGTGATTACGCCTGAAGAATTGGCGTCTTAAGGTTTGGCGTCTTGGTGAATGGCGTGTTGAAGCGGATGCTTCAAGTGTGAATTTGATTTAAGGAATACGACATGAGAGTAATCGTAACAGGTGCCGCAGGTTTTATTGGCAGTAACTTGGTGAAGTCGCTGAACGAGCAAGGCATCACCGATGTTTTGGCTGTGGACAACCTGACTCGGGGCGATAAGTTTGTGAATTTGGTGGATTGTGAAATCTCCGATTACATGGACAAAGTGGACTTCTTGGCGGCCGTGAAAAGCGGAAAGCTGGGGCATTTCAATGCGATATTTCATGAAGGGGCTTGCTCGGACACCATGGAGCACAACGGCAACTACATGATGAGCAACAATTACGAGTACACACTGCGCTTGTTTGACTGGGCCCAAGAGCACAATGTGCATTTTTTGTATGCTTCGTCTGCTGCCGTGTATGGGGGCAGCGTTGAGTTTCGTGAAAGCCGTGAAGTGGAAAAGCCACTGAATGTGTACGGATACTCCAAGTTTTTGTTTGATCAGATTTTACGCCGTCGTATGGAAGAGGGTTTGAAGGCCCCAGTGCATGGTTTCCGCTACTTCAATGTGTATGGCAGCCGTGAGCAGCACAAAGGCCGTATGGCCTCTGTGGCCTTTCACAACTTCAACCAGTTCAAGGAAGGCGGGCGAGTCAAGCTGTTTGGGCCTTATGATGGGTATCAAGCGGGTTGCCAGCGTCGGGACTTCGTTTCTGTGGAAGATGTGGCCAAAGTGAACATGTTTTTCCTGAACAATCCAAAAACTGCTTCGGGTGTTTATAACTTAGGCTCTGGCCGTGCGCAAACCTTCAATGATGTGGCCTTGACAGCTTTAAATACACTTCGTGTGCACGGGGGCGAGAAAGCTTTGAGTCTTAAGGATGCGGTGGAGCAAGGATTCATTGAGTACATTGAATTTCCCGACGCATTGAAGGGCAAGTACCAAAGCTTTACCGAGGCCAATTTGCACAAGCTGCGTGATGCTGGTTATTCCGGCAGCTTTTACACCGTCGAGCAGGGCGTAGAGCGTTACATCAATCAGCTTTTGGGTAAAGCCTCTGCATAACAATAGAAATTTTTTAATTGATTTGCATAAATTTCGAACTATTTCTGGAGAAGAGTCACTTATATGATGTTGGTCGCGTTTTGGCCTCTTGAAACCAAGACACCCACCGAGTTGTATCTGCAAAGGTGTGACTCTATGCGGCAGACCAATGGTTTGTATCAAAGTGGACGGCTTTGCGGCTGTTAACCAAGATGCAAGCGTCTCTGTCTCCTCAAGCCCTGTTTAAGCCCGTACCCTGTACGGGCTTTTTTTTCGACTGGGGGTTTTGGAATCTGAATGCTTAAAAAGCATGGGTTTGGAAGAATGGGGCGAAAAAAAACCACCGTGAGGTGGTTTTTCTATTCAGAAAGAATCTGAAATCAGTGAAACACGCTTGAGCCAATCTAGATTTACTTAAGCTTGGTTTCTTTGTACTCCACGTGCTTACGCACAACTGGATCGTACTTGCTGATAGCAATCTTTTCTGGTTTTGTACGCTTGTTCTTTGTGGTGGTATAGAAGTGACCTGTACCAGCAGTTGATTCAAGCTTGATTTTTTCGCGACCGCCTTTAGCCATTTTCTACTCCCGGTTAGATTTCGCCACGGGCGCGAAGGTCTGCCAACACGGAATCGATACCATTTTTGTCAATGGTGCGAAGTGCATTGTTGGTCAAACGCAGGCGAACCCAGCGGTTCTCGCTTTCAACCCAGAACTTGCGGTTTTGCAAGTTAGGCAGAAAACGACGTTTTGTTTTGTTGTTAGCGTGGGAGATTTTGTTCCCACTCACCGGGCGCTTCCCGGTTACTTGACATACGCGAGCCATGGTGACCCCAAATTCTTTAGCAAAGTCCAAAATGATAACCGTGAACAGCCGAAATTGCAATGGCGTCCACACGACAAGAGCGAGATTGTACCCAACTTATAAGCGTCTGGATAGCCCTTTTTTGCTTTTATACAGATTACTTTGCATCTGTGGTGTATGACGTTGCTAAAAGGGCCTTCGGCCTTGTGTGCGATAGGAATACGACTGGCTGCCGCTGACGATCAGGTGGTCCACCAACTCAATGTCCATCAGGGTGAGGGCGTCATAAAGGGTTTGAGTCAGCCGATCGTCAGCTTGGCTGGGTTGGCATTGGCCGCTGGGGTGGTTGTGCGCCACCATCAGGCGAGGTGCGTTGTTTTCAATGGCAAATCGAATGACTTCGCGTGGAAAGACGGCTGTTTTGTTGACCGTGCCTTCCGATGTAATTTGGTGGCTTATGACTTTCAATTGGCTGTCCAGCGCAATCAGCAGAAATTTTTCGACTGGACTGATGCCAATTTGGGCGCGCACAAAACTTTCCAGCAAGTCTGGGCGGCTTAGAAAATTGGTTTCTTGTAACTGATGGTTTAAGCATCGGCTTGCCATTTCCAGGCAGGCTTTGAATTGTGCATACTTGGCCTCGCCTAGGCCGGGAATGCTGCACCATTGGGCCAACGTAACCTGATTGAGTTGTTGGAGGCTACCAAATTGATGGATGATTTCGCGAGCCAAGTCCACCGCGCTTTTGCCGGGTAGGCCTGTGCGCAGGAAAATCGCCAGCAGTTCGGAGTCGGAAAGGCTTTGTGGACCTTGGCGGATCAGGCGTTCGCGGGGGCGGTCCTGCTCGGGCCAGTTTTGCATGCTCATGAAAGTGGTTCTTTAACTGGGGTAAATTAACTGGTGTAAAAAGCGGGGAGGGAATGTATTGGTACTTTGTAACCGATTGATGTCCGTGGTTCCCGTCACGGGTCTGATCAGGGCTAGAAGGGTAAATTGGCGTAGAATAAGGCCTGTTTGATTCTTAAGCAGTTTTTCATGAACGATTCTCATTTTTCCAGCGACAGCGCTGCCGGCACGCCAGCCAACTCTGACCAAGCCAAGCCTACTGTGGTGGCCGATTCCTTCGTGACTTTGCATTACCGCATCCGTCTGGCCGACAACGATCAAGTCATTGTTTCCACATTTGAAGACAAACCCGCAACGATTCAGTTGGGTGCGGGGCAACTTGCTGAGGGTCTTGAGTCGTGCTTGTTGGGTATGCAAGCGGGTCAGCGTGAGATTTTTGCTTTGACCCCGGCACAAGGTTACGGTGAGAAAAACCCCGACTTGTATCGCCCTGTGACCAAGGCGTTGTTGATGCGTTATGCCGAAGAGGGCACGACCTTCGAACCGGGTGAGTTTGTGCATTTCCCCGCGCCGGATGGCACTCAGTTTGCCGGCACAGTGGTTGAGGAACGCGAGGACACCTATTTGTTTGACTTCAATCACCCGCTGTCTGGCCGGCCTTTGAAGTTTGAAGTGCAAATGATTGGTGTGCTTTGATGTGCACGAATAAATAAGTCAACACATTAGTAAGTAAGAGATCAATTATGGAAATCAGCTTAGCCCAGCCCCGTGGTTTTTGCGCAGGTGTGGACCGCGCCATTGAAATTGTGGAGCGGGCTTTGACCCAATTCGGTGCGCCAATTTATGTGAAGCATGAAATCGTCCACAACCGCACGGTGGTGGAAGGCTTGAGGGCTAAGGGCGCTATTTTTGTGGATGAGCTTGAGCTGATTCCAACAGGGTCTACCGTTGTATTTTCGGCCCACGGGGTGTCGCAACAAGTGCGAACTGAGGCGGAGGCTTTGGGTTTGCAGGTGTTTGATGCCACTTGCCCTTTGGTGACGAAGGTGCATGTGGAAGTGGCAAAAATGCGTGCGCAGGGCTGCGAAATTATCATGATTGGCCACAAGGGTCACCCCGAGGTGGAAGGCACCATGGGGCAGGTGGGCGATGGCATTTATTTGGTCGAAACCGAAGAAGATGTAAACCAATTGCAGGTGAAGTCGACCGACTTGGCCTATGTGACCCAAACCACCTTGTCTGTGGATGATGCGTCACGGGTGATTGAGGCATTGAAGGCTCGTTTCCCAAACATTCGCGAGCCGAAAAAAGCAGACATTTGCTATGCCACTCAAAACCGTCAGGATGCTGTGAAGTTTATGGCCCGCCAGGTTGAGTTTGTGTTGGTTGTGGGCAGCCCTAGCAGCTCAAATTCCAACCGTTTACGCGAGGTGGCCGAAAAGTTGGGCGTGCCCGCCAAGTTGATAGAGAATGCCGATAGCCTCGAGAAGGAATGGTTTGATGGCATCAAACACATTGGCTTGACGGCGGGTGCGTCTGCACCTGAAAACTTGGTGCAAGACGTGGTGAAGCGCCTTAAAGATTGGGGCGCAAATTCAGTGCGAACTTTGGATGGCGCTCAGGAAAGTGTGTCGTTCCCTTTGCCCAAAGGCTTAAGTGGTGTGGCCAACACCTGATCCACCCGGTTTTTGTCCACATCCACCACTTCAAAATGCCATTCGCCCCATTCAAAGCCTTCGGTTTTGCGGGGCAGTCGGCCCAAGCGCCGGCCTAAGGTGGCAATTACAAAACCTGCCACTGTGTAGAAGTTGCCCAGCTCCTCATAGGTCAGGTTTTTAAGCTCTAGTTTTTCTTGCATCTCATCGATGGGTAGAAGGCCATCCAACAGCCAAGAGCCATCGGCTCTACGCACCGCGAGGCTTTCTTCAGGCGTGTCGGCCATGGGCATCATGTCGCCGATTACGCTTTGCAGTAAGTCGTCAATGGTGATGATTCCCTCTGTCATGCCGAATTCACCCACCACAAAAGCGAAGGTATTTTTTTGCTGCCGGAATGTACGCAGCAAATCCACCATGCTGAGTGATGAAGGCACGTAAAGCGGAGGGTTGAAGGGGATGGTGTTCAGGTCCATGCTGCCGGCCAGTGCGGCTTGCAGAATGTCATGTGCTTCCATAATACCCACCACGTTTTGCATGCCGCCCCGGCAAACTGGCAAGCGGGAGTGGGGGGCATCGCGCAACAATTTGAAGTGGGCTTCAACCGAATCATGCAATTCTATAAAAGCCACATCGCTGATGGGGGTCATCATCGAGGCCAAGCGCCGGTCTTCCAGCTTGAGCACGTTGCCCAGCATGTGGCTTTCTTCGGGGGCAAGTTCGCCAGACTTTGCACCTTCATTGACGAAAGCAAGTATGTCTTCCACGCTGGTTACTGCGGGGGCTGCTTTGACGGGTATGAAAGAGAGGATGAGGTCTGCACCTTTGGACAGCACGTAAATGCCCGGGGCCAGCACGCGGATAAAAACCGCCATGAAAGGGGCGCAAAAAGCGGCGATGGATTCAGGATGTGCAATCGCCAGCCGTTTGGGAATGATTTCACCCAAGATGATTGAAATGCAAGTAACGAGTGCGATGGTGATGCCAAATGACAGGGTGTCTGCCCAGTCGGCCAAAGCAGGGGAAATGGCAAGGATGTGTTCCGTCAAGATGTTGGACAGCGCCGATTCGCCATACACGCCCATCAGCAAAGCCACTGCTGTAATGCCGGATTGCGTGGCGGCGAGCAGTTTGCTGGGGTTGTCGATGAGTTGCAGGGCTGTTTGCGCCCCTGAATTGCCTTCCTTGGCCATGGACGTAAGCCGCGAGCGGCGGCTTGAGGCCAGTGACATTTCTGCCAAGGCAAAAAAGCCTGAAATTCCGATGAGAAGCAATAAAATCCAAAATGCATTCATGGTGTAAACCTTCCTTGTACACACAGTCTAGCAAAGGTCAGTGCAAAGCTTGCGTGTAAACCGGATTACTCTGCTAGGGGATTTCGATAGCTGTTTGAAGGTGGGCTGCACTGCGATACAATGCCGGGTTAGGGAAATTTTAGTGAAATATCATGGTGATGTCTGTCGATTCCATTTTGCAAACTGAAAAGCAGCTGGTGGCTGCCTTGTACAAGTTTGTAAGCCTGCCCGATTTTGATGAAATTAAACCTCGGTTGGAAGAGGTATGTTCTAGCAACAGCATTGTGGGTACGATTTTGTTGGCCGAAGAAGGCATCAACGGCACAGTGTGCGGCCCACGCGAGGGGGTTGTGGCTTTGATGCAGTGGCTGTGGAGCGATGCGCGGTTTGCAGATTTGGCCCCAAAATATTCAGAGTCGGATGGGCCTGCTTTTATCCGAATGAAGGTAAAGCTGAAACGTGAAATTGTGACCATGGGCCAGAAGGGTATTGACCCCAATAGGTTGGTGGGCCGTTATGTGAAGCCCAAGGATTGGAATGCACTGATCGCTGACCCGGATACCTTGGTGATCGACACGCGCAACAATTACGAATACGCGATTGGTACCTTTGAGAATGCGGTGGACCCCGCTACAACCACTTTCCGCGAGTTTCCAAAGTGGGTGGATGACAATCTAAAAAGAAAACCCGAAGCTGAGCGCCCCAAGAAAATTGCGATGTTTTGCACCGGCGGAATTCGCTGTGAGAAGGCCACCGCATTCATGTTGGAGCAGGGTTTTAATGAGGTGTACCACCTTGAAGGTGGCATTTTGAAGTACCTGGAAGAAGTGCCTGAAGCTGAAAGCATGTGGAAGGGCGAGTGCTTTGTGTTTGACCAGCGTGTGTCGGTACGCCACGGTTTGCAGCAAGGCCATTATGATTTGTGCCACGCTTGCCGCATGCCAATTACGGATGAAGAGCGGGCCAGTGACAAGTATGAGCAGGGCGTAAGCTGCCCGCATTGCTATGATTCGCTGACGGATGACCAAAAAATGCGATTCCAAGAGCGCCAAAAGCAAATCCGTTTGGCCAAGGAGCGTAACGAACAGCACATTGGCCGCAAAATGCCACCACGTGAGCCCAAGCAGGAACACCAGCAAAATATTGAGGCGGAAAGCTGAAAGGCAATTGGCATGACCCTCACGGATTCTGTATTGGTGGGTGAAGTTCGCCCGTTGCCTGTTCTGTATTCATTCAGGCGCTGCCCTTATGCCATGCGAGCCCGCTTGGCGATTGTGGCCAGCGGTATGAAAGTAGAAATTCGAGAGATTGTTTTACGCAACAAACCCGAGCACATGCTGAGCTTGTCGCCAAAAGGCACTGTGCCTGTGCTGTGGTTGACCGATGGCACGGTGCTGGAACAAAGCCTTGATGTAATGAAATGGGCTTTGGGCTTGTCAGATCGCAATGATCTGATGAAATTGAGTGTTGATGAGAGGGTTGGTGCGGAGCAAATTGTTGCCGTGCTGGACGGTGAATTTAAGCACCATCTGGATCGATACAAGTACCCTGAACGTTATTCTGCAAAAGAAGAAGGCTTTGACCGGATGAGCCATCGTTCGGCCGGGGTTGAAATTTTGCGCGGATGGAGTGACAGGATTGCTGCACAGGGCCACCTTGTTTGTGATCGTCTAACCTGGGTCGATTTGGCGGCTTTGCCTTTTGTAAGGCAGTTCAGGATACCCGAGCCTGAATGGTTCGACTCCTTACCTGAAATAGCAGCTTTGTCGAAGCGGTTGGCTGAGTTTGTGGTGTCGCCTTGGTTTGAGGCTGCGATGGTGAAGCTTGAACCTTGGAAACCGGGCGACGCGGCGATTGTTTTTCCGAAGTGAGTCTAGGGATTAAGCGGGCACGCAGCAAGCGCAGGCAGGCTGAACCGGTGTAGCGTATTCAGGGGCCGCGCCGGGCGACAAAACAAATAAATATCGATCGATCTGCCCATGTTGGGGAGCCCGGAAACAAGCGGCACCAAGCGAACCGGTCAGTCAGATGCGCTGACGAGTGCCATCTCGAGGAAAGTCTTAAACCCCGTTGACCTTGTTAGAGAAATGCCTCTACGCTTTTCTTCCGAACTTTCTATACACTCCGAAGTTACGCATAAGTAACATGACACCTTGCGGTATGCTCATGTTCACAATATCAACAACTTCGACTACAAAAAGGGAAGAGACTCATGGCCGACAAGATCTTGGAATTTGTCCACTCATCCAACGGTAAAGCCATCGCCAGTGCGCTAGGCCTGCCTGTTCCACCCAAACTCAAGCGTGCTGAAGCTTCTTACCCCGCCAAGTCATTAGACGGTAAAAACGTGCTGGTTGGCGCAGCAGGGCAGGGCAAAACATCTGAAGCTTTGGTTAAAGCACTGGATGCAATGGGCGCGTCCCTGAAAGTGTCTTCTGACCTGGCTGGTTTGGAAGGCATTAAGGAGTCCGCCGCAAAAGCGAAAGTGGAAGTGGGTATTTCTCAGTCTGACAATGGCATTCCTGAGTCTGCCTATGTGCTGGACGTGACGGGCGTAAACACCGTGTCTGGCCTTCGTTTGCTGTACGACTTTTTCAATCCACGCCTGAAGAATGTGCCTTCCAACAGTCGCATCGTTGTGATTGGACGCCCTCGCGGTGAGTCCAAGTCCACTGAAGAGGAAGCGGCTCAATCTGCACTTCCTGGCTTCGTACGTAGTTTGGCCAAAGAGTCGGGCAAAAACGGCACCACAGCCAATTTGCTGCAAGTAAAAGCGGGTGCCGAAAACGGGATTGAAGGCGCGTTGCGTTTCTTCCTGAGCCCCAATTCTGCATTTGTAACTGGGCAGGTTTTGCCAGTGGTGGGTGCCCCCAAGGGTGTAAAAGTTGCTGAATTTGCTGAGAAACCATTGCGCGGCAAGATTGCAGTGGTTACCGGCGCGGCCCGTGGTATTGGTGCAGCGATTGCAGAAGTGTTGGCGCGCGAAGGCGCAACCGTGATTGGTGTGGATTTGCCTCAGGATGAAAGCACACTGGGTGCCACCATGAGTGGTATTGGTGGTGTTGCATTCCCCTTGAATATTTGTGACCCAAGCGCCGGTAAAAAACTGGCTGCCGTGGCCAAAGACAAAGGCGGAAAAATTGACATTATTGTGCACAACGCAGGTATTACACGCGACAAAATGCTGCGCAATATGAAGAGCCACTTGTGGGACATGGTTCTGGATGTGAACTTGGGTTCCATCGTGCGTTGCAATGAGCAACTGCTTGAAGATGGTTTGGCCGAAAACGCACGGATTGTGTGTATTTCCTCGATTGGTGGTATTGCTGGCAACGTGGGTCAAACCAACTATGCAGCAACCAAGAGCGCGGTCATTGGCTATGTGGACGCAATGTCCAAGGAGTTGGCTGCGAAGGGTATCGCAATCAATGCCATCGCCCCTGGCTTCATCGAAACACAGATGACTGCCGCAATTCCAGTGGTGACGCGTGAAGTGGCTCGCCGCTTGTCGTCACTGTCGCAAGGTGGTTTGCCTGTAGACATCGCCGAAGCAGTGACCTTCATGGCCAGCCCCTTGTCGGTGGGCGTGAATGGTGCAACTTTGCGTGTGTGTGGTCAGAACTTGGTCGGTGCTTGATCGTAAATTGATCACTGGTAAAAAATAATTGTGTTGAGGCTCATAGACTGAGCCTCACTCTCTCGAATAAAAACAGGAGAATTCAATGAAACAAATCCGTCGCGTGGCCATTCTGGGCAGTTCACGTATTCCTTTTGCGCGTTCAAATTCTGCTTATGTGGGCAAGTCCAATCAGGACATGTTGACAGCCGCTTTCCGTGGTGTGGTGGACAAGTTCCAGTTGCATGGTGAAGAGTTGGGCGATGTGGTTGCAGGTGCTGTAATCAAGCATTCCCGTGACTTCAGCTTGTGCCGTGAGTCTGTATTGGGCTCTGGCTTGTCACCAGCAACGCCTGCATTTGATATTCAGCAGGCCTGCGGTACTGGTTTGGAAGCAGCGATTGTAGTGGCCAACAAAATTGCCTTGGGTCAGATTGACGTGGGTATGGCTGGCGGTGTGGATACAACGTCTGATGCGCCGATTGCTGTGAGCGAAGGCCTACGCAAAATTTTGCTGGAAGCCAACCGCGCCCGCGACACCAAGGGTAAATTGGCAGCCTTGTTGAAAATTCGCCCCAAGCATTTGGCCCCACTGCCACCCGCAAACGCAGAGCCACGTACAAAAATGAGTATGGGTGCGCATTGCGAAGTCATGGCCCAAACTTGGAAAATTCCACGTGAAGAGCAAGACAAACTGGCGGTTGAAAGCCATTTGAAGGCCGCCAAAGCCTACGAAGAAGGTTTCTTTGATGACCTGGTGATTCCTTTCAATGGCTTGAGCCGCGACAACAATTTGCGTGCTGATTCCAACGTAGAAAAGCTGTCCACATTGGGCCCAGCTTTTGACAAGAAGAGCGGCAAAGGTACGATGACGGCGGGTAACTCCACACCCCTGACAGACGGCGCATCTGCAGTGTTGTTGGCCTCTGAAGAGTGGGCCAAGAAGCGCGGTTTGCAGCCTTTGGCTTACCTCACTTTCGTTGAAACGGTGGGCGTGGATTTTGTGTCGGGCAAAGAAGGCTTGTTGATGGCCCCAGCCTATGCTGTGCCACGCATGCTGGAAAAGGCAGGCATGAAGCTTCAGGATTTCGATTTCTATGAAATCCATGAGGCGTTTGCCGCACAGGTGCTGTGTACATTGAAAGCTTGGGAAGATCCAAAATTCTGTAAAGAAAAGCTGGGTCTGGATGCGGCCTTGGGTTCAATTGACCGCAGCAAGCTGAATGTGAAGGGTAGCTCTTTGGCGGTGGGTCATCCATTTGCAGCCACAGGCGGCCGTATTATCGGCACGCTGGCCAAGCTGTTGGCACAGAAAGGCAGTGGCAAGGGCTTGATTTCCATTTGCGCGGCGGGTGGTTTGGGCGTGACTGCAATTCTGGAGAAGTAATTGAGCATGCGGCCTGATTCTTTGGGCTGAGGCTTGAGCGGGGGGAGGGGTATCTGATAGGTGCTTCTCCCCTTGGTGCATTGGATGCATTGAACACAACGAGGACGACATGGCTTCTACTGAAACATTAAAAAAAGCAGAAAAATTTTTTGAGCTGAATGAATTGCCCAACACCAAGGCAATGCTGATGAAAGCAGCGACCACTTCGGGCAAAAAGCCGGACACAAAAACCCAGGCTGCGTTGCTGGGCGGCCGGGTCAAAGAGGTGAGGTTTGATCGGGATTGGATACGTGCCTACAACGCGGTGTGTGGCTTTAACGATGCGGATATTTCTTTGACTGCACCGCAGGTGGTGTCTACCTCGCTGATGATGTATTTGTTGAGTCGCAAAGAGCACCCGTTCCCGATGCTGGGCATGGTGCATTTGCGCAATCACATTGAATTGATCAAGCCTTTGGAGTTTGGTACGCGCTATGAGCTGGTGGTTACGATTGGTGAAACCCGCGACATTCCCCAAGGTAAAGAGTTTGATTTGAATACTGAGTTTTTGTTGGACAGTGAGCCCGTGTGGCGCAGCGTAATGACCGTGCTGAACCGCGTAAAAGGCATGCCTAAGTTGGCCAATAAGCCATCCACCAAGCCTACGCCTGAAGCCGGATTGGCCTCTACCGATGCCAAGTACATCCAAATCAAAGTGCCTGAAAACCAAGGGCGCAAGTACGCCAAAGTGTCTGGAGACTACAACCCCATCCACTTGTATGAGCAGACTGCGAAGTTTTTTGGCTTCAAGAAAGCAATTGCCCACGGCATGTGGACTGCAGCCAAAAGCTTAAGCTTGTTGGAAGCTGAGCTGGGTGTTTCTGCAAAAACATTCTCGGTTGATTTCAAACAACCTGTATTTTTGCCTTCAACGTCCAGTCTTAAGTTTGTGGCCAGCAAGAGGGGCGCGAAATTTGAGCTGTTGTCCGAGAAAGAATCGAAAGTGCAGTTTGTGGGTCAGGTCACTGTCTAATTAAACAAGCGGCTTTGATTTGATATACATGAAAAAAAACAGGCTCAAATTCTGAGCCTGTTTTTTTATCAACTTAATCTGTGAATGACAAGCCGGGTATCAGCATCTTTTCAATCAGAACTTGCATGTCTTTGATTGGAATTTCTGGATGTAGAATCCACCATCTTGCCCCCGCTTCAACCGCCCCAACCATGATGTTGGCCATCGCCATGGCCTGCAGGGCAATCGGAACTTGTGCTGAGGTGTTTTTTTGTCGGGCGCCGTTGATTTCTTCTATGGTGCGGGCAGCGGCCTCAATAAAACTGTTCCGGAAAAACGCCACCTTGTCCCCCACTGGGCCCACGCTCGTCAATGCTTCGTTGTACAACACAGACCAGCCTTCCCGGTGACGTTCCACAAAAGTGAGGAAGCTAAGCATGATGAACTTCAGTCGATCTGATGGGTTGGGTGTGGACATCAATACTGTTAAGCCTGACATCAAGTGATTGCCCACCTGCGTAATGGTGGCCAAATACAGTGCGTCTTTCGACCCAAAGTAGCGGTAAAGCAGGGGCTTTGTAACGCCCGCGCCTTCGGCTATTTCTTCCATGCTGGTGGAGTGAAATCCATGGCGTGAAAAGACTGAGCCCGCAACTTCCAGAATTTGTTCCATGCGTTGCTCTTTGGGTACTTTGCGGGTACCTAAACGGCGAGTCAAGCTTGCTGTTGCTGGGGTTGGCGGTGTTTTCTTTGTTGTTTTGCTTGTGATTTTTTCCACAATATTACTTCTGAGTAAATTATTTCGAAACAGTGTATCAAGCTTGTGGGTTAAATGTAAAAAAATACCCCGTTCGAATGAACGGGGCACAGGATGAATCAACTCAAGCGGTTTGGCTTAAGCCTGCCGGGGGACGGCATTCGGTTTACTTGTATCCAACCCGATCCATGATTTTCTGTGACAGCGCAGTGTTGTCAGCCAGCACGCGGGCGGGTGTAATGTCGGCCTTGAAGTTACCCAAGCTTTTGATTGCTTGGTTGGTGACGTTTACCCCTTTGGCGGTGGGCCACTCGTTGTTGCCGTTGGCGAAGTATTGCTGCGCTTCAGGAGTCGCCAAGTATTCCAAGAACATCACTGCTGCTTCTTTGTTGGGTGCATTGGCTGCGACCGCGCCTGCGGACACATTCATGTGCGTGCCAAAGCTGGCTTGGTTGGGCCATACAAATCCGACTTTGGATACCACGTCTTTGTCCTCTGGTTTGTCTGAGCGCAGCATACGTACAAAGTAGTAAGAGTTGGTGAGGGCCACGCCGCACTCGCCAGACGCCACTGCTTTAATCTGATCCGTATCTCCACCTTTTGGCGCGCGTGCCATATTGGCCACCATGCCTTCAGCCCACTGTGTGGCTTTGGCTTCGCCGATGTTGGCAATCAAGCCACTGAGTAGGGACAGCATGTACGGGTGTGAACCACTGCGTGTGCATACTTTGCCCTTCAACTCAGGCTTGGCAAGGTCTTCGTAGTTTTGAACCAGTTTGGAGTCGACCTTGTCTTTGTTGTACACAATCACGCGACTGCGGCTAGAGAAGGCATACCACATGTCGCTGGGGCCTTGGTACTGGTCAGGGATTGCATTTTTTAGGGCTTTGGAACCGGTGGCTTGAAACAAGCCCTCGCTTTGAGCTTTGGCAATGCGTGCAGCATCAACCAATAGAATTACATCTGCCGGGCTGCGCTTGCCTTCACTACGCAGACGCTCCAGCAGGGCTTCGTCGCCCAATTCCAGGCGCTTGATGGTGATGCCCGTTTTTTTCGTGAAGTTTTCGTACATCGCTTCGTCGGTTGAATAGTGACGAGCGGAGTACAAATTCAGTTCATTGCTGGCTGCTTGTACTTGAGTTTGCGCAAACAAAGTGGCTGCTAAAAAACCCAGTTTGACGAGGCGTTTGGATCGGATTGTCATGACATCTAACCTTGGATTGGATCTGGAAATGGAAATGAATATGGATTGATTATAACGAATAAGAACAAAGATGCAAATAATAATCGTTCTTATTAAGAGTATTTTTGACTTTGTATAGCCCACGCCCGAGTCAGAGTGACGTAAGGGCAACTTCCTACAGTGTTACAGCTGAATAAAAAATAAGGCATAGGCATCCATGGAATGTCGTGCCACGCCAGGAGAGTGAGATGAATGCTGTGACCCCTTTAAAAAATTACAAATCAGATGGACGCTACTTGGGTTTGTATGAGGAATCCATTAGCAACCCCAAAGGATTTTGGTCGCGCCAAAGCGAGATGATTGATTGGCACAAGCCATTTGAAACGGTGTTGGATGATTCACGACCTCCATTTGCAAGCTGGTTTGTGGGGGGCGAGACCAATTTGTGCTTCAACGCCGTGGACCGGCACCTGAAAGACCAAGCGGACAAACCTGCGCTTATTTTTGTATCCACCGAAACCAATCAAGAGAAAACCTACACCTTTGCGCAATTGCACCAAGAGGTTCAGGCTGCTGCAGGAATTTTGCAAGATTTGGGGGTGAAGAAGGGCGATCGAGTTTTGATTTACATGCCCATGATTCCCGAGGCTGCCTTTGCGATGCTGGCCTGTGCGCGCATCGGGGCCATTCATTCTGTGGTGTTTGGTGGATTTGCCTCCCACAGCTTGGCCTCCCGGATTGATGATGCCAGGCCCACAGTGATTGTGTCTGCAGATGCAGGATCCCGCGGCGGGAAGGTGGTGCCCTATAAACCTTTGTTGGATGCGGCAATTGACTTGGCAAATTACAAACCTGCCAAAGTACTGATGGTCAACCGTGGTTTGGTTGAGTTTGACAAAGTGCAAGGCAGGGATGTGGATTATGCTGCTGCTCGTGAGCAGGTGGGCAATCGCGAAGTACCAGTTGTTTGGTTAAAAGCGACCGACACCAGCTACATTTTGTACACCAGTGGAACCACCGGTAAGCCCAAAGGCGTACAGCGCGACGTGGGTGGTTATGCGGTTGCGTTGGCTGCGTCCATGCAACATATTTTTATGGCTGAGAAAGGCGGTACATTTTTTGCCACCAGCGACATTGGTTGGGTGGTGGGCCATAGCTACATTGTGTATGGCCCCTTGATTGCTGGCATGGCCACCGTGATGTATGAAGGTTTGCCCATTCGACCTGATGCAGGCATTTGGTGGAAAATTGTGCAGGACTACAATGTGTCTGTGATGTTTTCTGCACCCACCGCTGTGCGAGTGTTAAAAAAGCAAGACCCTGCGTTTTTGAAAAAATATGATTTAAGTAAACTAAAGGCTTTGTTTTTGGCCGGTGAGCCTTTGGATGAAACCACAGCCGACTGGATTTCAGGCGAGTTGGGCAAACCCGTGGTCGACAATTATTGGCAGACCGAAACGGGCTGGCCAATCTTGGCAATTCAACGTGGCATTGAGCCGATGAGCGGCAAATTGGGTAGCCCTGGAATACCTGTATTTGGTTTCAATGTGAATGTGTTGAATGAAGAAACCGCATTGCCCTGCAAAGCCAATGAGAAGGGCGTTGTTGCAATTGAAGGCCCCCTGCCGCCGGGTTGCATGCAAACCGTGTGGGGGGACGATGAGCGCTTTGTTAAAACCTACTGGAGCGCGTTTTCTGCACGTCAGGTGTATTCCACCTTCGACTGGGGCATTCGGGATGAAGACAACTACTTCTTTATTTTGGGACGCACAGATGATGTGATCAACGTGGCTGGACACCGCTTGGGCACTCGCGAAATTGAAGAGAGTATTTCCTCCCACCCCGCAGTGGCTGAAGTGGCAGTGGTGGGCAAGGCAGACCAGTTAAAAGGCCAAGTTGCTGTGGCATTCGCAATTTTGAAAGGTGGCAATGCTGAAGGTGCCGAGGCAGCCTCGCTTGAAAAGGAAATCATGGCTGTGGTTGACAGCCAGCTGGGTGCAGTAGCTCGACCATCCCGAGTGTATTTTGTGACACTTTTGCCTAAAACCCGGTCGGGTAAATTGCTGCGCCGGTCTATCCAAGCTGTGTGTGAAGGCCGTGATGCGGGGGACATGACCACAATTGAAGACCCAGCTGCTTTGGAGCAAATCAGGGTAGTGGTGGCGCAGTGATTAGAGCAGCAAGTTCGACAGTTTGAACTTCGCTTGAGTATTTAACACTCATCTTTGAATGGCTACAAGGGTGTAGCTTTGAAGATGAGTGGAGTGTATGGTCAAGCCTGTTTCAGTTATACCCCAAGAGCCTAATAGCACCATAAGTACCCCGGAGCACGCCGCGAAGGGGACTGTGGCGGCGGTCCTAACCATTGCCCAATTGGCACAAGCCCGTTGCAACATTGTTGGCTTTTTAAGCACTGTGGACTTAAGGGCTTATCTAAGTACAAACCAAGATGCAAATTTAAGCAAACCTGAGTTGTATCAAGAGCATGTTCAAGCATTGGTTGAGTCGATGGACGCTGAGATACTGCAATTTGGTTATTCCAAAACGACCACTCAAGTATTGAATGATATTTCGCAGCGTGTCTTAGGTGCGAATTTTTCCCAAAAAACGGCAGCGCAAAAAACGGAGTTGTTTCATCAAGTATTGGTGCACTGGGAAGGTACTCCATCGACTGCAGTTGCGGTGAGTATTGAAGCAGTGCGGTTGTGTGACCAGTTGTTCCCTCCAGACTTTACCGAGTCGGGGCTTCCCAAGCGCCAGTTGGATCATCTTCCAAAAAGCCGGCAACCCCGGGTGGCCAACTACAGTAGATATGGGGGGTTTGAGGGTGATGTACAGGTTCAAACAACGGAGAGTATTCGCGAGGCAGTGCAGCACAAAGTTCATGTCTTGTTCACCTGAAATACGGTAGACTTGCGCCCTTCACGAACGGCTTGGGGGCACTACTGTGTGGTTTAAAAATTTAATGATTTACCGTCTAAACAAGTTTGAAGACACTGCTGAAAGCTTGGAAGACAAACTGGCCAAAATGGCTTTGCAGCCCATCACAGGCAGCGACATGCAAACGAGGGGTTGGGTTGCCCCCAAGACCGATGGCGAGCCCTTTGTTCACGCGCTGGGTGCGCAAATGATGATTTGCCTGGGGCTGGAAAAAAAGCTGTTGCCCTCTACCGTGATCAACCAGTTTACCAAAGCACGTGCCGCCGACATCGAAGAGCGCGAGGGCTACAAGCCAGGCCGCAAGCAGATGAAGGAAATTAAGGAGCAAGTGACAGACGAGCTCATTCCGCGAGCTTTCGCCATACGCAGCAAAGTGTACGCATGGATTGACCCGAAAGACGGTTGGTTGGTTGTGGATGCAGCCAGCCCCGCCAAGGTGGACGAGTTTATTGGGCTGCTGATGAAAACAGTCGATATTTCATTGGGTCTGCTTAAAACCAAAATGTCACCCGTGGTGGCCATGACCACTTGGCTTGCCGACAACGACGCGCCTGCCCAATTTACCGTGGATCAGGATTGCGAATTGAAGGCCAGGGGCGACGCTGCAGCATCGGTACGCTATGTGCGTCACAATTTAGAGTCGGACGAAATTACGGCGCACATCAAAGGTGGAAAAGACGTAACCCGTTTGGCAATGACTTGGGCGGACCGCATTTCATTTGTGTTGCAAGAAAACTTGCAGATTAAACGTTTGGCCCCACTGGATGTGATTAAAGAACGTGCAGAAGTAAGTGCAGACGATGACGCCTTCGACACTGATTTTGCATTAATGACAGGTGAACTGCGCAAGCTGTTGCCCGCCATTGTGGATGCCTTGGGTGGAGAAATAGCACGCACAGCGGACTAAGGGTAAACCCTTGTCTGCTTGTTTTGGTTATCATGGGTTCAATCCTGTTTGAATCGTCTTCCTTTTGGAGTGGTAACCATGAACAGCGTTGCGGGGCAAAACCCGATTGTGATAGTGGGCGGTGGGGCCGGTGGGTTGGAACTGGCCTGTAAATTGGGCCGCAAGTTGGGCCCACAGCGGGTAACTTTGGTGGACAGTAAAATGTTCCACATTTGGAAACCTTCGCTGCATGAGGTGGCCGCTGGCACGCTGGACATTCACCAAGAAGGTTTGAGCTACCCCATGCTGGCCTACAACAGCGGTTTTAACTTCGTGCTGGGTGCACTGGAAGGTTTGGATGCCGCCCTTCAACAGGTGCACATTGCCCCTGTATTGGGCGAGGCGGGCGATGAGGTTTTACCCCGCCGCAGCATCAGCTACAGCGATGTGGTGATCAGCATTGGCAGCCAATCCAATTATTTTGGTGTGCAGGGTGCAGCTGAAAACACAATCTCGCTGGATGGCCCGCAACATGCCGAGCAGTTTCGCTTAAGAATGCTGAAACAACTTGCCATGTTGGATCAGAGAAAAAAAGTCGACAGCACCGCCAACCTAAACATCGTGATTATTGGTGCGGGTGCCACAGGCGTTGAATTGGCCGCCGAACTGCGAGAAGCCAGCCATGTGCACGGGCGCTATGGCTTTAGCCGAATCAACCCCGCCAAAGACGTGCGAATTACCATCTTGGAAGGCTCAGGCCGTGTGTTGCCTGTGTTGCCAGAGAATGTGTCAGAAGCTGCGCAAAAGCTTTTGACGGCCCGCCACATTGAAGTGGTAACGGGTTGCAAGGTGGTCAACATCGAGCCGAAGCAAATTCATGATGCCACCGGCAAAATTTACCCGGCTGACCTGTGCGTGTGGGCAGCAGGCATTAAAGCCCCTGCGCTGTTGGCCAGTTTGGGCTTGCCTGTTAACCGCAACAACCAATTGGAGGTGGATGCGCAACTGCGCGTGAAAGGGCAAGAGCATGTGCATGCCTTGGGCGACTGCGCCGCGTGCCAACAAGCCGATGGAAGTTGGGTGCCGCCCCGTGCGCAGTCTGCCCATCAGCAGGCGGATTTTTTATTCGCCAGATTGGTAAAAACAGCACAGGGAAAGTCAGCCCCGCGGGGCAATTATGTGTACAAAGACCACGGCAGTTTGGTGTCTTTGGGCAGTCGAAGCTCGGTCGGCAGTTTAATGGGCGGATTGTTTAAAGCCAGCAACTGGTTTGTAGACGGTTTGTTTGCCCGCGCCATGTACGCAAGCTTGCATTTGATGCACCACTACGCCGTGCTGGGTGGGCTTAAAACTGCGCTGCTGGCCGTGGCGCGGTTTTTAGTGAAACGGGCCACACCGTTGGTGAAGTTGCATTGACTTTCCAATGCCAATCGAAATTCGCATTCACGCATTTGCAAGATCAACCTTCGACATAGGGATCGCGCATTCCATGATGATTCTCAGCGCAACGCTGGGGTTGATCACGTTTCTACCTTCGGTGATTGCTGTTTGTACGGCGAGTCCATATAGAATCTGCCAATGGGTGGGATTGGGGCAATATCGCTGGACTGTAGGCAATAAAACAGGCCAGAGTGTTTTGAGGTAATCCAGCGGTAAGATTGCTGCCATGTGGTCAGCAGGAATTCGTGGTATTCCAAATTGCTCACTGCCCAAAACCGACGCATTGTAGCCAAATATTTCATCTAAATCTGGGAGTTCGGTTGCCCCGGCACCCTGCGCAGCCCCGCCAGCCAAAGCCCAAACTGAATACTCGGCCCCTACAATGGCCTGATTCAATAGGTCACCAAAAAAATATTTTTTGCCATCCGTTGTCCCGACGACGTTAAAAGCGGAGTCTTCTGGTACTTCAAGTATGTGAGCCTGTGCTCGAAGTCCCGCTTGGCAAGAATACCCTGTCAGTGCTCCCAAAGCACACAATAATGATTCAATGTGCACACGACCATCTCTTTCCATTGCATTTGCTAAACGATTGAAAACCTCTTTGGCACCAATCTTTGCTCCAATTAGGGGGTCCACTTGGCTTTGCTTCTTGATTGCATTCGCCATTCCTTGGTCGATTGCGTCTAATTCAGGTCGCTTTTTCGGTGTGGGTTTTACACCAGTTAATTTTTCGAAGATTTTATTAAACATGCAGATATCTCCCTCATTCACAGGCAGATTATCCTTCAAGCTTGAAAGGGTGAAATATAACCCCAATGGTTGATAGGGCTATGTAGGTGCGGTCATTTGGAAGGTGATGCTGGTGTAGCGATATAGATGTGAGAGGTTAAGCGAGCAAATAAGAGCTTTGGTGACTCACCCAACCAGTCACCTCCTGACTCACTGAATTACTGACTTGTCTGAATCAACCTGCCATTGGTGGGTTGAATCGGCCTTGCATTCATTGGGTACAGTTTGGCGAAAGTTGCAATTTGTTCCGCGCTCAG
The DNA here is from genome assembly GCA_029866125.1 of Limnobacter sp. Classification (GTDB taxonomy): domain Bacteria; phylum Pseudomonadota; class Gammaproteobacteria; order Burkholderiales; family Burkholderiaceae_B; genus Limnobacter. The sequence continues at coordinate 214,595 of JARWZZ010000004.1, forward strand.
GGTGATCGGTGTTTTTAACACAACCCAAAGTACTCCCTCGCTGCATGGCGGCACAGTCCACGAGCCTGTATACGCGTAGTAGCCGGTGTTGCTGGGCAACAATGTATTGAGATTAAGGCCAGAACTGAGCACGGGGTTGCGCTCTTTGTTCAGAAAGGGCATGCGTGACCAAAGGCTGTTAATCGCTGGGTTTGCTTCACCAACCTCCACCAGTACGCTCACAATTGCAGTGTTGCCTTGGAAGTCTTTGTGCACCCATTGCAAGGACATGGGGTAAGTTTGGTGGTTAATCACTTCTTCCGCAGGGTGTTTGAATTGGATTTGACTCAGCCCGTAGCTGCGCCCACGCACTTTCATGGTGTTGCTGCCGCTGGTGTCCACTTGGACTGAGTTGCCGGTGTTGACGATGGTGCCGTATAGGTCGCCGTAATTCAGTTGCAGCGGTTCCAAATTCAGGGGAATGGCCTCGCCAGTTTCGATGTGGATAGGGGACTGGTTTTTGCCCTTGCTGCAGGCCTGGTTGGCTGGGTCCAAGCTGGCCCAATTTTCAGGCCCACCCAGCCCTGAATAACCCCATGCAGTTACCTGTTTGGCAACTTCTACCGGCTTAGGTGCGGGCTTTCTGTAAATCGGTTTGGGTGCTTTGGGCGCGGCCGGTGGATCAGCCTTTACTTCCCCCTTCACTTCTTCCTTCACTATTTCCTTGGCTTCTAATTTGGGTTCTGCCTTTTTCTCTGTTTTTGCTTCAGCCTTCACTTCAGGCTTCGCGTCTTTTTTCGAGTCTACTTTGGGGTCTAATTTGGGGTCTAATTTGGGGTCTACTTTTTCAGCTGTTTTTTCAGTTGTTTTTGCCGCAGGTTTGCTATTTGCATCCGCTGGCGCTGCCACGCGTATTACTCCGCCACTTTCACTGTTTTCTTTGGAAGAGTTTTTGACTTGGACGGTCATGCGCTCGGGAATTCCCTTTTGCAGAATTTGGCGAATTTTTTCCAAAGCCTCAGGGTTGTCCTCTAGGCTTTTTGATTCTTTTTTAGCTTCAGGTTCAGCCGCGGTACTGGTCAGATGGTAGTGGCTGATCAGCAGAAACAACGCCACTGCAATAGGGGCCGCAGCCTTTAAACGCGGGCTTGGGGTTGAGTTTTTGATCTGCATTGGCGAAGCGGTCCCGACTGTTACACAACAATTTCATAAGCAGGTAGCAGTTTAGGTTGTCTTTACCAAGGGGGGTTGCATGAAAAAAGGGCCATTTCTGGCCCTTTTCAATTGCTTAACCTACAGAGACTGGAATCTTACCAATCTTCGCCTGCCACTCTTTGGGGCCGGTGTTGTGCACTGAAACACCCGTGCTGTCCACGGCCACAGTGACGGGCATGTCTACAATTTCAAACTCATAAATGGCTTCCATACCCAGGTCTGCAAAACCCACTACAGTGGCTTTGGTAATCGCCTTGGACACTAGATAAGCTGCACCACCCACAGCCATCAAGTAAGCTGATTTGTTGTCGCGAATGGCGTCAATCGCCACTGGGCCACGTTCGGCCTTACCGACCATGGAAATCAAACCTGTTTTTTCCAGCATCATGCGGGTAAATTTGTCCATGCGGGTGCCGGTGGTGGGGCCTGCTGGGCCTACTGCTTCATCGCGCACAGGGTCAACTGGGCCAACGTAGTAAATAACCCGATTGGTGAAATCCACAGGCAGTTTTTCGCCTTTGGCCAGCATATCGGCAATGCGTTTGTGGGCAGCGTCGCGGCCAGTCAACATTTTGCCGTTTAGCAGCAGGGTTTGGCCAGGTGTCCAACTTGCAACTTCTTCACGTGTCAAGGTGTCCAGGTTGACCCGCTTGGATTTTTCTGTGTCGGCTTTCCAAGTGACTTGTGGCCAGTCCTCCAGTTTGGGTATGGGCAGCACTGCAGGGCCATCACCATGCAGGTGGAAGTGCACGTGGCGTGTGGCTGCGCAGTTGGGGATCATCGCCACAGGCAGTGAAGCCGCGTGCGTGGGGTAGTCCATGATTTTCACGTCCAAGACTGTGGTCAACCCGCCCAAGCCTTGGGCGCCAATGCCCAGGGAATTGACTTTGTCGTACAGTTCGAGGCGCATTTCCTCAATTTTGCTGGATGGGCCGCGAGCCATCAGTTCGTGGATGTCACAGGGGGCCATCAGGGATTCTTTGGCAAGCAACATGGCCTTTTCAGGCGTGCCGCCAATACCCAAGCCCAGAATGCCGGGTGGGCACCAGCCAGCGCCCATGGTGGGCACTGTTTTCAGTACCCAATCCACAATGCTGTCGGAAGGGTTCAACATCACCATTTTTGATTTGTTCTCTGAGCCACCCCCTTTGGCTGCGCAAATGACTTCAACGCCGTCACCGGGCACGATTTCATAGTGAATCACAGCCGGAGTGTTGTCTTTGGAGTTTTTGCGAGCACCTGCTGGGTCTAACAAAACCGAGGCACGCAGTTTGTTGTCTGGGTGCAGGTAGGCACGGCGCACGCCTTCGTTGACCATCTCGCCAACGCTGAGTTTGGCGTCCCATTTGGCGTGCATGCCAATTTTCAAAAACACGACGGAAATACCCGTGTCTTGGCAGATGGGGCGTTTGCCTTCAGCGCACATGCGGCTGTTGGTCAAAATTTGAGCAATTGCATCTTTGGCGGCTGGGCTTTCCTCTCGCTCGTAGGCTTTGCCCAAAGCTTGGATGTAATCCAGCGGGTGGTAGTAAGAGATGTACTGGAAAGCATCTGCGATTGAGGAGATGAAATCCTCTTGCTTGATGGGGGCCATGTGCGTTGCTCCTGATTAGTGGTTGTTTTTGCCTAAAGCTGCTGTTTCGTGAACCAATTTGTCACAGTATGCGATGGCAATCGCGGACAGCAAAAAGGCGATGTGAATTGCGGTTTGGGCCAAGAGGGTCTTTTCATCATACTGCTCTGCATTGATGAATGTTTTAAGCAAATGGATGCTGGAAATACCAATAATGGCCATGGCCAGCTTCACTTTCAAGACCGAGGCATTGACATGGTCCAGCCACTCGGGTTGGTCGGGGTGGTTGTCCAAATGCATGCGGCTTACAAAGGTTTCATAACCTCCAATAATGACCATCATCAGAAGGTTGGAAATCATGGCCACGTCAATCAGGCCCAGCACGATCAGCATAATGCCGGTCTCGTTGAGCTTGTGCATGGCCGTGTCGGCGATTAAATGCCAAAGTTCAAACAGGAAGTGATACACATAGACGCCTTGCGCTGCAATCAGGCCCAAGTAAAGGGGCAGCTGCATCCAGCGGGACATAAATATCAGTCGTGCGATGGGGGGGATGGGCTTCGCAGGGGATTTGGAATTGGATTTGCCAGAGTTTTGTTGCATTTCGGTACAGGGTCTGTTGAAACGGGATAATCTTCAATGATACCAGAGGCTGAATATATCGCTAGAAAAGTGATAGGCCTTTGATGATGCGCTGCACGGCTTTATGCTGCCAAGCACATGGAACACAAATTGCTGCAATGCAGAACTGTAAGGTGGTAGTAAGAGCGCTTGCCTATGGTAGCGTCATACCAAAAACACACAACATACTCACAATAAAGTTTGGAGGACAGGATGTCTGCAATCGAATCAACCATGAATGAAACCCGGGTATTTGAGCCCAGCGCCGAATGGAAGGCCAATGCCACGATTGGTGGCATGGATGCCTACAAGGCCTTGTGCAAAGAAGCCGAGGACGACTATGAAGGTTTCTGGGCCCGTCGTGCCGCAGAAAACCTGCAATTCAGCAAGCCGTATACACAGGTACTGGATGAGTCCAATGCGCCTTTTTACCAATGGTTCAGTGGCGGTGAGTTGAATGTGTCTGCCAACTGTTTGGACAAGAATGTCGCTGCTGGTTTAGGCGATAAAACAGCCATTATTTTTGAGGCAGATGGGGGTGAAGTTACACGTGTAACTTACAGCCAATTGTTGGCCAAAGTGTCCCAACTTGCAAATGGTTTGAAAAGCTTAGGCGTGAAAAAAGGTGACCGTGTGGTCATTTACATGCCCATGAGTGTTGAAGGTATTTGCGCGATGCAGGCTTGTGCCCGCATTGGCGCAACCCATTCAGTGGTGTTTGGTGGATTTTCTGCCAAAAGCTTGCAAGACCGGATTGTGGACGTAGGCGCAAGTTTGGTTATTACGGCCGACCAGCAAGTGCGTGGCGGCAAGGCCTTGCCTTTGAAAGCCATTGTAGACGAGGCTTTGGCTTTGGGCGGCTGCGAAGCGGTTAGCAAAGTGGTGGTGTACAAGCGCACCGGCGCTGATGTAGGCATGGGCGCACGTGATGTGTACATGAATGATTTGGCCGATGCACAAAGCAGCACTTGTGAGCCTACACCTGTGGACTCTGAGCATCCTTTGTTTGTACTCTACACCTCAGGTTCAACTGGCAAACCCAAAGGCGTGCAGCACAGTTCTGCAGGCTATTTGCTGTGGGCCATGCTGACCATGAAGTGGACTTTTGACATCAAGCCCAATGATGTGTTTTGGTGTACGGCAGACATTGGTTGGGTCACTGGTCACACCTACATTACCTATGGCCCATTGGCTGTGGGCGCCACGCAAATTGTGTTTGAAGGTGTGCCTACGTACCCCAATGCTGGCCGTTTCTGGGAAATGATTCAGCGCCACAAGGCCACTATTTTTTATACAGCACCTACAGCGATTCGTTCACTGATCAAAGCTGCAGATGCAGATGACAAAATTCACCCCAAATCCTATGACCTAAGCAGCCTGCGCTTGTTGGGCTCAGTGGGTGAGCCTATCAACCCCGAAGCATGGATGTGGTATTACGAGCATGTAGGCCACAACAAGTGCCCAATCGTGGATACATTCTGGCAGACCGAAACAGGCGGCCATATGATTACCCCACTACCGGGTGCAACACCTTTGGTACCGGGCTCTTGCACATTGCCACTGCCTGGCATTATGGCTGCGATTGTGGACGAAACGGGGCAGGACTTGCCCAATGGCCAAGGCGGCATTTTGGTGGTCAAGCGCCCATGGCCTTCGATGATTCGTAACATTTGGGGCGATCCAGAGCGTTTCAAGTCCAGCTACTTCCCGGCTGAGCTGGGTGGCAAGCTGTATTTGGCCGGTGATGGTTCAATCCGTGACAAAGCCACCACGAATTTCACCATCATGGGCCGTATTGATGATGTGTTGAACGTGTCAGGCCACCGCATGGGCACGATGGAAATCGAATCTGCACTGGTAGCTCACGAGTTGGTGGCCGAAGCCGCTGTGGTGGGCCGCCCAGATGACCTGACTGGTGAAGCCATTGTGGCTTTTGTGGTGCTCAAACGTGACCGCCCAACAGGCAATGAAGCCTTGGAAATTGCAACCGCGTTGCGTAATTTTGTAGGCAAGGACATTGGCCCGATTGCCAAGCCCAAGGAAATCCGTTTTGGAGACAACTTGCCGAAGACTCGCTCAGGTAAAATCATGAGGCGTTTGCTGCGCAGCTTGGCCAAGGGTGAAACCATTACTCAAGACACTTCGACGCTTGAGAACCCGGCCATCTTGGACCAGTTGGGCAAATCCAACTAAGCAAGCAGGCCACTTGAGCCTGTCTGCGCTGTAGTAACCATTCGACAACCAGCCTCTTTTTTTGAGGGGCTGGTTTTTTGCTTTCTAAATGATTGTTCGAGTCAGGGAGTGCGACTTGAGTTTCACATTAAGCTTAACGAGATTTTTCTCGATCCTGACATTCTTGTTTTTGTTGTGCATCACCACCGCAGCAGTGATGGAGCACAACGGCGTTGGCCGACAGTGGATTGGTTACTTCTTCATTTTCATCACCTTGGGCGGCTATGCAGTCATTGGTTTGATGAGTAAAACCTCTGACTTGGATGAGTATTTCATTGCAGGTCGACAAGTGCCCGCAGTCTATAACGGCATGGCCACCGCGGCGGATTGGATGAGTGCGGCCTCCTACCTGGGCGTGGCTGGTACCTTGTATTACAGCGGTTTTGAAGCCTTGGCCTATTTGGTGGGTTGGACTGGTGGTTTTGTTCTGATTGCACTTTTGATTGCGCCTTACCTGCGTAAATTCGACTTTTACTCCGTGGGTGATTTTCTAGCAGCCCGTTATGCAGGGAGCGACCAAGGCCGTTCAGTCCGCTACTTTTGTATTGTCATCACCGTGGCCATCTCGTTTGTGTATGTGATTGCTCAAATTTACGCGGTGGGTTTGATTACCGCACGTTTTGCAGGTGTGGAGTTTGGCATCGGCGTGTTTTTTGGTTTGGCCGGTATTTTGGTGTGTTCCTTTTTGGGTGGAATGCGGGCGGTGACATGGACCCAAGTGGCGCAGTATTTGGTGATGATCGTTTCCATGTTGATCACCGTGTTGTCGCTGTTTGCCATGTCGCCCCTCAAAAACAATGCCAACCAAGATTCTGCACCCCTGTCATTGGCGGGCTATATTCAGCAGCAAGAGGACGCTATTCAGTCTGACCCCCGCGAGCAAGAGGTGCGGGAAATTTATCAACGCGAAGCCCATCGCTACACTTTGCTGATTGATGCGCTTCCTGGGTCTTGGGCAGAGGGTTATGATGCCCGCCGCCGCAATTTGGAAGAAGCGCGTTACAACGGTTCCAGCTTTCAAAAAATCAAGCAAGCCGAGCGCATTCTGAACGACTACCCGACCAACCCGCAAGAAGCAAAAAAGTTATGGAACCGCGAAAGGCAGGCTTATTTGCAAAAGGTCAAAATGACCGCCCCGCATTATCAAACAGTAGAGGGTATACGGGGTTATTTGTCCAACGGCAAAGCATTTGAGTTTTTGGCGATTGCATTCACTTTGATGTGTGGCACAGTGGCTTTGCCGCATATTGTGATACGGTTTTTTACCACGCCAACCGCCAGTGCAACCCGCTGGTCGGTGGTGTACGCCTTGGGTTTTATTTTGGTGTTGTACCTGTTTCAACCTTGGGTGGCAGCAACCATCAAAGCCGTGGTTTACGACCGGCTGGTGGGGGTAAGCTACTCTGAAATTCCCAACTGGGTGGCCGCATGGGCAAGGGTAACGGATGGTTTGGCCATTCTTAAAGATGTGAATGAAGATGGAATCGTACAATTTTCCGAGATAGGAATCAGCCCGGATGTGCTGGTGCTGATTGCACCGGAAATTGCAGGCCTACCGTTTTTCCTGTCCGGTTTGATTGCAGTGGGTGGTTTGGCTGCAGCCTTGTCCACCGCGGATGGTTTGCTGTTGTCGATTGCAAACTCGTTTGCACATGATTGGTATTACCGGACAGTGGACCCCAGGGCGACCGCACAAAAGCGGGTAACCATGTCGAAAATTGCCTTGCTTACTGCAGCTTTGGTGGCAGCTTGGGTAACGTCTTTGCAACCAGGCAATATTGTGTATTTGGTGGGCGCAGCTTTTGCACTGGCGGGTTCATCCTTGTTTGTGCCTTTGGTGGCGGGTGTTTTTTGGTCCAAGGCCAGCAGGCAGGGGGCCATGTGGGCAATGGCAGTTGGTTTTTTAAGTTCCGCCTTGTACATGGTGGTGTCGAATGGCTCCGTCATGAATTTTTTTGGTTTTTCTGTGGTGACCGGGCTGCCCTTCGGTGTTGTTGGGTCTGGCCTAGTCACCATACCACTGGCAGGTTTGACCATGGTTGTCGTGTCCAAATGGGGTGGCGACAAACACGAGGCCAGGGAAGTGGTTTACCAATTGAGGCGACCAGAAGGTTCAGCTGCACAAGCTGGTGCTGAGTGATAAGGTGCTGCCAGGTAAACCCTTGGGCTGGGTTTGCGTTATGCACTTTGACAAGGGGCAAAAGCCCCATTCCCTTCAAGGTTGATTCTCATGGCGCTGCGTAAATTATTTTTATTGGCAACAACGGTTATGGTGGCAACCTTGTTATCGGCCTGCGCTACGCCTCAGTACCTAGCCAATGAGGCCCAGTGCGAGCCCAAAGCCTTGAGGGAATACCCACCCGAATATGAATCCCGTTGGGTAACCCGCAGCTATCAAGAATATGTACACGATGGTGGCTACCGTTGCGTGCATGAGGGCAAATACAAAACCTGCAAACCCACCTTGGTGCCGGTGCAGGTGTATCGCAATACCTTGGAAGACTTTGACATCAATCAAGGTGCCCGTGACACTTTAATCCGTGCCTGCACGCGGCAGCGCTGCGTGGAGCAAATGGGCAACCCGGACTGCAAGGTGCCGCAGCGGTAGTGGTGGGTGTTTACTGCTTACCCACAATTGCACCTAGCCTTTTTACCGCATCGTCCAGTTGGGGCGACCAAGGGTGGCCGCATGCAAGCCTTAAAAAGTTGCTGTAGTTACCGCTGGGCGAGAATAACGCACCCGGTACAAACGCAATTTTTTCTTTGACCGCCAGCGCATGGGTGTTCATGGTGTTGATGCCCTCAGGCAATTCAATCCACAACACAAAGCCACCTTGTGGATCGGTGATTCGTGTTTCGGTGGGGAAGTGCCTTTCCACTGCATCGCGGGTACGGGCAATTTGATCTGACAATTTTCGCCTCAATGACCTGAGGTGCAAATCAAAACCACGAGATTCAATTAACTCAGCCAACACATTTTGAGTGATTGCGTTGGTGTTGCCGCTGTTAACGGTTTTTTGAAACAAAACATCAGCCGCGCGTTTGCCACCAGCCACGAAGCCCAACCGTAGGCCTGGGCTTACGGTTTTTGAAAAAGAGCTACACAGCATGGTGTTGCCAGACTCGTCAAATGAATAGATGGGCCGTGGGTGACCATTGGCCGAGTTATTGGCTGAGGTGTTGGATTGCTTGCTGTGGCAAATGTCTCCATACAAATCATCCTCAATCAGAGGAATGTTGCGTTGTGCCAGCAGTTTGGCAATTGCTCTTTTGTTGTCATCTGAGGCCACACAGCCCAAGGGGTTCGAACCGTTTGGAATCAAAAGGCAGGCTGCTACTGCGTTGTTTCGGGTTGCCAGTTCAAGCGCGGCAACTGATATTCCAGTGCTGGGGTGTGTGGGTATTTCCAAGGCTTTGAGGCCCATGGCCTCCAGCAACTGCAGCATCAGGTAGTAGGTTGGGGATTCCACGGCAACCGTGTCCCCCTCACGCGTCACTGCACGCAGGCACAGCATCATGGCTTCGGTGCAGGAATTGGTGATGATGATTTCATCGCTGTGAAGGTGCGTACCCCATTCCAAATACCGACGCATCAATGCCCGCACCAATTTGTCCTCATTCACATGGCCGTGGCTGCTTTTGGCCAAAAGCTTGGGTTGCGTCCTGGCAATGCGGCTATAAAGCGTATTCAGTTTGGGGGCCAGTAAAAGCTGTGGTGCTGGTATGGCTGAGCCAAATGGAGCCATGCCTGCAGACTCGTTTTGATGGAGCACTTTCATCAAATTGCCGCTCAAACCGACTTCCACGGCAGGCTTGACTTCATCGTGGCTTGAACCCTGCACAAGCCGCATGCCACGGCCACGCACATAAAATCCCGATTGTGGCCTTGCCTCAATCAAGCCTTTGCTTTCAAGCGTGCGCAAAGCTTGCAATACAGTGCTGACCGATAAATTGCGCTGTTGTGCCAAATGCCTCACGGAAGGCAAGCGTTCGCCCGGCCTGATTTGGCCATTGGCAATCAAGGATGAAAAATCATCGGCTAAATGTTCATAAAGCAGCATGGTTTGATTTTCCTCGAAATTGCGCCTCTGCGAGATACACAGTTTGACTGAAAGTGAAGCAGTACAGTTGTATTTTGAGGCAACTGTAATGGTCACAATAGTGATTTTCTGAATCTGTTTTGAAACTGTGCTTGACCGTACCATGAACTCCGTTCTGTCGATATTCAGGGTGTCACCATGAAAGGGTCCAAGCCAATTCTTATAGATTTACAAGGTGTTAAAAGCTTTAACCACCATGCCGAGTTACGTATTCTGAAAGGCTCAGTGTTGTTGACCGAAGCTGGAAATTTAATTGACCATGTGCTTAAAGCAGGGCAGAGCTGGAAAGTGAAACGAGGTGCCAAGGTGGTGGTTGAGCCATTGGAGCAGGGCACTTGTTTGCAACAATTAGGCAAAAACTGGATTGCCTAAGTAGGCCGCTCCATCTAAGCTGTGGTGTTTCCTGCCTACTTGGCAGTCCTGCCCTATCTATAACAAGAATCACATTCCATGGATTCCTCCAGTCTGTATCGTCTTTTTGCCCTTTCCGCAATTTGGGGCGCCTCGTTCCTGTTTGTAAAAATAGGGGCACCCGTGTTGGGGCCAGTGATGCTGATTTTTTGGCGAGTGCTATTGGCCATGGCATTTCTGCTGCTGGTTGCTGTGGTGATGAAGCGCCGTTTGATTTTGCTCAAACACTGGAAGCATTTCCTGATGTTTGGCTTTTTTGGTACAGCCCTGCCTTTCCTGTTGTTTGCTTATGCAGCCAGCACCATTTCAGCCTCGATGCTGTCCATCCTGAATGCCACCTCACCAATTTGGGCCGCGGGTTTGAGTGCTGCCTGGACCCGTCAACCCTTGTCGCCGAAGTCCTTGTTGGGTTTGGGGCTGGGTTTGGGGGGCGTTGCGCTGTTGGCTGGAGTGGAATCCATGCACTTGCCATCGGGCGGGGTGCTGGCAATATTCTCTGGGTTAGCAGCCGCATTCTCGTATGGCCTTGCTACCGTATACGCCAACCATGCTGAAGCGGTCGATCCTTTCTCCAATGCAGTGGGCAGCGTCATTGGCGCTTTGGCGATTATGACGCCCTTGCTTTGGGTAAGCTCAACCCCGTGGGTTATGCCTACACCGCAAGTCATGTTTGCCGTGTTTGCCCTCGGTGTGGTGTGCAGTGGTGTGGCATTCCTTTTGTACTTCCGCTTGGTGAGTGATGTGGGGCCCGCACCTGCATTGACGGTTACCTTTTTGATCCCCGTGTTCGGTATTTTATGGGGTGTCATATTTCTTGGAGAGTCCGTAGGCTGGCACACATTGGTGGGCAGTTTGATTGTGCTTGCAGGTACAGCCTTGGTGACCGGCTTCTCGCTCAAGGCTTTTAACAATTCGCTTTGCTCGACAAAAAATACTATTCACAACAATAAGAATGGAGACAATCAATGACTGCAAAAAACATCGATAAACCAGGCCTCAGCCCACACCTTGATCCACATACCGCTGGCTTTCTGGCCATGCTGGATGCCAAAGGCGTACCGCCTATGCATGAGTTGAGTGTGGAAGATGCACGCAAAGCCGCCATGGGTTACATCGGCTTACAAGGCCCGCAACAGTCGGTTGCTGAAGTGAGTGAACACACCCTTGAAGTACAAGGCGGTACCATCAAAGCCCGCGTGTACAAGCCCAATTTGAATGGCAATTTGCCCATGGTCATGATGTACCACGGGGGTGGCTTTGTTATCGGTAATTTGGACCTGATTGACAATGTGGCGCGCCAAGTGTGTGCGCAAAGTGGGGCAGCGGTGATAACAATTGGCTACCGCAAAGGGCCTGAGTGCCGCTTCCCAACCCCAGCAGAAGATGCCTATGCTGGCTTGCTGTGGGCAGTGTCCAAGGCGCGCGAGTTGAGCCTGGATTCTACCCGCATTGCAACCTTGGGTGACAGCGCAGGCGGTAACTTGGCCACTGTGGTGGCGCGCATGGCCTTGGACAGAAAGGGGCCCAAAATTGCACACCAAGTGTTGGTGTATCCGGTGGTGGATGTCGGTGGCGATTACCCGTCCATGCAAGAGAATGGCGAAGGCTATATGCTAACCCGGCAAACCATGGCTTGGTTTATGAGTCAGTACATGCCTTTGGACCCTGTGGAGGCTGAAAAGGCCCACAATAACCCTTACTTGTCGGTCATTCATGCCAAGTTATCCGATATGCCACCAGCCACCATTTACACGGCTGGCTTTGACCCACTGCGCGACCAAGGTTTGGCCTATGCGGAAGCCTTAAAAAATGCAGGTGTGGAAGTGGAATATGTGCCTAACCCCACCATGATTCATGGCTACTTTTGGATGGGTGGCGTTATTCCACATGCAGCTGTCACCATTCAACACATTGCTGGAGTACTCAAGCACAGCTTGAATATCCAGCAAGGTTAAAGCCGATTAGATTGCAGCGGCCAAGCGTACTCCCTGGTTGATGGCGCGGCGGGCATCCAGCTCTGCCGCTACATCTGCGCCACCAATCAAATAGACATTCACACCGGCTTCAACAAGCCCGTTATGCAATTCGCGTTGGGGCACTTGGCCTGCACACACCACCACATTGTCTACTTCCAATAGCTGGGACTTTTCTCCCACACGGATGTGGATACCTTGGTCGTCGATTTTGTCGTATTGCACACCGGGCATCATTTGCACTTTGCGCTTTTGCAAACCGGCGCGATGTATCCAGCCTGTGGTTTTACCCAGGCCATCACCCACCTTGCTGTTTTTGCGTTGTAGCAAGTAAAGCTTGCGCTGGGGTGTTTCCAGTTGCTCTTCGACAATGCCGCCACGGTTGGCGTAGGTGCTATCAATGCCCCATTCTTTATTGAATTTCTCGATGTTTTGGCTGGCGCTTTCACCGTGGTGCATCAGGTATTCACTGACATCAAAACCAATACCACCCGCGCCAATCACCGCCACTTTTTCGCCCACGGGCTTGCCATCACGCAGCACATCCAAGTAGCTCAATACTTTTGGGTTATTGATGCCATCAATCTCGGGGGTGCGCGGCACAATGCCCGTGGCCAGTACCACTTCATCGTAACCCGCAGCCTTCAAGGATTCGACCGAGGCTCGTGTGTTGAGCTTGACGTTCACCTTTTTCAATTCAAGCTGTTTTTTGAAGTAGCGCAGCGTCTCGTAAAACTCTTCTTTGCCTGGCACCTTTTTAGCAATATTGAATTGGCCTCCAATCTCAGAAGCAGCATCGATCAAATCCACTTGGTGACCTCGCTCGGCTGCTGTTACAGCAAAACCCAAACCCGCCGGGCCAGCCCCAACAACCGCAATGCGCTTAGGCTTGTTGGTGGGTTCGATCACAATTTCAGTTTCATGGCAGGCACGTGGGTTGACCAAGCAAGACGTAATTTTCAGCTGGAAGGTTTGGTCCAAACAGGCTTGATTGCAACCAATGCAGGTGTTGATTTCATCGGAACGGTTTTGCGCTGCCTTGACCACAAAATCAGCATCCGCCAAAAAGGGGCGGGCCATCGACACCATGTCCGCATGGCCATCAGCCAGCACTTGTTCAGCAATTTCGGGTGTGTTGATGCGGTTGGTGGTGATTAATGGAATCTTCACATGGCCCATTACATTCTTAGTCACCCAAGTGAAAGCCGCACGCGGTACTTTGGTGGCAATCGTGGGAATGCGCGCCTCATGCCAGCCAATGCCAGTGTTGATGATGGTTGCCCCTGCAGCTTCAATTGCTTTCGCGGTTTGAATCACCTCGTCCAGCGTCGAGCCACCTTCCACCAAGTCCAGCATGGACAAGCGGTAAATAATAATGAAGTTGGTACCCACACGCTCTCGTACTGCCTTGATGATTTCCACCGGCAAGCGAATTCGGTTTTCCAAGCTGCCGCCCCATTGGTCGGTGCGCATATTTACACGGGCTGCGGTGAATTGGTTAATGAAGTAGCCTTCAGAACCCATGATTTCAACACCGTCATAACCCGCAGCTTGGGCCAGTTTTGAGCAGGCTGCAAAGTCCTCAATGGTTTGAAGAATTTCTTCGTGGGTGAGTGGCTTGGGTGTGAACGGGTTGATGGGCGACTTCACCGCGCTGGATGACACTTGGTTAGGCTGATACGAGTAACGCCCCGTGTGCAACACCTGCATGCAAATTTTTCCACCTTCACGGTGCACCGCGTCGGTCACTACTTTGTGGTGCTCTACCTCGTGCATGTCAGTCAGCTTGGCGCCGCCTGCAAACACCAAGCCGTGGTCGTTGGGCGAAATACCTCCCGTTACGATTAAGCCTACACCGCCCCGTGCACGTTCGGCATAAAAAGCTGCCATGCGCTCAAAACCATTGGGTGCTTCCTCAAGACCCAAGTGCATGGAGCCCATCAGCACGCGATTTTTTAAAGTCGTAAAACCTAAGTCGAGTGGGGCTAGAAGGTGGGGGTAGGGTGTTGTCATGCGTGTCTCTCAATGGGTCCAGTGAACGGTTTTTTGATTTGTAGTTCACGTATTTATACCGAATCTACGGTTTTTATGCAACTGGTTGCATAAAGAGGGAAATCTCTATTACCATCTTAAGCACAGCCTGAAAATCCCAGAGGCCTTCACTTTGCTTGCATTGATATGTCACTACCCCACGCCCTATTAACTTCACTGTTGGAAAAGCCCAGTTCGGGCTCGGAATTGACTCGGCGTTTTGAAAAGTCCATTGGTTATTTTTGGCAGGCCACCCACCAACAAATTTACCGAGAGCTGGGCCGTTTGGAACAGTCGGGTTGGGTAGAGTCCCAAGCCGAGGAGGGGGCTCGTGGGCGCAAAAGGTCTTACAAGGTTTTGCCAGCTGGGAAGGATGAATTGTGGCGTTGGGTGTCGGAGCAGTCTGACCCCCGGCCTTTTAAAGATGAAATCATGCTGCGCCTGCGTGCAGAGGCGGTGGTGGGCCCCAGCGGATTGATTGATGACTTGCAGCGTAGATTGCACATGCATCAGCAGCGCTTGGCAGTTTATAAAGCGATTGAAGCCAAGGATTTTCTCGGTAAAGAGCCCACTCGGGAGCGCAGGTTAAAGCACCTCATTTTGCGCGCTGGGGTAATGGTGGAAAGCATGTACATTCAGTTTTCAACCGAAGCGCTGGACATACTTCGGGAGTAGGCCCCGGCTTATAAATTACAGATTGTTGAACTTCACTGGCTGCGATGTCACTTAATTAATATCCAAGAACAATTAAAAAGCAGACAAAAGGCCGCTTGTGTCCAATCCCATTCCATTCAATCCTGCTGAACCGGGTGCGCATTACCCGCCAGAGCTCCAAGCGGACATGGATGATCAGCGTAATGGTCTCAGCCAGCAAGCAGGCTTGCTGCGTGGTGATGCACAAGCCAATTCAGCTGTGTGCCCGCCTTGGGTTAAGTTTACTCAAAGCCTGTATGCACAAGGTGTAAAAGGCCCCGTGCACAAAGACTTGTTTGCGCGCAGCCGGTTGGCTGACGAGGCCAAAGTATCATTCGAGTACTTCAAGGCCTATGCGCATCAACGAGCAAGCCAAGGCGGCAGCCAACTCCAAAGCAATCGATTCCTAAACAATATTCCTCATTTTCGAAGGCTGGTTGCAACGTGCCCCAATTTGCGCCGTAGTCACGTGGGTTTGACAAGTCGCCTAAATACGACTGGGTTTAGGCTGATTCAGTTTGGTGACATGTTGAATGGCTTATCCGGAATGTCCATGAATTCGCTGGCATTTCGCAATCAGCATTCCGAAAGCCGCAACAGCCTAATTTACCGCTGGACTCGGGTACTTCCCGCTTTGGTGGTTAACGCCTTGGGTGCATATGTTGTTTCTAGGGGCATCACCTCATTGGTGAAAGGCTCGGCCCTTGAAGGCACAGCCCTTGATGATTACAAGGGCGCTTACATGACTCAAATTGTGACCTACGCAGCCGGAGCATGCATGCGAACAGCGGCGCAGATGATTGCCAAAGGCGCTGATCAAGATATTACAACTCCAGGGTTGCATGAGCTTGAAGCCATATTTTATTCGACCCTCAAGCACATGCGGTCTTTTCATCGTCTGATCAACCAAGATGATGGTGCTTATGCCGATCTTCAAACTGTTTTTCAGAAAGAGTTTGGTAAGCGTGAACCACTGGCGCGACAGCACCGCGACTTGCTTTTGTCAAACTTCAAAGATTTGCCCATAGTGAATTTAGAATCCCTGTCCAGCCTTGTTGCAAACTACATGGACGTACCCGGGCAAGATGAAGGTGAGGTGGAAAGCAGATCAGGTTGTGTAACCCGCCTGTTTCAAATGGCTTCCAACGGTCTTCGGTCTGAAGAGGTTTCGGGCGATGTGTCCTTGCGTAACCATGTCGAGACTTTTTTCCATAACCTTTGGACTTCTAAATTTTCAAGCGAAAGTCCAAGCGTATTGCATGGAATACGTCAAAGGCCCGAAACTCCCGGGGACTTGCCACGCGCCTTGGTTTCCGCTGGGGATAAATCAGAGACATTTGCGGGCTCGGTGGCATTTTCCCTGGATTGCATACCCGGGCGTTATGTGCGCGAGAAAATCATTGAACATGATCAACGCAAGTTGAACCCCAAAGTGGACCCTGTGACCGCGCATGCGGTGGCGATGATGCTGAACGTTGCCGCCTATGGAATACTTGCCGTGCAAATTGCGAGGTCATCCAAAGCGGATGGCTACAACATCACGCCCAGTTTGCCCAGTGAGGATGATTTTGAAGCTTCTTTAAGTGCCACCAGTTTGTTGATTCTGTACATGTCATTTTCGGTCACTGGCTTGGTGATGTCCACACTGGGGGCTGGGCTAGAAAAGTTGAGTAAACACTTGCTTCAAGCGCAAGCCAATACGCCTGAAGCGGAGGCTAGCTCTCACTTACATGCAAACCCGGCAGCTGCTGCAGCGGCCAATTTGGCAGCAGATGCCAGCTTGGCACATGTTCAGCCGGTTGCACATACTGCGCATCAAGCTGTGTTGCGGGGTAATTTGCAATGCTTGGTTAAGGCGTTTACCTTCTTGGCAATTGGCAGCACGCTACCCATGGTGCAAGGCAATGACGGCAAACAACCCACTGCCTTGTTGGGCGTGTTGTCTACAGTTTTTTTAGGGCTTGGGGCCGATCAATTGATGCGCATGAAACGCGGGCCCGCTCAGTGATTTGGTTTGTGAATTTGCGATCCATTAGGCGGGGATTCTGTTTGCTACACTGCGCAACAAACCCATAACACTGGGCAACGCCAAAATTCCAGCAAACGCAGCTGTACACAGCACCACCCCAGTAGGCACTGGGTTGGCAAGCTCGGGGTGCGCAATGGCACAGGCATCTTGAGAGTTACCGCCAACGGTGTTTGCTATTTGGTATTGGGTCAGTACTTTGCCCAAGTACAACATGGCCAAGTTGGCGGCGCAAGCGGTGGCATAGGTACAGCAATGCAATGCACGGTTTGCAGAGTCGCCGTTTTGTGCCTGTTTTGCTGCTTGATCTGCCACCCCAGACTGAATAATTTGAGACTCAATGTCATTGGACGCTTGAGGGGACGTTGGCATTGGCGAAATAGTCGATGGCATGTTGGCTCGTCCTGCAATGAGTTTGCAATAAATTATTAAAACTTAGTAACTTGTGTGGTTGAATAGTTCAACAAACTTTGCCGGTATTCCGAATTGGTAGAAACACACCTGAGTCGCGCTGTGTGGGTCAAGCTGTTCACAGCGTTGATGGTTTTCAGTGGCGCATTTCTCTCCTTCAGTTTAGAGCCAATTGTGGGTCGCTTAATTACCCCTTTTTTTGGGGGCAGCGCCCACCTGTGGACCGTCAGCTTGATGGTTTTTCAAGCCTTGTTGCTACTTGCGTACCTTTATGCCCACCTGCTTGCAAAGCGTTTGGGGCGGTGGCATCTACTTGTTCTTTTGCTGCCGCTGCTGCAGTGGCCGCTTAATTTTGTGTCAGAGGTAGCGCCCAGCGCACCTACACTGACGCTGATTATTCAGCTGTTCCTTCAAGTGTCATTGCCATTCGCTGTGTTGTGCACAACCGCCGTGGTGGCGCAAAGCTGGTGGTACCAAAGCAAACACCCCGCAACCCAAACCGCGCCTTACTTCTTGTATGCCGTATCCAATTGGGGTGCGATGGTGGCTTTGTTTGCCTACCCGTTTGTATTGGAGCCTTTGCTGGGCTTGGCAGCGCAAAGGTGGTTGTGGAGCTTTGCTTACCTTGCCTATGCTGCGTTGACTGTGGGCGTTTGGTTTGTATTGAATACCCCACTGAATGGCTCAGTGAATACCTCAGTGAATACCTCAGTGAGTGGCCTACAGAATGCGCCCTTGAACCAAGCTGCGCCAGCCTACCCTGTCACTGTTGTACTGCGTTGGCTTGCACTCAGCGCCGCACCCTCAGCCCTTTTACTGGCCTGTACCAATGTCATCAGCATGGAAGTAGGGGCCTTCCCGCTGGTGTGGGTGTTCCCTTTGGCGCTGTATTTGGGTGCTTTTACTTGGGCGTTTTCAGAAAGAGCCAATTTTTTAGCCCGTATCGCTCAAAAATACATTCTTGAAATCAGCCTGATTGCCCTGTTGTGCTCGCGGCTGTTGGCCACGTACATTGGCCTTATTCCAGTGTTGCTTTTGGCTTTTTTCCTGTTGTGCTTGGTGGCCCATCGGGCGCTTTATGGCTTGCGCCCACACCCTGCTCAACTCACCCACTATTACCTTTGGATTGCGCTGGGCGGCTGGGTTGGCGGGCTTTTGGTCAGCTTGCTTGCGCCTGTGCTTTTCTCCGGCTTATGGGAATACCCACTGGCCGTGCTTTCCATCTTGCTTTTGTGCTGGCCCCAAGCGTGGCTGGGGTGGTGGAAAAATGCAGCACGTTACTTTGCATACGCCCGGCTAGGTTTGTTGGCCTTGTGCATGGTCGTGCTTGGCCTGCATTTGTCGGGCCCGCCCAGCATTTATTCCCTCCGCAATTTTTACGGCATCCACAAAATCAACGAAAAACCTGCAGTAGGCGCCGCCTTGGCGCACCGGCAGCTTTTGCACGGCCAAACCGTCCATGGTATGCAACATGTGGAAGGCAAGCGTGGCAACGAGCCGTTGGCCTATTATTACCCGGGCGGTGCAATGGCAATTGCCATGGAAACACGCAGCCGCAGCGAGCCATCCGCAATTGTGGGTTTGGGGGCGGGTAGCGCCTTGGCGTGGTTTGAGGCGGGTGAAAAAGTGAGGGTGTACGAGATTGACCCCGATGTTGAGCAGATTGCAAAAAATTGGTTTCGGTTTTTTGCGGATTCCAATGCGGCGGTCACTGTAAGCTTGGGTGATGCACGTTTAAACTTCAGGTCGGACCAGGCCTTGGGCGATTACGGAGCCATTTTGGTGGATGCGTTTTCGGGCGATGGAATACCCGTGCACCTTTTGACGCTGGAAGCTTTGGATGTGTACCTTTCGCGCTTGTCCCCAAACGGCATTTTGGTGTTCCATGTGTCCAACCGCTATTACGATTTAATTCCCGTGTTGAAAGCGGCAGCAGGCGCACGTGGTTTGACCGTGATTGCAAACACACCCAGGGCTAAAACCACTTACCCCTTGCACATTGACCCGCAAGTGGTGGTGATGGCAAGGCAGGATAATCGTTTAACTGAGTTGCTGAAGCGGCCCGAATGGCGGCGGCTTGATGAACGAGCGAACAGCGCAAAGTTTGAACCGTGGACAGACGACCACGTCAGTGTGTTGGGTGCGTTATGGAGTAAATACAGAAAAACTGGGGGGTGACTGGCGGAGAGGAAGGGATTCGAACCCTCGATAGGCTATTAACCTATACACGCTTTCCAGGCGTGCGACTTCAACCGCTCATCCACCTCTCCGAAAGAGCGCGAATTATATCCCAAGCCAGCGCGTTTGGCTACGCAGTATGTGAAACTAAGGCTACTTTTACAAAAACAGTTTATTTCAGGGAAGTTACATGCTTGCTGAGTTTTACGATCGCCACGTTTTGCCTTACATGATTGACTTTGCCTGTGGCATGAAGGCCATGGCCCGCCAGCGTGGCAAATTGGTGCCCAAAGCCAGCGGTAATGTGCTGGAAATTGGCATTGGTACCGGCTTAAACATGCGTTTTTATGACCGGCAAAAGGTAAGTAGCTTGATTGGTTTAGACCCTGCAGTGCACATGCACCGCCTCGCGCGCAGGCGTATTGAAGAGGCCGGCCTGTCAGTTGAGTTGCTGGGGCTGTCGGCCAATACCATACCTCTGCCTGACAGCAGCATCGACACAATTGTGATGACTTACACCCTGTGCACCATCCCCGACCCTGTGCCGGCGTTAAAGGAAATGCGGCGTGTGCTAAAACCGGAAGGAAAGCTGTTGTACTTGGAGCATGGCAAGGCACCCGACGACAATGTGCACCGCATGCAAAACCGGTTGCAGCCTGTGTGGGGTAAATTCAGCGGGGGGTGCCACTTGGGCAGAGACATTCCAGCGTTGTTGAAAGCGGCTGGTTTTTTAACTGCGGACCTAGAACAAATGTATGTACCGGGCCCGCGCGTGTTCACTTACAACTATTGGGGGTCAGCATACTCAGACACCCCTGCGGATGCCTAACTGCGCCGGCTCCCAATTAAACCAGAGTTAACACCACATCCACATTGCCACGTGTGGCATTGGAGTACGGGCACACTTGGTGGGCTTTGTCGACCAAGGCCTGGGCTGCGCTTGCTTCTAGGCCATCCAGCTTGATTTTTAGCTCCACTGCAATGGCAAAACCTACACCTTTGGGGTTGCCACCAATGCCTACCACTGCGGTGATAACTGGCTCATTCGGCAGTTTAATTTTGTCTTGACCGGCCACAAACTTAATGGCGCCAATAAAACAGGCGGAATAACCGGCTGCAAACAGTTGCTCAGGGTTGGTGCCGGGGCCACCGTCGCCGCCCAATTCTTTGGGGGTGCTGAGTTTAACTTCAAGGCGACCATCGGCTGTGGCGCTGTGGCCTTCGCGGCCACCCTTGGATGTTGCTTCCGTGTTGTATACAGTTTGCATGAATAACTCCAGTTGAAAATGTGGGTCTAGCGTTTGACAAATGACCCGCAAAGTTTATCGCGATAATTAATCGATTGCAATGCGTATAAACCACCTGAACCATTCGAATTTCAGACAGTCCGCTTTAGCTGGGGCAGTTGAACTTGGCCCGCAAAGCGTCAAGCGCCTGCTTGATTTCCTGAAGGTGCTCAGCAGGTGCTGCGGCAGTTTCAATCATGCAGCGGTTCACTTTTAAGCCCTCAGCTTCAAGGGCTTTGCCTTTGGGACTCAGAAAGATTTCAAGCTGACGTTCATCAGTTTGGCTGCGGTTGCGTTTGAGAAACCCATCCTCTTCCATGCGTTTTAACACAGGCGTGAGGGCACCCGGTTGTTGGCCTAGGCGTTTGCAAATGTGGTTTAAGCTGACCCCGTCTTCCTCCCACAAAATCAGCATAATTAAATACTGAGGGTAGGTAAGCCCCAATGGCGCCAAAAGGGGTTTGTAAGCTTGGGTAATGGCCAGTGAAGTGGCGTACAAGCTAAAGCAAACTTGATTGTCTAAGGCGAGTGGATTGTCAGTTTTCATGCTTACAACTTTTGTCTTATTATTGGAATATATTAAGTGTATGCCACTAACCTAAGATACGCTTGAGCGTTTGTTCATACAAGCCCAGATTTTTTCCGCCCAATTCTACTGCTTTCTTAGCCGCTTCAACGGCTTGACTCCTTTTTTTTAACGTAAACCGAGTTTCTGCAAGGTTGTTCCACGCATCTGCAAATTTGGGATTTACCTTCACCGCTTGATCAAATGCATCTTCGGCTTCTGTGAAATTGGCCTGTGCATATAGGCTATTGCCTAGCCCAAACCAAAGCATGGCATCTTGGGGCCAACGCACCAAACCAGCTTGATATGCTTTTGCTGCCGCTTTTGTATCCGCCCTTTCCAAGCTTAAACTTGAGCCTAGCCAGCCATCGGCTGTGGCAAACTCAGGCGCTTTTTTTTCAGGGTCTAGTACCACAAAACCCCAATTTGAGGATCGGTCCCAAAGGTTGAGGAAGGTGTGAATAGGCATGACTTCTCGGCGATTCAAACCCGAGCGCAGCGTGATTTCAGATGTATTTGGGTCAATGCCAACCACCACGGCATAGTGCCACATGGGGTAAATGGGCAGCGACAAGTTAAGCAGCACCAAGGGAGGGTTGCCCGTGTTGAGGGCGCTAAGCAGGCCTTCAATATTGGGCTCGATGGTGTAGGCCACAAAGCCTTGGCGGCGGGCAGTGGCCTGCATCTCTGTTTGCAGGCTGCCTTTGCGCTCTGGCAAATAAACCTGAGGCACGAGCTCCTCCGGGGTAATGCGCTTGCCTGAGTAATTCAGCACTGTGGCCAGTGCGGCTGGGCCGCATTGATATTCTTCTTGGGGGAAAAACGGTACATTTTCTAGTTCAAATGCTTTTTGATTCACCAACACGGTTTGGGTGTGGGGTGAAAGGGGTTGCATGCCAGCACAGCCGGTTAAACCACCCGTAAGAACGAGGCAAGAAAACAAAAAACCCAGAACCCTCGGGGCTTTGGGCTTGTTCGTTAGGCTTATTGCCAGAATGCCCGTCGGCTTGTTTAGGAAATTCCACATCAACCGGGGCACTCCAAGTCAATTTATCGAACTGAGCGGGTAAACGGGAACACTTTGGTCAAGCCCAGAATGTCTGTTACCAGCAAAACAATGAACAATGTGAAAATTGCGCCAACAATGCCAGCACCTGCGGGTTCAGTCTGCATGTGCTCTGCCAAACGTGCGGCTTCGCTGTCAGTCATGGAGTCCACACGGGCTTTTGCCATTTCAGGCGTAACGCCTTGTTCGCGAATGGCGTCAGCAATGTGTTGACGGTCAAAGTAGGATTTCAATTCTGAACGATCTACACGTACGCTTGCAGCCTGTTCGGTACCCACCAAAGCAGCATGTGCTGGGGCGATAACGAAGGTAGATGCAAAGCTAAATAGCACTGCTGTGCTAACGCTTTTAATGAATTTGGACATGTAATTCTCCTTAAATGTGTCTCTAGTTTACACTTGTCGAAGGCGAGATAACCTTTTATAGGGTCAGGACGTGGCCTTCTTGCAACGTTTGGCTTGGTTGAGGCACACTTGCGCAGTCAAAAAAAGGACCTATCAATGAGCAAAACTCTGCGTGTTTCAGAAAAGTGGTATCGCCGTGCCCTATGGGTTGTGGCGTTTTTCTTTGCCAATTTTTTGATTGGTTTGGGTGGCGCTGTGGTGGGGGATTTGCCACAAGTGGAAAAGCAACTGACTTTGGATCAGTTTGTGGATCAAACCGAGGCAGAACCCATTAAACAACAAATGAAAGTCGCACAGGCCAAGCTTGCGGCCGCTGATAGTGAGTTGGATCAAGCCCGTTTGAAATACCTGCAAGCCCAGTCTGACACCCAAGCAGAGCAAGAAAATTTTAACAACTGGGTGACCACCCGCAATTCCACTCAAGACCCAGAGCAAGATGCATCACTCAAAGCCCGCACTGCTGCGCTTGAGGCTTTGCAGGCCATTGAGCGCCGGGCTTTGCAGGAAATGCAAAACCAGCAGCAAATCGCGTTGGATGCATCCCAGGGGGTACGAAACTCTGAAAAAGAGCTGAAGGCTTTGGAGGATGTTGCTCGGGTTGGATACGAAGACTCCCTGAATAGCCAAGAGCTTCGGGTGTTTGCCTACCGCTTGGCCTTGACCTTGCCCCTGTTGCTTTTGGCGGCTTGGCTTTTGATTAAAAAGCGACACAGCACCTACTGGCCTTTTGTGTGGGGCTTTGGTTTTTTTGCAATTTTCGCGTTTTTTGTGGAGTTGGTGCCTTATTTGCCCAGCTACGGGGGGTACGTTCGGCAAATTGTTGGAATTGTGTTAACGGTGGTGCTGGGGCGTTATGCCATTTTGGGCATGAACAGGTACTTGGCCAAGCAAAGGGAAGTGGAAGCCACGCCCGAGCATGAGCGCCGCCAAGCCTTGGACTACGACTTGGCCTTGGGCCGAGTGGCCAAAAGCATTTGCCCCGGCTGCGAGCGGCCGGTCAATATGCAGGACGCAAGCATTGATTTTTGCCCGCATTGTGGCATTGGTTTGCATGACCATTGCACGGCCTGTAACACCCGAAAGAGTTGTTTCTCGCGTTACTGCCATTCTTGCGGGGCGGGTAAGGACGTGAAAGTGGCCTGAGTCAAGTATTTCCATGGGTCAAATAGACCCATAAGTACCCTCTATTCTTTGAATGATTTAGCCCTAAAGTTTTCCATAATGGTGCCGTTAACTCACCGATGGGCTGAATTGTGGCAACCACAACGTTCGATCTAAATACTCTAAAAACTGGGCTGCTGAACACCAACGTTCGCACCATGGGTGCCCCGATCTTCATCATCATGATTTTAGGCATGATGATTTTGCCCCTGCCAGCCTTGGCGCTGGACATGCTGTTTACCTTCAATATCGCGCTGTCGCTGATGGTGATGATTGCGGCGATTTACACCACCCGCCCTCTGGATTTTGCATCCTTCCCGACTATTTTGCTGGTTACAACCCTGTTGCGCCTCAGCTTGAACGTGGCTTCAACCCGAGTGGTGTTGATCAAAGGCCATGAAGGCCCTGACGCTGCGGGTAAGGTGATTGAGGCTTTTGGCCATTTTTTGGTGGGCGGAAACCTGGCTGTTGGTATCGTGGTTTTTGCGATTTTGATGGTGATTAACTTTGTAGTAATTACCAAAGGTGCTGGCCGTATTGCTGAAGTGTCTGCACGATTTACCTTGGATGCAATGCCCGGCAAGCAAATGGCGATTGATGCCGACCTGAATGCAGGCTTGATTGCTGAAGACGAAGCCCGCAAGCGCCGTGCTGAAGTGTCTCAAGAAGCGGAATTTTTCGGTTCCATGGACGGTGCGTCCAAGTTTGTACGTGGCGATGCCACTGCCGGTATTTTCATCCTGATCATCAACGTGGTGGGTGGATTGGCGGTGGGCGTATTGCAGCATGACATGTCTTTTGGTGAGGCTGGCAAGCTGTACACCATGTTGGCGATTGGTGATGGCTTGGTTGCCCAAATTCCCGCGCTGGTGATTTCCATCGCAGCCGGTTTGGTGGTGGCCCGCGTGGGTCAAGGTGAAGATTTGGGTACCCAAGTGGGTAACCAGCTGACCAAGTCCCCCCAAGCGATTGCAATTTCCGCTGGTATTTTGGCCATGATGGGTATGATCCCCGGTATGCCCAACTTTGCGTTTTTGTCATTGGCAGGCGCGATGGGTTACATGTCCTACCGCATGGCAGCCAACTTGGAAACTGCAAAAACAGCACCCAAACCCGAAGATGACGAAAAAATCAAAGCAGCCACTGCCGACACGCAAGAAGCCACCTGGGACGATTTGGTGCCTGTGGATTCTGTGGCGTTGGAAGTGGGCTACCGCCTGATTGCGTTGGTGGATACCAAAGACGACGGCAATTTGCTGAAACGCATCAAGGCCATTCGCAAAAAGTTTGCACAGGAAATTGGCTTTTTGCCCCCAGCCGTGCACCTGCGTGACAATTTGGAACTGCGCCCATCGGTGTACCGAATCCTGTTGAAGGGCGTGTGCATGGGTGAGGGCGAAGTATTCCCCAACCAGTTTTTAGCCATTAACCCAGGCCGTGTGACCATGCAGCTGCCCGGCCCACAGACTGAAGACCCTGCATTTGGTTTGCCAGCCATTTGGATTCAAGAAAACCAGAAAGACCAAGCCGGCGCGGCAGGTTACACCGTGGTGGATGCTTCAACCGTGGTTGCAACTCACTTGTCGCACATCTTGCAAACTTCTGCTGCCCAATTGTTGGGCCGTACAGAAACACAACAATTGCTGGATCATTTCGGTAAAACAGCACCCAAAGTAGTGGAAGACTTAACTCCGAAGCTTCTGGATCTGGCTGTAATTCAGAAAGTGTTGCAGAATCTACTGGAAGAGAGTGTTCACATCCGCGACCTGCGCAGCATTTTTGAAACCATGCTGGAAAACGGTGCCCGGTCAAAGAACCCCTTGGATTTGACCACCGCTGTGCGTATCTCCCTTGGCCGTGCGATTGTGCAAGCCTTGGCCGGAACGAACGGTGATTTGAACGTACTGGTGTTGGAGCCCCGTTTGGAACAGATGATCAATCAAGCCCAAGCCTCCAGCGGACAAGAACACATTGGTATTGACCCCAATTTGGCCGAAACATTGGCCCGCCAAACTGCTGAAGCAGCTGGCCGCCAAGAGCAGCTGGGCCAGCCCCCAGTGATGTTGGTACCCGACGCCTTGCGTTTGCCAATGGCCCGTTTGCTCAAACGTGCGACCCCCAGTTTGAAGGTGTTGTCGCACAGTGAAATCCCTGAAAATAGAACAATCCGCGTTGCTCAAGTTGTAGGAGCCAAATCATGAAATTGAAGAAATTCGTAGCCCCAACCACACGTGAAGCCTTGCAAAAACTGCGGGCCGAGCTGGGTGAGGACGCAATTATCCTGTCCACCAAGCAAACCGCTGCGGGGACTGAGGTGCTGGCTGCTTCTTCCAACGACATGGACAATCTGACTGTTGGCACGGCTGAGGCTCAAAGGCCCAGCCCAAAAACTGAAGATGAGGCGCGTTTTACGCCCCCGTCTTGGAGGCAAACCGACCGTCAAGCATTTGAACAGCAACGGACTGCATTGCCCAAGTCGAACCAGGTGCCTGCCGCCAAGGAGTCAGAGGCCGTGTACTCACCCAGACCCAAACAAGCTGCCCGCCATGAAGGCTTGGGCGTACAAGCCAGTGCCCCAGCAAGCGCGAGCACTAACCTGAACCCCAGCTGGCAAGAGCAAAAAACTCCAGCCCATGCGCCGGAGTACCATTTGGCTGACACCCAGGCTGAAATGCTAAGTGACATCGGCCGCCAGCGTGCTTTGGCCGCGGGCGATTCCATGGTGCAGGAGCAAGCCCAAGTGCTGGAAGAAATCAAACAAATGCGCCAGCTGATGAAAGACCAAATGGCCATGCTGACATGGCGTGATTCCGTGGAGCGCAACCCCTTGCGTGGCGAGGTGTGGAACACATTGAGCAATGCTGGTTTTTCGCCATTGTTTGCCCGCACAGTGGCTGACAAAATGCCTGAAACCTTGAGCGAAACACAAGTGCAGGACTGGCTTAGCAATGTGCTGAAGCGCAATTTGTCGGTCATTAAAGCCGACGAAGACATTGTTGAGCGCGGCGGCGCCTGGGCCTTGGTTGGCCCAACCGGAGTGGGTAAAACCACAACCACAGCCAAGCTGGCCGCACGTTGCGTGGTGAAGTACGGTGCAGACTCACTGGGCTTAATTACCACGGACAGCTACCGTATTGGTGCGCAAGACCAATTGCGCATTTACGGCAAGATTTTAGGCGTGCAGGTTTACACCGCGCAAAACGATGCAGATTTGGCCCAATTGCGCAGCAGCATGCAGCGCAAGCGCCTGTTGCTGATCGACACGGTGGGCATGGGCCAGCGTGACACGCGTGTGGGCGAACAAACCCAGATGTTGGTGGACAGCCACGTGAAGCGCTTGCTGTTGTTGAATGGCACCTGCCACCCCGAAACGCTTGAGGACGTGGTTACCCATTACAAAAACCGTGGGCTTGAAGGGGCAATCCTGACCAAGCTGGACGAGTCCATCAAACTGGGCGGTGTGTTGGATGTAACCATGCGCCACAAGTTAAAACTTTATTACATGGCGACCGGTCAACGTGTGCCTGAGGATTTGTTTATCGCTGACCCGCGCGTGTTGGTGCACCGGGCTTTGAAAGCCAAATCCAGTAGCGCATTTCAGTCGTCTGGAGAGGAATTGAAGTGGAAAATGGCCCAAGTCCCAGCGACTGGTATTTAATCCCTTCTGTAGACTGTTGAGTTATGGATCAAGCCCGTACTTTGCGTCATTTGCTGGGTCAAAACCAGCAAACTATTCACCCGATACTCGGTGATTTTCAATCCGGTTTCGTCAGCCGGCTTGCGCGGCAGGTGCTTGCTCAGCATGCCCGCCAAAAGGAAACAGCATTGTTGTTTGATGCGGTGCCAAAAACAGACGAAAAATCCAAACAATTGCCTGATTTAATCGAGTTTTTCAGTGGCCGTAAATCACTGGAAGATTTGGTGCGATGCGCATCCCCACAGGAATGCTGGGTACCTTCGGCACATGGCTTAAATGCATTGATGCACCACCCGCAAGAGGCAGCCCACCTATTGAGCAAATTGCACCGCTTGCCCGTCACTTGTGACAAGCTGTATGCCACACTGCCCACCAAGGCGTGGGAGTTGGCCAGTCGTTTTGCACCTTTTTCAGACTGGTTTTGGCTGGTACAGCCAACCCCGGCGTCCGTGACCTGTACATTTCAGGCCATTCGTCGCGCATCTGGGGTGTGCTCAGAGGCACAACATCGTATTATTGTAGTGGGAGGTAAGGGGTCCGGTGAAGCTGATCATGTTTATGCCAGTTTATTGGACACCTCAATGCCGTTCTTGACTCGACCTTTGCAATATTGTGGGTTTATACCCAAAACTCAGGCAGACGAGGCCTTGGTTAGGGTTGCAAAGGCGATGTGCACATCGGAGCCAGTTGCGATGGCTTGAACGCCAATTTTTGGAAAATAAGAACATGTACACAGCGCAGGGAACGATTAAGAAAGACCATCAAATTGACCAGTACATTCCGCTGGTGCGCCGCCTTGCGCATCATTTGATTGCCAAGTTGCCTGCCTCGGTTCAAATTGACGACCTGATTCAGGCAGGCCTAATCGGTTTGATGGATGCAATTAGCCGGTTTGAAGAAGGGCAGGGTGCGCAGTTTGAAACCTATGCCAGCCAGAGGATCCGTGGGTCCATGCTGGATGAGCTTCGATCCGCTGACTGGATGCCGCGCAGTGTTCGTCAAGCCCAACGCAAAATTGAAACCGCTGTGGTGAAGGCTGAGCAATCCTTAGGCCGTGCCCCCACTGAAGCGGAGGTGGCCAAGCAAATGGGCCTGCCGCTGGAAGAATACCAAGAAATGCTGTTTGAAAGCCGTGGCGCACAATTGGTGTTTTACGACGACTATGCCGAGGATGGCGATGGCGAAGGTTACTTGGACCGCCAGATGGACGGTGACGAGACTGCCGACCCCATGGCCATGTTGGGCGATCAACGCTTTCAAGGCGCTTTGGTGGAAGCCATTGCCAACCTGCCAGAGCGCGAGAAAATGCTAATGGGCTTGTACTATGAGCAGGAACTAAACTTCAGGGAAATTGCAGCGGTGCTGGGCGTGACAGAATCGCGGGTTTGCCAGCTGCACACCCAAGCTGTTACACGTTTGCGCGGTAAATTACGCGACTTCTAAACCAAGGTGCCAGTGGCCTACTGGTTAACCCTTTTTTTCAATTTTTCAGCACTGTGCTGCTATGCAGTGCTGGATCAAACCACTTTTACACGGTTAGACTAGACGGATAAAAATCCTGAATGACTGTCGCTGTAAAATGGCCAAAGAAACCACGAAGAACACGACCTCATCCAAGTTGGATGCTTACAAAAAAAGAATGCGCTTGGCGCTTCTGATTGTAGGCCTTTGTGCAATCGGACCGATTGCAATTGCTGCATTCGCAGCCGCTGGGGATTTGGATAAATCTGGCTCCTGGCGGGTTACGTTTTTGCTGACCTTGATTTTGGGCGTGTTGGGTGCCATTTTTATGGGTGGCAAACTTCTGAACAACATCATTGACGTCTTGCGATCAACCCTCAATTCCGAAATGAAGCTTCGCCGCTTGATGGAGTTGTCTGGGGATTGGTATTGGACTCAAAATGAGAAGCACGAAATCACCCAAATTGTGAACCGCGGATTGGAGCATTACGACCAATCCAAGTCCGGTTACTTGCCGATCGTGGGTCAAGCCCGGTGGGAGGTCGAAGGTTTGTCATGCTCCACCAAAGGGATGACTTGGGATCAATTACGGCTGATTTTTGACAACCACCAGCCATTTGACCGCATTGCATTTGATTACCACCCGCAAGGCAAGACCAGGATGATTTTTGAATCCTCCGGCAGGCCCTTGTTTACGCCTGACAACCGTTTTATCGGTTATGAAGGTGTTTCTTGCAACATCACGCAAAAGGTGCTGAATGAGAGGCTTATGGGCCTTGAACGGCATTTGTTGCAGGGGGTTTTGCTGTCTGCACCGATTGGTGAGTTAGCCAGTTCTTATGGTCGGGGTCTGAAGGGTTGCTTAAGCCTTGATTGTGAGTTGATGTTGGGCTACAGGGATCGTGAGTCTGACCCTGAATGGCACTTGAGGGGCGCACCGCCTGAGTTCCGTATTCGCGAAGCGCAAAGCAGGGCCATTTGGGCAAAACCTGAATCGGCTTGTGAGCCGCTGGATGGCATTGAAAACTCAAGCCTTATACAAGTGCAGCGCCTGAAAGATGACCGGGTACCTGAACATTGGCGCGAGCAGCTTGGCGTGCAGGTGGTGTGGTTGGTGATGAAAAAAGCCACTGAGCCGGGCCAAGCCGAGTATTGGATGCTGGTTGCCCAGCGCACGCAAGGCGACCCGCCTAAAGATGATGTGTTGCGAGTGATGGCTGCACTTCGTTTACTGGGCTTGTGCCTTGAGCGGCGGGTGTTTGAAGATGAGTTGCAGTCTTTGAACGGTAATTTGGAAAACCGAATTGATGAGCGCACTCGGGAGCTGACTCAAACCAATTCCGAGTTGGAGGCGTTTACGTACACGGTATCCCATGACCTAAGGGCCCCATTGCGTGCCATTGACGGTTTTTCGAATATTTTAAGGGAAGATTACGCCAGCCAAATTCCAGCCGATGCGGTGGGCTTGCTGGATAGAATCAGCAACAATGCGCGCCAAATGGGCGGCTTGATCGACGGGCTGCTGGACTTTTCCCGATTGTTGCGCACCGAGGTGACTCGCATTGAGGTGGACCTGAACCTGATGCTGGAACAGGTGCTGGAGTCCCTGGATGCCCGTCGCCGCGCCGAGGTGGTGTGCCAAACCATGCCCAAGGTGTTTGCAGACCCGGTGTTGATTCAACAGGTGTGGATGAATCTGATCGACAATGCTTTGAAGTTTTCCGCCAAGGTGGAGCGGCCCGAGCTTGTGTTGACCTGCGACAAAACGGAGTTTGGCTGGGAGTTTTCAGTCAAGGACAATGGCGCTGGGTTTGACATGAAGTATTCAGACAAGCTGTTTAATGTGTTTGAGCGCCTGCACCACAAGAAGGATTTTGATGGCACTGGGGTTGGTTTGGCCATTGTGAAGCGAATCATTGAGCGCCATGGCGGTCAAATTTGGGCAGACTCCAAACCGGGCGGTGGTGCAAGGTTTACCTTTACATTGGTCAGCCCACCCGTATAGGTGGTAGATGGGTTTACAATATGCAATAACAATTGTTACATCTGTCGTAACTTAACGTGAAGGTTTTAGACTCATGGTTGATGTGGTTTTGGTAGACGACAATTCAAATGATGCGGACCTTGCACTGCGCGTGGTTCGTAAAACCTCATCCAGCGCAAGCACCGAGCTTTTGGAAGATGGCGAGCGTGCAATTGAGTATTTCAAAAGCCTGATGAATGAACAACCCGGCGACTCGGGCTTGAATTTGCCCAAATTGCTGTTGCTGGATTTGAAGCTGCCCAAGTTGGACGGGCTTGAGGTGTTGAAGTTTTTACGTTCGCACAAACAATTTGAGTCTATGCCGATTGTGGTGCTGTCCTCATCCCGCGAAATTAGCGATGTAAAGCGTGCTTATGAATTGGGCGTGAACAGCTTTGCGGTCAAACCGGTGCAGTTTGACCAATATTTGACGCGTATTTCGGCGTTGGTGTCCTATTGGATGACGATCAACGAATTACCGCGCGGGGCTTAAGCCCTGAGCCTGGGGACATGCCACCCTTGGGGCCGTAAGTGTCGTGCGCACCACCGGTGCCGGTTTGCACTGAGGCGGCAGTTAGGATGGAAATTCGCTCTTGAATGCCTGCCAACTGTTCAGTGACCAGCTCGCCATTGATGATGTTCAGGCGCTGGGCCTGTTCCAAACTGGATTTCAAAGTTTGAAAAGTACTTGTTAGCTCGGGTATTCCGTCTGCCAAGCTGGATATCCATGCATTCAAACCCACTAGGTCTTCCGCGTAACCCGCTTGTACCGCCAGTTTGCTGTTGGACTGGAATCGTTTTTCCAGCTCAAACATCAAGCCTTCTTTTTTCAAAGCAAGGTCTGACAGCCGTTGAGTTTCCATTCGGATCAGGCTGCTTTGCTCCTCCAGCAACACATCCACAAGTTGCATGGCCAGCTCGCATTCTTGTGCCAGCTCTTTATACAAAGTTTTTGGTGTGATGGTGTGGGGCATAGTTCCGTCCTGATTAGTTCAAACCAATGCACTCATGTGAGTGCATTAGCGCTGACCCAGCAGCTCTTTCGCGCTGCGGATAATTCCTTCTGCCACTGCTTCAGGGTTGACCTCAAAACGGCCTTCCGTGATTGCTTGGCGAATCTGTTCTACTTTGGCCGCGTCAAAGGGGGCTTCTGAGGCGTTTATGCCGTCAAATTTCCCTGAAAACTTGGCCACTGCGCCTTCTTGAGCGGTTTGCTCAAGGCTTTTTGTCTGTGTTGCTTTGGCCCCACCTTGCGGTTTGGTCAGTTTGTCTAAAGCACCAGAGTCTAGATTGCCGTTGATTTTCATGGTTTTTCTCCGCTAGGGCAGAGCCTAAAAGTTTATCGTCTGACTTTATAACGGTCGGTTCTGCTATAACTTTAACTAATTCTTTGCAGATTAACCAATCATTTTCCAAGCATGACTATATAACGGCATTTCTATTAGACACTAAAGGGTGATCTCTACTAATAATTCGTCTTTTGCAATACCACTGAGCACTTTGCCCTTGTCGGTTTTGACTTTGACGGTGTTTCCTTGTTCTGCATCTTCCAATGTAATTCCACTGCCTGCGATCTGAAAGCCGGGGCCTGTAATCAATACTTTTACCTGCTCGCCCCGCTTGATCAGGGATTTGCCTTTGAGTAAGTCCGCACGCAAGGCCGTACCTGGGTAAATGGCCCGCGCGGCAGACTTTTGCGTCAGGTGTGACAATTCACTGACCCAGCCTGTATGAAGAGTGGCGATGTCTAGAATCTTTTGCTCCAGCTTTTCAGGGCTGATGGGCTCGCCAGCGGCAATCATTTCCCGAGTGACCCACACAGGCGAAAAAACTTTCACATCCACACCCACAAAAAATGGGGCGGTGGTGGAGCCCACACATTGCACTTCCAAAAATGTACGGCCCCACATTTTGTGGCCGCGGCTATTGGAGAAAAGTGCCACCGGGCAGCTTGCGCTTCCAATGCGGGGGTCGGCTTTACTCAAGTCGATTTGTACTTGGGCGCCTGCGGGCAGGGTGTCCAAGGCGACTAACTTATTGAGGTTTTCCTGGCTGACCCAAGCTTGGCTAGGGGCTGCTGCGCTTGTGTTTGCGGTTTTGTTTGCACTGGCCGCTGGGCGGGTTACGGTTTTAAAAGTCAGACCTTGGGCTTGGGCTTGCACGTGCACAAACCCTGCAATACAGATCGCAGTGGTGGATGCAAATAGGCCTAAAGTTTTCAGAATTTGTGCCGTAAACATAGGAAAAGTCCTCTCGATGGGGTACATCCTAGACCCGCGCCCGTTACTCTGTAATCGCAAATAAGGGGGGTAAAGGTATTCTTCTCGCCCCTTTGCTTTTGCAATTGCTCTCCCATAATGCAATGCATGAACAAGGCTTTATTGCGCTCCAAGTTGGTGTTTCCAGCGTGGCGATGCGGTAAAGCAAGCCCAGGAGCGCTTCATGCTGAACAAGATTGCCGACTCACTACAGTTTTCCACCGACACGCTGCAACTGCGCGCCCGTCGGCAGGAGGTATTGACATCGAATATTGCCAACGTGGATACACCCAACTACAAGGCTGTGGATTTTGATTTCAAATCCGCACTGGCCAATTTGGGTAACAAGGCAGCAGGCAGCCCCTCAATGAATTCCTCATTCAACTCTACAACTGGACAAACCGGTTTGATGCAAACCCATGCTGGCCACATTGGCGGTGGCGCCGTGGGTGGTAGCGGAAAAATGTCCACTGCAGCCATGTTGGAATTCCGTCGGAATGTGAACCCAGCGATGGACAACAACACTGTCGACATTGAAAAAGAGCGTGCTGCATTTGCAGAGAACGCAGTGAAATACGAAGCCGCCATTCGCAGCATCAACGGGAAAATTTCCACGTTGAAGTCCGCGATGGGTCAGGGCCAATAAGGTTAGGAGCAAAGCATGTCGCTATTTAACTCTTTCAAACTGGCAGGTAGCGCGATGCAGGCGCAAACCCAGCGCTTGAACACGGTTGCTAGTAACTTGGCCAACGTGGAAACCGCAGCCAGCAAACCTGAAGATGTTTACAAACCCCGCAAGGTAATTTTTGAAGCTGCGCTAGACAAGGCAAAACCCGGAAGTGCAGCCATGGCCAACAGTGTGGAAGTGAAGAAGGTAATTGCAGAAGAAGTCGAGCCCCGCAAGTTGTACGACCCCAAGCATCCAATGGCGGATGAGCAGGGTTATGTGTACATGCCCAATGTAAGCGCGGTTGAAGAAATGGTGGACATGATGGCCGCATCCCGTAGCTACCAGTCCAATGCCGAGGTGATGAACACGGCGAAATCCCTGATGCTGAAAACACTCAGCATTGGTCAGAACTGATTGAAGGAGTAATACGCAATGGCGATCAACACAACAATGAATGCATCAAACCCGGTAGGGAAAGCTGCAGCCAAGTTGACCAAAGAAGACAACAGCCCTGAGGCAATCCAAGATCGATTTATGTCATTGATGATCGCCCAGCTGAAAAATCAGGACCCTTTGGCGCCGATGGACAACTCCCAAGTGACCAGCCAAATGGCGCAGCTCAATACCGTAACCGGTATTAGCGACATGAACAAAACCATGGAAAGAATGGCAGCTGGCCTCACCGGAAATCAAACCGTGCAGGCCACTGGCATGTTGGGCCGCACTGTGATGTTGGAAGGCAATTCACTGACGCTAAAAGGCGCCAAATCTGAAGGTGCATTTGAGCTGAAACAAGCAGCTGACAAAGTGTCTGTGAATGTGAAAGACCGCGCAGGCAATGTGGTGCAAAGTTTGGACATGGGTGCACAAAGCAAAGGTGTGCTTGAGTTTGACTGGGATGGAAAAAATACCGATGGCAAAACCGTGGTGGACGGCCAATACACTTTTGAAGTGATTGCGACTGCAGCGGGCCAGCCTGCAGCATCCGTGGCTTTGTCTAAAACTGTGGTGCAAGGCTTAAGGAATGGCGGTGCTGATGGTGCGTTGTTGCTGACGTCAGACGGTAGTGAAGTGTCGATGAGCGACATCAAACAAATTTTCTGAACCACTGGTTCAGACCCTTTTTAAAAAAATTTAGACTTCTTTTGACTGGAGTGCAATATGGGATTCGGCGGAACTTTTCAGCAGGGCTTGAGCGGATTGAACGCAGCCCAACGTGGTTTGGAAGTGATTGCAAACAACGTGTCTAACGCAAACGTAATCGGTTTCAAATCATCACAAGCGCAGTTCTCTGACGTATTCGCTCGGGCTTTTTCTGGCGGTGCTGGTAACAACAACGTGGGTTTGGGTACCCAGTTGAGTGGGGTTCAACAAAGTTTCAAACAGGGTAACTTGAGTGTGACTGGTAACCCGTTGGATTTGGGCATCAATGGTGAAGGCTTCTTTAAGATGGACTCCATCAACGGTGAGAAAATTTACACCCGCAACGGCCAATTCCGCTTGGATGATTCAGGCAATGTGGTCAACGGCCGTGGTGACTTTTTGCTGGGTTTCCCGGTGGATGAGGCCACTAACCGCCCGCTGGACAACCCCACGCGCATTCAAATTCCACAAGCTTCGATTGCACCATCTTCCACCAAAGCAACCACTTTGGAATTGAATCTGGATGCACGTAAAGATGTGATTACCAGCCCGTTTGATCCGGCTGATTTGTCCACTTTCAATAACTCCACATCGCTGACTGTGTATGACCAGTTGGGTGAAAGCCATGTGTTTAGCGTGTATTTCCGTAAAACAGATGCCGCCACCAACACTTGGGAAGTGGAAGCCACTTTGGATGGTGAAGTGGTTGCACTGAATGATGACGCAGGTGCTGCAGCCAAAACGGTGCAGTTTAACCAAGACGGTACTTTGGACACGGCTGCCACCAACGGCAAGTTCCAAATTGATTTGTCCGCTTATGTGGCCTCGCCTGATGGGGCTGAGTTTTCTGACGCAATGCCGCCTTTGCCCGCAAACACATTCACTTTTGACATGAGTGATGTGACGCAGTTTGGTAGCGCGTTTGCAGTACAAAACTTGGACCAAGACGGGTACGAGTCCTCACCTTACTCAGGTTTTGACATTGGGCCTGACGGCACATTGAGCGTGAACTACGCCAACGGTCAAAGCCAAGACATCGCAAAAATTGGACTTTTCAAATTCAAGAACCCTGAAGGCTTGCAGCCACTGGGCTCCAATGGTTGGTTGGCTACAGATGCTGCGGGTCCAGAGTTGATTTCCCTCAGCGATGAAACCGCGTTCGGTGTGATTCAGTCTGGCGCTTTGGAAGAGGCCAACGTGGATTTGACTGCCGAGTTGGTGGCCATGATTTCCGCACAGCGTATTTACCAGGCCAACTCCCAGTCCATTAAGACGCAAGACTCCTTGTTACAAACAATTTCTAACCTCCGTTAATTGAACGCAACTGATCGAGCTTAGACCATGGACAAATTGATTTACCTCGCCGCTCAATCTGCCAAAGCAACCATGCAAAGGCAGGAAAACATTGCCAACAATTTGGCCAATGTGAGTACACCCGGTTTTCGGGCTGAGCTGATGGCCTTTCGCAGTGCACCTGTGATTGGTGAGGGTGGTGGTACACGTACATTTTCCATGGAAAGCTCTGTGGGTGTGGACACAACACCCGGCCAATTGCAGTCCACCGGGCGTGAGCTGGATGTGGCCTTGCAAGGCGAGGGTTGGTTGACAGTAACCAGCCCAGCCGGTGATGAGGCTTACACCCGCGCAGGCGCATTGAATGTGAATGAGCTGGGCAGTTTAGTGACATCACAAGGTTACCCAGTGATGGGGCAGGGCGGCCCAATCAATGTGCCGCCAGAGCATCGTTTGACGATTGGCAGTGACGGACTCATTTCCGCCATTCCAGCCGTGGGTGGTGCGCCTGTGGAGTTGGGTCAGCTGAAGTTGGTTAAGCCCGAAAAGGAGCAAATTGTCCGCTCTAATGATGGCTTGTTTCGCCGCAAAGACGGGCAAGATGCAGATGCGGACCCCACCGTGCGTGTGGCTTCCGGTTACTTGGAAAGCAGCAATGTGAATGCGGTGGAAGCCATGGTACAAATGATTTCCGCAGCCCGCGAGTTTGAGACTCAAATGAAAATGATCAGCTCAAGCAAAGAAAACTCCCAAGCAGCCAACCAGCTGTTTGGCATGAATTAATTGAGGAGAATGACGCCATGATGCGCTCACTGTGGATTGCCAAAACCGGTCTGGATGCCCAGCAAACTCAGCTGGATGTGATTTCCAACAACTTGGCCAACACATCAACCAACGGCTTTAAAAGGTCGCGTGCGGTGTTTGAAGATTTGTTGTATCAAACCCAACGCCAACCTGGTGCCAATGCAGCCCAAAATGCGCAGATTCCCTCAGGTTTGCAGGTGGGTACCGGTGTTAAGCCTGTGGCCACTGTGAAAAACTTCACTCAGGGCAACTTGCAGCAAACGGGCAATGGCATGGATGTGGCAATTAACGGCAACGGGTTTTTCCCGGTTGAATTGCCCGATGGCAGCCAAGGCTTTACGCGTGATGGCAGTATTCAAGTCAACTCCGAAGGCGTGATGGTGACCTCCAATGGCTACCCCATTCTTGGCCCAATCACGGTGCCTGCAGAATCACAAGGCCTTACCATTTCAGCTGACGGTACAGTGACTGCAAAAATTGCGGGTCAGGCTGCGCAGCAAACGCTGGGCCAACTGCAATTGGCCACCTTCATCAACCCCACGGGTTTGAGTTCAGAAGGCCAAAACTTGTACCGCGAAACAGCTGCCTCTGGCGCGCCTACGCTGGGTACACCCGGCCAGAACGGCGCAGGTATTTTGTCCCAAGGCTATGTGGAAACTTCCAACGTCAATGTGGTTGAAGAGCTGGTGGGTTTGATTCAATCCCAGCGTGCTTATGAGATCAACTCCAAAGCAATCTCCACATCTGACCAGATGTTACAGCGCATTTCACAGCTTTGATTTGTAATGCTTAGGAGGATACTTACAGTGTTCTCTCAGGAGTCGTGAAATGCTCAGAACCCTTCTTAACTATTTAACGGCAGCAGGCGCTCTAACTTTAGGGGCCTGCAGCACATTTAATCCACAAGTGGACATGCCCAAGCAAACCACGGTGGACCAAGACAAGCGTGTAGAGCTGGCCATGGCTGCGCCCAACGCCAACAACTACCAAGCCTCGGGTAGTTTGTACAGCCCGCAAACTTTTCGCCCGATGTTTGAAGACAATCGCGCACGGTTTGTTGGCGACATTCTGACCATTCAAATTCAAGAAAACATTGATGCCTCGCAGAACAACTCCATGTCTGCCAGCAACAGCTCCACCACCAGCATTGACGTGCCTCTGCTTAAAGGCTTTTTCTTCGGTAAATCCGATTTGAAGGCCATCAGCGGCTCAGCCAGTGGTGAAAAAGACTTCAGCGGCACTGGCGCAACTGCAGCCAAAAATCAATTCAACGGCACATTGACAGTGACTGTCAGCGATGTGTTGCCCAACGGTTATTTGCGTGTGGTGGGCGAGAAGCAAATCGGAACCAACCGTGAAGTGCAAACTTTGCGGTTTAGCGGCGTGGTGAACCCAGCCACCATCAGCGTGGGTAACAACGTACCTAGCTCCAAAGTGGCAGATGCCCGTATTGAATACAAGGGCCAGGGCGCGATTGACTCGGCTGTAGCCATGGGTTGGTTGGCGCGTTTCTTCCTGACCGTTTTGCCATTCTGATGCGCATCTCAAGGACCATGACAATGAATCATTTAATTGAAACAAAACGAACCGCCAAAGCCATTGAGTTGGATCAGAAGCAGCTGGTTGTTAAGCGTCAAGCTCGTCTGTTGAGCCTGATGTTTTTACTGACTGGCTTGTTGATGTTTGGTTTGCTGCAAAGCGCCAACGCCAATACTCGCATCCGTGATTTAACCAGCGTGCAAGGCGTGCGTGACAACCAATTGTTTGGTTACGGTATTGTGGTCGGGCTTGATGGCACGGGCGACCAAACCACCCAAACCCCATTTACAAGTCAAAGCATTGTGACCATGCTGCAACAGAACGGTGTGGTGCTGCCACCAGGCGTTAACTTGCAGTTGAAGAACGTGGCCTCAGTGATGGTCACCACCAATTTGCCCGCATTTACACAGCCTGGCCAAACCCTGGATGTCACCGTGTCGTCCATGGGTAACGCCAAAAGCTTGAAAGGCGGCCTGTTGCTGATGACCCCCCTGAAAGGCGCTGACGGCCAAGTGTATGCGCTGGCCCAAGGCAACTTGATTGTAGGTGGTGCGGGTGCTTCTGCAGGCGGTAGCTCCACCACAGTTAACCATTTGTCCGCAGGCCGTGTGCCCAACGGTGCCTTGGTAGAACGTGCAGTGGCCAGCCCATTTTTGCAAGGCGACACCTTGCAGCTTGAATTGCATGCCACTGATTTTTCCAACGCCAACCGTGTGGCAACTGCCATTAACAACGCGTTTGGGTTGGGTATTGCCAATGCGGTAAATGGCCGCACCATTAAAATTCGAGCGCCAGCCAGTTCTGACGACCGGGTTGCGTTTTTGTCCAAAATTCAAGAGCTAAGCATCGACAAATCTGTGGGTGCAGCCCGTGTTATTGTGAATGCTCGCACAGGTTCAGTGGTGATGAATCAGGCCGTGTCTTTGGAGTCGTGTGCGGTTGCACATGGCAATTTGACTGTGAAAATTCAGTCCACGCCCGTCATTTCCCAGCCTGCGCCATTCTCACAGGGTCAAACTGTGCAAACCGAGGTGGCGGATATTCAAATTTCAGAATCAGGCGGTCAGTTGATTCAACTCAAAGGCTCTGCACAGTTGTCTGACGTGGTCAAGGCACTGAACACCTTGGGTGCCACGCCCACAGATTTGGTCTCCATTTTGCAAGCCATGAAAACGGCAGGCAGCTTGAAAGCCGAACTTGAGGTGATTTAAATGAACATATCCGGTTCCATGATGGCTCCAGTCAATGCCAATGACAGCAAGTTGATGGCCTTGGACTCCCGTGGATTGGACGGACTGAAGAACAGCGCCAAAGCAGAGAAGGGCAGCAAAGAGTTTGATGGTGCGATTGACAAAGTTGCCAAGCAATTTGAATCCGTATTTTTGCAATGGGCCTTAAAAAGCATGCGCGATGCAACGCCTGAAGGTGGTTTGTTTACCGACAGCTCCAGCAAATCATTCCAAAGTATGTATGACCAAGAACTGGTGCAGCACATTTCCAGCAAGGGCGTAGGGCTGGCTTCCGAGATTGCCCGGCAGTTGCGCGGCATGACACAAACAACGCCAGCGCCCCAAACCTCACTGACTGAAAATGCAGCACCGGCTGGTGTTTCAGCGGCTGAAACAAACTCTTTGACGGGGCAACCCTCAACTTTAAGAAAATTCAGTCGTTAAGAAGCTAAGACTTATCGGGAACCCAAGTCATGACGAACTCTGTTTATGGAATTGCACTCAGCGGACTGAACGCTGCACGGTCGGGGCTCAGCACAACCTCGAACAACATTGCCAACGTCAACACGGTCGGTTACAACCGCCAACAGTCTATCCAAAACGCTCGCCCAGCCAACTCGGTTGGGTCTGAGTTCATTGGTCAAGGCGTGGATGTACAAAGCGTAGAGCGCGTGTATTCTGAATTTGTGGCTGCACAACAAGAGAAAGCGACTTCCGAAAGTGCATTTTTCACTGCCAAATATGATCAAGTGTCCCGCATCGACGGCATCATTGCTGACGAGGCATCGGGCTTGGCTTCTGCGATGAATGATTTTTTCAATTCCGCACAAGTGTTGTCCAACGACCCCGCTAACATGTCTGCACGACAAAACTATTTGTCCAGTGCTGAATCCTTGGCCGCCCGTTTCAATGGCATAAACACCGTCATGGACGACCTGCGTTTTGCAACCGATTTGAAGGTGACCGACGCTGTTGATCGAATCAACAATGCCACCACTCAAATTGCTGAACTCAACAGCAGAATCACCGCCTACACCAGCGAATCCAACAACCGCGGCTTGCCAAACGATTTATTGGACCAGCGGGACAAGCTGGTGGTTGAACTTGCCGAGCAAGTCCAAATTACCAAAGTCAATTTAAGCGATGGTTCAGTCAACCTGTTTATGGGCAACGGCCAGCCTTTGGTTGTGAAGGACGACTCATTTAAAGTCACCACCCTGCGCGACCCTGAAGACCCAGAAAACTTGTTGGTTGGCGTAAACCGCAAAATCAACGGTGAAGAACGTTTGATCTCTTTCGACGCAGACTCGCTGGGCAGCGGTGCTTTGGCCGGTTACCTCAGCTTCCGTGAAGATGAGTTGTCAGAATACCAAAACACCATTGGCTTGATTGCCGCACAAATAGGCAGCTCAATTAATACCTTGCAACAGGGCGGCGTTGATTTGGCCGGTGCTGCGGGTACTGAAATGTTCTCATTCGGGGCATCGCTTAATCCAATCGATGATTACTCCAGGGTCAATCCAAACGCTTACAACGACGACGCCAACCCGATCAGCTTGACTCTCAATAGCCTTGATTTGAGCAAAGTCACCGGGGATGATTATGAAATCCTGATCCGCGACAACGGTGGCGTACCCACGCCTCAGTTCCGCATAGCTGGCGAAGGCGGCAAGTTTGTGGATTTGGCCCAGGTGCCCGCTGGCTCTGGCAATTTTGTAGTGCCCGATGTGGCAGGCAATCCAGTCCTCAGCTTTGGCTTGGGTGCTTTGGCCGGTAGCAACATTGGCGACCGGTTTACCGTCATGCCCACGCGTGATGCAGCACGAAATATTTCAGTTGCCTTTTCTCGGCCGGAATTGGTGGCTGCAGCAAGCGCAGCAGATGCACAGCCCGGTAACAACGAAAATATTTTGGCGATTGCTGGCTTGCAGTCCAAGGGCGCGTTGTTTCAAAACTTCAACCCCAAAGGCGTGTCGGTCAGTGATGCATTCAACCAGTTGGTCAGCCGGGTAGGTAACAAAACCCGAGAACTTGAAGTCTCCAGCGAGGCAAGGCAATCCGTGCTTGCGCAAATCGTTGAAACACGGGATGCGCAGTCTGGTGTCAACATGGACGAAGAGGCGGCCAACTTGCTTAAATACCAGCAGGCTTATCAAGCGGCAGGGCGAGTCATATCCCTATCCAAAGAAATGTTTGACCAGATTTTAGGCATATTTAGATAAGACTGAGCAGGGAATATCATGAGAATTAGCACCAATCAGTACTTCAACAAAAACACCAGCCAAATGACTGACAATCAGGCGCGCCTCAGTAAGCTGCAAGGTCAGCTGGCTACAGGCAACCGGATTGAAAAACCATCGGACGACCCCTTGGCCATGGCCACTGCTTTGGGCGCAAAGTCGGGCATTAACCGGCTTGAAGCGTATCAAAGCAATTTGTCCTACTTGACCAATCAACTCTCGCAAATGGAAGAGGTGTTCAATGCCTCATCCGAAGTGATGGCTGGCATTCAAGAGTCCATGACCGCCGCTGGCAACCCCATTTTAAGCAACGCAGACCGATCTGTGATTGTGCAAGAATTGCACGGAAGGCTGGACGAATTGCGCGGCATTGCAAACCGCACGGGGCCCAATGGGGATTACCTCATGTCCGGCACCAACAGCGCCACTGAACCCTTCCCAGCGGGCGGAACAGAGGATTTCCTGTCCTTGACGCCAGCCGCAGGTGCCGCCGTCAAAGGCCGCTCGATTGACGTAGCCAATGGCCGTCAAATGGATTTGAACATCACAGGTTTTCAGGCCTATGTCAACCCAACCACGAATGAAAGCGTGTTCAAAACCTTGGATGATGCGATTAATTTGCTTGCAGACCCAGGCTACCCCAACACCGTGGTCAACCCACCCCAAACCTTGGGTGAAGAGTTCCGTGCCAAAGGCTCAGAGTTGGATCAAATTTTTGACCAAATCCAATTGAGCAGAACCAAAGTGGGGGTGCGCCTACGCGAGGCTGAAACCATCACGCAAATCAACGCCTCTGCAATGAACGAGTTGGAACGTGTTGCTGGGGATGCTGCAGGTTTGGACTATGCCAAAGCCATCAGCGAATTGTCTCAAGGCCAACTCCAGTTGCAAGCCACGCAGCAAAGTTTTGCCAGCGTGTCCAAGTTGTCCTTGTTCAATTATCTAGGCTAGGGCTAAGGCTAAGCTAAGCGGGCTAAAAGCGGCCCGCTTATTCAATTTACCCGCTTATCAAATCCGCTTATTCAATCCGCTTATCAAATCAAACCATTTTCCAAGGCGTACTTGGTCAGTTCGCCATTGGTTTTCATGCGCATTTTTTCCAAAATACGGGCACGGTACACGCTGACTGTTTTGGGGCTTAAAGCCATGTCCGACGCAATTTCGCTCAGCTTCTTGCCAGATGCAATCATGCGAATCGTTTCAAACTCTCGGTCACTCAACGAGGAATGCAAAGGCTTGTCCGTGTCCTCAGTCAAATGCGAAGCCAAGGATTCAGCCAATTCAGGCGTGATGTACTTGCGCCCAGCTGCAATCACTTGGATGGCATCCACCAATTTTTCCGGCGCAGTGTTCTTGGTCAAATAGCCCGACGCACCGGCTTTCAGCGAGCGCACCGCGTACTGGTCCTCCGGGTGCATCGACAACATCAGGATCTTGATGTCCGGCTTTTTATCCTTCAGGATCTTAACCACATCCACACCATTTTTGCCCGGCATGGAAATGTCTAAAATAGCCACATCCACTGGGTGCTTCGCAATGGCTGCAATAATTTCGGAATAGTCTCCCGCCTGCGCCACCACTTGGATATAGCCCGTATCTTCCAGCAATTGTTTCAGGCTACCCCGCAACAAAGCATGGTCATCCGCCAAAAGTACCTTAATCATCTTCTGAATTCCCTTCTGCAGACTGCGCATTTGACCCGATGGGAATACAAACCATCAGCGTCGTCCCTTTACCCTGACTACCACTCACATCCAACCATCCGTCGAAAGCCTGCACGCGTTCATTCATGCCACGCAATCCGAAACTGGTTTGTTTTAATTTGTCGGCGTTTTCAATACCTTTGCCGTCATCCCTTACTTCTAGGGTTATCTCATTTTCCGACACAAAAAGTTCCACGTCTACCCGGGTTGCCCCTGCATGTTTAACAATATTGGTCAAACTTTCTTGTAAAACGCGAAATAAGGCGGTCGAAGCCTCGGGGTCCAAGTCCAAATCATCCCGATTGCTTACAAAACTCCCTGTAATGTGGGTTCGCTTTTCAAAATCCTTCATCTGCCATTCCAGCGCGGGAATCAAGCCGTAATCCAAAATTCCCGGACGCAAATCCTTCGCAATTCTTTGGCTACTGGCCAATAAGTGCTCAACCAGCTCCAGCATCGAGTCCAAACGTTCAATGCATTCTGGTTTGTCTAGCAATTCCTTGTTCAGCTTCGCAATGTCAGCTTTCAGCTTGGTCAGCGAGCCACCCATGTCATCATGAATTTCCCGCGCAATCGCAGCCCGTTCATTTTCACGGCGCTTTTCAAACTCAGCGGTTACTCGGCGCAACTCCAACTGCGACTCAACCAAAGCCTGCTCAGCAAGCTTGC
Organism: Limnobacter sp.; assembly: GCA_029866125.1. Classification (GTDB taxonomy): domain Bacteria; phylum Pseudomonadota; class Gammaproteobacteria; order Burkholderiales; family Burkholderiaceae_B; genus Limnobacter. The sequence continues at coordinate 259,249 of JARWZZ010000004.1, forward strand.
GGTCCGAAATGTCCAGCAACACTCCATCCCAAATCATCACCCCACTGTTTCCGTTCGCTTGGGGGCGCGCCACCGCATTCATATAAACCCAGCGTTCTTCCGGTCTGTTGTGCTGCTTTAAGCGGCCTTCCCAAGTCAGGTGGCCATCACCTTCGGGCCCCTCAACCAAAAGCTCCATCAGCAAAGCCGTATCGGGCACCTCAAATTGGTCAAAAAAGTAGCGCGGGTTTTCTAAAAACACGCGGGGTGGCAACCCAAACAAACGACTGGCCCCTTCGCTGACAAACGGCACCACCGGGTGGCCCAAATCGCCGCCCGACTGCATTTGGAAAATAATGCCAGGAATGTTTTCTGCAATCGCAGCAAAACGGCGTTCACCCTCACGCTGGCCTTTTTCCGCCATCAACAGGTTACGTCGCTCAGTCGCTGCTTTCAAGGACCGATTCACCGCTGGTATCAAGCGGGCCAGTTTGTCCTTCATCAAATAATCATCAGCCCCGGCACGCATGGCCTCTACCGCCACATCCTCACCGATACTGCCCGACACAATGATGAAAGGAATGTCCAGCCCGGAATCACGCACCAGCTTCAACGCTTCTTCAGAGCTGAAGCCCGGCAGCCGGTGGTCAGAAATAATGACCTGCCACTCCTCATGCTCAAGCGCATGTTTCACATCCTCAAGCCGATCCACTCGACGGGTTGTGCATACAAGGCCGCCCGTCTTCAAGCGATGGATCATCAGCTCGTAGTCAGATTCAGTGTCCTCAATGAACAAAATTCTTAGGCCTTCGTCAGCGAAATGGCTAAGGTCGAGTAGGGAAGGCGGAAGGCGCGATTGATTATTCATAGCAATGATTGTCTCTTATTTTTTATATAAAGATAAATCACAAATAAGGGGGGTTTTAACCATCTTAATCCCCCGCTGTGAAATCTCATCTTATCGGAACATGTGGGTAGAGGGAACCGCAAGCTAAGTCTGGGCCTTGAGCCAATACCTAAGTGCTGTTGCGGAGATTCAATTACCAGGAAAATCACATGACTCGGTCAATTTTTGACGCCGCCACGATGGCAAAGTCGCCAGCGAAGGCACCTTTAAAATCATTCGTGAGCCTAAACAATAGAACGACTGCAGAAAATTTAAGCGTTGCAAAGTCAGCGGCACTGCATGCCAAAAGCAACTTGCTGGCCGATGACACCGCTGGCCGAGAGTTCACGTTTACCGAAAAAGATTTCTCGCGCGTGCGGGAGCTCATACTTAAAACCGCCGGCATTTCCTTGGCCCCCAGCAAACAAAGCATGGTTTACAGCCGCTTGGCAAGGCGCTTGCGCGAAACCAGCTTCATCAAATTCACAGATTATTTGGATTCGCTGGAAAAAAGCACCAATAACCCTGAGTGGGAGCATTTCACCAATGCACTCACCACCAACTTGACCTCCTTTTACCGCGAAGCCCATCACTTTGACATTCTGACCCGGCAGCTAAGCAACCTTAGCCACAAGCCTCGCATTGAAATTTGGTGCAGCGCAGCGTCCACAGGTGAAGAACCCTACACCTTGGCAATCACCGCCATGGAAGCATTTGGATCCATTTCCCCACCTGTACGTATTTTGGCCACAGACATTGACACCAAGTGTTTAGAAACCGCCCGTCAAGGCGTTTACCGCATGGACCAAGTGGAGAAGATCCCCAAGGACATCCTCAAAAAATACTTCCTGAAGGGCAATGGCGAAAGCGAAGGCCTCATCCGTGTGCGCCCAGAAGTGCAAAAGTTGATTACCTTCCGTCAGCTCAATTTGTTGTCAAACAACTGGAACCTCCGCTCCGGTTTCGATGCGATTTTCTGCCGCAACGTGATGATCTATTTTGAAAAAGATGTGCAGATGGACATCCTCAAACGATTTGCGCCGTTGATGAGCAAAGACGGCCTTCTCTACGCCGGCCACTCCGAAAACTTTGCAATGGCTCGGGATTATTTCACCTTGAAAGGCAAAACAGTTTACGTCGTCAATTCATCCGCCGCAGGCAAAAACTAACCACATCCACAAGGCAATTCTTAACCCATGTCCACTCACGCATTTCTTGATTATTGTGAACATCGGGCCTTGGCTCGGCGCACCATCATGCCCGGTGAGCATGCTGTCTCTTGGGAGCCCGCCGAAATTACAACCCTATTGGGCTCTTGTGTAGCCGCCTGCATTTGGGATTCGCACCGCCGCATCGGCGGGATGAATCACTTCATGCTGCCCGACATTCCAATGAGCCTCCAATCCAGCCCTTCGGAGTCCAGCAGGCCCCTGCGTTATGGCCTTTATGCCATGGAGCGCCTAATCAACGACCTGTTGGTGATGGGGGCCAAGCGAGAAAACCTGGTGGCCAAAGTGTTTGGCGGGGGCAACATCAGCGGCGCTTTGGGCGAACACAATATTGGGCGGCGTAATAGTGAATTCGTTTTGGAGTTTTTGAATAAAGACCAAATCAAAGTTGCTGCAGTAGACATGGGCGGCATCCACAGCCGCCGGGTCAAGTTTTACACCGATTCTGGAAAAGTAAGGGTATTCGGCGTGGCCGTTGCAGACCGAATTGCCAGCCAACAAGAACGACGCTACAGCGAGTCCATTCGAAAAGACCCTGTCAGTGGAGACATCGTATTTTTTTAAGGTGCATTAAAAAATGACCAACAAAATTAAAGTGATTGCAGTGGATGATTCCGCACTCATCCGCAATCTGATGACCAAAATCATCAACTCACAACCCGATATGGAAACTGTTGCCACCGCACCTGATCCACTGATTGCGCGCGACCTGATTAAGCGACACAACCCTGACGTCATTACCTTGGACATTGAAATGCCCAAAATGGACGGTTTGGAGTTTTTGGAACGCATCATGCGACTGCGCCCCACACCGGTCGTCATGGTGTCCACGCTGACAGAGCGCGGTGCCGATGTAACCTTCAAGGCCCTTGAGTTGGGTGCAATCGACTTTGTGACCAAGCCCAAATTGGACATCAGTCAAGGCATGATCGACTATGCCAATGAAATCACCGACAAAATCAGAGCCGCCTACGCATCCCGGTTTCGCCTAAAGAAATTGCCACCCCGCCCAGCACCGGGTGCTGCACCCATAGGTGGTGGTTTGGTTCAGGGGCGCACCGTACCCACATTAAGTTTTGGTAATCGTTTTGCAGCCACAGAAAAGTTGGTGCTGATCGGGTCATCCACCGGCGGTACAGAAGCCATTCGAAGCATTCTTGAGCAAATGCCCAAAGACAGCCCAGCCATTATGATTACCCAGCACATGCCTGCTGGCTTTACAAAAAGTTTTGCAGATCGTTTAAACACCATTTGCGAAATGACCGTCAAAGAAGCCGAGCACGGCGAACGTGTTTTGCCCGGCCATGTGTATATTGCACCCGGCGATCACCATTTGTTATTGGGTCGCAACGGTGCAAACTACATTTGCCAATTGGCAGGTGGTGAGCCAGTTAATCGACATAAACCGTCGGTGGAAGTGCTGTTCAAATCAGGTACCGAAGTCGGCGCGCGCAACATCATCGGCATCATGCTGACCGGCATGGGCAAGGATGGCGCACAAGCCATGGCCGAAATGAAGAAAGCCGGGTCCTACAACATTTGTCAGGACGAGACCACCTCAGTGGTTTTCGGAATGCCACGCGAGGCAATTGCCTTGGGTGCTGCTGACGCTGTATTGCCGCTGCACGGCATTGCCAAGCATTTGGTCGACCACATCACTAAAATTGGCGGCAAAAACGCCATTCGGGTTTAATGGCAGCAGGTGCAATTGGAGGTGGTTAACCAAGCTAAGGTTTGTGTGGGTGCCCGAACTGGTTTCAGTTCCGGTTTCCCGCTGGGGGCCACCGTTCGGTACAACGAATCGGTACAACGAATCGGTACAACAAATCAGCTGTTGGTACGCCAGTTCAGCCAGTTCGTCAATTGGGCAAGTTCCATAGGCTTGCCCAGCAAATACCCTTGTAGCCTGTCGCAGCCCATGTTAATGAGGCTCACTCGTTGAGCCTCATTTTCAATGCCCTCGGCATGCACAGTTAAATCCAAAGCGTGCGCCAAATCAATCACCGCGCGTACAATCTTCCGACTTTTGTCGCTTTCTTGAAGGTCCATCACAAAGCTTTTATCAATCTTTAAAACATCCATTGGCAAACGCCTCAGGTAGTTCAAAGAGGCATAGCCAGTACCAAAATCATCCATCGCCACTTTGGCCCCTGCCTTTCGCAGCGTAGTCAGTGCTGAAATAGTCGCAGCCATGTCGCTGATTGCTGCGCTTTCAGTAATTTCAAATTCAATCCACTCCGGGCTCAAACCCACATCTAAAATTCGCGACAAAGCTTCCTTGGCAAAATCCCTTTTCAACATCTGGCTGGCAGAGCAATTCACCGCGCACCACAACTCATAACCCAGCCCATGCAAATGCAGCAAGTTCTCGCTGGCCTTGCCAATCACCCAAAGGCCTAAGGATTCAATCAAGCCGGAATCCTCGGCCACCTCGATAAACTCATCCGGCATCACCAAACCCAAAACCGGGTGTTCCCAACGCACCAAAGCCTCGAGGCCTGCAACCCTTTGCGCATGCAAATCCTCAATGGGTTGAAACATCAAAGTCAACTCATCATTCTCTATGCCCTGCGCCAATCCGGTTTGAATTGCGCGCCTTCGCTTGGCCATTTGATGGGCATCGGGGTTCAAAGCCTCGTTCAATGGCAAACCTTGCTTGTGTAATACGGCCGCCACGGATTGGGCATGGTCAATCAAGGGTTCGGCAGTGACACCATCCAAATGCAGTCTGGCCAAGCCAATTCGAACCTCAGGCTTAATCGGCAAGGCGCCCAACAGTTGTGCCTGATGTAACTCCCGTTCAATTTGAAAAAGCCGTTCTCCGTGGGACTCCATGTCCATCCGGTCAATCACCACAACAAACAACTTGTCCGCCCATTTGCAAATCAAATCGTCTGCAAACAAAGTTTTAACTCGAAGAACCAATTCATCCTGCAATTCCCGAATTCTGTCTGAATCTGCAACCCCCGGGCGCTTTGCCCCGTTCTCCAAATGGATGGACAACAGGCACACATCTCGACGTTTTTGGGGGGCGTCCGTTAAATCCTGCAGGGCTTCCTTCAAACCGGTGTGGTTTAAAAAGCCAGTGGTTTGATCCACAAAGGCGGCTTGCTGCTGCGCCTTTTCAAGTTGCTGAATATTGTGGTGAAGTTTTCGAGTGTTCAATTCACGCAGAATGACCGGTATTAAACGCTCCGGTCGCGATTTTTCTATATAGTCCCGCACGCCCGCATTCATGGCCCTCACGCCCAATGCCTCGGTTGCCAGCCCAGACATCAACACCAAAGGGATGGCGGGTTGATAGCCCGACACCAGGTCCACCACTTGGTCGTGGGTTAATTCTTGCATTGAGTAATCGCACACCACCAAATCAACGCCCTGATCCAAGGCGGCCAAAAGCGCGTAAAAATCAATCGCATGACTGATTTTTGCCTGGGGTAGTTCGCGCATGATTTGCCGAGCAATCAGGAAATAATCATCCTCATTGTCATCAACCACAACGATGCGGGGAGAAGAGTCTAAAATCATCTCATCTGGGTACTTTTTGCTGTTTTGTGTCTCTATGTCACTTTATAAACTTTTTGGGGATAGTCGTCATCCTGACAAACCCCATTTTCACAGTCTATTCAGCAAATACGTGCCCAAAATCCTTAAAGCAAACGAGAAGTGTGTAGATGAACAAGGCATTCACCAAAGAATCAGACTCCGACGATGAGGACGAGCTGTACGCCCAAGCGCAGCCAATCCCAGCCGGGCAAAAAAATTACATGACCCCCGAAGGCTACAAACGCATGCGGGATGAGCTTGCCCATTTGGTCAAAAAAGAGCGGCCCGAAGTGGTTCAAGTGGTGTCTTGGGCGGCGTCCAATGGCGACCGATCCGAAAACGGCGATTACCTATACGGTAAAAAACGATTGCGGGAAATTGACCGCCGAATTCGGTTTTTGTCCAAACGCACCGAAATAGCCGAGGTGGTGGACCCGGCCAATCAGCAAGGCTTGGAAAGTATTTTTTTTGGTGCCACCGTTACTTACGTGAACGGTGCAGGGGAGGAGCTTACGGTAAAAATTGTGGGCGTGGATGAGGTTGACCCCGCTCAAAACCACATCAGCTGGATTTCACCCGTGGCGCGCGCTTTGCTCAAATCCAAAGAAGGGGATGTGGTGATGCTGATGACGCCGGCTGGCAAAGATGAACTTGAAATTGTGGAAGTGAAATACATCGCCGGCTGACTGTATCAGGCTCAATGACTATTGATATTAGGCGGTGATTTCGGCCGAGTAAACACTCGCCCTTTGATTCGAGTCACCCTTTCAACAGTCTCAATTCGTCGCAGACTCATCAACACTTTGGCCAAGTGTATCCGGTTATGCACTGCAATCGTAAAGTGCAAAATTTTGCGGAAAGGCGTTTCGTCCGACATGTTCAGGTTGGTGATGTTTGCGCCCGAATCGGCCAAGGTGGCGGTGATCGTGGCCAATGCGCCTTTTTCGTTCATCACCTGCAAATCCACATTCACGTCAAAAGCGCGGGAAATATCCGGGTCCCACTGCACATCCGTCCATCGCTCGGGCTCTTTGCGGATTTGCTTGCGGGCTGTTTCACACTCATCGGTGTGCACCACCAAACCGCTGCCTTTGCGCACGTAGCCCACAATGCCGTCGCCGGGAATGGGCATACAACAAGGTGCTCGCTGCACGGCAATACCTTCCCCACCGTGAATCAAAATCGGGGCGCGTTCTTTGTTTTCTGGGGATTCAAACCGGGTATCGCTGCGGCCCATGGCAATCAGCACGCGCCGCGCCACCACTGGGGCAACCCGTCTACCCGCGCCAATGTCGGCCAGAAGTTCCTCTCGAGACTCGGCTTGAGAGTCTTTCAACAGCTTGTCCCAAATGGCAGGGCTTAGGCCTTCCAGCTTGATTTCATCTGCTTCAAGGGCTTGATCCAGCAAGCGTGAGCCCAATCGGACAGTTTCTTCCAAGTTCATGGACTTCAAAAAGTGCCGTATTTCAGACCGTGCCTTGCCCGACCTCACAAAGCCCAGCCAAACCGGGTTGGGGCGGGAATGCGGTGCGGTAATAATTTCCACCACATCACCGCTTTTCAACACAGTACGCAAAGGCTCGATGACTTGATTGACCCGCGCAGCCACACACTGATTACCCACACCGGTGTGCACCGCATATGCAAAGTCCACGACCGTAGCACCGCGGGGCAGGGACATAATTTTACCCGTGGGCGTAAATACATACACCGCATCTGGGAACAGGTCCACCTTGATGTGTTCCAAAAACTCGGCGGAGTCCCCGGTTTGGCTTTGAATGTCCAACAAACTTTGTAGCAATTGGTGAGTTTGGGTTTGAATTTGATTCATCTCGCCCGTGCCCTTGTACAACCAGTGGGCTGCTACGCCTTTTTCTGCCACTTGGTGCATTTGTGTGGTGCGTATTTGAAACTCAACAGGTGTGCCGTAGGGGCCAATCAGCGTGGTGTGTAGGGATTGATATCCGTTCACTTTGGGTATGGCAATGTAATCCTTGAACTTGCCCGGCACAGGTTTAAACAATTGGTGCAAATAACCCATGGCCATGTAACAAGTGGGTACATCTTTAACCACCACCCTAAAGCCATACACGTCCAAAACCTGCGAGAAAGACAGCCGCTTTTCCACCATCTTCCGGTAAATGCCGTACAGGGCTTTTTCTCGCCCATACACTTGGCATTCCACATTTGCATCTTCTAGGCAGTCTTCAACCGCTTCCAGAATTTTACCAACCACCTCGCGCCGGTTGCCTCGGGCTGCCAAAACCGCTTTGTGCAACACATCAAACCTGAAAGGGTTGGCATGGCGGAAGCTCAGTTCCTGCAGCTCTCTAAAAATCTCGTTCAGGCCCAAGCGGTGCGCAATGGGCGCATAAATTTCCATGGTTTCACGGGCAATTCGTCGCTTTTTGACTGGGGTCATGATGTCCAGCGTTCGCATATTGTGCAAACGGTCTGCCAATTTGACCAAAATCACGCGCAAATCCCTGGCCATGGCCAGCAGCATTTTCCGGAAGTTTTCGGCTTGAGCTTCCTCGCGGGAGGAAAATTCCATTTTGTCCAACTTGGACAAACCATCCACCAACTCAGCCACCTGGGGGCCAAACCGGTGAATCAATTCGTCTTTGGTGGCACCGCAGTCTTCCAAAACATCGTGGAGCAGGGCGGCTTGAATGGCTTGGCTGTCCAAGCGCCAAGAGGCGCAAAGCTCAGCCACGGCAATCGGGTGAGTGATGTAAGGCTCACCTGTTGCGCGGAATTGCCCTAGGTGTGCGTTGTCAGAGAACTTGTACGCATCACGCACGCGTGCGACTTCAGCTTCTGGCAAATAATCAGAAACTGAACGCACCAACTGCGTAATTGAAACCACGTCATTTCGACTGGGCTCGGTATGCTCTTTTGCGACTTGCATCGCTCCCAACAACTAAAGGATCTTTGATTCCCTATTGTGACGGATTTAATCCTGATCAGGCAAGACGATGTTGACTTCCAACATCTCCATATTTCCTTGCTTTTGCAGGTTGAATTTCACATCATTCGGGTCGATTTTGACGTATTTGGCAATGACTTGCATCAACTCGTCCCTGAGTTGGGGCAAGAAGTCTGGTCCGCTACCGCCTATCTTTTCACGTGCAATGATTAAGGATAGTCGCTCTTTCGCAACATTGGCAGATTTTTTCTTCTCGCCAAACAACATTGTGAGTAAAGACATTGTCTTAGCCTCCAAAAAGTCGTTTGAAAAAGCCTGGCTTATCGTAATCAATGAAGCGTAAAGGCTTGTTCTCACCCAAGAAGCGGGCTACGCAGTCACGGTAAGCTTCAGCCGCGTCATTGCCTTCCTCGTGCACAACCGGTGTGCCTTGGTTGGAGGATTGCAGCACAGTTTCAGACTCAGGAATGACGCCCAGCAAGGGAATGCGAAGCAAGTCGGTCACATCGGTGTGGCTTAGCATTTCGCCTTCGTCTGCACGTTTGGCCGAGTAACGGGTAATCAGCAGGTGTTCCTTCACAGGTTCACCACCGTCGCGCGCACGTTTGGACTTGGCTTGCAAAATGCCAATGATTCGGTCGGAATCTCGAACCGAGGACACTTCGGGGTTGGTTACTACAATCGCTTCGTCAGCGAATGTAAGTGCCATCACCGCGCCGCGCTCAATACCGGCGGGGCTGTCGCACACAATGTATTCAAAGCCCATTTCGGTCAGGTCTTTGATTACTTTTTCAACGCCGTCTTCACTCAGGGCGTCTTTGTCCCGGGTTTGAGAGGCGGGCAAAATGTAAAGCGTGGGGCAATTTTTGTCTTTAATCAAAGCCTGCTGCAAATTGGCTTCGCCATTGATGACGTTGACCAAGTCGTACACCACACGGCGCTCGCAACCCATGATCAAGTCGAGGTTTCGCAAACCCACGTCAAAGTCAATAACCACGGTTTTGAAGCCACGCAATGCCAAGCCTGAAGCAAAGCTTGCGCTGGTTGTTGTCTTACCCACGCCACCTTTACCAGAGGTGACCACAATCACTTTACTCACAGATCGACTCCTAACGGATATTGATGGATTTCAAGCGTACCTCAGCAGAGGTCTCGCTTTGTTCCAGATAAACCAATGTTGGGTTGCTACGGAGCCCGTCTGGGTAGTCCGCTTCAAAAGTTAGATAATAACCTGCTATGGACACCAATTCGGGCTCAAAGCAAGTGGATAGAATTCTTGCTCGTGTGTCGCCTGCGGCACCTGCCAAAGCGCGGCCTCGAAGCACGCCGTAAACATGCACATTGCCGTCAGCAATCACCTCTGCACCTGCAGACACTTGGCCCATTACAATTAAATCTGCACCTTGTGCGTAAATGCGTTGACCGCTGCGCACGGATTGGTCCACCACCATTGTTTTGCGCTCTTCTGGCTTATTGGCTAAGTCAGTGGCTAACTCAGCGGCCGCAGAAGCTTGTTCCGCAATGGGTGCATCTACAGACTCGATTGCAGGTTGCGGCGGTAACTCGGCTTCTTTGGGGGTGTCTTCGCCCATAGGCAACAGGTTAAATCGAATGCCTAAGTCCTCGGCTTTGTTTTCCCAGGTATTGAATCGGACTTTCAGTTCAACCGGGTTTACGCCGCTTTTAATCAGAAGGCTCACCACTTTTTTGAGGTTGCCGTCAAAGGATTGGAATTCTTCTTCAGTCCATTCTGAAAAATCCAACACAGTCGGCTCGCCAAAGTACACGCCACCGGAGCCTTTGAGGCGTCGATTTAAGTCCTCAAGCAAAACGGCCTCTTTGGCGGGTTTTACATGAATGGAAAGCGCCTTGATGGTCGCAAATTTGAAATCAATGAGATGAGAGGTTGCAGTATTCAAGCTTTGAAATCTACAAATGGGTTCGGGGGGATGCTGGAGCCGAAGTAAAACACAAACTCAGGGCGGGTTACAAACAAAGCCCGAGCCCAGTTCGGGTCTCGGGCTTTGCGTTGAAAGCAAATTGCCTTAAATCACATGGGTACGCGTTTAAGCATTTCAATGCCAATGTGGCCTGCAGCCATTTCGCGCAGCGCAATCACAGTGGGCTTGTCTTTGCCAGCGTCCACTTTGGGTGTATGGCCTTGGGCCAACATGCGGGCTCTGTAAGTGGCACACAGTGCCAACTCAAAACGGTTAGGAATGCGTTTCAAACAATCTTCAACTGTGATGCGAGCCATCTGACTTCCTTCAAATTACAAACCAAGATCTTTAAGTTGGGCCCCGTGGCGCGCCATTTGTTGATTCAAGCGGCAGCGGGAGGCCAATATGACAGATTTTAACTCCAAGCTGGCTTGGGTAAAATCATCGTTAAGGATAACATAATCGAAGCGCTTGGCCTGCTCTAATTCCAGCTGGGCGGCTCCCATTCTTCGCTGGATCACTTCCTCGCTGTCGGTTCCCCGGCCCCGCAGGCGGCTTTCTAGTTCGGCCATGCTGGGCGGTAAAATAAAAATAGACACCACATTGGGCACCCTGCGGACCACTTGTTCGGCGCCTTGCCAGTCAATTTCCAGCAAAACGTCTTTGTCGACCGCCATTTGGGCTTCTACAAACGACCGGGATGTGCCGTAATAATTGCCATGCACATGGGCCCATTCCAAAAAACCGTCATGTTCGCGAATGGCATTGAATTCTTCTTCGCTGATGAAGTGGTAGTCCTTCCCGTCAACCTCACCGGGCCTGGGTTTGCGGGTGGTGTTGGAAATGGACAGGCCGATGCCTTCCACTTCAGTGAGCAAATTCTTAACCAGTGAAGATTTTCCAGCCCCTGAAGGGGCACTCACAATAAACAAGCTACCGGAATAGTGGTTGTTGTGTTGGTGATGGTGGGGCGAGGTTTTACTCATTGATCGAGCTTCACAGGGCTTCTCTAAGCCTTTATTTTAATTCCGCTTTGTCGCATTCATTCCCCCAGTTGGGAAAACTGCCTTGTTTTTGTCCGCCTTGTTTAGCCAGGGGTGATCTTCAATTCAACGGACTCGTATCAAAACAGTGGTGCGCCCATCAGTGGCCGGTGGGGAGCAATGGATAAGCGCAGGCACACTTTTGTTGGCTATTTCTCGAGTTGCCATCAGCAAAAATGTACCTGGGGCTGCCTCATGTACATGCTTTTCCAGTTCTCGCTGGGGGACTAAACGTACGGCAGATATATCGCCGGGGCGGTCGCTCATCATAAACAGTGACTTCGATTTATTTGAGGGGACAAATAATGTTCCTCGCCCTTCCAGTGTTGATAACACCACCAATTTGTTTGCACGGTCTATGTGCCAACTTTCTGGGGCTGAGTCGGGTTTGGGTTGCCTGAGTTCAAACTGTTGCGCTTTAAGCGGCTTTTGTTCCATGTCTGGCCTTAGTTCATTGAACACTTTGGCCAATGAGTCGGTCACTTTGGGCTCAAACTGGGCTGAACCAGCATCTTTGTGGGGCACCCCACCGTTGGGTGCTGGAGTCCAAGCTATCGATGCGTCGTTCCTAATTTGATTAAGATATTGCCGACTTATATCGCTCATGGCAACGACGCTAAACCCTCGAGATTTAATGTCCTTTGCCACTTTAGACACTTGGCTTTTACTGAGGACCAACTCATCGAAAGGTGAGCTGGCCTCTGTGGAGTTGGCTTCTGAGTGGGTTACCGAGTTTGTAATCCAGCTTCCAATTCTTGAGATGAAATTAGTCAATTGCGTGAGTCCACAGTAGGTCAACAGCAAGCCCATAAGGCCTTGCTATTTATGTGGCACCGCAATTGCGGAAGTTCCTAAATTTACATTTTTGCTATTTGGCGTAATTAAGAGGCATATAAAGATGCCTATAAAGATGCCTATAACTCATTCCAAATTTCTTACTCTAGATTCTGAACCTGCTCTCTAAACTGCTCAATCAGCACCTTCAGGTCAATTGAAGCTTGGGTTTGGCCGTAGGAGTGCGCTTTGGATCCCAATGTATTGGCCTCCCGATTCAATTCTTGGGTAATAAAATCCAAGCGCTTGCCAACCACGCCGCCTTTCTTGAAAATTCGGCGAATTTCAGTGAAGTGGGTGTTCAAACGGTCGATTTCTTCGCGAATGTCGATGCGCACGCTGTGCAAAGTCACCTCGTGGCGCACACGCTCTTCAATGTCTGCAATGGTCAAGTTGCCTGCCTTGTCTTGCATCACCTTGTCGAATGACTCTGTCATTCGTTCGCGGATTTTCTGCTCATATGCCTCTAGGAACATCGGAATTTGCGGTTCCAAGTCCTTCACGATTTGGACCATGCCTTCGATTTTCTCGGCCAGCACATTCTTAAGCTGCTCACCTTCACGTTGGCGCGAGGCAATCAGTGAAGCAAGCGCTTCCTCCATCAATTCCGCCAATGCGGCTTGCAGTTCATCGTTGCTGAGGCTGTTGTCTTCAACCACGCCGGGCCAGTTCAGAATGTCGGTGGTGCGAAAGTGCTGCACCTGTGGCATAGCCAGCTGGATTTGAGCTTCCAAATCAGCCAGTTTACGCACCAGTTCAATGTCCACCTTGGGTACTGACTTACCCCCATCATTGCGGCCCCATGACAAACGGCATTCCACCTTGCCGCGCGACAATGCTGCGTTGATCTTTTCCCTGAACAAGGGCTCAGCCATGCGCAGGTCGTCATTCATACGGAATTGTAAATCCAGGAATCGGGAGTTCACGCTGCGAATTTCCAGGGTCAACAGGCCGCAGCGGGTTTGCTTTTGCACATGGGCGTAGCCAGTCATGCTGAACATGCTACTTGGTGAATTGTTGCTTGCGTTGCTGCTCATCTGTTGAATGCCTTGAATGGTTGATTTGGCGATTATACTGGCAGAAGAGCTTGCCCCATAAATCCGGACTCATGAAAATCATTGCTCACTTGGACATGGATGCCTTCTTTGCCACTGCAGAGTTGATTCGTGACCCGCGCTTACAAGGCCTTCCGGTCGCGGTGGGAGGGCGCAGCAACATTGAGCCCTTAGCCGGCAATGAATTTCCAGTTTTGTCGCAATACACGGGCAGGGGGGTGCTAACCACTGCCAATTATGAAGCCCGCAAGCTGGGCCTGCATTCAGCCATGCCCACCATGAAAGCCGCCAAACTAGCGCCCCACGCCATATTGTTGCCGGCAGATTTTGAATGGTACAAACATTTGTCGCGCTGTTTTAAAACAGCAGTGAGGGATGTTGTGCCTTGGGTGGAAGACCGTGGGGTGGATGAAATCTATATCGACCTGAGCGAGGCATCCGAGGGTAATTTTGATCAAGCAGTTGATATTTCCCGCCGCTTGAAAATTGCTGTAACCCAAGCCACGGGTGGAATGACCTGCTCGATTGGTCTTTCAGCCAATAAAATGACTTCCAAAATTTGTTCAGACCTGCAAAAGCCAGATGGGCTGAGTGTGGTGCGTCCAGAGCAGTTCCAATCCATCATTTGGCCACTGCCTGTGGGCAAAATCAATGGCGTAGGGCCCAAAGCCCGCGAAAAACTGCTGCAAATGAATGTTCAAACCGTGGCCGAACTGGCAGCCTGTGATCGCACAACTTTGATTGACCGATTTGGACAAAGTTATGGTGCGTGGCTGCATGATTGTGCGTGGGGCATTGACAACCGCGAGTTGAGTTATGAATCCGACCCCAAATCCATGAGCCGAGAAACCACCTTCGAGAAAGACATGCATGTGCTCAGGGACCGCACCGATTTAACCGCGGTGCTGACCCGCTTGACCAACCGTCTTGCTGAAGATTTGCACCGCAGGGAGCTCAAAGCCCGCACAATTGGCATCAAGGTGCGGTTTGGAAATTTCAAATCGCTCACCCGTGATCACACCGTCCAAATGCCAATCGCTGATTCCAGCGACCTGTTAGAAACCGCCCGTTTGTGCTTGAAAAAGGTACCTTTTACCCGCACAGGCATGCAATCGTCCATCCGCTTGCTTGGGGTGAAGGCCTCCGGCTTTGGCGAGCATTCCCCCGAGCCAGACAACCCCCAATTGTCGTTGTTCGAGGCCTGAATGTGGTACCTTCGGGTCTTCGTTTTGATCCCATTTTCAGCAGGTTTTCATGTCCAATACCCCCTCTACCTCCGCCCGTCCAGATGGTCGTTCTGCCAACGCCTTGCGCCCCATTCGTATTGAGCGCAATTTCACCAAACATGCTGAAGGTTCAGTCATGGTGCGTTTTGGCGACACTCATGTGTTGTGTACCTGTTCCGTTGAAGACAAAGTGCCTGGCTTTTTAAAGGGTAAAAATCAAGGTTGGTTGACTGCTGAATATGGCATGTTGCCCCGTTCCACCCACACCCGCATGGACCGCGAGGCCGCCAAGGGCAAGCAAAGCGGCCGCACCCAAGAAATTCAACGCCTGATTGGCCGTGCCCTGCGTGCTGCGGTTGATTTGAACAAGTTGGGTGAGCGCACCTTAAAAATCGATTGCGACGTGATTCAAGCCGATGGCGGTACACGCACTGCCTCTATTACAGGTGCCATGGTGGCTGTGGCTGATGCGGTGGGCAAATTGGTGGCTTCCGGTGCATTGACTGAAAGCCCAATTGTGCAGTTTGTGGCTGCGGTGTCAGTGGGTGTGGTCAACGGCCAGGTGGTGCTGGATTTGAATTACGACGAGGACTCCAATTGCGAAACCGACTTGAACGTGGTGATGACTGAAACCGCAGGTTTTGTGGAAGTGCAGGGCACGGCTGAAGGCTTGGCCTTTAGCCGCGAAGAACTCGGCGGCATGTTGGATTGCGCAACTGCGGGCATTGCCGAATTGGTTCAAATGCAGAAAGCTGCGTTGAAAAACGCTGCGGCTTAATTGCTTGGGTGACCGAATTGCTTAATCACACAAACACCCCCGCCCGCTGGGTATTGGCCAGTGGCAACAAAGGCAAGTTGAAGGAATTCTCCGATTTGTTTGCACCCATGGGCATTGACTGGGTGCCACAAGGTGACTTGGGTGTGCCCGAGGTTGAAGAGCCTTTCCACACCTTCATAGAAAACGCATTGGCCAAAGCCCGCCATGCCAGCCAGCACACCGGCTTACCTGCCTTGGCAGATGATTCTGGTTTGTGCGTGCCCGCCTTGATGGGCGCGCCGGGTGTGAAGTCTGCCCGCTATGCCACCTTGTTTGGGCGCGAAAAATCAGATGCAAACAACAATGCTGCCCTGATTGAGCAGCTTCAAAACTTGGAGAGGGGGGCAACAAGCCCGCAAGCGAATTCCCGTCGGGCTTACTTTGTTTGTGCCATGGTTTGGGTTTCGCATGCCGATGACCCAACACCTACGGTTGCCCAAAAAATGTGGTTCGGCGAGGTTTTGGACGCCCCTAGAGGCGAGCATGGTTTCGGTTACGACCCGCATTTTTGGGTGCCGCAGTATCAACAAACTGCAGCAGAAATGCCGCGGGACTTGAAAAACCAGATCAGCCATCGAGCCCAAGCCACACAAGCACTATTGACAGAGCTGCGTGGGCGTTTGAATTTGCAGGGCGACAAATCACAATGAGCAGCGACATCCAAAGTGGTTCGGGCAAAGCGGGTACCCATGCCGGTAATCTTGTAACCCAGATTTTTAAGCCCAGCGAGATTCGCTTCACCACCGCATTGCCGCCGTTGTCGCTTTATATCCATTTGCCTTGGTGTGTGCGCAAGTGCCCCTATTGTGACTTCAACAGCCATTTGGCGCCCGAAAGCACGTTCAGGGGTGTTGCAATCCAAGATATTGCTGATGATCAAAGCCAAGCCAACTCGCTACCCGAACTTCTGCAAAGGCAATACCTTCAAGCCCTGATTGCTGATTTGGACATGCAGCTGCCCAAAATTTGGGGGCGGCGGCTGCACACCATTTTTATAGGTGGCGGCACACCTTCTTTGTTTCATCCCGATTTGATAGACGAGTTGTTGGCCGCAGTGCGCGCGCGTTTGGGCATGCCAGCCACTGGTGAAATAACCATGGAGGCCAACCCCGGCACTTTCGAGCAACATCGTTTCGAAGGGTTTAAAAAAGCAGGTGTGACCCGTTTGTCGATTGGGGTGCAGAGCTTTAACACCGACCATTTAAAGGCTTTGGGCCGCATCCACAACGGTGAGCAAGCCATTGCAGCTGTGCGCAGCGCGGTTCAATTGTTTGATGAAGTCAATGTGGATTTGATGTACGGCCTGCCACACCAATCGGTTGAGCAAGCTTTGGCGGATGTCCAGCAGGCTTTGAGTTTGAACCCCACCCACTTGTCTTTGTATCAACTCACCATGGAGCCCAATACGCTTTTTGCCGTCAAGCCGCCGCCCTTGCCGGATGAAGACACGCTGGTGGACATTGAAGAGGCGGTGCATGCCCTGGCTGCAAGTGGCGGTTTTGAGCGCTACGAAGTGTCCGCATTTGCCAAGCCTGGCCACCGCTGCCAGCACAACTTGAACTATTGGGGGTTTGGGGATTATTTGGGTATTGGTGCGGGGGCACACGCAAAAATCAGTTACCCCAACCGCATTGAAAGGGAGACCCGCCCCCGTAACCCCGCCGCGTATGTTCAGCAAATGAGTCAGCAAATCAGTGAGCAACTGAATGAGCCAATCGCTGATCAAGTGCGTGAACTTAAAGTGTCAGAGCTGCCATTTGAATTCATGTTGAATGCCCTGCGCTTGATTGAGGGGGTGCCCGAAAGCTATTTTACGGATCGTTGTGGTCGGCCTATCAACGACCTACAGAAGTCCATCAAATTGGCTGTGAAAAAAGGTTTGTTGGACGCCCAGCCCGGTGTGTTCAAAGCCAGCCCGCATGGGCTACTTTTTTTGAATGAGTTGATCGAACTGTTTCTCTAACCCTGTTACTAATTAAACGTGTAGGTCTTTTTTTATCACAGACCAAAATGTTCAACGGGGAGCACCAGAAACATGGCCGGAATTGAAAAGATAGGTAAAGTTGATTTTCTGACTCGACTAATGGCCAAGCGGGCAAGCGAGTCTCCAGACATTGCTGCTTACAACTATTACGGTTATGGATCGGTTTCAGGTATTCGCGAAGGCCTAGCCCGGGTTATGCAAGGTGATCGCGTGTCGAGTTTGACTGGCTCTGATTACATCAAAGGTGAATCCTTTGGAAGGGCAGCAAAAGCAGCTGGATTGGGCGAAGATTTGATCGCAAGGGCCAGAGAGGTGGGTGGTAAATTCTCGCAAGAGGAATATTTGCAGCTGGGGCAAGCCGTACTTCGCGACATGGCTGGAGAGGATGGCCGACTCAATTGGAAAGATGAAGCCCACTCATTCATTCAACAACATGATTTGGCTGGTTACGGGCACGACCTTGTGACCCTAAAACACGTTTTGGATCACGACCCCAGCGATTTCACCGCCACGATTGGTCGGGTGGATGAAGTCAATTACAGCGACATTTTCAAGGACTTGCCGCCTGAAAACCTTACTAGGCCCGACCCGTTTAACCCACAATACATACAGAGGGTAGGGGCCGATCATGCCTATTTGCCCTCCGCGAAAGCCCTCAGCATAGCGGGAGTTTCCGGGGTGGCCGCTTTGGGTGCAGCTGGTGCTGGTGCTGGTGCTCCAGCTTTAAAAGCAGTGGGCGCCCCCACACCCCAAACTGCAGCCCTAAGGGTAGGGTCAGGTTCGGGTGAATTTGACGACTCACAGTTGTGCAGCGCGCCGCGCAATCATCGTTCAGGTAACCCTCAACTGCAACAAGTGATCAACCAGCCTGGCCAAGGTTTGTGGATCACTGACTTTTCAGCGAATCCATATGAGGCCATTGATAAATTGGGTGGCACTATTACTGAAGCCAATGCCAGAAGGCAGGTGCCAGTTGTTGTGTCCTACTTTATCAAGGGTAGGGACCAAGCCGAAAAATCTGCAGGTGGCACACACTCTGCCGGCGGCGCAAACAGTGTAGGTGAGTGGCGACAGTATTATCAAGCCCTGAGCCGTCAAATTGGCAATGGGGAAGCCATTGTCGTCATGGAGCCAGATGCCCTCGGTCATTCCGTCAACGACAACAATTTCACCAAAGCATCCTTGATCCGGGAAGCTGTTGAATACCTGCGCGGGGCAAACCCCAACATCAAGATTGCGTTGGACATAGGTAACTCAGCTTGGATGCGCAATCATGTGGGCGAGGCCGTTAATATGTTGAAAGCAGCGGGCATGGAATACGCAGATTACTTCACCAGTAACATTGCGCAATCTGAATCACTGGGTAACGAAATTGCCCACATCGAGAAGATGGTCGCTGCGCTAGATGCCAAAGGGATTGAGGGCAAAAAAGGCATCATCGACACCAGCCGCAATGGTCTGGGCCCGGGTGATGGCGCCACTTATAATCCCAAAGGTGTGTCCTTGGGTCACAAGCCTACTTTCAATACCCATTCAGAGGATGTGGCTGCATACCTTTGGCTTAAAACACCTGGCCAGTGGGATGGCGGCGGTGGCATTAGGGCAGGTCAGTTTGTGGAGTCCTATTTGGACATGCTGCATAAAAACGCAATCAACAACCGGGCCTCTGATTACAACAAATCTTGAGTTGGCCGTATTCAATAAGGTCAATTCAAATGCCTGCTTTCAGGCCTTTCGATGATGGTGGGCGTGACTTTAAACTCAAGCCCCCAGTCAGCCTGATAGCAGGTTTTGATCAATAGGTCGGCAAAGCCGTGTTGCAGCTGTTCGGCCATCCTCATTTCAAAACCGGTTCCATCGCTGGCCTTTAGCTTCAAAATCAAATCCGTGTTGTTGCCTTCGCCAGCGGGGCGCAGTTCTATTTGTGTGACCAACAAGGGCTCTGTTCCCAAAGGTGTTGTGTTGCCTTGGTCCTGAAACTGAGTATGAAAGTCCGCTGAGTACAAAGACACCTCACGGCTCATTTCCAACAAGGCCTTTCTGCCCACCTCGGTCAAGGGGCGGTCGCTTGCCAAAAGCTTTTGCATCATTTTGTCCAAGCCTGGCACCAACAGGCTAATCATGCGACGGGTCAGCCAACAACGAACCTCCAAACTATCCGCAGAGTTGATCCTCATCAGCATCCTGTCTTCTTCGGGGGCGTAAGCCAATTGGAGTTGTTTGATTTGCATGGTGCTTAATAGTCCTGAATCAAAATAGTGAAGGTTCGGTTCGATGTGGGACTTGAAATGACTATGAGTGGCCGCAAGTAGAGTTCAGGAGTATTTTGACTCAAATTTGGAATAAAAGGGTTTAGTGATGCGCTTAGATCGTTTAACTACTAAATTTCAGGAAGCGTTGTCTGATGCACAAAGCATGGCTGTGGGCAAAGACAACCCCACAATTGAACCTGCACACGTGCTACTGGCCATGGTCAAGCAAACTGAGGGGGCCGTGCGTGGCGTAGTCAGCAAAGCGGGCGGCAATATGAACACGCTCAAAAAAGCGTTGGAGCTTGAGGTTGAGCGTTTGCCCCAAGTCAGCAACGCCAACGGGCAAGTGCAGGCAGGCAGCAAGCTGCAAGCCATTCTGAACCTGACTGACAAAGAAGCGCAAAAGCGCAGCGACCAGTTTATTGCCAGTGAGTTGTTTTTACTGGCTTGCTTCAATGACGGTTCTGGTGTGGGGCCCGCGTTGAAAGAAGCAGGCCTGCAAAAACTACAAGTTGAGAAAGCGATTGAGCAAGTGCGTGGCGGTGCTGTGGTTGACAGCGCTGAAGGCGAGAGCCAGCGCGAGTCCCTCAAAAAGTACACGGTTGACCTGACCGAGCGTGCCCGCCAAGGTAAGCTAGACCCGGTGATTGGACGCGATGATGAAATTCGTCGTGCAATCCAAATTTTGCAACGCCGCACCAAAAACAACCCCGTATTGATTGGCGAGCCGGGCGTGGGCAAAACCGCAATTGTCGAAGGCTTGGCCCAGCGCATTGTCAATGATGAAGTACCCGACAGCCTGAAAAACAAGCGCGTGCTGGTGTTGGACATGGCCATGTTGTTGGCCGGTGCCAAGTACCGGGGTGAGTTTGAAGAACGCCTCAAAGCTGTGTTGAAAGATGTGGCGGCCGACGAAGGCCAAACCATCGTATTTATCGATGAAATTCACACCATGGTGGGTGCTGGCAAAGGCGAAGGTGCGATTGATGCGGGCAACATGCTTAAGCCTGCTTTGGCGCGCGGTGAATTGCATTGCATTGGCGCAACCACTTTGGATGAGTACCGAAAGTACATTGAGAAAGATGCTGCGCTGGAGCGCCGTTTCCAGAAAGTGCTGGTGGGTGAACCCACAGTTGAAAGCACCATCGCGATTTTGCGCGGCCTGCAAGAGCGTTATGAACTGCACCACGGTGTGGACATCACCGACCCTGCAATTGTTGCTGCGGCTGAGCTTTCTCACCGCTACATCACCGACCGGTTTTTGCCAGACAAAGCCATCGACTTGATTGATGAGGCTGCGGCCCGCATCAAGATGGAAATTGATTCCAAGCCCGAAGTCATGGACAAACTGGATCGCCGTTTGATTCAGCTCAAGATTGAGCGCGAGGCTGTGCGAAGGGAGTCCGATGAGGCCTCACGCAAACGTTTTTCATTGATTGAAGACGAAATCGAAAAGCTTGAACGCGAGTATGCGGATTTGGAGGAAATCTGGAAATCCGAGAAGGCTGCGGTGCAGGGCAGTGCAGCCATCAAGGAAGAATTAGACCGTGTGCGTGCCGAGATTGAAAAACTAAAGCGCGCTGGCGATTGGCAAAAAGTGTCTGAATTGCAATATGGTCGAATTCCCGCCTTGGAAAGCCAGTTGAAGGCTGCTGATGAAGGCGGTACTGCCGAGAAGCCAGCAAACAGGCTGTTGCGCACTGAAGTAGGCGCAGAAGAAATTGCAGAGGTAGTCAGCCGCGCCACTGGTATTCCCGTAAGCCGCATGATGCAAGGCGAGCGAGAAAAACTGCTACAAATGGAAGGCGTACTCCACAAGCGTGTGGTGGGGCAGGACGAGGCTGTGACCTTGGTGGCTGATGCAATTCGTAGGTCACGCGCGGGTTTGGCTGACCCCAACAAGCCATTGGGTTCCTTCCTGTTCCTAGGCCCCACGGGTGTAGGTAAAACGGAACTGTGCAAAGCATTGGCTGGTTTCCTGTTTGATTCGGAAGACCACTTGGTGCGGATTGACATGAGTGAGTTCATGGAAAAGCACAGCGTGAGCCGCTTGGTCGGTGCCCCCCCAGGGTATGTAGGTTATGAAGAGGGTGGTTATTTAACAGAGGCGGTGCGCCGCAAACCCTACAGCGTTATTTTGTTGGACGAGGTTGAGAAGGCCCACCCAGATGTTTTCAACATTTTATTGCAGGTGCTGGATGATGGCCGTTTGACCGACGGACAGGGTCGTACCGTGGACTTTAAAAACACGGTGATTGTCATGACTTCCAATTTAGGTTCGCATGAAATCCAACGTCTTGCTGGACATCCTTCCGACGAAATCAAAGAGGCTGTGATGGCCGAGGTGAAGCTGCATTTCCGCCCTGAATTTATAAATCGGGTGGATGAGTTGGTGGTGTTCCATGCGCTGGACAACGCACACATTGCTAACATTGCCCGCATTCAACTGGACCGTTTGCAGCGGCGCTTGGCCGACAGGGACTTGCTGCTTGAAGTGAGTGACGCGGCAGTGGCTGAGGTTGTGAAGGCTGGGTTTGACCCACTGTATGGTGCGCGCCCACTGAAGCGCGCTATTCAACAGTTGATTGAAAACCCAGTGGCAAGGTTAATTTTGGAAGGCAAATTTGGCCCGAATGATGTGGTGCCTGTGGACTTTAAAGAAGGAGTTTTCTCGTTTGAGAGGACAGTCCACTAACCAAACCAAGTATTGACCCTTAAGGTCCTTGTGGATGCAAAATTCACAAGGACTTTTTTGCGCCTGGTTCTTGGCGGTAAACTAGCCACCTTTATATCAATTGATTGGGTGAGCCATGTCCCTCGAATTTGTTCCCACCACCGACATTTGTGATGCCAATGAAGACAAAATTGCCAGCGGGGCCTTACGGGTTGTAGAGCCTATTTTTCAAAGTTGGGGCAAGAAGTCTCAATTTATGGGTCCCGCCCACACCCTCAAGGTGTTTGAAGACAATTCCCTTGTGCGCAGTGCTTTGGAAAAAGACGGGCAGGGCAAAGTATTGGTGGTCGACGGAGGGGGAAGCCTTCGCTGCGCATTGGTTGGCGGCAATTTGGGCATGCTGGCCGAAAAAAACAACTGGGCGGGCATTGTGGTGTATGGCTGCGTGCGCGACACCTTGGAGCTAGACGCCTGCAACGTGGGCATCAAGGCCATGGCCACGCATCCACAAAAAAGCCAAAAGCGCGGGTCTGGTTACGAAAACATTCCGGTTGCCTTGTCGTTCACCACGGTAAACCCGGGTGATTGGATTTATTCCGATGAAGATGGGGTGCTTGTTTCAGATCATAAGCTGTCAGCCTGATTTGTTTTTAATGCTGTAGTGCACCATCTAGAGTGTTTGTTCTTTTCATTGTAAGAAAATGTTTTTCATATTGCGAAAAAGTAATCGCAAGTAATTGATTTAAATGAAATGAATTTTATGTCTTGTATAAGATATAACACTTGTTGCCTTGCGAAATGTGCTGTAAACTGCGCTTCATCACCTGATCGATACCACTTAAATGAGTGATACGCGTTTGAACGCGGCGGGCGCCGAAAGGTGCCACGTATTCTTTAAGTTGGAAATCACGCGAACCGCTTTCTTTTTACTCTTATGGCTGAGGAATCAAGCATGAAAACTTTTGAACAGCAAGTTCAAGAACTGAACAAAGACTGGGAAACCAACCCACGTTGGAAACTGGTAAAGCGCGGCTACAAAGCCGAAGACGTAGTGCGTCTGCGCGGTTCACTGCAGCCAGAGTACACACTGGCCAAGCGCGGTGCAGAAAAGCTGTGGGAAAAAGTAAACGGTACAGCCAAGAAGGGCTACGTCAACGCATTCGGCGCGATCACTGCTGGTCAAGCCATGCAACAAGCCAAAGCAGGTTTGGAAGCTGTTTACCTGTCAGGCTGGCAAGTTGCTGCTGACGGTAACTCCTCAGAAACAATGTACCCAGACCAGTCCCTGTACGCATACGACTCAGTGCCTAAAATGGTTCGTCGTATCAACAACACATTCCAGCGCGCTGACGAAATTCAGTGGAAGAACATTTGCGACGGCAAAATGAAGTCTTCCGACGCGATCGACTATTTCCTGCCCATCGTTGCTGACGGTGAAGCTGGTTTCGGTGGTGTACTGAACGCTTACGAATTGATGAAGAACATGATCGCCGCTGGTGCAGCTGGCGTTCACTTCGAAGACCAATTGGCCGCTGTAAAGAAGTGTGGTCACATGGGTGGTAAGGTTTTGGTTCCAACAGCTGAAGCCATTCAAAAGCTGATTTCTGCACGTTTGGCTGCTGACGTGATGGGTGTTCCATCTATCGTTTTGGCTCGTACAGATGCTGAAGCTGCCAACCTGCTGACTTCTGATTTTGATGCAAACGACCAGCCATTCTTGACTGGCGAGCGCACTCCTGAAGGCTTCTACCGCGTGAAGAACGGTTTGGAACAAGCCATCAGCCGTGGTATCGCTTACGCCCCATATGCTGACTTGGTATGGTGTGAAACAGGTACACCAGACATCGGTTTTGCTCGCGAATTCGCGCAAGCCGTTCTGGAAAAGAACCCAGGTAAGTTGTTGAGCTACAACTGCTCACCTTCTTTCAACTGGAAGAAGAACCTGAACGACAGCCAGATCGCTTCCTTCCAGGAAGACCTGTCTGCCTTGGGTTACAAGTACCAGTTCATCACATTGGCCGGTATCCACGTTAACTGGTACAACACATTCAAGTTCGCCAATGCATACGCTCAAGGCGAAGGCATGAAGCACTATGTGAACATGGTTCAAGAGCCAGAGTTCGCAGCGCGCGAACAGGGTTACACATTCGTATCACACCAGCAGGAAGTTGGCGCTGGTTACTTCGACGACGTAACTACAGTGATTCAAGGTGGTGCATCTTCCGTAACAGCCCTGAAGGGTTCTACAGAAGAAGAGCAGTTCCACTAAGCCCTTGCCAAAAACCGATCTGCACACAGGTCGGTTTTTTCAAGGACTATATGATTGAGGCTCAAGATAGAGTCGTACCCGATTTGTTGAACAAACCATCAAGCCCCGACCGAGTGGAAGGGGTGGTTTGATCAACGGGAGGGGGAGAGGAGACAAACTCAGAAAAACAAAAGAGTATTTTCCCCTTGCTTGGCTGCGAGAAACCCAAAGCCAAACAGCGAGTGCTGAAACCCGGCAAGAAATTTGCCGGGTTTTTTATTGCCCGCAATTTGTAAATTCTGGCCGCATATGCAGCGCCAACAGGACTCATTTCCCCAGTTCGTTGTCCGCAACAATCAATCTTCCTGTCCATCCAGTTTCCAATACGCCCTAGCCCTTGAATCACCGAGATTCAACAAGTGTGTCGTTAAAATAACCAGATTGGTTAACAAATAATAGTGATACTTTTACCCCTCTTCTTATGCAATGACTTCTGTTTGGCTTATCTAAACTGAATGAAATGTTAACTATTAAGTTGATTGAATACTTATAAAAGTTAACAAATATTTCAACTGGTGACCATTCAATTTCAAGATCGATGAGGAGCGCTTCATGCCTTTGGTAAAAAAATCTACCCCATATTCCGAGTCTTCCTCCAACGCGCCCAGCCTTTCACTCGCTCCAGGAGTTCAGAAGGAGGCAGAAGCACAGCGTCGCAAAGCGCGCACTTTGGCCAAGAAGCAGCAAGCTGCAGAGCGGATAGCAAGCGCCACAGCACAGCTTTCAAGTGGAATCAACGAGGGCTCTTCAGCCTGTGAGGAACTGAAGCGTGCAACCGATCAAATCTCTGCAAGTGCGGAAGAGGCTGCGGGTGCGGCTCAAGAGTCTTTGAGGGCCATACATTTGCTGGCTCAGTCCATTGAAAAGCAATTGAGCAATTCAGAAGAGTCGCAAGCCAGAGGAGCAAACCTGCAAAATTTGGCATCCAAGATCACCTCCGAGGTACTTGCCACGGTGGGTAGCATCGAGTTGGCTGCTGAGCGGCAAGCGACCAGTGTGACCATGGTTGCGGAACTGGAACGTCAGGCTTCCAATATCGGGGATATCGTGAAGGCGGTGGCCCGAATTGCGGACCAAACCAATTTGCTGGCTCTAAATGCTGCAATTGAAGCGGCCCGTGCGGGTAAACATGGCAAAGGGTTTGCTGTAGTTGCTGACGAAGTACGCACATTGGCAGAGACTTCAGAGAAGAGCGCAAGGGATATTCAAAACCTTGTGACGCAAATTCAGGGCGAGGTGCAAATCATCTCTACTGGGATCAACAGTTCATCTGAGGCAATTCGTGAGGAGGCCTTGCGTGGCAAAACTGTGGTCAGTCAAATGGAAGCCATTGCCGCCGATTCCCAGATCATTGTGGACGGGGCGCAGGAAATTCTGATTACAGCACAGCAGTCATCACGTTCTTCACAGCAGGCATTGCAGGCCGCGGAGGCCATTGCAGCCGCCGCAGAGGAGCAGAGTTCTGCTACGGAGGAGTCAGCAAAAACAGTGAGTGAGCAAACCATTGCTTTGTCTCAGGCGGAGCAGGCATCGGCCAGTTTGTCTGAGATTGCTGATGATTTGCGAACCAGTGCAGACATCACCAAGAGCGCAGAGGATGTGGCTTCGGCAGCGGAGGAGTTGTCATCTGCTGTCCAAGAAATTACCCGCGCTTCAGCCCAAATTATGGTCGCCATTGAGCAGATTAGAAAAGGGGCACAAAGTCAGGCTGCAGCCAGTGCAGAAAGCTCGGCTGCGATCGCTCAAATTGAAAAGGGCATCGAGTTGTCCAGCGAACGATCTTCTGTTGCTTTGAACAAAGTAACCCTCATGAAGGGCATGCTCAACGAGAACAAAGTTGGGGTGACTCAACTGATTTCCGGGATTGAGGATTCACTGAAATCCACGCGTGACAGCATGTTGCAAGTTAAAGCCTTGGAAGCAGTTTCACGTCGCATTGACAAGATTGTTGACAGCATTACAACGGTGTCCATTCAAACCAATATGTTGGCTGTGAATGGCGCTGTGGAGGCAGCGCGGGCGGGAGAGTTTGGCAAAGGCTTTGTGGTTGTTGCCACCGACATTCGGAACCTGGCTCATGATTCTGCAGAGAATGCGGACCGCATCAAAGACATGGTCAGATCTATTCAAGAGCAGATTGGGACTGTGTCGCGCGACTTGCAGGAAATTCTGATTTCTGCGACAGCCGAAATTGAGAAAACCCGCGCCATTGCTACCAATTTGAACATTATCGAAGGGGATATTGTTCGTTTAGAAAAAGGCAATCAGGAAATTGTCAGCATGGCGGGGGACATGGTGTCTGCCGTGGCTCAAATCAAAACGGGTGTTGAGCAGGTTTCTGCCGCTGCATCTGAAGCAGAGAAATCTGCCACAGAATCTGCTGCCGCTGCTCGCCAGCAATCTCAAGGCGCGGAAGAGTTGTCTGCTGCGATCGAGGAAATCGCATCCTTGGCTGATGAGTTGCAGTCCGCTTAAATCAACGAATTTTCGGGAGTTCAGATATGAGCGAATTCGCTGATTTACAGCAAGAAGATGTCGAAGATCAAGGGCAGGAAATTGCGAGTGATGGCATTCAGATTGTGACCTTTTCTTTGAATGGTGCACGATTTGCGGCCCCTATGTCTACGGTGCAAGAAATAGTCAGAGTTCCAAGCACTGTGAAAGTGCCCATGGCCAGTTGCCATCTCAGTGGCCTGGCTAATTTGCGGGGTAGGGTACTACCCATATTTCAGTGCAGATCCATGATGGGCATGCCTTGGCAGGAGGTTGAAGAGGCTTCTCGTGTGCTGGTGTTGCGCCTTAATAACCCAGTGGGCTTGGTGGTTGACCGCGTTCACTCCGTGATGAGTATTTCTCCCGATCAGTTGGACAAGGTTACTCAATCCGAACAGTCGGAGCATTCCGAATGGTTATCAGGAATGGTGCGTCATGAGTCGGGGCTAATTTTATTGCTTGATGTGGACAAACTGGTTCAGATTCATTTGGTTCATAACCAGATGGCTGGCACACGATTGGTCAGTGATAACTCCACTTTGGGTGCTTCTGATGACGAGGACGAAACCAATGATGAATGGCAGTTGGTAAGTTTTGAGGTGGATGGTCAAGAATATGCAGCACCGATTGAGCGGGTGCAGGAAATAGTTCAGGCGCCTGAGAGTTTTACCGCAATTCCTCATTCACCTCACAGTGTGCTGGGTGTGATGGTTTTGAGATCTCGTTTACTTCCTCTTGTGAGTTTACGTAGCTTGTTTGGCTTAGAAGAGATAGGTATGCACGAAAGCCACCGAGTGGTTGTTCTTCGTGTCACGAACGGCTTGTCTGTCGGCGTAGTGATGGATCGAGTGAATGAAGTACTTCGGGTTCCACGCTCATTGGTTGAGCCTATACCAAACCTGTTTGCTACCCAAAGCTCGGTCAGGCATTTGAGCTCAATGTGCCGGTTGAATGAAGGTAAGCGATTGGTTTCTGTATTGGAAGTTGAAAGCCTACTTGAACAAGCAAACTTCCGCGCGGAAGCCGGTTTGGATGACCAGTCCGATGTGATTGGCTTGGGAGACGATGACATGAGAGTAGAAGAAGAGGGCAATGAGGATGAGGGTCAGGTTGTGGTGTTCAAACTTGGCGGTGAGGAGTTTGGGGTCAATATTCATTCTGTTCAAGAGATAGTGAGAGTACCCGAACAATTGACACACATCCCTCAAAGCCCGGATTTCCTAGAAGGGGTAATTAACCTGAGAGGAAGCGTTTTGCCTGTTGTTGATCAACGTAGGCGAATGGGAATCGCCAGCGGCCAACGCAATGACAGGCAGCGGATCATGGTGTATTTAATGGATGGAGTCAGGACTGGATTTATTGTGGATTCAGTGACAGAGGTGCTTCGCATTGAGTCGCGCTTCATTTCAAAGAATCCAGCCGATTGCGTCCACTCGACTGAGTTACTACCCTTGGTTGCGAATCTTCCTGATAACAAGCGAATGATACTGTTGATTGATCCTCAAGCGCTTTTGAGTGGGTCAGAGATTGGCGCAATTCGTGAGCCTCAGACTGTCGGCCTGACCGATAGCATCGGACCTTCTGAAACTTCAGATGTGGGTAGTTCTATCGGGCTGGAGCTTGAGGAAATGAAGGCTTAATCGGGGGAGCACATCGATGTGGATTGATTCAACCGAATCACGTTCAATCAAATTGACAAAGACAATTCGACTTTTGATTGTTGATGATTCTGCCTTAATGCGTAAGTTGCTTGCACAAATTTTTGAAGCAGAGGGTGATTTTGAGATTCGCACTGCCAGGAATGGTGCCGAGGCGCTTGTTGAATTGGGGCGTTTTGAACCGCATGTGGTGACCTTGGATATCAACATGCCCGAAATGGACGGCTTAACCGCCTTGTCCATGTTGATGGCAGAGCGTCCCACTGCAGTGGTGATGGTCTCGTCTCTCACTGAAAAAGGTGCAATGGCCACTTTTGAGGCTCTTGCCCTCGGTGCAGTTGACTTTATTCCTAAGCCAGGTGGGACTATCTCCTTGTCGATGGATACGGTACATGATCTTTTGGTGACCAAGGTCAGGGCTGCAGCAAAAGCGAAGTTTTCCAACGTTAGGCTGAAGAAAGCGAGTGTTTCAGTTTCAGGTTCTATCGAACCCAAGGTTACCAAATCAGCTCCTGTTAGAGCGGTAAGCCCACGGCAGTCGATCTTGACATCACATGAGACTAAGGCGCATGAGGTGAGCCCTGTTTCCACTGCGAAGTACCGTCCATTCGGCATCGTGGCAATTGGTGTATCCACAGGCGGCCCGCGAGCTTTGGAAGAAATTCTCCCCCAATTTGGAGCTAATTTTCCTTGGCCTGTGCTGGTGGCCCAACACATGCCAGGTACCTTCACAGAGGCTTTTGCCAATCGGCTTAATGGCTTATGTCCCTTGCATGTTGTGGAAGTGTGCCGCCCGATGCCGGTTGAGCCTGGAAAAATCTATATCGGTAGGGGAGGTACTGACATGGTTCTGGCGGATCGTTTGGATGTACTTACTGTATTACCTAAACCAGAGATTCCAGAATACCTGTGGCATCCCAGCGTGGAGGCACTCATGAAAAGCGTGCAGAAAACACTGCAGCCTAGCCAGTTTTTGGGCGTCATGCTAACTGGGATGGGTTACGACGGTGCGCAAACCATGGCGGAGTTAAAGAAAGCTGGGGCACGAACAATTGCTGAGTCGGAGGAGACTGCCACAGTGTTTGGGATGCCTGCGGAGCTGATTCGGCGTGAGGGCGCTACGGTTGTGCTGCCAGTGCATGAAATTGCAAAACAGGTTAATCATTGGATCGAGGCTCGGGGAAAAAAATGGGACTACTGAAAGCACAGCAAGTTAATTTGAGCACCAACTCGACTCCATCGGTTTTCAATCCGCAGGATTTGCCCATGTTGTTACTGGGCCTAACGGATTCAGATGTTGAGTTGCGTCGAATGTCTGCGAAGGACTTGGGTCATTACCCAGAGGCCGCTGAGGATTTGGCGAATCAACTCGCCCACGAAGAAAACGCTGGCGTTTGCGAGTCTATCTTCAATTCTCTAGGGCGGATAGGTACAGAAGAGGCAGTTCATGTGCTTCTACCCTTTCTGCGATCTGATCGTGCCTTTTTAAGAAATGCCGCGATTGAGGTGCTAAGGGGTTTGCCACAAAGTGTGGCACCTGCGATGGAAAATTTAATACATGACCCCGATCCAGATGTTCGAATTTTTGCAGTCAATGTACTTGAATCGCTGCGTCACCCCAAGGTGGTCGAGTGGCTAGTCGAAGTCATTGAGAATGACATGCACATCAACGTCTGTGCTACTGCTTTGGATTTATTGGCTGAGGTGGGTGATGAGTCCTGCCTCAGTGCTGTTGAGGTCGCCACTGATCGTTTTCCGAATGAGCCTTACCTACAGTTTGCAGTCAACATGGCTATTCATCGAATTACAGAGGGCAAAGGTGCGATCCAATGACACTTGCAACAAAAGCGCCTATTACCGACGAAGATTTCAAGAAGTTCCAAGAGTTCTTTTATCGAAAAACAGGAATTCACTTCGATGATGGAAAGCGCTACTTTGTAGACAAACGCTTGCAGGAACGAATTGAGCTAACAGAGAGTTCCTCGTTTAGGGACTATTTTGTGATGTTGAGATTTCAGGCTCAGGGCGAGGAGCTTCAGCAGCTGATCAACATCATGACCGTTAATGAGACCTATTTTTTCCGTGAGGAATATCACTTCGCTTGCATGGTGAAGTCCATGTTGCCAGAGATTGCTTCCAACAAGAGGCCAGGTGAGCCCCTGCGTATTTGGTCTATTCCCTGCTCATCTGGCGAGGAGCCATATTCTGTCGCAATTTATATTCAGGAGTTCTGGGCCGATATTCATAAATATGATGTAGAAATTTTCGCCTCAGACATTGACACCCTGATTCTAGAACAAGCCCGTCGTGGGGTTTTCAGCAAACGGTCAATTCAAAATTTACCTCCCCATTTGCTAAGTAAGTATTTCAAGCCTTTGCTTGGAGGGGACTATCAACTTCAGGATGAGTTGCGTTCCTGTATTGAGTTCAATCGAGTCAATGTTACTGAGGGCATAGACACAAGAAAATTCAAAAAAATTGATTTGATCTTCTGTAGAAACCTACTTATTTACTTCGACGATGTGTCGCGTCGCCAAGCTGCGGAGGCCTTCTATGATGCGTTGAGCCCAGGTGGATTTATATGCTTGGGTCATTCCGAGTCAATGAGTCGAATCAGTGGATTATTCAAAGTTCGAAAATTTCAAGATGCCATTGTGTATCAAAAGCCATTCGCAAGTGACGGAGAGGGACGATGAAGAAAATATTGATAGTTGACGATGCGGCCACAGTGCGAATGTATCACCGAGGCATTCTGACTCAAGCAGGCTATGAAACCGAAGAGGCGATCAATGGAGTGGAGGCGCTCGAGAAAGCTCACTCCAATCATTTTGATTTGTATGTTGTTGATGTGAATATGCCCAAGATGGATGGTTATACATTCATCCGGCAGCTGAGGGAGTCCCTGCAAATTATGCAGGCGCCAGCCATGATGATCAGCACTGAGTCGGAAGCACAAGATGAGACGGAAGCCTATTTGTGCGGTGCTAATCTTTACATGGTTAAACCTGTTCGCCCCGAACAACTCTTGGAGTGTGCGAGGCTGCTGATAGGGAGTGACATGTCATGAAAGCACTCCAAGCCCAATTCATCAGTGAAGGCCGGGAGTTGCTAGATAGCATTGGCGCAGCCATGCTGCAGTTTGAAAAGTCACCTGATGACTTTGACAATCTGAATAATCTGTTTCGTCATGTTCACACCTTGAAGGGGAATTGTGGATTGTTCGAGCAGTTCAGGCCTATCGGTATGGTTCTTCATGCCGCTGAGGACACACTGGATGCGGTGCGTGAAGGCACCCGAGCCCTGAAGGCGACTGATTCGGACCTGCTGCTGAGTGCCATGGATTTAGTCTCTATGGCTTTGGACGATTGGGAGGCTGATCGGTACACCGAAGCGACTTATGCAGAACATGCAAGCAGCTTGGCCAACTCAATACGCCAGCTCGATAGCAAGCAGGAAATCAACGAAGTTGTTCACACATTGGTAGGTACAACCGCTGTTTCTACAAACGCAGGTTTGCCCGATTGGGTTGAGCGCATTCTTTTGGAGGTGGAGCCACATGATGCCCTTCTGCAATGTGTGTTGTACAAGCCAGAAGCGGAATGTTTTTTCAAGGGTGAGGATCCCTTTCAGATTGGTATATCCGTCCCTAATCTTCAAGTGATTGAAATTGAGAAGTTAGGCTCATGGCTTGATCCAGTGGGTTTTGATGTTTATACAGCTCAGATTCAATTGTTGATCGCTTCATCAGCCAGTGCGTCTGAGGTACTTCAAATTTTCGAATGCATACCCGAGCAGATTCAGTTGATCGAGGTTGCAGCCGCTTTGGGTAGAAAGGGTGTGGCGGAGCAACGCAGTCAGAATGACACATCCCTCACGATAAACCGCAGCGTTGACTCGCAGAGCATCCAAGAGTCCAATAAATTGGCGCCCATTCTGGCAACGCTGTTGCCGCAAGCTCGTCGAGTCTGGGCAGCGCAGACTCGCATGTTGGAGTTGACTGAAGGTCAACCCGGTTGGGCAGGACGCTGTAACGCGGCGTGTGCTGCAATATCTGGCTTATCAAAAGCGTTGGGTCGTCCTCAATGGGCTGAAGCTGCAGAGCATGTTACTCAGGTTAGTTTGGCAGAAGGTCAAACCGGACCCCTATTGGAATGGTTACGCAGACCACCGATAGATTTGCTGGAAACCAGTCAAAGGCCTGAGGATTCGTTAGTACCAGTTGGATCGGTTTCGGAAGTACTTGCCCCTGTTAACCTTCCAGCTGTAAAGGTTGGACTGAATGCTCCGGGCATCACCAATGACTCAGAAAGCAAAACATCTTCAACGCTCAAGGTATCCAAAGAGAAAGTTGATCGATTGATGGAGCTCATCGGCGAGATGGTGGTTGCGAAGAATGCTTTGCCTTATCTTGCTGACCGAGCGGAACAACAGTTCAAATGCAGGGAGTTGTCCCGAGAATTGAAGGGTCACTACAGTGTGATCAATCGAATCGCAGAGGAAATGCAGGATGCAATCATGCAGGTTCGTATGCTGCCTGTGGGACACGTATTTCAGAGATTTCCAAGATTGGTTCGGGATTTGTCCAAAAAGTTAGGGAAAAAAGTACGCCTAGAAATTACGGGTGAAGACACCGAGGCAGACAAGAACATGATTGAGGCTTTGAGCGAACCTCTAATTCACCTTTTAAGAAATAGTCTAGACCATGGGATCGAACCACCCGAGGATCGCCTTGCGGCCAACAAGGATGTGGAGGGGGTAATTTCCATCCATGCTTGGCAAGAGGGTGACCGAGTCCATATTCGGATTCAAGATGACGGTGCGGGTATTGATGCCGAGGTCGTTAGACGCAAAGCACTTGAGAAGCAACTTTTATCGGAAGAGAAGCTCAGCTTGATGAGTTCCCAAGAGCTGCAGCAACTGATTTTCTTACCAGGGTTTTCGACTGCAGCCGCCATTTCCGATGTATCGGGTAGGGGGGTTGGAATGGATGTTGTGCGTAGCGCAATCTCCA
The DNA here is from genome assembly GCA_029866125.1 of Limnobacter sp. Taxonomy (GTDB): domain Bacteria; phylum Pseudomonadota; class Gammaproteobacteria; order Burkholderiales; family Burkholderiaceae_B; genus Limnobacter. The sequence continues at coordinate 293,113 of JARWZZ010000004.1, forward strand.
AGTCGAATGGGCAACTGGATTTGACTTCAACCAAAGGTCAAGGCACATCAATTGTATTGAGCTTGCCGCTGACTATGGCTGTTACCAATGTGATGATGATTTCTGCTGCAGGTCAACATTTCGGAATTCCGATGGACGTTGTTGTTGAAACTGTGCGAGTACATCAAAGTGCGATTCACCAAATTCAGACCCAACGGGCTACTGTTCTGCGCGGAAAAATAATACCTCTGGTTTCACTGGGAGGCCTGCTTCAGTTAGGCGGCGCTGAAATCACTAACGATGACCAAGAATATGCCGTATTGGTTGTCCGCCTTGGGCAGGAGTCAGTTGGAATTCTTGTTGATGATTTTGACTCCACCGTGGAAATTTTGTTACGTCCTCTGGAGGGTGTCCTTGCTGACATGCATCAGTATTGTGGATCCGCTCTTTTGGGAGATGGAACTGTCTTATTGATCTTGAATTTGTTGGAGGTGATGGAATGCCAGTCACATTAAGAGAGAACGAGGATATTGTTGTTTTGTATGGCGCCTGCACGGTTGAAGATGCAGAAGTTCTTCATGGTTATTTAACCAGCAAACCGGGATGGCTTGTGGATGCTGGGGAATGCGATTACATGCACACTGCAGTCATTCAGTCCCTTATTTCATGTCAGCCTCAATGGCTGGCCTGGCCTAAGCCTCCACATTTGAACAAAGCCCTTCAAAAAATATTTGCGTCACTTGGGGCTTCTGAGTCCAACCTGCCAGGAAAGAAATTATGAAATCCATTTTGCTGATTGATGACTCCATGACCATGCTGATGAGTCTGCGCCAAACCTTAGAAATGTCAGGTTTTCAGGTGAACACCGCTTCCGATGGGGCAGATGCTTTAAACAAACTCAAAACAATTCCAAAGCCTGATTTGATAATCACCGATATCAATATGCCAAACATGAATGGAATTGAGTTCATTCGCCATGCTCGTCAGCTTTTTCGTTTCACTCCCATTTTGACTTTGACCACTGAATCCCAGCAAAGCAAACGGGAGGAGGCTAAGAAGCTTGGTGCAACAGGTTGGTTGGTGAAGCCTGTGGGCGGACAAGACCTGATCCGCATCATCAAACAGGTTGTTCCCACAGCATAAGTTCAACGAACATCAAGGATTATTCTGATGGATTTGAATATTGAAATTTTTGATTTGGTCTTTGTGAGTGTCATGACTGCATTGACCACGGCTTTGGTGTTACGTGTGATCTATCAAAGAAAATTGCAAAACATAAAAGCCAATTCTTCCCAAAGTTGCAGCAGTGTCCATCTACCTTGGAACCAACTACTGAATCGGCAGGCCAGTGATGTGAAAAGGTTCAACGATGTTTTGCGTGAACATTTGAGAACAGTCAATCGGGAAAGTGAGGACAGTGCGCTGCGAGTGATGACTCATCTTGGCCTGGCGCATGAAAACACAATGTTATTGATGCAAACTGCTCAAAGTGCTGTGGCGGTTAGTACCGAATGGATTTCAAAGTCAAATCGCCGGATGGAAGAGCAATCTGTGATGCTAAGGCAGCTTGAAAATGTTCTGGAGGACACAAGCGTACGCAATGAAAGAGAGCGCAATTGGTTAAACAGTCTCACCACTGAAGTCTCAGATTTACTGCCCATGGTTGGGATGGTAGAGCAAATTGCGAAGCAAACCAATATGTTGGCCTTAAATGCCGCAATTGAAGCTGCACGCGCCGGTGATGCTGGGCGTGGCTTCTCCGTCGTCGCGCAATCCGTGTTTGAGTTGTCTGAAAAAGCCTCTGAGTCAGCCTGCATAATCCGCTCTGCGATTGGCTCTGTTTCCCTCTCAATCAAAGAACAAACTCAGGTGGCCAGAGACCATTTGAGTCAGGACAAAACCCGAGACCATATCCGTGAAATTGGCATGAAGGTCAGCGAGCTTGGTCAGCAGTTCGGCGAGCTTCTGGCTCACAGTCAGAGCCTGAGTCATTCACTTGAGAATTATGTGACTCATATGAAAGATGCCATTTCTGATGCATTGGGAGTATTGCAGACGCAGGACATTATGCGCCAGCAATTGGAAAACATAGAAATGTCGCTGGATACACTAGATGCCCATATTGTTGAATGGGACCAACAGCTTACCAGCGCCCCTGATCGGCCAGACCTGCTTCCCAATCTGGGCAACCGGCTTGATGAGTTGTTCTCAAAGTATGTAATGCATCAACAACGGAATGCACATCTAGCAGCAATCGGTGAAGTGCCTGATCAAACCGGACTGCCTAGAATTGAGTTGTTTTGAGCCTTCAGATTCGCATCGCAATACACTTTAAAGGTTACTTTTTCTTTGAGATAGATTGCCGAAAGGTACTGCACCAACTTGTCAGTCACGCAGCCGCCTTTGGCCATCAAAAGCATTCCATCCGGGTTGTAGAGGTCACGCGATAGTTTTTGGCCCGGCGATAGTGTGTGACTGTCCACCATCAATTCATGAGTTCCGGGCAGTGTACGCATTCTGATCAATGCAGAAGGTAAAACGCGAACCACAGAATCATCATAGCGTTTCTGGCTGCCTTGCCGAATGAAGTCAAGGGCTTGGTCCGTGTTCATTTTCTTGCCGGTCAACAACCCCATTTGAAGTTCATCCCAATCCTCTGCAACAGCAAGCACACGTGCGCCACGCGGTATTTCTGTAGCATTCAGCCCGCCAGGGTAACCTCGTCCATCAACGCGCTCATGGTGGTGGGCAACATACTGAGCAACATTGTGCAATTCGGGTAGCGCCATCAAGGCCAATTGCCCTTTGTGGCAATGCTTTACTATGGCCTGCCGGTTATTTGGGTCCAAATCAATATATGGAGTCGTCAGAATCTTTTCAGGTAGGTGCATTTTCCCAATGTCATGCAACAATCCAGCCACGTAGATATCCTGTACCTCAGCCTCAGGTAGGTCCATTTCCAGTGCAAGTGAACGAGCCAACTCTGCCACGCGCTTGCCATGACCCGCCATCAGTGGAGAACTCATTTCGATCAGGTTTGAAAACACTTTCACCGCATTGATAAATTGGGTGTGAAGTTCTTTGTAGGCTTGCTCAAGAAACAAATTGGTTTGGTAGATTTCCTGAGTTCGGGATGCGACGCGCTGATCCAGTTCCTTATTTAATTCTTCGAGCTCACCCACTTTTAACTTGAGTGAATTGGCCAACTCATCTCGTTCGACCCGCAATTGCACAAAGGCCAGTTGTTGGCGTAGTACCTCCCGCAGCTCATCATCATTCCAAGGCTTGGTCAAATAGCGGTCAATGTGCCCCTCGTTGATGGCAGCAATAGTCGAATTGATGTCCGCATACCCTGTGAGTAAAATTTTTGAACAGTCAGGGTTTTGAAGCTGAAGCGCGGCAAACACTTGAGAACCATCCATACCCGGCATACGCATGTCGCAAACCACGGCAGCCGGTCTAATGCGCTTGGCAATCTCAATCGCCTCAACCGGGTTGGTGCTTACATAAACATCGAAATTTTCGGACCTGAGACTTCGTTTCAGCGCATTCACCACGTTGACTTCATCATCGATCACAAGCACTGCAGGAAGCTTCGTAGTGTCCATGTCATATTGCTCCTGCCAATTTAAACCATGCTGAGCTGACCCCATCAATGTACTGTTTTACTCGCGTATGACTTTGCTCACACAGGTTAAACTGGGTCATTAACCGATTGGGGCAAGCCTGGCTAAACTCAGACCACTGCTCATAGTCTGAAAGCAATTGGGCTGTGCCCAGCAAGCTGCTCAACACATTAGATCCATCATCAAGTGAACGTCGGTACTGCATCGCAATCGCATCGCAAATGTTGTCTGGAAAATTCAATGACTGGAGTAATTCAGCGCCCATAACTCCATGGTCAACCTGAAATAGCTCCATTTCTTGTTCTGCTAATGCGGCACCCAGGGTACAGTCAGCCAGTAACTGTTCATAAGGCAACGCATGGGTTTGAGCCATCATCAAAATCCCTAAATTATGAAAGATGCCCACCGTAAATGCTGTGGATTCTGACGCGCCTACCCTGTTGGCCAAGGCTTGACAGCACGCTGCCATATATAGGCTACGCTGCCAGAATCTCTGCATCTGGCCTTTGTCCCAAGGAAGCGCTGACAGGTTGGATCTGATGATTTCTACCTGCACCAAAGCGCGAGTCTGATTCAGGCCGAGTACGATGACCGCCTCGTTTAAAGACGATATTTGACGACAAACTCCAAAAAAGGGCGAGTTTGCAATATGCAAAAGCCTGGCTCCAAGGCCTGGGTCTAGCTTTAGCCGATCAGCAAGTTCTTTCAAACCAATGTCGTGGCTTTGCAAATCTGCCAATAGTTGTGGTGACTTGATGCTGAAGGCTGGTAACACCGCTGTGCTGCAAAGATACTTCATGACAATTCCTAGCGCGGTTGGACGATAACCAAGCAACCTGACGAATCGCTGCTTAATCCCATCGGTTTGATGTCAAGAGTGACCTGAACATTCCCAACGGTCGCAAAATGCCGTTGAGTGTTCATTTCAGAACTAAAAAGGTAGTCGTGAATTAACTCCGGGAATGGATCTGGCAGCAAAGTAACTGATTGCCCCGTGTAAGACGCAACAGCTGAGCCCAGCAGATTGGCAACCCAGTTGTTCATACTGATTACCTCAGCTGCACTGTCAAGACCGATCACCCCAAGGGGCAGGTTATCGATCATTTCCTGCATGACGCTAACCACTGAGATATCCCGATCAATGCGCTGGTTTCTATCCAGTAGCTGTTGTTCCAGAACATGGTTAAGGCTTAACAATTCGGTGTTGATTTCCTCAATTTCAACATGCAACCGAATATTCTCGGTTTCCATTGCATGCCTTTGAAATGCCTCTCGAATGTTGGCCCGCAGCTGCCCATCGTCCCAGGGTTTGGTCAAAAATTTGTAGATTGCACCTTCATTGATTGCATCTGTGACTGAGCTTACTTCGGTGTAGCCCGACAGCATGAGGCGCACAGTCCTTGGGTACTTCTCTTTGACTTTGCTGAGAAACTCGGTGCCGGTTTGCTCGGGCATTCGCTGATCAGACACAATCACATCGATGGGTTGCTCTGCAAGTATCTCGAAGGCTCTTTGTGCGGAGTTGGCGAGGTAGAGCGTATATCCATCCTTGCGCAAAAGCCTTTGCAAGGACCGCAGAACATTTTCCTCATCGTCAACCAGTAGAAGATGCCGTTCAGCGTGTTCCATTTCCATCTCCAGATGCAGACTCACAGTCGAACCGACTGTTCCCTATCTTATTAACGGCAGGTTAGCCCAAAAAGTTAAATAATTTTTTTCACTGAATTAATAATGATGGTCATAATGTATTTATGAATGGTGAACACAATGCCGTTATAAAAATGATCTACCTGTCTGGAGGTTCGACATGCATCCCAATTTGAGCTATCAACTCAAGCGTTTTTTTGGAACAGTGACTTTGAATGAGATTTCAACGGATCTCAATATGCAGAAGTTTTTGGAAGACGTGGAGGTTACATATGAAGAGAAGGATCAGGACCAAAGCATGATTGCATTGCTTTTAAAGGAGCGTCTAAACTCCGAGGAAGCACTTCGAAAAGAGAAGGTCGAGCAGGCGGACCTCATCAAGAAGCTAGAGGAAGCCCATCATCAATTGTTACAGTCCGAGAAGATGGCATCAATCGGTTCATTGGCTGCGGGTGTTGCGCATGAAATCAACAATCCAATCGGATTTGTGGCTTCCAATCTGGGAAATCTAGGTGGGTATATTGAAGACCTTTTTGCCGTCATCGACGCTTATCGAGACGAGGTCTTAACCTACACTGCAACGCCGAAGGCAGACGCAATTGCAAAAAGCGTAGACATTGAATTCATACGCGAAGACATCAAAAATCTCTTGATTGAAAACAAGGATGGGGTCGACCGAGTAAAGCGGATCGTCCAGGATTTAAAGGACTTCTCGCATGTTGATCACGGTGAGTGGGTAGTCAGCAACCTTCATCAAGGTTTGAACAGCACGCTTAACATTGTCAACAATGAATTGAAATACAAAGCCTGCGTGGAAAAGCGATACGGCAGCATTCCGCCTATAACCTGCATCGCATCCCAGTTGAATCAAGTCTTCATGAATTTGTTAGTCAATGCTGCACATGCAATTGAGGGCAGCGGCAAAATCACGATCGAAACAGGTGTGCAGGATGAAAACCTGTTTGTCAAAATCAGCGACACGGGTTGCGGTATTCCCAAAGACAATTTAGTCCGTATTTTTGATCCATTCTTCACCACAAAACCAGTCGGGAAGGGCACTGGGCTGGGGCTTTCACTGAGTTACGGAATCGTAAAGAGACACGGCGGTAAAATTACCGTGGACAGCGAGCTTGGCGTGGGCACCACGTTCACCGTGTGGCTGCCGATTGCTATTCAGGCTACAGATTCCAACTTGCCTGCTTCGCGTTAGATTACAGTTTTGCCCATTTCAAAGGTAGATTTTTATACATTGTTCCTTTAATACCCTCACCAAATCCTCTTTCTGGAAGGGTTTGACCAGATGCTCTTTCATACCAGCTGCCAAAATGTTTTGGCGGTCTTTCTCGGTTGCCGAAGCGGTTACTGCGATGATGGGTGGACAGTTGTCACCTAGCAGGGCCAAAATTGCCGAGGTTGCTTGAAAGCCATCGACTCTAGGCATTTGCAGGTCCATCAGTATCACATCGAAATTCTCGGTCTTGCAGGCATCTATAGCCTCTTGGCCGTCATTGGCAAGGGTGACGACGCCACCCGCCTTACGAATCATTTCTCCAGCCACCAAGCGGTTCAGTTTGTGATCGTCGGCAATCAAGACCCTCATGCCTGTCAGCGCAATTTTTTCCTGCTCAGTGGATCGGGTTGACGCAACAGCGGTCGGTTCAGCCTTGCTGCGAGAATCCCCGATCAACAAATCTTTCTCGCTTTGTGTCAGGATGTAAGAGGGGTCTTTATTGGCAATGCTGAAGGTGAACATAGAGCCTTTGCCTGGCTCGCTTTCAACCCGAATATTGCCGCCCATCAACTCACTAAGGCTTTTGCAAATTGACAGGCCAAGGCCAGCGCCACCAAACCGGCGTGAGCTGCTGCTGTCCACTTGGCTAAAAGGTTGGAACAGCAAGGCAGATTGCTCTGGCGTCATGCCTGACCCTGTGTCAATCACAGAGAACTGCAATTTCTTGCCACCATCCATCGACTTCACTTCCAAATGGATGTGGCCCCGGTCTGTGAACTTCAAAGCATTGGACAACAAGTTGTTCAGAATTTGTGCCAAGCGCAGGCGGTCTCCAATCAAACTAACCGGACAATCTGCGGACTTGGTGCAATACAGGCGAATGTCTTTTTCTTCTGCTCGGTACGAGAACAAGTCAATCGTCTTGCTCAACAACTCGTCCAAATTAAAGCGAACAAAATCCAGCTCTAGTTTGTTGGCTTCCACCCGCGACAAGTCCAACACATCGTTCAACACATTCAGCAATACATCGGCGGCAGACCCAATTTTATTCAAGTAACTTTGCTGCTCGGGATTCAGCTCTGAATCGCCAATCAACTGAAGCATGCCCATGATTGCATTCATGGGGGTGCGAATTTCATGGCTCATGTTGGCCAGGAAAGTACTTTTTGCTTTGCTGGCTGCTTCAGCTTGCTCCGTGCGCAGCACCAGCTGATTGTTCATACGCTCCAACTCACGTTGTTGCATTTTGAGTTCTGTTACATCAGTGGACAAAGCAAAAAAGCCTTCCACATGGCCATACAGTACATCAGGGATGAAGTGCACCAAAGTATCGGCATAGCTGCCATCAGGCTTACGTTTGCGGCGTTCAAATCGTTGAGTCTCTCCACCCAAAACACCTTGTACATGCACTTGGTCGCTGGCGTACAGCGATTCACCCAACAGTTTGCGCATGTGGATGCCGCGCAATTTGCTCATAGGCATGCCAGTCCATTGCTCGTAGTTTTTGTTGGCAAAATGGCAGCGCAAATCGCGGCCCCAGTATGACACCAGGCCTGGCAAACATTCAGACAGGGTTCTCAGAAAGTGTTCCCGTTCAATCAATGCAGCTTCACTCTTTTTGCGTTCAGTGATGTTTTGAATCTGCGCGATGAAATAGGTGTTGTGCCCGCGATCGTTTTTTACTGCAGACACAGACCAAAATGCCCAAATAACCCCACCGGTTTTATTGAGGAAACGCTTCTCCAGTTGGTAGCTGTTTCTTACGCCGTTGAGTAGCTCTTTGCGCGGCCTTTCATCGCTCATCAAATCTTGCGGATGTGTAACCTGGTCTAAGTTAAGCGCCTTCAACTCCGCTTTGGTGTAGCCCAGCATGTGCGCCAGTGCCTGATTAATTTGTATCAAACTGCCGTCAAGGGCAAACATCACCATGCCTACTGCAGCGGACTCAAAAGCAGAACGGAAGCGGTCTTCCGCTTCTTTGAGCAACAGCTCGAACTCCTTTTGCTCGGTAATGTCCTGATTCACACCAATCATCCGGTGAACGGTATTGCTGTCGCCTTTGATGCATTGTGCCCGTGCCTTGATATGCCGCTGAGCGCCATTGTCCTGCCGGTGTATACGGAACTGCACATCGAAGGTTTCCGCCTTTTGGCTTTGTTCCAACAAAATGCCGCGAATCCGTTCACGGTCCTGTACCGCCAAAAAGCTAATCCACTCAGCGCTGCTGAGTGTCGAAATATCGGATGAAATTCCGTAAATGGAACACATGGTGGGGTCCCACCGCATGGAGTCCGAGTCGAATATGTACTCCCACACGCCAATTCCAGCACCTTGGGTAGCTAGCTTTAAACGTTCCTCACTTTCCTCCAGCGCGTGTAGGTTTCTCTCCCTTTCCCTCTGCCGCTGAATTTGATGAATGCTGTTGTAACGTACGCCAATCAAAAGAATGAGGGTTAGTAATCCAAATGCGCCAAGCTTGGCGGCAACCTCATTCCAATAGGTGCTCATTTCTGCACTGAAATCGCGTTGACTGTTCAGCTGCCAGTCCTTGGTGCGGGCGTTTTGAAGTTCTTTGTTAAACAGGGGTATTTGAAGCTCAATTTGGGATTCAGAGGCTTGTTCTTGGTTTGTACTTGGTGTTGACAGGTCAATCCGGTGGTTGAGCCCGTCGGTTAGCCAAACCCGAAGGCGAGCGTGTCCAATCGAGGGTTTGAGGAAGTCTGCCAACATTTCCTCGTTCAGCGCAGCAACAAGGTGATAAACCTCGCCTGTCAGAGAGTTTGATTCGCTGGCCACCAAAAGCATCACCACCTTGTCCTTGATCCGAACTGCATACATATGGGGCTGATCCAACCAAGACGATGCACCATGGGTCTGTAGCATGGGAGCAAGCGCCTTTTGTATCAACTCGCGTTCCAGCGGGTTAGTGCCTTTTAACCAATTGCCTTGCTCGTCTGCCAGATACAGTTTTTCTATTAAGGGATGGTTCCTCAGAAAATCCAACATACGAAGAGGAGGGGTAGTGTCCACGACGCTGCCAATGGAAGTATTTATCAGCAGTGCTTCAGTCTGCGCATGCTTGTGCAAGTTCTGGTTAAGTCGATTGATTTCACGCTGAATGGTGGCTTGTATCAATACAGAATCGGTAACGTGGACCTGCCTTGCTTGTGCGACCACAGTGTGTTTGCGGTCCAGCAAATGCATAGATAAACCTGACCCCAGAACAAGAATAAATGCCAGGGTAACTATCCACTGATTGCGAATGCGTACTGATTTCAAAGTGGGCTCTAAGTAAGACTCTAAGTAAGGCTTCAAAACCGGCAAATACCGATCTTTGTTGTAAGCATTAAGCCATAGCTGCTGCGGTGGTGATGTGCCAGTAAAAAGGGCAATCTCGCCTTAGTTTATTGTTTGAGGTTTACTCAACAAAGCATTTAACGATTGAAGAAAATTGACGCGCTGAAAAGTTCATGAAGGACTCATTAGGGTATTCCCTCAAAAAATCACTCTTTCGGGGGGTGGTTTGGCTGATGTTTGCAAGGCCCAGAATTTGATGTCAATTTAATGACAAATAGGACTAATTTTTGGAGTTTGAGCTTGGGATTTGCCTCTGCTTCCAGCACATCAGGTTTTGCACACGGCGTACAGGACGCTATGTTTGCAAGGGGTGGCTATGAGCTGTCCCCAAGTGGTCAAGTCGAAAAAGGCAAGACTTTCGGCTCCGCAACAGCCTATAAACTTTGCCAGACAATGGCTAACGGCACTTCCAACGCGAAATTTCACCACAGAGCCACCATCAAGTCTGATCACACAACGACCATGAGGATGATCGTTGCAAAAGCCTCTCTGCCCGACAGTACTCGAAGCCAGTTGACCGTATCAAACGGCAAGGGCATGCCAACGGCCCTAACCGAAGAGGGGAAGCGTGTTATTGGCAACGACGCGGGTGTTAAAGAGTCATTCCATTCGTTGGACAGCATGGCTACCCGCAGGGGTAAAGAGCGTTACGACGCCAAAAAGGAAAGGCCTGATTGGCAAGTGAAGTGGGCTGACAAGCGTGAACAAATTAAGGCCGGTAAGTGCCCAATTGATATATCGCTGGAAGACCTAAAGCCCAAAGTGGATCGAAACGCCTTTGCCGTTTATATGGCTGGCGGGGGTAAGCGCTTGTCAAGCATCGGCGATGCAGTTAATGCAATTACCACGATGACGGCCAACTCATTAACCGGGATGGCGTGCCCCAGTAAAGATCAGAATTCCATTAAACACACGGTGGCGCGCTGTGCAACCATCATAGTTGCCTTGGCCATTCTAGGTGCAAACGGCGCTGCTTGGCGGGCCATTATTGAAGCAGTTGACGAAACCGACAGCGCAGAGTTGCTCAAGGGCGTTGAAGTGACTGAGGTTGTGGGTTGGTATTGGTTGATGCCCCTGTTCCATGGGATTGCTTTAGCCAATCAATTGATTGCTGTGGCTGCTGTTGACAAGGGCCGTGCAGTGGATGTTGAGGATATAACTGAGGCTGAAAACAAGAAGAATGATACTTTGGTCAAAGCATCGAACATGATCAATGCGATCAGGAACGACAAGGCCATGCGCACCGTGTTGATTGAAGGTTTGAATCAAAGCGTAAAAAGTACACATCGCACGAACGGTGTGCCCAAAGCGTGGTTAGCGCTAGAACAAGCCACAACCCCTGCCGAGCTAGAAAAAGCAATTGCAGCCTATTTAACCGAGGATGAGCCCGGTGTAAGAAATCAGATGAGTCAGTTTACGCGCGAGTGCCATATTCTGAAAATTCTAAAACTTGCGGAAAACGATAGAACAGAAGCAGACAGTGATTCCAAGTTATACGAAAGTGGTCGTAATTACACAGAGCGAAAACTTGGAAAGTTCAACGAAGCAATCGGAAATTTGCTTTCGCAAGGGGTGTATAAACTATCCAATAAAGGAAAAATTGAAAGCGTCGCCAAGTTTTCCCAGTGGATAAAAACACACACCAATGCTGAGTACAGGGAACGGCGTTATAATCTCCTACAAACTGCTGAGGGCCGCATTGGGCACAGGTATCACCCCACTGTTGTGAGGGAGACCGGCGGCCCATTGAGTAGGGCGTTGGTAAACATCGGCTTTTTCGTTCGGGATTTTGGCCGTTACGGTATTTTGTCATTGGATACCAATTTGGCCCGTGTAATTCGCTACGCAGTTCAGCATTTGTGGGAAGGGGTAATGGGGTCCCATGCGAGCATGATTATGAGCCACACCTTTGGTATGGTTGGTGGCTGGTTAATTGTGGGTGTGGCTCTGGCTGTGCTTTCACAAGGGTTCGAGGCTGTTTTTGGTGTTGCGGGTGCAATGCTGACTAGCAGCGGTCCAGGTTTCGGCGTGGGTTTTGCCAGCCTGACCTTTGCCTATGGCGTGCTTGCGGCTGCGGGTGGCGTGTTTATGCTGGCTGGAATGGGATTGGCTAGGGTGGGGCTTTAACAAGCGTTCAAATTGATCATTAGGCGTACAAATAACCGTAAGGTTATTTTTTTTGCCCAAATTCGGCAAAACCTTCATGTAATGAAGCTACAGGGTTACACAATGAAAAAAGCCAGCGCAAGCGCTGGCTTTTCTACTTGAAATCAGTATGACCGATTACAGTGGGTTTACGTTCTCAGCCTGTGGGCCTTTTTGGCCTTGGGTGATTGTGAACGTAACTTGCTGGCCTTCTGTCAAGGTTTTGAAACCCTTGCCCTGAATTGCGCTGAAGTGAACGAACACATCAGGACCATTTGCTTGAGAAATGAAGCCAAAACCTTTGGATTCGTTGAAAAACTTAACTTGACCGTTGACTGTGTCAGACATATCGATTTCCTGTCTTTAAAAAAAGAATTAAACGCTTAGCTAGAAAAATGTGGGAGGAATCGAGACACAGATAATCAAGGTGCCTTTCGGCAGTACTGAACTGAACTGGACTAACAATTTCATGCCAAATTTTTCGGCTGCGTTCAGTTTAGATGTTTCACAGGCGCTGTCAAGCACTATCTTGGGTTCTGGGTCTATTTATTGAACTTAATCCTCTCAAAACCCCCCAAACTGGTGTTTTGTCATCAAACCGTCTTGTGACTGTTATCTGCGTGTCATATCGCTTCATTACATTGCACGTATCAGAGCGAATTTCCGATTGAAGAAATCAGACCATGCCAGAGGCGACATGCTGACACTGAACGAGTCCACAAAACAAAATGAGTTGAGAAAGACCTTGCATCTTCAGGCTTTGGGTGCAGATCAATCCCCAGCGCTGGAGGTCAAGCTGGCCACATCGCCATCCGAGGTGATAGAGGCGCAGCGCTTGAGGTTCAATATATTCTCGGAAGAATACGGTGCGATGCTGGGCAACAGCGGGATTGACCATGATGTGTTTGACGCATTTTGTGACCATTTGTTGGTGCGAGATGCAGTCACTCAAGAGGTGGTGGGCACATACCGGATTTTGCCGCCTGAAAGTGCTTCGAAGCTCAATTGCTGGTACTCAGAAACTGAGTTTTTTATGAATCGTATAGAACGCCTGAGGGCATCGACTGTGGAAGTAGGTAGGTCGTGTGTACACCCAGATTACCGCAGTGGCGCTGCCATCATGATGTTGTGGTCAGGCATTGCCCAGTATATGAAATTGGGGGGCTACAAGCACCTGATAGGCTGTGCCAGTGTGAGCTTGCGGGACGGCGGCCATCAAGCAGCCAGCTTGTTTAAAAAGCTAGAGCCCCATATGGCCCCTGCAGATTGCCAAGTGTTCCCTAAAAACCGCTTGCCCATTGAGCGATTCAACTCGGATGTGGACATTGACCCCCCACCTTTGGTGAAGGGCTATTTGCGCCTGGGTGCCAAGGTGTGTGGCGACCCTGCTTGGGATCCTGATTTCAATACGGCAGATTTCATGATGTTGTTGTCAATTGACGGCATGAGCCAACGGTATGCCCGGCATTTTGGGTTTATCTAAAATGCGTGGTGCTTTAAAAGTTATTTTTTTTATTGGTCTATAAAACTTAAACGTTTATACAACCCGCAGTACCGAGGGCGCTCCCAGTGGGGTGCCCTTTTTGTTAGATATGTAGGTCTAGCTTGAGGCCGACTTTTTCCCATTGGTCGATTTCAATTTCCAGCGAGTATTGAGTCAAGGGGTGCTCCTCCAACCATTGGTCGGGCAGGGTGAGCGAAAGCCCGTTGGGCAGTAGTTTGAGTTCAATCTGCGGAAGGGCTTCAATCTCGCGGCGGCGCAAAAACAGGGTGGCAAGCCGCAGGCACATGGGGGCAAGCCAATATTGTGGTTCAGACGCCAAATAAGCCACCTTGGTAAGCTTGCCGTTGTGGGCCAGCACCCAGTCTGCCATTTGGGCTTGCTCTTTTTTGGAGAACCCTGGCATGTCTGATTTACCCAGAATGTAGGCGGAATGTTTGTGGTGGCCGTTGTGGCTAATACTCAAACCAACCTCGTGCAGCAAAGAAGTCCAGCCCAGCAAAGGCACCTGTAGCAGCAGGTTTTTGTTGGGTTGCTTGACTGAGGCGCAAGCGGACTCGAACAGAATTTCGGTGAGAGCTTTGACTTTGTGTGCATGCACCACATCAATTTTGTAGCGACTCACAAATTGGGAGACCGTGATTTCACGCATGTCGTGGTTTTCAGTGCGGCCAATCAGGTCGTACAAAATGCCTTGCCGCAGGGCACCTTCGCTGACTTCCAGCTCGTGCAGTTCCAATTCTTCAAACACCGCAGCCATCACGGCCAAGCCGCCTGCCAAGTTGGCTTTGCGGTCGCTGCGTATGCCTTCCAATTTGACTCGATCCACATGCCCGGCAGCCAGTAGCTCGCTTTTGAGGCGCTCGACAGCGGAGGCTGTAAGGCCGTGCTCACAAAACCCATTGGAGACGCAAATTTCAGACAAGGTGCGTGAGGTACCGGAGGAGCCGACCACGTGTGTCCAGCCAATTTCGGTCAGCTGACGTCGAAGGACTACGATTTCACGCCGTGCCTCCATAATGGCGCTTTTCATGGCTTTGGCTGTGATGCTGCCATCGGCAAAATACTTTTGCGCCATGGTGACGCAACCCACGTAGAGGCTTTCCATGGCCAAAGGTTCGTAGTCTTGACCCAGCACAAATTCTGTGGAGCCGCCGCCAATATCGACCACCAAGCGTTTACCTTGACCCAAGGGCAGTTGATGGGCAACACCGGTGTAAACCAAGCGGGCCTCTTCAATGCCGGAAATGACGTCGATTTCAAAGCCCAATACCTCTTGCGCTTTTTCGATGAACTCCGGACCATTGCGCGCAACCCGTACGGCGTTGGTGGCTACAGCGCGGACTTGGTCGGGGTGGAATGAGCGCAACCGTTCAGCAAAGCGCCCTAGGGCCTCTAGAGCCCGTTGTTGGGCTTCTTTGCTGAGGATTTTGTCTTCGCTTAGGCCTGCGCCAAGGCGAAGGGGTTCCCTGAGGCTGTCGATGATGTGGATTTGCGGTTGCCCCAAGGGATATTCCACTCGGGCGACGATCATCCGGAAACTGCTGGAGCCCATGTCTACTGCTGCGATCAAATGGGGTTGCACGGGCATGGTAGTGATTTTTTATTTTGGCGGAAAGAGTGCAAAGGATGCCACAAAAGTGCCGGCCATGCGGCTTGCAACGTAAGGTATGGGGCCATTTGGGTGAGCTTCAAAAGATTGTCATATTAATGACATAAGATAGTGTGAAATGAAAAATCCCTACCCCTTGGAGTTAATTTTGCGACCAGTTGTACACAACGATGTAGCACCCAACAGAGAGTTGTACCTTAACCGTGAGCTTGCGCTGTTGGCATTCAATCAGCGCGTGTTGGCCATGGCGGAAGACCCTCAAGTGCCGTTGCTGGAACGGTTGCGTTATTTGTGCATTGTGTCCAGCAACTTGGATGAGTTTTTTGAGATTCGAGTGTCGGGCCTGCATGAGCAGATTCGCCAAAACCCTGAATTCATGGAAATTGATGGTCTGACGGCTTCAGAAACGTTGAACCGTGTTTCGGAGCTGGCGCAGGATTTGGTGAGCAAACAGTACCGCCTTTTGAACCGCGAAGTGCTACCCGCTTTGAGGGACCAAGGTATTACTGTGTTGATGATGGCCATGTGGGATGAGGAAATGACCCATTGGGCCAAGCAGTACTTCAAAAATGAGGTGCTGCCGGTGTTAACGCCAATTGGTTTGGACCCGGCGCATCCGTTTCCGCGCGTGCTGAACAAATCCCTTAACTTTGCTGTCGAATTGAGCGGTAAAGATGCATTTAACCGCAGCTCAACAGTTGCAATTGTGCAAGCTCCTAGGGCGTTGCCGCGCTTGATCCGCATGCCTTCGCACATCAGCAAGTATGAGCACAGCTATGTGATGTTGACCTCGATTATGCAGGCCTTTATTCCCGATTTGTTTCCGGGCATGGAGGTGCATGGGGTGTACCAGTTCCGCGTGACGCGCAACAGTGATTTGTATGTGGACGAGGAAGAAATTACCAACCTGCGGACGGCGTTGCAGGGTGAATTGTCTCAGCGACATTACGGGGATGCCGTGCGGCTGGAGGTGTCAGACCACACTTCGCCAGAAATGACTGAGCGATTGCTCAATGAGTTTGGTTTGTCTGAGGAGGCTTTGTATAGGGTAAATGGACCGGTGAACTTGGTTCGACTAATGCAATTACCTGATTCAATAGATCGCCCTGATTTGAAATTCACCGCTTATGTGCCAGGTTTACCTGCGGAGTTTCAAAAAACGCCTGACATGTTTAAAGCCTTGCAAAAGGGTGATGTGCTGTTGCACCACCCGTACCAAAGTTTCAATCCGGTGTTGGAGTTTATTAAGCGTGCCGCGGTTGACCCCGATGTGATGGCCATTAAGCAAACCATTTACCGTACCGGAAATGATTCGGTGTTGATGGACACCTTGATGGCGGCAGCCCGAAGCGGCAAGGAAGTGACGGTGGTGCTGGAGTTGATGGCGCGTTTTGATGAAGAGGCCAACATCAATTGGGCCAGTAAATTGGAGCGCATTGGTGCCCACGTGATTTACGGTGTTGTAGGCCAAAAAACCCATGCCAAGATGTTGATGGTGGTGCGCCGTGAAAAGGGTGAAGACGGGAAAAGCCGTATGCGTCGCTACGTGCATTTGGGCACGGGCAATTACCATCCCAAAACTGCGCGTTTGTACACGGATTTTGGTTTGTTCTCAGCCGATGAAGCTTTGGGCAGTGATGTGCATGAAATTTTTAACCACCTGACGGGTTTGGGCCGTGCGCGCAAGTTGCACAAGGTGTGGAACTCGCCTTTCAACTTGCATGGCAATGTGGTGGATGCGGTGCGGCGGGAGGCTGAATTGGCCCGGCAGGGTAAGAAAACCCGCATCATGGCCCGCATGAATTCTTTGCTGGAAGCCAAGTTGATTAATGAGTTGTATGCAGCTTCTCAGGCGGGTGTGAAGATTGACCTGATTGTACGAGGCGTATGTGCGTTGAGGCCCGGTGTGCCCGGTTTAAGCGAGAACATCCAAGTGCGATCGGTGGTGGGCCGCATGCTGGAACACAGCCGAGTGTTTTACTTTTTGGCCGATGGGGCTGAGGACACTTACATTTCAAGTGCAGACTGGATGGATCGAAATTTCTTCCGCCGGGTGGAGTTGGCTGTGCCCATCACGGACCGCAAGCTCAAGAAGCGTGTGATTGATGAGGGCTTAAAATTGCTTTTGTCTGACAATTTGTCGTCGTGGGCTATGGATTCCAACGGCCATTACACCCGCCGCAAACCGTCAGGCAATCGAAGGGTGAATGCGCAGTACCAATTGTTGAGCACTTTAACTCTAGGGTTTACTGAAGAGCATTACGGAAAGATTTTAGACGATACAGCGCACGCAAATGCGGAGGTGGAAAAGCTCGACGTCGAAGCGGGTTTGACTGCGCTACCTGCGGCGGGCCTCAAAGACGGCGTCGATTTCCAGAATTCGGCTGAGTGAGGCGCGAAGTTGCTCGCCGCTTGACACTTCAACAGTGAATTGCATGCGGGCAACGCCACGCTGGCTTTCGGTTTGTACGCCGGTGACGTTGATTTTTTCTTTGGAAAATACCTCGGTGATGTCGCGCAGCAAACCCTGACGATCATTGGCTGTGACCGCAATGTCAACTGGGTAGTGCATGCCGGAGGATTCTCCCCAGCTGGTGTCGATTAACCGTTCTGGATGGGCACGCATCACCTCGGCAAGGTTGGAGCAACCCAAGCGGTGAATGGATATGCCTTTGCCTCGTGTGACGAAGCCGATAATCGGATCGGGCGGGGCGGGGCGGCAGCAACGTGCCAAGTTGGTCATCAATGCGTTGACGCCTACGACCAATACGCCAGACTCTTTGTCGGATGTGTCCTGCCCTTTGCGCTTTTGCAAAATCTGGATGTGTTCTTCATCCGTCAAGCCCACTTTCGCGGGTGCGGGTGGTGCGAGTGCAGTTTCAATGGCGCGTGGGCGCACCTCTTCACGGGCCAGCGCAGCGTAAAGGTCTTCCGCTTTTTCGAAGCCCATTTTTTGGGCCAGCTGTTCCTGATTTTGCGATGTTTTGCCGATGCGTTGCAGTTCTTTGTCGGCAATGGTTTTGCCGCGTTCCAGCACTTCAGCCCGCTCAAGGTGGGCAAACCATTGTTTGACTTTTTGCCTGGCACGGTGGCTTACCAAGTACTTTTGGCCTGGGTCTAGCCAGTCGCGTGAAGGGCCGTTGGCTTGGTCACCGCGTGCACTGACGATGTCCACGGTTTGGCCGTTTTCCAGCGGTTTGTTCAAAGGCACCATGGCGCCATTGACTTTGGCACCCCGGCAGCGGTGCCCCAGCTCGGTGTGCACATGGTAAGCAAAGTCCAGTGGGGTGCTGCCCGCTGGCAGTTCGATCACCTTGGCTTGGGGCGTGAACACGTAAATTTGGTCGTTAATGGCGTGGGTGCGCATGTGCTGGGCCCAGTCACTGGCCTCGCCCATGGTGTCGGTTACATCTTTCTGCCACGCCAGCAGTTGGCGCAGCAGGGCAATGCGTTCCTCAAACTTGCCTTCGGCTCGAGATTCGCCTGTGTACCCGTCGCTGCCTGATTCTTTGTAACGCCAGTGGGCGGCAATTCCGTATTCTGCAAATTCATGCATGTCCATGGTACGGACTTGAATTTCTAGCGTTTTGCCGGACTCTGCGCGCACCACGGTGTGAAGGGATTGATAGCCGTTCGGTTTGGGTTTGCTGATGTAATCGTCAAATTCCTCCGGGATCGGGGTCCACATGTTGTGGATGATGCCCAGCGCGGTGTAGCAATCTTCCACCGTGCTTACGATGACCCGACAGGCGCGAACATCATACAATTTGTCGAAGGTGACGCCTTTGCCACGCATTTTGTTCCAAATGCTGTAAATGTGCTTGGGGCGTCCGCTGATTTCGCAGCTGATGCCCACTTTTGCAAGGCTGGACTTGATGGTGGCCATGGAGTCGCTGATGAAGGCTTCCCTTTCGGTCCGCTTTTCATCCAGCATTTTTGCGACGCTTTTGTAGGTTTGCGGCTCAATGATCCGGAAGGATAAATCTTCCAACTCCCACTTGAGTTGCCACAGGCCCAAGCGGTTGGCCAGCGGGGCATACAAGTCGAGTGTTTCCCGTGCATGGGAGATGGCATAGCCCCACACATCGCCTTTTTCAGCTTTGATGTCGGCATGGTGGGTGAAGTGCCGCAGGGTTTGTAGGCGTGAGCACAAGCGGATCATAACGACCCGAATGTCGGTGGACATGGCCAGCAACATTTTGCGCAGGGTTTCGATTTGATCGGCCCAACGCAGGGACTCTATGGTGTTTTGTGTTGCACTGGGGCCAACCATGGAGCGCAGTTTAAAAAGCTTGCGAAGGCTGCCGATCATGCGGGCTACTTCTTCGCCAAACTTCAGTTCAAGGCGGCTTTCTAGGTGTTTGTCAAAAAAGACGAGTGGGCCGAGCAGGCCTGCAATTCGGGTATTGGCATCCGTGCGCAGCTCAGCCAACAGGTCAGCCACTGCCATCATGTGTTGGAGGGCCGATTCCTGAGTGTCAAGGGTTTCGCCTTGGGCTTGGATGGTGGCGTAGTCAATGGCTTCTTGGACGCGTGCGGCATCGGCGTCACTGAGCTGTGCCAGCGCCAGTTTGGTCTGGCGGCTGAGGAGTTCATTGCTCAGTGTGGATGAAACAGAAACCATGTTCAACTTAATAAGGACAACACTGCCAAGTTTAATCCAAAAAGTCGGACACCAATTGGATTTGATCGTCTTGCATGAAAGTAGGTGCATGCCCAACGCCTTTGACCTCGATCAGCTTGGCTTTGGGGCCGCGTTGGGTCATTTGTTGGGCGGTGGCGGCGGACAGTAAATCCGAGTTTTCCCCGCGGACGAGTAGGGTGGGTGTGGTGATGGAATCATAGGCCGCCCAGAGCGCGCCTTCCATGGCTTGGACCACTTGGGCATTCATGTCTTTGAACCCCGTGGAAATGGCTGGGTCGTAATGGGGGATGAACTTGCCGTTTTTTTGAACAAGTACGGTGTCGCACAAATGGGCCCATTGTTCTTCTGTATGCGGGCCAAAGGGTGCTGAAATTGAGCGGATGTATTGGTGTGCTTGTTGCCGTGTGTCGAACTGCACGTCAGCGCCCACGTAGGTGCCTATGCGTTGCAGGGCTTCAAGATTGAGCGAGGGGCCAACGTCATTGAGGATGAGCTTGCGGATGGGGTTGTTGGGCAAACTGGCGTAGCCCATACCGATCAACCCGCCCATGGAAGTGCCCAGCCAATCGAGCTTTTCAGCGTTTAACCGTGCTACCAAGGCCACGCAGGCGGCCACGTAGTTGGGGACTGCGTAGTTGGCTCCGTTGGCAAACCAGTCCGATCTGCCGCGGCCTGGCATATCAACCGACACAACTTTTGTGCAGTGCGCCATTTTTTGCGCTACAGTATCGAAATCCTGACTGGAACGGGTAAGCCCATGCACGCAGAGCAGCACATGCGGGTTATTGGGGGCGCCCCACTCGCGGTAGGCAAGGTTTTTAAGACCTTCGGGGCTTAGCCATTGGACGGTGTTGAGTCGGACTTGATGCATGTGTTGAAACGCTCCTGAATGACTACGTGGATGTGTGTTCAGTATTTCATGAATATTTTGTAAATTTTCGGATTGAATGGGTTTGTCATGGTGAATTTGGCGAAGAAAGTGGCTTTGGTCACAGGGTCTACAAGTGGGATTGGTTTAGGCATTGCACAACGTTTGGCTGAGAAGGGCTGTGACGTGATGCTCAATGGTTTTGGTACGCCCGAGCAAATTCAAGCGGCGCGAGATTCAATTGTTGCATTTGGGGTGAGGGCTGGCTTTTGCGGCGCTGATTTGTCCAAGCCCAGTGAAATTGATACCTTGATTGCCGAGACTGAAAAGCAGTTGGGGCCGGTGGATATTTTGATCAACAATGCGGGTATTCAGCATGTATCCCCAGTTGAGGATTTTGCGCCTGAGCGTTGGGATGCGGTGATTGCGATTAACTTGACCTCAGCATTTCACACCACGCGTTTGGTGTTGAAGGGCATGAAGGAGCGCAACTGGGGGCGGATTGTTAACATTGCTTCTGCCCATGGATTGGTGGCGTCGGTCAACAAGGCGGCTTATGTGGCTGCGAAGCACGGCATTGTGGGTTTGACGAAGGTTGTTGGGTTGGAAACCGCTAAAACAGGGGTGACTTGCAATGCGGTGTGCCCGGGTTGGGTGTTGACGCCTTTGGTGCAGGCGCAGGTGGATGCGCGTGCGGTGCGCGAGGGGGTTTCGGTGGAAGAGGCGAAGATTGGTTTGTTGTCAGAGAAGCAGCCTTCGCAAGAATTTGTGACGCCAGAGCAGTTGGGTGGTTTGGTGATGTTTTTGTGTTCAGACGATGCCAATCAGGTGCGTGGGGTGGCTTGGAATATGGATGGTGGGTGGGTGGCGCAGTAAGGCGATTTGCTATCGGCAAGTTCTGGTCGCTCTTGCCGCCGCACAATCGCAATCGACAGACTTAGTTTGATCTTGCCGCCGCACCATCGCAATCGACAGACCAGAACGCTTGGTGCCGCTTTTTTCCGGGCTCCACAGCGTGTTTGGATGGATCGTTGCAGATGTGTTGAGTCGCCCGGCGCGTCCCCTGAAGCGCTTATCTGGTTCTGTCCGATTGCGCTTGTGCTTCTGGAGGCTGCATGCGTGGTGGTTCCAAGCGCAGTGCGGCCTGGCCGAGCGAGCGATTCCGGGGCTGCGCCGGGCGACTCAACACATCCGCACGGATGAATCCAATCATGCAGCGTCGACCGGATAAAAGCAGCGCCTAGCGAGTCGGTCAGCCCTATGCGCTTGGAAGCAGCAGCGAGTTAAAACCGGTCAGTCAGATGCGCTTAGAAGCGGCGGCGCAACCGAAAAAGCGCTGCAGCAGCGCAAGCGAATGAAAGCAGTTCAGCTTAACCGCCGCAACTGAACATCCACTTCAAGTTGCTCTTTGCCGCCACCCGAGCGTATGCCACGCACAGGCGCAGCACCCGAATAATCGCGCGCAACCGCCAAGCGACAATGGTTTTCACCTGCCAAAGAACGATGTGTGGCATCCACACTAAGCCATGCATGCTTGTCGAGGTTGTACACATCCACCCACGCATGTGAGGCAAATTCAGGCGCACTGTCGCTGTACCTGTAACCGCTGACATAGCGTGCAGGTATGCCATGCGCGCGCAAACACGCCAACATGACATGCGCGTGGTCTTGGCATACACCTTTGCCATTTTCAAATGCCACTTGGGCAGAATCGGCCACTGTGGTACTGCCTTTGGTGTACTGTACTTTATCGGCCACTGCATGGGCCAAAGTCAAAATGCGCCTCTCAAACGGCATTTCCATTCGGCTGACAACACTGCTGAATTGAACCATCTCATCCGTGGCTTGCGTCAGCTCGGTGGAGCTAGCAAATACGAATGGATTCACCTGTGTTTCCCAGTGCTTGATGTAGCCGTGGTCAAGGTCGAGTAAATCAACCACTCCGGTTGCCACGATGGCCAATTCCGAATGGCTGCGATTCAAAGTGAATGTGTTGACCGTGTTGTCAAAATGGTCAGGTTTGGCCGTGTGTTTGGTGGGGGCCTGGACGTTCCAGTTCACGACATGCTGGCTGGAATCTGCCCGGGGCGTTAACCGCACTTGTTGAATGCTGTACAACACCGGATTACGGTAGTGGTACTTGGTACTGTGATGAATTTCTACGCGCATGATGGTTCTCCAGGCGTTAGATTCACCGACTTGGGGCCTTTTGAGCTTTCATCGGTGTTTTGGCTGTAAAAAATTTAAACCCTTAGGCAGTAAGCGGCACCAAAAAGTCTTTGCTGATTCGGTTACCCAAATCGTTTACTCGTTCTAAAAAGTTGGTGAGGTAGGCATGCAAACCTGTTTGCAAGATGTCGTCAATCTCACCATATCGAAGTTCGGCGCGTAACTTACCCGCTCGTCTTTCTGTGTCTTTGGAGTAGTCGTTGCGAACATGTTCAAGGTTTGCGCACACTTCGTTCAATGAGGCCAACAGTGAGCGCGGCATGTCGTCGCGCAGCATCAGCAGTTCGGCAACCCGGTCGGGTGTGATGACGTCGCGATACACTTTGCGATAGGTTTCAAACGCGGACACTGAACGCAAAATAGCAGCCCAATGGTAGTAGTCGGCATGCGGGTCAGTGTGATTGCGTTGAACCATGTGGCCAAACGGCATGCTGTGGAACTTCACGTCCAGTAATCGGGCTGTGTTGTCGGCCCGCTCAAGGAATGTGCCTAAGCGGATAAACCGGAAGGCGTCGTCTTTCAGCATGGTGCCAATCGTGACGCCGCGCGACAAATGCGAGCGGAATTTCACCCATTCAAAAAACTCAGACACGCTTTTTTCAATCGAGCCATCCTTGATCCATTTTTGTAGCTCGAGCCACGTGGTGTTGTGGGTTTCCCAAACTTCGGTGGTGAGTGCGCCACGCACTGCACGGGCATTTTCACGTGCGGCTTGCAAACAGCAATAAATGCTGGACGGGTTGGATGGGTCTTTGACCATGAAGTCGATGACGGACTCGGGCGTAATTGCATCATGACGCTGCATAAAACTGAATTGCAGTTCAGAGATGGACAGCATGGCACCCCAGCTTTGCTCGGTGTCCGCTTCGTTTTGGGGAAGCAAGCTGGTTTGTACGTTGACGTCCAACATGCGTGCGGTGTTTTCTGCGCGTTCAATGTAACGCGCCATCCAGAACAAATGGTCAGCTGTGCGGCTTAGCATAGGTCAGCTCCCATGAAATAAATGTTTGTTGTGGCGGAGGCTTTCGATGGTGTGTTGATCATGTCATCCCTCCGCTTATCTCTCAAGTACCCAAGTGTCTTTGGTACCGCCGCCTTGGCTGCTGTTGACCACCAAAGACCCTTCGCGCAAGGCCACGCGGCTTAAGCCGCCGGGAATCATGCTGACTTTACTGCCGGACAATACAAAAGGCCGTAGGTCGATGTGGCGAGGTGCAATGCCGCTTTCCACATAGGTGGGGCAGGTGGACAATGCCAGTGTGGGTTGTGCGATGAATTTTGCTGGGTCTGCAATTAGCTTTTTGCGGAAGTCTTCAATTTCAGCCTTGGTAGCGGCGGGCCCAACCAACATGCCGTAACCGCCTGCGCCGTGTACTTCTTTCACCACCAGCTCTGGCAGGCGGGACAGCACTTCTTTCAAGGCTTCGGGGTCGCGACACTTCCAGGTGGGGACGTTGGCGATGATCGGTTCTTCATCCAAGTAGAAGCGAATCATGTCCGGTACATACGGGTAAATGGATTTGTCGTCGGCCACGCCGGTACCAATCGCATTGGCAAGAGTGACGTTGCCTGCGCGGTACACGGACAGCAAACCCGGTACGCCGAGTTGGGAGTCGGCACGGAAGGATAGGGGGTCGAGGAAGTCGTCGTCCAAGCGTCGGTAAATCACATCCACACGCTGCGGGCCATTGGTGGTGCGCATGTAAAGCACTTCTTCTTCCACAAACATGTCTTTGCCTTCGACCAGCTCAATACCCATTTGCTGGGCCAAGAAAGCGTGTTCGAAATAAGCTGAGTTGTACATGCCCGGTGTGAGCACAACCACCTTGGGGTCGTCACTGTTGTTGGGTGTAACGGAACGCAGGTTTTCCAGCAAATTGTCGGGGTAATGCTCAACCGGGGCCACGCGGTTGCGGGCAAATAATTCAGGGAAAAGCCGCATCATCATTTTGCGGTTTTCTAGCATGTAACTTACGCCGGATGGCACCCGTAGGTTGTCCTCCAGCACATAAAATTCGCCTTCGCCAGCGCGGACCACGTCCACACCCGCCACATGGGCATAAATGTCACCAGCGACTTTGACGCCTTGCATCTCAATGCGGTATTGATCGTTTTGAAAAATTTGTTCAGGCGGGATGATTTTCGCCTTGATGATTTTTTGCTCGTGATAGATGTCAGTCAGGAACATATTCAGGGCCGTAACCCGCTGACGCAAACCCGCCTCAAGAATCTTCCATTCTTTGGCCGGAATAATGCGCGGGATGGTGTCGAAGGGGATCAAGCGCTCAGTGCCTGCATCGTCCCCGTAAACGGCAAAGGTAATGCCCACGCGGCGGAAAATAAGGTCCGCTTCCGCGCGTTTGTTGGCGATTCTTTCGTCCGATTGGGTTTTCAACCAGCGTTCGTATTCTTGGTAATGTGGTCGTACTTCGCCCTTGGCTGTGTACATTTCGTCAAATGCCGGTGTGGCCATGGTGTGACTCTTTTCTGGTTGGATTGATTCTGTCATTCCTCTATTCCTATCAAAAACTGTGCCAGCCAGTTTCGGAGCAAACAAGGGGTCATAAAGCCGCTTTTGCCCACCAATTCAGTAAAAAACACGTGAATTGGCGTTCTACGAAAAGTAAGTTAACAGTGTTAGCGTTGGAATGCACTGCTTTCGTGCATGTGCCAGTAACGGAGTCGGGTGTGAAGTGCAGATTGCACTCGGGTTTCATCATATCCCGGCTTGAACCTTGAATGAAGTGCACCAACTTGGGCTGTGTGAAACAAAGTTAAATTCATGCCTTGATAGCGGTTTAAAACCTCCTGATGGGGGTGTTTGTAGCGGTTTTTCCAGCCTGACTGAATGACAACCGTGCTTGGATTGACCGCATCCAGAAAGGCCTGTGAGGACGATGTTTTTGAGCCGTGATGAGGCGCGTAAAGTACGGAGGCTTGCAGGTGATTGGGCGGTTTTTGCCCGGTGCGAATGTCGTCCAGCAAGGCTTGCTCGGCAGCGGCTTCAATGTCGCCACTGAGCAAGAGGCTGTGCTTGGCGTTCGCAATTTTCAGCAAGCAGCTTTGGTTGTTGTCGCGTCCTAGGTCGGTGTTTGGGGGTGAGGCAGGTAGGGAAATGGGGATAAAAGTCACCCCATCCCATTGCCAGGGTTGAAGTGTTTTGCAGTCAAGGTGTTGCGTGTGAATGACTTTTGCTTGAAGGGCCAAACCATGGGAGTGCTGCAGGGGGCTGACCATGTGTTTGGGTGTATGGTTTTGCAGCAAAACCATGGCGCCGCCAGTGTGGTCTGCATCGTCATGTGACAGCCACAATTGGTCAAGCTGGGTAATGCCCTGGATTTTTAGCCAAGGTAAAATAACACGCCGGGCAGAATTGGATTGGGCGGTGAAAGCAGGCCCTGTGTCGTACAGCAGGCTGTAATTTTGGGTGCGTATAACAACGGCAGTGCCTTGGCCTACATCCAGTACGTCCATCCAAAACTCGCCTTGCTCGGCTTTTTGCACAGGCAGAAGTAGGGTACACAAGGCTAGAACACCCGGCCAGCGTGGCAATACTCCCCTTGGTAATAAAACCCAAAACACCCCGATGACTGCAACTGCATAAACCCAAACGGCTTGTGTGGGCAGGTTCCATGTAATAAGGCCCAAGTGTTGGGAGGCCTCCAGCCACACCTGTTGAACATCCAGACTTTGCGCGGCAATGTGCAGCAACCATGAATTGCCGGTGAGGGTGCCTAGCATGGACAGCGGGGTGGAGATAAAACTCATCCATGGAATGGACAAGGCGTTAACCAGTGGGCTAATCAATGACTGTTGATTGAACAAGGCCGCGCAAAATGGGATTAAGCCCACCGTGGCAACATACTGGGCTTTGAATGCGGCTTGGGCAAAGCCACGCAATTTTTGCTTAGGGGTGGAATATTCGTCCTTGAATGTACGGTACCCCCAGCCTGAAAAAATCAAGATGCCCACTGCACCAAATGACAAATAAAAGCCGATGTCAAACAACACCCATGGGTCAATCAGCATGCCAATTAGCATGGCAGACCAATACACATTCCACACCGACACGCGACCGGGGTAGAGGTGCGAAATCAAAAATCCAGCCTGCATAAGCACAGTGCGTTGCGCAGGCACGCCCCAGCCCGCCAGTAGCCCATAAATGAGTGCAATGACAATGCCCGCATATTGCCCAGCCAAACCAGCAGGCAAAAACTCGGTAAGCCTGGGTTTAAGCCTCCACAAGCGACTGACTACCCAACAGGCCAAACCCGCCAGCATGGTGATATGCAGGCCGGAAATGGCGACCAAGTGGGCGATGCCGGTGTTGTTGAATACCTCTCGTTCCTCGGGTGCGATAAGCCCTTGATCCCCCGTGACCAATGCCAAAACCAAACCCTGTTGCGGGTGGTTTTTCAGGGTATGGGTGATCCATTGGCCAGTGGAAAATCTAAGCTTTTGAATCAGTTCGAGTGGGCTTAGCCACTGCGCCTTGTTGTTGATTTTGTTTGCATTTTGGAGGGTGGCTAACCCCGATATACCCTTTGAGAACCAATAGGCCTGCACATCAAACCCATGCATTTGTAGGGTGCTTTTGGGGGCTTTGATTTTGACGGTGGCTTGAATCAGTTCGCCCGGTGGCGTGTTCAGCAAATGTTCAGCGGTGTTGGGGTTGATGACCACAGAAAGCAGGGCGCCTTGGTGCAGGCAGGTGGTCTCAGCTTCTTCCCCTGTATTTGCTTGAATGACCGACAGGGTCCACTTTTTAGCACCTTCAGGCAGAAAGGAAACTTGTTCAATCTTAAACAAACCAGGGTGGTCGGTTTGGTGGCATTCAATGGGTACGCGCTTACTTAGACGCTCTGCTGCAATTGGGCCAGCCAGCAGTTGCGAAAACACCAGTGCTGCAAACAGTGGGTTAAATAATTTGATAAGCCATCGAGTAGTAGGCGACCAAATTGATTGATTGCTGGAGTTTCGACTTAGCGTAGACAGTGTCAACAAGCAAACTAGACCAAGTAAAACCTGCACCGCGGTCGAGGGTATTTGAGCGCTTACCCAGTGCCAGATTGCGGGTATTTGGGTTTGTTGGTGGAAAAGGGCAAGTCCGATCAACATGCCCCAAGTGAACAAGACGACTGGCATGGCGATAGTTGGGGCCTTGGGACCGCACAGTATGTAACTCGGGCGCAGGCCCCACTGCGGTGGTGTCAACTGACAGGATGAGTTGTCACCCTAGGTAGTGAACGGACCCTGTTCAATTAATTTAAGGAACAAATCACTCCGAGGCGCTACTAAGTATTCCTTTTAAAAAACAGGTCAAGGAGAATAAATGTGATTAGCTCAACCAGTTCAGCGGCTGTGGGTCAATGCCCAGAAGTCGAACTTGCCAGCACTCCGGGCATAATTTCAGCTCAGCCAACAGGTGATGGCCAGGCCACTCAAGCTGCTACGGGTACTGCTGGTCGAAAATCATCAACAAGTATCAGTTGTTGTGCCTTAGTCTGTGAATGTTGTACGGGACTGGCCTATGCCTGCGGTGGTGTTTCCGCGTGCGCTCATGTGGTCACGCCCATTTGTATGTGTGCACATGCGCCATCCGTTGTTGTCACAGCAGGATGGTCTATTGCCGTCGTTGCGTGTGCTTGTTCTGTATGGACGGTCGTGTGCTGTAGCTGACCAGAAATTCCATTATTTTGCTTGTTTTAGTTGACCAAAGCGGGCAGAGCCCGTTGTGCATTGCTTTGTGTAAGGTGACTTAATTCACTCACACTCACCCCTCTCAATTGCGCAATCACTTCTGCGATGCGTGGAATATGGGAGGGGTCATTGCGTTGGTGGTTAATCCATTCAGGCGGAATGTCTGGCCCATCGGTTTCCAACACAAGGGCTTCTCCTGGTAAGTTGCTAACCAAGCTACGAATTTGCCGTGCACGGGTAAACGTGCTTGCGCCGCCAAAACCCAAACACATATTGAGTTGGACGAACAGGTCGGCCTGTTGGTTGCTGCCGTTGAAAGCATGGGCAATGCCAGATTTTGGTTTGTAAATTCGCAGGCCTTTTAAAATCAAATCTTGGGCACGGCGCACATGCATCACCACAGGTAAATCAAAATCACGCGCAATTTTCAGTTGTTCATGAAAAAACAGCGTTTGCCGTTGCCAGTCCGGGTTGGGTACAAAACCGTCTAAACCAATTTCGCCAATTCCGGCAAACAGCGGGTCGGCCATTGCCAATTGAACTGCATGCCGTAACTTGACCAAATCCTCGTCGCTTGATTTTTCGACATACAAGGGGTGTATGCCCAAGCAGTAAACCGCCCCTTGTGTTTGTGCTGCAAGGTTTTGAACGGCTTGAAAGTTGTTGACATGCACAGCCGGTAATACAAACCGGTTAACATGGTTGGAGCGAGCAAGCTGAACCACTTGGGCTCGATCCAAGTCATATTCCAAAGCGTCCAGATGCAAATGCGTGTCGGTCCACATACCTAAATTTTGCCACAAACGGATACTCATGATTCGAACTTGGATTCGTAAACTTTTGCCAAACAGTGAGCAGCTGGATGCAATACCCATTTTAAGGCGATACAAGTCCCTGTTTGATCACCCCAATCTGTGGGCTATTAACCGGCGAAGCGTGGCTGGCGGTGTGGCTGCGGGTTTGTTTTGCGGGTTAATTCCAGGGCCGTTTCAGGTAATTGGCTCCTTGCTGTGGGTTTTTGTTGCAAAGGTCAATTTACCCGTTGCTATTTTGGTCACTTTTTATACCAACCCCTTAACAATCGTACCTCTTTACTTGTTTGCAGTGGCTTATGGCCAGTTGCTTTTGGGTGGCCTGCCCGGGGACGCACCCATTCAACATGCACCTGACTTTAGTTTGATTGATATGTCGGGCTATTTGCATGCGCTGCTGGATTGGACGCTGAGCTTGGGGCCTGCTTTGGCTGTGGGCTTGCCCGCGACAATGTGTACTTTTGCACTGCTGGGCTATTTGTTTGTCCGTATTTCATGGAGTTCGACCATACGCATGGCGGTCATTCGCCGTCGCAGAAGGCAAATTAAATAAATTGCAGTTAATTTAGCGTTAATTTTCAGGCTTTAATCTGGCATCCATCAACACAGGGGGGAACCTGGATGGATTTGTCAGAACAACATCAAATAAGCCAGCAGCTGAGTGGTCAGTCGATTGGCCAAAGCTATCAAGCCGAGTCCGAGCTCAAGCAGTTTATTGCTGAAACCTTTGCACACGCCTATGGTGCTCAGATCGATCACTTTTGCACTCGGTTAATGGGTGTTACCAATTCAGAAGGGGATTTGATTGCCGCTGCTGGCTACAACGTGGCTGAAGATCAAACCCTGTTCCTCGAGCAATACCTCAACCACCCTGTTGAAAAAGTCATCTCGGCCAAATTGGGATTTACGGTGGATCGTGCCGCCATTGCAGAGGTAGGCAATTTGGCCACCCGTCACGCAGGTGGTGCGCGCATGCTGATTCGCTTAGTGACTGAAATTTTGCATCGAGAAGGCTACCGTTGGGTGGTGTTCACTGCAACCCGTAGCCTCATTAACAGCTTCCACCGGATGGGCCTTGAGCCTGTTGAACTGGCACATGCAACGCCCAATCGCGTTAAAAATGCGGCGGCTTGGGGCAGCTATTACGACACGCAACCCGTGGTTGTAGTGGGCGACATTGAAATGGGTTTTAAATGGTTGAACGCTCAATCATGAACACGCCACTTATTCCCGCCTTGGCTGCTTACAGCGCTGCACTAAACGCAGGTACGGGCCGTGCCCGCTTGGATGGTGCGGCTTTGCGAATGCAAGTGCTGGACATTATCCAGACAATTTTAAAGTTTCACCCCGGTTTGCAAATCGCAATATTGGCCGACAACAGTCCATCTTGGATTGCTGTGGATTTGGCCTGCGCAAGCCTTGTCCGGAGTGGGTTTCCAAGTACCCTCGTGCCTTTACCGGACTTTTTTACAAACGAGCAACTTTCCCATTTGGTGAAAGAGGCTCAGGTGACCTTGCTGGTGACTGACAACCCACAGCGGGCTGCTGAACTGGGTTTTGAGGTGTTGGCTGAACAGGAAGAGGCTTCAAATTTCCCTTTAATTTGGATGACACCCAAGCCGCAGCTTCGCGCAAGTACACCGCTGATGAGTGCGAGTAAGGCGCAAGCCTTGCGCCCAGTGCAAAAAATTACCTTTACATCCGGTACCACCGGGCAACCCAAAGGCGTGTGCCTGACGGTAGATCAACAATGGCAGGTTGCAGCGGCATTGGACCATGCCACCACTGGTTTGAACATTCAGCGCCATTTGTGCCTGCTGCCACTGGCTGTGTTGCTTGAGAACATTGCAGGTGTTTACGCACCGTTGCTGGCCAATGCGGAAATATGTTGCCCACCCTTAAGTGAGGTGGGTTTAACAGGTGCTAGCCAATTTGATGCCAGCTTGTGCCTTGATGCGATTGCGCGCTTTCAGGCAGAAAGCATCATTCTTTTACCGCAAACTCTTTTTGCATTGTTGCAGGCCATTCAACCGGGTGACCTACGCATCCGCAGCCTTAAGTTTGCAGCGGTAGGTGGTGGCAAAGTACCCAGCGGGTTGTTGGCTTTGGCCGCATTGCATGGCTTGCCAGTGTTTGAGGGTTACGGCCTTTCAGAATGTTCATCTGTGGTTTGCCTGAATACCGTTGAGCAACACAAACCCGGCACGGTGGGCAAGCCCTTGCATGGCGTTCAAGTTCGGATTGCGCAGGACCAAGAAATTTGGGTGAACAGAGAGGGCAGCCGTGGCTTTGAAGGCTACTTGCATCAGCTGGGCGACGCAAGCCAAACCCAAACTACTTTAAGCGATGGCTGGATGCCCACTGGCGACTTAGGCTCAATCGATGAGGACGGTTTTGTTTCCATTCATGGTCGTAAGAAGAACCTGATTATCACTGGATTTGGCCGAAATGTAAGCCCCGAATGGCCAGAAAGTATTTTGCTGGAAAGCGGCCAGTTTTTACAGGCGGTTGTATTTGGTGAAGGCATGTCCAGCCTGTGTGCTGTTGTAGTACCCCGGCCTGGCTATAAGCCCGAACAACTCAATACCCTGCTGCAAACCGTGAATGCACGCCTACCGGATTACGCACAAATACATCAAGTGTTTGTGGCGGCTGAACCCTTCACCCACAGCAATGGCCTAGCCACTGCCAATGGCCGAGTGCGTCGAGAGGCCATTTGGCAAACCTATTCAATACATTTTCAAGGACTTCAAGCATGAACACTCCATTTTTTCAACGACTACAACAAGAAACAGAATCCAGCCGAAATGAATTGGTTGGTATTCCCCTGATTCAGGAAGCGCTGCGCGGTGAAGTGACCCGCGCACAGTACCTCGCATTTTTAGGGCAGGCTTACCACCATGTTAAGCACACAGTGCCACTTTTAATGGCATGTGGTAGCTGCCTGGGCTCAGAGAATGAGCTTTTAAGAAAAGCCATTGTTGAGTATGTTGAAGAAGAGTATGGCCATGAACAGTGGATTTTGGACGACATCAAAGCTGCAGGCGGCAACCCCTATCAGGTTAAAAATGCCACGCCCAGTATTGCCACTGAAACCATGGTGGCCTATGCCTACAATCAAATTGACCGCAAAAACCCAGTAGGTTTTTTTGGCATGGTGCATGTGCTAGAAGGCACCAGCACCGCACTGGCCACAATGGCAGCCGAGAAAATTCAGGCCAATTTGGGATTGCCCCCCAATGCGTTTACATACCTCACCTCCCACGGCAGTTTGGATTTAGACCATGTGAAGTTTTTTGAGGAACTGGTTAACCAATTGACGCGTGAGGAAGATCGACAGTCGATTATCCGCACTGCACACGTCATGTACAAACTCTATGGCGATGTGTTTCGCGGCCTGCCCCAGTCCAATAGCCATGAATTGTTTGGAGAGGTGGCATGAGCGCAGTGCACAATCAAGCCCAACATCATGCCCCACATCATGCCCCACAGCACAAAGCGGTCTATAAGGCAGTGTTAAGCGGTGCCACTGGCGGTATTGGAAGGGCGATGGCCTTGGAGTTGGCTGCCCAATCGTCCCATCTTGTACTGCTTGGCAGGAATGCGGCGGAATTGGCCGCACTGGCTGAAATGTTAAGCCGTAAATTCCCAGTCCTTACTGTCAGCCATTGTGCAGGTGACCTAAGCCAGATGGATTACCAAAACCAAGTGTTGAAGCATTGTGAGTCGTTAGGCACAGGCATTAACTTGTTGGTGAATAACGCAGGGGCAAACGCATTTGGGCCTGCCGAAGCACAAAGCCCGCAAACAGTAGCCCAACTGGTACAGGTTAACTTGATTGCCCCTATCCAACTCACGCAACTTTTATTGCCTTTGTTGAAAAAACAAGTGCAATCCACTGTGGTGCAAGTGGGGTCCATTTTTGGCTACATTGGCTACCCCGGCAACAGTGTGTACTGCGGCACCAAGTTTGGCTTGCGCGGCTATTCACAAGCCCTACGCAGAGAGCTGGCAAACAGCAGTGTCCGTGTTAAGTATTTTGCGCCGCGTGCCACCAAAACAGCAATCAACCACGGTGCAGTGGACAAGCTTAATGCGGAGTTGAAGGTTCAAAGAGACACACCTGAAGCGGTTGCAATTCAATTGATTCCCTTTATTCAAAGCTCAAAGCATGAGCTCAAAATCGGATTTCCTGAAAAGTTGTTTGTGTTTTTAAATCAACTTTTCCCGGGGGTGAACGACAAAGCCATTCGCGGTCAGCTTCCCACCATTCAAAAATATTTCTAAGGAGTTTTAAACCATGGTCTTTCAATTCAATACACAGGCTGCAGCAAAGTTTTTTGCAGTTGTAGTACTTTCCTTGGGGCTTGGTGTTTCAGGCCAGTCTGCCTTTGCAGCGCCACCCAGCGAGGGCGTGGTACAGCTTCAAACCCAATGGGCTGATGCCATGTACAAATCACGTGGTGAGGGCAAAGAGAAGCAACTCGAAAAGTTGAGCGATCAGGCCCGCACGCTGGTAGGCAGCAGCCCAGATGATGCAAATGCCCTGATTTGGGAAGGCATTGTGTTGGGCAGTTATGCCGGTGCCAAGGGTGGATTAGGCGCGTTGGGTTTGGTTAAAGAGGCCAAGTCGGCGTTCGAAAAAGCCATTTCCTTAAATGCCAAAGCCTTGGATGGGTCCGCATACACCAGCTTAGGCTCACTTTACTATCAAGTACCAGGCTGGCCATTGGGTTTTGGTGATGACGCCAAGGCTGAGGATTTCCTGAAGAAAGGTTTAGCGATCAACCCCAATGGCATTGACCCCAACTACTTTTATGGTGACTTCCTGTTTAGGCAAGGCCGCTACATTGAGTCTGAGGCTGCATTGAACAAAGCGCTTGCAGCGTCTGCCCGCCCAGGTCGTGAGCTGGCTGACGAAGGGCGCCGTGGCGAAATTCGTGACCTGTTGGTCAAAGTGAAATCCAAGAAGGGTTAATGACCCACGTTAAACACTCCTGATTTCATTACAATGTTTTTTAGGTCAGCGAATAAGTCAGGAGTCAAGCTTGAGGGTTTTACTGGTTGAAGATGATGAGCAAATTGCCAGTGGTGTGCAAAGCGCACTCAAGCGCAAGGCGTATCAGGTGGATTGGGTGTCTGATGGCAAACAGGCGCTCAATGCCGCGCTGGACAATCATTTTGACTTGATTGTGCTGGATTTGGGTTTGCCCGGTATGGATGGGATAGAGGTGTTGTCCCAACTGCGACGCAAGCACAATCAAACCCCCGTCATTATTGTAAGCGCCCGTGATTCCACCCAAAACAGGATTGAAGGGCTGAACTGCGGGGCAGACGACTACCTCGTTAAACCATTTGATTTGGATGAGCTGTTTGCCCGCATCTATGCCATAGAGCGAAGGGTAGGCGGCTCGGCCAGTAATATGTTGGTGTTGGGCGATCTGTCTCTGGATTTGTCTGGTCAGTTGGCTTACTTCAAAGGGCAAGAATTGCAATTGCAGCGCCGGGAGTTCAGTCTGTTGAAAAAGCTGGTTGAAAACCCAAGGCAGGTTTTCAGCCGCGAGCAGTTGGAAGAATCGCTTTATGGTTGGACCTCCGATGTGGGCAGCAACACGATTGATGTGTATGTTCACAGCATTCGCAAAAAAACCTACCCGGAAGTCATCAAAACAATTCGCGGCGTGGGCTATCGCATTGACCCTGCTTTTGTACTTCCTAGTTAATTGCAATCCAACTAAGTGAAATCCATTTTGAATCCCACAGCATCCAAACCCGAACCCTCACTGCGCAGGCAGCTACTGATCAGCATTTTCCTGTCCTTGACTGTGGTGATGGGTATTGCTGGAACCATCAGTTACAAGGTGTCGCTGCACGAAGCGGATGAAATTTTTGGTGCGCGCTTGGCTACCTCTGCCCGAGTGCTTGAAAGCCTTTTGGCCCGGCAGGTTGAAACAGCCACCATTCAAAGTCCAATCGTCATTGATTTGCCGCATGCCTTGCTGGGTATGCCCACCGACGAGCCAACAGCCATTGGCCATCCTTACGAGGCCAAACTGGCCTTCCAATTGTGGAGTACCGATGGGGTTTTGCTTGTGCGCTCTGAAACCGCGCCCGATCAACGCTTGGGCCCAGTCAGGGAAGGGTTTGCAGAGTCGAAAGTTGGCGGTAAAGAGTGGCATGTTTTCAGCACCAAATCTGGCAATGTGTGGGTTGAAGTTGCAGAGGAGGTGGGCCTTCGGGTCGAAATGGCCGAGGAAGTGGCCATTACCCTGACCAGCCCGCTTTTGATTGGTATTTTGATTTTGCTTTTGGTGGTGAATGTGACCGTGGTGGTTGGTCTTCGCCCCTTGAAGGAATTGGCCGAGAAAATCAGCAGCCGCGAGCCACAATCCACCGAGCCCATCACACTGAAGAAAATTCCGGGTGAGTTGTCGCCAGTCATTCATGCCCTGAACAGCTTGTTCAAACGAGTGTCAGAAGCCATTGCCCGCGAGCGCCGTTTTACCGATGCGGCCGCCCATGAGTTGCGTACCCCATTGACCGTGCTTAATCTGCATGCACAGAATTTGGCCAGAGCCACTTCTGAGGAGGACCGGGCAGTCTCGCTGGGGCAGTTGATGCAGGGTTTGTCCCGCACCCGGCATCTGGCAGAGCAAATGTTGACTTACAGCCGAATCAGTTCCAATACCCATGGGGATGCTGCGTCCAACATTGATTTGGGTGAAGAGCTGAAGTACATGGTGGACCGCCAAAAAATGATGTTGGAGGGTTCCCCTTTAAGCATTGATCTGAATATCAAACTTCATGATGCTGCCTTTAGTGTGCATGCCGCAAAAAGCCTTTTGGAAATACTGCTGCGCAATTTGCTTGAGAATGCTTGTAAATACAATGTTAAACCTGACCAAGCCGTGCAGGTTGCCTTGAGTCAGCAGGACGCAAACACCTGCACTCTCAGGGTCAGCAACCCGTCAATGGCCATACCGCCAGAGGAAATGGCCCTGTTGTTTGAACCTTATCACCGGTTTGCAGGTCACAAACAAATAGGCAATGGCTTGGGCTTGGCCATGGTTCAGGAAATTTCAAAGCTGTATGGCTGGCCGGTTAGCTTGCAAATGCAGATGCTTCAAGA
The DNA here is from genome assembly GCA_029866125.1 of Limnobacter sp. GTDB lineage: Bacteria > Pseudomonadota > Gammaproteobacteria > Burkholderiales > Burkholderiaceae_B > Limnobacter. Next base: position 329,594 of record JARWZZ010000004.1, read on the forward strand.
CCAAGCCGTGTTTGTGATTGAGGTGGTGTTTAGGTCCAGCTAAGCTTGATGGAATCAAATAATGAATTTCGACAGAACGCATGTGAATAAAAAGGTTTGCCTATGGGCAGGTGTGGCTGTTTTGGCCTTGGCAGTGAGTGGCTGCGCAGCACCTTACCGCGTTATACCTGTATTGCCGGACAAGCCTTTGACTGCAAAACTAAACTCAGTAACAGTCGAGCCATTAAGCGACTCAAAAGGTCAGAGTTTGCAGGGCCAATACAGCCGCCCCAAGTTTAAGGTCACGGTTAAAAACAACACCCAACAAGCCATCAAGTTTTCTACTGAAAACATCCAGGCCACACTAAATGGCGAGCCTGCCAAGGTCATGACCTTTGATGCACAGGTTGACGAACTGCTGAATGTGCTCCGGGTGTCCTCCGGCTCTTATTCTGGCTTTTATCCGTCCCTGCGGTTTAGTTTTGGGTCATTTGGCAGAATTGGCAGTGGGGTCGAGTTTGATTCGATAGATATTCAAAGAACCCAGCAAGAACTCTATGACGTGAGGAAAAACGCACTTCGCCCCACCGTGCTGGACCCTGGTATGGAATACAGCGGCGAAATTACACTGCGAAATAAATTGCCCGCCCAGAGGGATCAAGACATTCGCCTGACGGTGGAACTTGCGGGGGAGACTCAGTCGTTTCAGTTTGCGCTGCAACAACTGAGTCGCTAAGTTTTAACCCTCTACTTTGTCTGAACACTCACCCAAGGTTTTGTCCAAGCTGCAGCGCACTTTCTTCAGTAGCTTCATCATCTTGGGGTCATAGAAACCTTCTTTCGTCAGCTGGATGCGTGCCTCTTGCATCATCACGAAGTACTTGTCCTTGTCTACTTGAGGAATATCAATCCAAGTTTGGGCGGGAATTTCCTTCTCGGCTTTGTCCAGCTGCTTGATGGCATTGCTAAAGTTTTTGGCCACATAATCGCGAGACTTTTGACCGTAGCCTTCAGCAAACTTGTCTTTGCGGATAATGATGTTGGCCGTGAGCTGCAACAGCGGGAAGCGGTAAATTCCGCCTTTCGCACCAATGCCTTTGTACAGTTCCAATGGTTTGTAGGCCACAGCTGGCGCCACCACAATATCAACCTGTCCGTTGTTGAATTTGGTACCAAAGTTAATCACCTCAGACGCCACTGGTTGTGAACCCAATTGCTGCACCATCCTGGCTTGCGATTTGTCGTAGTCCAGCACCGCAACCCGCTTGCCCGCTGCTTTTTCAATGCTGTTAATGCTTCGGTCATTCACATGCACATAAGCGGCACCCACTGGGAAAATGCCTGCCACTTCGTATTGGCCATTCACCATCAAATTGGATGAGTTGGGTTGGGCCAGCAGGTTAATAATGGTTTGCAAATGTTTGTAACTAGGCACTCCACCCACTGCGTCAATACTGCCCACAAAAGGGTGAAACACGCGTCCGCGAAGGGCAGTGACCGCCATTCCATCGCATTTCCCGGTTTTAAAATCCTCTGCCACCAAGCGTTCATCGGTGTAGGCTTCAATCACAACTTCAGAGCCCCATGCTTTGCCCGCCAGCGCGTAGTCCTTCGCAAAGTCATACACCGGTCCATTTTTGCCGATGATGTCAAAAATGCACAAAATCGGTTTGCCGCCAGTGTTGGCCAATGCCCCCAAGCTGAAGGTACTCAGTACAGCAGTGGCTGCCATCTGAGCCAAAACACGCGACGGGATGTATTTTTGTAGAACGTAGGGTTTCAAGTCTGTCTCCTTGTATTTGTATTTGTATTTGTATTTGTATTTGTGTTGAGAGGATAGGGCAGCTGTTAATTTAGGTCAAATTTGGGGGGGCCAAGCTGAATCAAGCGGCATAACCGTCAAGTTGCCGACATACCAATCATATTGTTTGGAATTGGAAAATTATGCTGAATCCGTAGTGTGTGCCACTCCGTATCAATGTAAATACATAAAAATACATTCGGAGACATCCATGTTCAAGTTAACGGCTTCGCTGCTTGCAGTTTCGCTGTCTCTTACCCTTGCCGCCTGTAACGGTGATGGATCCTTCGGTTTGGGGGCTAACGCAGACAAACCTCCAGCGGCGGTGGTCAATCCCAATGAAGTCAACAATCCCGAGATTAACAACCCCGAAGTAATCATCGACCCCGCACCGGCGAAAGGTCAAATCAAAATACTGTCCAACCGGGCGGACATGATCAGTGATGGCAATGCACTGGTGGAGTTGGTGGCCGAAACCCCGGCCTTGCTAGACGGCGTGAAGGTGGTGGCTGGTACCGTGGATGTAAGCGCGGCGTTTACAAAGCGTGCCAATGGCCGCGTGATGGCATTGCTAGAAAACTTACCTTTGGGTGCCACCCAAATAGTGGCCACCTTGGCCGACCAATCCGTCATGACCACCAGGGTAAGCAACCACCCCAATGGTGGCCCTGTGTTCAGTGGGCCACAGGTTAAACCTTGGACGTGCACCAACCCAAAGGCCGTGGATGCGCAATGCAATCAGCCCGTCGAATATTCTTTCAAATATTTGCCTGCCAACAAACTGCAACATGTGTTGACCAACTCTGACCTTGCCAACCAGCAATTTGCTCCAACTCTAGTTGATTACGACCCCAAGAACCCGCCGCCTGCTGGGGACATTGCCGTCACAACAACCGATGCGGGCGTTACCGTGCCCTTTATTGTGCGCATTGAGCGCGGTGTTCAAAACCGCGACCGCTACCAAATCGTCACCCTGTTTCAACCCAACAAGCTTTGGACCGCATTTGCGCCACAAGAGCAATGGAACCGCAAGCTTTTGATCCACCACGGTGGCAATGTGGGCGTGACTTTTGGCCCCGGCAATCCACCCAATGGCGATATTTCGGGCACTGCGCCTGACGGTGCAGAATTCCTTTTAGGCGACAGCATTACAGTGGCGTTGGGTCGTGGATTCATGACCTTGTCCACCGCCTTGTCCAATTTGGGGCACAACACCAATTTGGTGACTTCAGCTGAATCCTTGGTGATGGCCAAGGAAAGGATTGTTGAGCAATACGGTGAAATGCGTTACACCATGGGCACAGGTTGCTCCGGTGGGGCAATTGCGCAGCAGCATGTGGCCAATGCGTTCCCAGGTATTTACCAAGGCATTATCGTTCAATGTTCCTACCCTGATGTATGGACCACGGCCACCCAGTTTGCCGATTACAACCTGCTGAACTCCTACTTTGGGAACCGTTACCCCGGCGTGAATGAAGCCCCCAATTCCAAGCAGTTTCCCCAGTTCAATTCCACCTTTTTACCTTATGTGCAGTGGAGTGTTGTGTACGGCCATTTGCCGATCAACCCGGTGTTGTCAGACAACGCGTTTTTTCCCAAGGCCTACCCCACACAACCGGAATGCCCGGGCCTGCGGGATGCAGAGCCCCAATACGACCCAGTCAAAAGGCCTGGCGGACTGCGCTGTGGTTTGATCGACTACATGAAAACCCAATTTGGTACCCGCACGCCCGATGTGTGGAGCGCCAATGAGAAAAAACTGGGCCGTGGCTTTGGCGGCATACCGCTGGACAATGTGGGTGTGCAATATGGTTTAGGTGCATTGAAGCAAGGCACCCTCACATCGGATCAGTTTTTGGATTTAAACCGCAACATTGGTGGTTTCAGTGTGGACATTGTGCGCATTGCCCAGCGCACCACGGCAGACCCTTTGGCTTTGAGCAATGCTTACAAAACAGGCGCAATCAACACGGCTGAACACCTCAGCAATATTCCAATTATTGACCTGCGTGGCCCAGACCCTGGCATTGCGCATGACGCCTACCACAGCTGGCAAATGCGCCAACGCATCAAAACCAAGCAAGGCCATTTTGACAATCATGTGATTTGGTTTGGGCAGTTTCCACTTGCGGGCGACTCGGTTTATTCCACAGAAGCCCTGATTGTGATGGACCGCTGGCTTACCGCCATAGAGAAAGACGCGTCTGCCAAACCCTTGCCAGAAAAGGTAAGAGGCAACAAACCCACTGCCGCCCGCGACAAATGTTTATCGGCTCAGGCTTTGTACAGCGATGCTGGCCCGTTCATTCCGCTGACGGGTGGGCTGTTTTTTCCTGATCCCATAATCCCCGGCGCAAACTCCAACCAGTTGCCCAAGGCAGACCCCGCCACAGGCATGATTTTCGACCAAGTTGGCAAGCAGTTTTGCGGATTGGATGCTTCTGCAATGGATCCCACTGGACAATCGGCACAAATTACAGGCCCACTTGCTGCAGTTCAAAACTTGGTGGTTCAAACCCGATTTGGTACGCCCCGCACAGTGGCTGGCGATTCAATCGAAACCTTAAACAACAAGTGCGTGCTCAAGCCCGTGGACCCGGCTGATTATGCAGGCAGCCCCATGGTGCAGGACGCCGCCGCGCTGGCTGCAAAAGTGAAGGAAATTTTCCCCAACGGGGTGTGCGACTACACCAAGAAAGGTGTGGGCATAGTGCCTGCCCAGACTTGGTTGGGTTACGGCAGTGCCACCGAAGCAATTATCGGGGGGCAGAAATTGCCTGAGGTGCCGGTAGGGTCAAGGGGCGGGTGGGCTGCGCCTGCTTTTGGACTGTCTAGATAAGTAGGTCAGCCGGGTCAGTCAAAAAAGTCAGTCAGTTAAGCCACTTACAGCGGGGGCCTTTGCAAGCCCTTGCTTGTTTTGGCTTTTTGCTTGAGTCCGCTGTTTACTTCACCTGAACCAATTCACCCTTGGCCAACCGCAGAATACGTTCGCAGCGTTCAGCCAGCTCCATGGAGTGGGTCACCATCACCAAGGCGGTGGCCGCTTCCCGTTTGTTTTCCAGCAGGGCTTGAAACACTTGGTCCGCAGTGTCCAAGTCCAAGTTGCCCGTAGGTTCATCGGCCAAAATGGCCCTGGGTTTGGTCACCAAAGCACGTGCAATGGCAACGCGCTGGCGCTCCCCGCCTGAAAGTTCTGCCGGGCGGTGGCTTAGCCGGTGCCCAAGGCCCAGTTTTTCAAGCACCTTGGCGCTGTCCGTGCGGGCGGCGGTTTTGTCCATTCCGCCAATTCTCAAGGCCATAGCCACATTGTCTAAGGCGCTGAACTCTGGCAACAAATGGTGAAACTGGTACACAAAGCCCAGCATTTTGTTGCGTAACAAACCCAAAGCTTTGACCGACAGCCCTTCAATGGATTGCCCTTGCCATTGCACGCGGCCACTGTCTGGCTTGTCCAAACCGCCCAGTACATGGAGTAGGGTGCTCTTACCCGCGCCGGATGCACCCACAATCGCCACTGTTTCACCCTCAAACACTTTCATGTCCAAGTTGCGGATTACATGCGTGGCTTGGTCAGCTGCGGTAATGCCTTTGAACGCTTTATTCAGGCTTAGCGTCTCCAATACAACTTGGCCGCCGTGCTGAATATTGGATGCTGAATTATTCATAGCGCAGCGCCTCCGCAGGTTCAGCACGCGCAGCACGCCAAGATGGGTAAATCGTTGAAATCACACTGAGGCTCAAAGCCACAATGACAATGGTAATAATGTCGTCCAATCGCGGGTCAGAAGGCAACTCACTGATGAAGTAAATCGACTTGGGCAAAAATTCCACATTGAAAGCACGTTCAATCAAGGGGATGATTTTGCCCAAATTGGCCGCCAGCAACCAGCCAAAAAACACACCAGCAAAGGTACCTATCCAGCCCACCAAAGCCCCTTGAATCATGAAAATTCGCTGAATTGAGAACGGGCTTGCACCCAAGGTGCGCAAAATGGCAATCTCGCCGCGCTTGTCCTTCACTGTCATCACCAGCATCGACACCAAGTTGAATGCTGCCACCGCAATAATCAAGGTCAAAATAATGAACATCATGCGCTTTTCGGTTTTAACCGCAGCAAACCAAGTGCGGTTCTGCACAGACCAATCCCTCACCCACACATCTTGCGGCACAAAGCTTTCCAACACACGCGCCACCGCGGGTGCTTCATCCATCTTGTTTAATTTCACCCTCAGCCCAGTGGGCCCCGGCGTGCGGTAAAAGCGGGCAGCGTCTTCAATGTTCATCAACACCAAGCCGCTGTCGTATTCGAAATGGCCGGTCTCTACCAAGGCTGCAATTCGAAATGCCTTTAAACGAGGTATTACACCCGCCGGGGTGACTTGGCCAGATGGGGCGATGATGGTGATTTTCTCGCCCACCATCACATTCAAATGGCGTGCCAATTCGTACCCCAAAATCACCTGAAACTCACCGGGCACCAAGCTTTCAAGGGATCCGGAAACAATACGCCTAAATTCCGACACGTCAGTTTCCAAATCTGGGTCAATCCCTCGCACAACCGCCGGTTGCAGTGCTTCCCCGTAGCTCAACATACTTTGCCCTGCCACATACGGTGCAACACCTTGCACCCGGGGGTCGGCCTTGATGATTTGCTGGCGCATGCCGGTCCAGTCTTGAAAACCTTCTGCAGGGGCCAGCACTTCAATGTGGGCAATCACCGACAACATGCGGTCGCGCACTTCCTTTTGGAAGCCGTTCATCACTGACAACACCACAATCAGCGCTGCCACGCCCAAGCCAATACCGGCCATGGACAGGCCCGAAATAAAGGAAATAAAGCGGTCACGACTGCGGCCCCCGCTGCCTCTTACGTAGCGCAGGGCAATTTCAATGTCGAAAGGTAAATTGATCACTAAACTCTCAATCTGATTGTTGTCACGGTTGGATCGCTATTGTACTGGTCGAGGGTTAAATTCACGGCCAGCGAGGGGTAAACTACAGTCAAATCAAGTTGCAAGACATCCCATGCAACTCATTCGCTATTTCGCAAAGATGAAATTCCCAATGCAACGCTGCTTGGACTCTCTGGTGTAAAAAAAGTGCCCGCTCCAAAACCTGCCCCTTTACAAGTCCTTTTACCTGACGCACTCATTCCTCAAGCCATGGTGGATCGTTTGGCCCCAGACCAAGCTGCCAAGTTGTTTCAGGAATGCCCCAAAGGCCTTGCGCAGGTGCTTAGCCGCAATCAGGCAAGTGCTTTCCACAACGCTGGGTCGCTGGACCGTGTGGAGGCTTGGCTATACAGCCACCTAAGCGGAAATGCCTCAGAAACACCGCTTGAAGGGGATTTTTACCCACCTTGGGCCATGTGCAGTGACCTAAATGCCAATCACGATCAAGTTCAAGCCCACACCCGCTGGTGGGGCAGTGTGGGTTCACTCACGCTTGAGCGCGATGGCGTCAGCTTCACCCCAGTGGAGGCCTTGCATGTTACACCTGCCGAGCTGGATGAGTTTTGGGCCTTGGTTTGGCCACTGCTTCAAGCCAACGGCTGGCAGGGTGTAAACCAAAGCGAATCAAACCTCAGCAACGTGCTTTTGCAATCAGACAAGCCAGTACCCATGCAGCAAGCCTCACCTTGGTCGGTGCAAAACATCAGGCTTACCGATTATTTGCCCATGAGCGACGAATGCGCAGACTGGCGTCGCATGTGGCTCAAATTGCAGGTTGAGCTTAAACAGGCCGCCTTCAACCTCAAGCGCGAGGCTGCGGGCCAACCCACGCTCAATTGCCTTTGGTTTTGGGGTGGCGGTGCACACATGTGGCAGCCCCAAGTCCAATTGCCCAAGCTTTATTCTGTCAGCGCTGACGGGCTTTACCCTGCTACAAAAATGACTCATGAAGGCAATCAAGCGCTCAACAGGCTCCTTTTTTGGAAGCAGGTGTTGTCTCCTTTTTTCGATGAGGAGCAACAACACACCTTGCCCAAAAGTACCCTGTACTGCCTTGATTTTCATGGCTGGGGTGCCAGCGCCAAGGCGTTTCGGGTGTTGGAATCTGAAGTGATTCAACCCATGCAAATTGCGGGTTTGGGTTTTGAGTGGATACTCATGGGCCAGCAAGGTTGGCGCAGCATCCAGTCCAATTGGTTGGGGCGTTTCAAATTCTGGAAAAACAAGCCTGATTGGTCAGCATTCGGTGAACCCGATGTGTTTCAAGGCCCCACCGAGGAAGACTTACAAGACGCTTGGGAAGCAGGCCAACGTGAACAGCAACGCATTCAATCCGATTTCCAATAAAGATTAAATTCAACAGACATTCGATGAATCAAACCATGTCAACACCTCATAACCAAGTCCAGCACCGCGTCCGTTTGCCTGATCTTCAAGTCGAGCGCGCCTTGCAGAGCAAAGGCATGCATCCCCTGCTGGCTAGGCTTCTGGCTGCGCGTGGCGTTCAAGTTCAGGAGTCTGAAGAAACAGGGCTTAACCATTTGCTCAGCCCCAACTTGCTAAAAGGCATTGACCAAGCGGCTGAAACCTTGGCCGATGCGCTAGAAGCGGGCGCTCGAATTGTTGTCATCGGTGATTACGATTGCGACGGTGCCACCGCAACAGCAGTCGCAGTGCGGGGTTTGCGTATGTTGCTTCAAAGCATGGGTGCGACTGCCCAGCAAGCCAGTTACCACATTGATTTTTTGGTGCCCAATCGGTTTGAGTATGGCTACGGCCTAAGCCCCGAAATTGTTCGCCTTGCGGCAGAAAAGTTTGAACCCGATTTGTTGGTCACCGTGGACAACGGCATTGCCAGTGTGGATGGAGTGGCGCAGGCCAACGATTTGGGTATTGGCGTGGTCATTACCGACCATCATTTGCCCGGCAACGAATTGCCAGACGCAATTGCCATTGTGAACCCCAACCAACCCGGTTGCGACTTCCCAAGCAAATCCATCGCAGGTGTGGGCGTCATGTTCTACACCCTGTTAGCCACCCGTGCTGTGATGCGCGAGCGTGGCTCATTCGACCAAGCCAACCAACCCCGCCTTGACGCATTGCTTGATTTGGTCGCTTTGGGCACGGTGGCTGATGTGGTTCGTTTGGATGCAAACAACCGCCGCTTGGTTGACCACGGCTTGCAGCGCATCCGCAAGGGCAGGGCGCAACCGGGCATGTTGGCCCTGTTTTTCGAGGCCAGTCGCGACCCCCACAAAGCCACAGCCACTGACCTCGGCTTTGCGCTCGGCCCACGCCTGAATGCAGCGGGGCGTTTGTCAGACATGAGCTTGGGTATTCGCTGTTTGCTGACTGACGACGCAGCCGAAGCGAACCGCTTGGCTGGCGAGCTTGCCAAAATGAATCAGGAACGCAAGCGAATTGAATCCGACATGAAGCAAGACGCCCTGCAGGACATCGAAAAATTCCTGAACGACGACAACCCCGCAGCGGGTGTGGTGGTGGCCCATTCGGACTGGCATCAAGGCGTCATTGGTATTTTGGCTTCACGCATCAAAGACCGAATTTACCGACCCACCATCGCATTGGCCCCCGGCGACGACGGCTTGTGGAAAGGCAGCGGGCGGTCCGTCCAAGGCGTGCATTTGCGCGACGTGCTTGATTTGGTCAGCAAACGCCTGCCCCCAGGCAGCATGCCCAAGTTTGGCGGGCACGCCATGGCAGCAGGTTTAACCTTGCTAGACAATGCGGTTGACGCTTTTAAAACCGAATTTGCCAAAGCGGTAGAAGATTTGTGCGACCCCGCAGCACTGACCCGCGTGGTGGAAACCGATGGGTCAATCCCCACCGATTACATTCACGCCCAAGGTGTGGATGTGCTGCAAAGCCAAGTGTGGGGCCAAGGTTTTCCACCCCCCATGTTTTGTGACCAATTTGAAGTGCTGGAGCAACGTATTCTCAAAGAAGCCCACAGCAAATTCAAATTGATGCGCGATGGCAAAATATTCACCGCCCTGCGTTGGAACCACGTCGAATCAATCACTGGCCAGGTTCAGCTGATTTACCGGTTCGAGCGGGACCACTTCAACGGTGGGGAGGCCGTGCAACTGATCATTGAGCAAGTGTTAGAGCAAACACCCGCTTGAATGGTTACTCGCTCAAGTCGGCGGCGTAGCCAAATAAAGCTTTTTTCAGGCTTTCGTTGACCTTTTCGATGCCTCCGCGCCCAGTCAGCAGCTTCACAAAGTTTGCATTGAAAGTATGCTGAATATTCCCCTTAATTGAGTTTCTCAAATCCAATGCATATGCTTGGTATCGAGAATTGGGGGCACAGTGGTCTTTGATTTGAGTGTTGATTTCCTTGACAACATGTTGTTGAAGTTCGGAGGCCGCTTTCCCGTTGGGAAGAAACATCGCCAACGCATTTCTTAACCTTGTTGTTTCGTCCTCTTCGAATGCTGGGTTTCCGTAAGCAGGAGTGAAATTTGGGTGGTTTTTGATCTCGGTTTTAAATTTTTCTGTCAACTCTGCATTGCTTAAAACCATAATAAGTTCTTCATGGTTTATTTTTTGGAAGCTATCAAAAACCACGGTTCGTCTGTCATGTTGTAAGCGTATAGCATTCACAAGCTCTGGTGAACTGGCTTGCTCGCAAGTCGGTTGTGGTATCGATTGTGTTTGAAGATTTTTCAGGGTTTGATCAACAATCGGTTTCCAAGCCAGCGACTCGTCGTCTTCCCCGTAAGGATCATAAAAACTTCCAATTGGAGGCGCCGAAGTGGGTGTTGACGCGGCCTCTGTCTCAGTGTCCGTCTCAGGGTCTGTCTCATTGCCGGTCTCAGTGGCTGTCGCATTGTTCGTCTCAGTGCCAGCGTCGGGCGTTTCTCCCCCAGGGGATTCCGACGAGATAGCTGAGGGGGCTGCCGCACCACTCGCAACCGCAGCAGCCTCAGCGGCCCCACGGGAATTACTTGCAGCGCCCGTCAATTCTTGGCTTGTTTTGTCATTCACTTTACTGTAATCGTCTTTCATCCATGCAGGTGTAATGTCGACCACAGCAGGTAGAAAACAATTCACCAGCATTTTCGAAAAGGACTCCTCGGCTGCGATTGCGCGTTTTGATAAATCTTGAGCGATTTGTCTTATCCGATTGCAAAATGGACTTGAAGAACCGCGGCTGGTACCTGAGTCATTTTCCGGGGGGCGAATCATCCCCACGGATGACGTGACGGGTATCAAAGAAAATCCTGAACTGTTTGTGAGTGGCATAAATGTCGCAATGAAAGTTTGGCATTGTTTTTTTAGTCGGCTAGCTAAGTGGTTGTCTGGGCTCAGAAAGTTCGACCTGATTTCAAACTTTGGCTGATTGCATGCCATTTCAGCTATAATCCGGGGTTACATTTAAAACCTGCTGGAATTCATCAAGTGGAAGCCGAACGCCTCAATGCCCTTGTCAACTCGCTAACCGACTTAGCCGCACGTACCGGCGAAATTCGGAGGTATCTTTGACGTCGATCGCAAAGCCGATCGCCTCGTCGTAGTCAATGCCGAACTGGAAGACCCCACGCTCTGGAACGACCAGAAAAAAGCGCAGGAGCTAAACCGTGAGAAGCGTTCGCTCGAAGTTGTGGTCACTACAGTCAACGAAGTTCAGTCCAACCTGAATGACGCGACTGAGCTGGTCGAAATGGCGCAAGCTGAAAATGACTTCGATACCTTGGAATCCTTGATTGCCGACGTGGAAGAATACCGCGCGGTGATTGAAGGGCTAGAGTTCCGCCGCATGTTCTCCAACCCGGCCGACCCTGCAAACTGCTTTGTTGACATCACCGCAGGTGCGGGCGGTACTGAAGCCCAAGATTGGGCCTCCATCCTTCTGCGTCAGTACCTTCGGTATTGCGAAAAGAAAGGCTTCAAAGCCGAAATCATGGAAGAGTCCCCGGGCGAAGTGGCTGGCATCAAATCGGCCACCATCAAGGTCGAAGGTGATTACGCCTTTGGGCACTTGCGCACCGAAACTGGCGTGCACCGCCTGGTACGCAAGTCACCTTTTGACTCCTCCGGCGGCCGACACACCTCTTTTGCATCCTTGTTTGTGTACCCCGAGGTGGACGAGTCCTTCGAAGTAGAAGTCAACCCCGCAGACATTCGCGTGGACACCTACCGTGCCAGCGGTGCGGGTGGTCAGCACATTAACAAAACCGACTCAGCCGTGCGTATGACCCACATGCCCACAGGTATTGTGGTGCAGTGTCAAAACGACCGCTCGCAGCACCGTAACCGCGACGAAGCCATGAGCATGCTGCGCGCCAAATTGTACGAGCATGAAATGCGTAAACGCATGGCCGAGCAGCAAGCGCTTGAGGACACCAAAACCGATGTGGGCTGGGGCCACCAAATTCGCAGCTACGTGCTGGACAACAGCCGCATCAAAGATTTGCGCACCAATGTTGAAATTTCCAACACCCAGAAAGTACTGGACGGCGATCTTGACCCCTTTATTCAAGCCAGCCTGAAAATGGGCATCTAAATCATGAATGACAAAAACAATCAAAATGGCGTTGACGCTGTGGACCAAACTGCCGATCAACCGATTGATGAAAACCAAATCATCGCCGAGCGACGTGGAAAGCTGAACAAATTGCGCGAGCAAGGTCAAGCATTCCCGAATGACTTCGTGCCCACGCACAAAGCACAGGCCCTGCAAGACCAATATGCCAACGTAGAAAAAGCTGAGCTTGATCCTCAAGAAATTGAAGTCAGCTTGGCAGGCCGTATGATGCTTAAACGCGTCATGGGTAAAGCCTCGTTTGCCACCGTTCAAGATGGCACTGGCAAATTCCAGTTCTACATCAACAACGAAGGCGTGGGCGAAGACGTCCACAACGCATTCAAGCACTGGGATTTGGGCGACATCATTGCTGCCAAAGGCAAACTGTTCCGCACCAACAAAGGCGAGCTGTCAGTCCATTGCACCGAAATACGCCTGCTGGCCAAATCCCTGCGCCCGCTGCCAGACAAATTCCATGGATTGGCCGATCAAGAAATCAAGTATCGCCAGCGTTATGTGGATTTGATCGCTTCCGAGGAAACTCGCGCCACATTCCGCGCCCGTTCCAAAGCCATCAGCGCCATTCGCAGCTTCATGATTCAGCATGAATTCCTCGAAGTGGAAACACCGATGTTGCACCCCATCCCCGGTGGTGCATCAGCCAAGCCATTTACCACCCACCACAACGCGCTGGACATGCAAATGTACCTGCGCATCGCGCCCGAGTTGTACCTCAAGCGCTTGATTGTGGGCGGCTTTGAACGCGTGTTTGAAATCAACCGCAACTTCCGTAACGAGGGCGTCAGCCCCCGCCACAACCCAGAATTCACCATGATGGAATTCTATGCGGCATACTGGAACTATCAGGACTTGATGACTTTCACCGAAGACGTCATTCGTCATGCCGCAATTGATGCAGTGGGCACAGCCCAGTTGACTTATCAAGGCAAGCCGCTGGATCTCAGCGTGGCATTTGACCGCTTGACCATCATTGAAGCCATTCAAAAGTATTGCCCCGAGTACACCACCGAGCAACTCACCGACATGGCTGCCATTAAGCAAGCGCTGGCCAAGAAGGGTGTGCATGTGGACAAAGAGCCTGCGCTTAAGCTTGCGGGTATTGGTGCACTGCAATTGGCGTTGTTTGAAGAAACAGCCGAGTCCATGTTGTGGAACCCCACCTTCATCATCGACTATCCAGTTGAAACTTCGCCACTTGCGCGCGCATCCGATTCCAACTCTCAAATCACCGAGCGCTTTGAGCTGTTCATGACCGGGCGCGAAATTGCCAATGGCTTCTCCGAGTTAAACGACCCTGAAGACCAAGCCGCGCGCTTTTTGAAGCAAGTGGAAGCCAAAGAGGCAGGCGACGATGAAGCCATGTTCTTCGACGCGGACTACATTCGCGCTTTGGAATATGGCATGCCACCCACGGGCGGCTGCGGTATTGGGATTGACCGTTTGATGATGTTGATCACGGACAGCCCCAACATTCGTGATGTGATTCTGTTTCCGCATTTGCGGCGAGAGGATGTATAAGAGACTGGGCGCTAAGTGTGAGGGCTGCCTTTGTTGGTGGCGACTCATCACTTGGAAAGCATTCGCATAGCTCCCGACACCGGGCTGAACATACCCTGCGATTCAAGAGGTCACGCCGGGCGACAAAGCATCCTAAGTAAGGAGTTCTGTCACCCCTGCTCGGGAGCCCGGAAAACAAGTGACCTCAAGCAGGGTGTGTCAGTCGGTGGAGTGGGGCGTGCCTGTGTAAGGCTTTGCGGCTTTCAAACTTCCACCCACTTTGCTTTCACGGTACGAAATTCACAGCACCGAATTTACAGCACCGAATTTACAGTACGGTAACCGCCACCTTCAAAGCATGATCCCCACCACCATGTACCACACCACGTAAGGGCGGAACATCGGCATAGTCACGGCCTACAGCAACGGTCACATAACGCAAGTCTGGAAGTTGGTCATTGGTGGGGTCGTAGTCCACCCAGCCAATGTCATCACCGCACCACACCGACACCCACGCATGGCTAGCGTCTACGCCAATCAGCTTGGTCTGCCCGGGTGGCGGGTCGGTCAACATATAGCCGCTCACATAGCGTGCTGACAAACCCAGCGACCGCAACACACTCAGCATCACATGCGCAAAGTCCTGACACACACCTTTGCGATTGGCCATCACCTCCTGAACCGTCGTATTGATGGTGGTCGATCCACTTTCATACTTAAACTCACGGTGAATTCTGCTCATCAGCGCATAAGCGGAGCTAACCACAGACCGTCCGGGCCAAAAGTCCAAATACCCAAAATCACGGAATTGTTCGGACACCACCACATGCTTGGAAGAAAAACGATGCTGTCCATCCACCGGCGTTTCAGCACCCGCGTGGTAGGCCAAGCTAGAGGCCAACACATCCCACGAGGGCGAGTACAGCTCATCCACATGGCCTGTGTGCAATCTTGGAATCACCTCCAACTCACTCTGGCTGACCACACTCAAATGGTCATGTGGATAGTTCATCTCAAAATGCGTCACGATGTTGCCGTTCACATCAATGTGGGTTTGCAAAGTAGAAGGGTTGGGCTGAATGCGCAGGCTGTGGTTCAACAGCCGCTGGCCTTTGCGAAGCAGACCCGGGGCCATAGCAGGCCCTTCTTGCGGTTGCAGTATGCAAATCTGTTGGGAACATTCAGCAGGTTGCTCATACTCATATGCGGTTTCATGCGTAACTCGGCGCACCGCAGGAGCCATACCAAAAGGCTTATCTTGGTTGGTGCCAGAGTTATAGCCCGAACCTGAGCCTGCACCCTTGTGTGTTGAATAATTCATTTGCTTCTCATTGCGTTATCAACGCCCTTGAATCATTTGGTCTGGCAACTCTGCCAAACGGAAATACTGTGCGCCAACCACATCGGAAAGTTTCATCGACATGCTCAGCAAATCTTTTAGCCAATGACGCATCAACTGGCTAGTTTCCACAGGGAAGGGGGGTTGCAAAGCCTCCAAGCTCAAGCCCCTTGGCAAATTACCCTCTTTGAATACCTGGTCAAACAATTGCCTTATTGCAGAATGGTCCCCGGGCAACCGGTTCAGTTCAATATTGAGTTTGTACAAAATCCGTTTGATCGAATAAGGATTGTCCAAATCAAAAATCAGCAAATCCAAAGCAGGCAACCACTCAAACCGGTGCTGGTAGCGCGATCTGTAAGTAATTGTACTGTCACCCAAAGCGATGCCTAAGGCAATACCGTTCTCGTTGGCCCGGCCTGGCATACTGGTCATGGACAGCAAGCACTCACAAGCACCGTGCAAGCGCTCCAATTGGCGGCCCAATTGCAAAAAGCGCCAGCCATCATCCCGCGTCATGTGGTCAGACTGCTCGCCATGCATGGCCATCAAGTAAAGGCGCACATGCTCCAGCGTTGGGTCTGGAATAGAAGTAGCCCCCTGCGCATCCTTTGGCGAGTCCTTCTGGCTCTCTTGGGGTTTCATCAACAATTTGGATGCTTCATTCAGCAAACGCCAATGGCCCATCGACAACCTGTCACGCAATTGGCCGGCTACTCGAGCCAACGCTGTCAATTGTCCCGCAAGTCCAACCGGTGGTGGCAGTTTGGGGTCATTTACGAACCAAAAGCGTCCGATCAGCTCGCCTTCCAACTGGTCTTGGTTGCCCGGCTCAATCGGGTTGAACTCCTCGCTCAGGCCTTGTTTTCCGCACATTTCATACAGGAACGACAATGTATTGGAGTCTAAAAACTCGTCTTCCTTCAGTAGCATTTGTGCGCGTGTCAAAAGCCGCAAGGTGTAGCTGGCTCGTTCTGTGTAACGTCCCAGCCAAAACAAATGTTCTGCTGCGCGGCTCGATACTGGGCGCTTCAAAGCGGCCAAGTCACCGGCTTGCAACCTGCCTTTCAAGTTGGTGGTGTTGTCCACAGGCTCGCTGCTGCACACCCAAGTGTCTAGGCTGCTTCCGCCTTTTTGCATGGACACAATGCCGTTTTGGTCGCCCGCCACACGGGTCAAACCGCCGGGCATTACCTTGTAATTGCCTTCGCCATCGGTGACCGCAAACAAGCGCAACATCATCGCGCGTTCTTCCAAGCCACGCTCTGTCCAAATGGGCGCGCGTGACAGTGGAATCAATTCCTGCAAGGTAAATTGCGCTGGCTTTCGGCTAATCGTGGACAGCCATTTGCGCTTGTCCGCATTGTCCAACATCGACCCCATTACAGGCTCAATGCTGTTGCCAAATTGGTTGGGGTAGGTGGATTTAATCACCAGGTTTTCCAGTCGCTCGCTGGCCTGTGCCCAAGCAGGGCTTTCGCCACACCACCAACTGGGTACGCTGGGTATTAGCAACTCTTCACCCAGCAGGGTTTTGCTCAAGCCGGGTAAAAACCCGTGCAGGGCGGGGCTTTCCATCCAGCTGTTGCCCGGCATGTTCAGCAATACCACACCGTTTACACGCAGGGCCTGAAGCAGGCCGGGTACACCCAGGAAGGAGTCCTCACGCAATTCCAGCGGGTCCAGCCATTTGTCATCGGTGCGGCGAATTAGCGCATCAATTTGCTCCAAGCCGTGAATGGTTTTGAGGTAAACCTTGTTTTGCCTCACCACCAAATCGCCGCCTTCCACCAGCGAAATACCCAAATAACGGGCCAAGTAGGTGTGCTCGAAATAGGTTTCGTTGTAGGGGCCGGGCGTTAGCAGGGCTATGCGGGTGTTTTCTTTTTTGGGCGACAGCTTGCGTACTGCATCCACATAGTCTCTAAAAAACCGTGCCAAATGCTGCACACCCAAGTCACGGAAACTCCGGTTAAAACTTTTGGATATGCAAATTCGGTTTTCGAGCGAATAGCCCAAACCGGAGGGGGCCTGCAACCTGTGGCTGATAATCCACCAGCGTCCATCGGGACTGCGACCCAAATCAAAAGCCACCCGGTGCAGCCACACATTGCCTGAGGGCTTCACCCCCATCATTTGCGGCAAAAACCCGGGGTGGCCTTGCACGATGTCTGTGGGCAAAAGGCCTTTTTTGGTAATCTTTTGCTCGCCGTAGGCATCCACCATCATCAGGTTTAGCAACTTTGCGCGTTGGGCCACGCCCGCGGACAACTGTGCCCAATCGGCTTCATTGATAATTAATGGCAGCAGGTCCAGCGACCAAGGCCGTGCAGCCCCGCCAAGCTGGTCGGCATACACGTTGTAGGTGATGCCGTTGTCCTTGATTTGCTTGGCCAGCTCTGTGCGTTTGTCATCAAGGTACTCAGCCCCGTTGTTCTGGGGGAGTTTCTCGAAAAACTGCTCCCACAAGGGGCGCAAACGCCCCTCAGAAGCCATCTCACTGAAGTAGTGGCTGGTTCCCTGGAGAATTTCCTGCTGCCAAGGCAATTTATTGGCAGTTTGGTCTTTGGTGTGTTGCTTGGCGCTCAAAGTCTGATGAATCTATTGTGAATGTTCGCTAACCTTTCACCATTCTAATGCGCTATGGCCATCTTAGGTCCATTGTCATCGGGAACTCACCTTTTGTAC
This sequence comes from Limnobacter sp., assembly GCA_029866125.1. Taxonomy (GTDB): domain Bacteria; phylum Pseudomonadota; class Gammaproteobacteria; order Burkholderiales; family Burkholderiaceae_B; genus Limnobacter. The sequence goes on from JARWZZ010000004.1 coordinate 347,423, forward strand.
CTAGAGATTTCCTTTCAAAGTCGCCCTGAGTGTGCCCCATGCGGAAAAAGCGGTTCAATCTTCGGCTTTCTGCCTCAAATGCATTCACCGGGAATATGTCATAACTGCGCCCGCCGGGGTGGGACACATGGTACTCGCAACCTCCCAAACTGCGGCCGTTCCAGGTGTCATACAAATCCAGCTTCAGCGGTGCGTGCACGTCAATTGTGGGGTGCAGGGCGTTGGGCGGTTGCCATGCCCGGTAGCGAATGCCTGCCACATATTCGCCTGCGCGGCCTGTGGGGTGCATCGGTACTTCACGCCCATTGCAGGTGAGTACATAGCGGCTGTCCACAAAGTTGCGAATTTTGACTTCTATGCGCTCCAGTGAGGAGTCCACATAGCGCACTGTGCCGCCAGGGGCACCTTCTTCACCCAGCACATGCCAAGGTTCCAAGGCATTGTGAATGTCCACTTGCACGCCGCGTGAATTAAAGTCGCCCACTTTTGGAAAGCGAAAGGCCATATGCGGTGCAAACCAATCCAGTTTGAATTCAAAGCCTGCCATGTTCAGGTCGCCCACCACATCCGCAATGTCTTGCTCTACAAAGCTGGACAGCATAAATTGGTCGTGCAGACGGGTGCCCCATTTCACCAGTTTGGCGGTATAGGGTTGTTTCCAAAATTTCGCAATCAAAGCGCGCAGCAAAAGCTGCTGGGTCATGCTCATCCGCGCGTGCGGTGGCATTTCAAATGCACGCAGTTCCAGCAGACCCAATCGACCTGTTGGCGAGTCGGGGCTATACAGCTTGTCGATACTGAATTCGCAGCGGTGGGTATTGCCGGTTGAATCAATCAAAATATTGCGCAGCAAGCGGTCCACCATCCACAGTGGGGGTTGGCCGTTGTGCAGTTTCATTTGCCTGTCCAGCTCGGTCAATGCCAATTCCAGCTCATGGACTTGGTCAGATCGCGCTTCGTCAATACGAGGCGATTGGCTGGTTGGGCCAATAAACAAGCCGGAGAACAAATAAGACAAGCCGGGGTGGTTAATCCAATACCTCAGCATACTGGCCAACAAATCTGGGCGACGCAGGAAGGGGCTGTCCGCAGGTGTTTCCCCGCCCATTACAAAATGGTTGCCACCCCCTGTGCCACTGTGCCTGCCATCCAGCATAAATTTCTCTGTCGAAAGCCGCGTGAGCCGGGCCTCTTCATACAGAATTTCGTTCATTTTCAACAGCTCTGGCCAGGTTTTGTTGGGGTGTACATTCACCTCCAACACGCCCGGGTCAGGTGTAATCTGGAACACTTGCAAACGCAAATCCCGTGGGGGGGAATAACCTTCCATCACCACGGGCTGGTTCATCTCATCAGCCGCAGCCTCTACAGCGGTGACCACTTCCAAATATTCCTCAATCCGAGTGCTGGGTGGCATAAACACATACAAATGCCCGTTGCGTACCTGCGTACACAGGGCGGTGCGCACCACCCAATGGGCCGATTCGCCCTTCTCAGGCACTCTGTTGGTGTCCATTTGCATGACGGTTTGGCTAGGCTGAGTTTGCCCCGCGCCACTGCCATGCAGTATCCCTTTTTGAGCCTTTGTTGCTTGACCTGAGGTATGGGAGCGGTCCTGAGGACCGAACTGCGCAAACAAGGTATTCGCGCTGGGCAGCTTCTTGGTGCTGTCCGGTGCCAAAGGGTCAGTGGGAATGAGGTAGGGGTAGTCTTTCTTGGCCACCCAAGGTTGTGAGTCCAGTGGCAACCGGAAACCCATGGGCGAATCACCGGGTATCAGGTACATCCGCTCATCACGCAAAAACCACGGCCCGGTGACCCAGTTGTCGCCAGACTTTTGCACAGGTAGGCAATAACCCACCGGGTTTTGCAAACCGTCGTGAAACACTTTGCTTAGCCGCTTACGCTCCATTTCATCTTCAATTTTGGAGTCAAGCGGGTCGACGTTGACGGGTAGTTTTCGTTCACGCCACATGTAGTACCAAGAGTCCTCAAAAGCCTCCAGCACGTTCTCGTTACTCACCCCCAAGTTGTTGCAAATCAGGTTTAAAAATCGTTTTGCGTCTTCTGTGGTGGCTGGTTTTTTTGGAGGAATGGAGTCGTCAGCCAATAATTCTGGGCGGTGCCAAATCGGCTCCCCATCCTTGCGCCAAATCAACGACAAAGCCCAGCGGGGCAATTGCTCACCCGGGTACCACTTGCCCTGCCCAAAATGATAAAACCCACCGCTGCCGTAATGCTTGAAGATGCGGTTCATCAACTCCACACCAAACTTGCGCTTGGTGGGGCCCATGGCATCGGTGTTCCATTCTGCAGCGCCTCGGTCACTGTCCGCTACAAACGTGGGTTCGCCGCCCATGGTGAGGCGCACATCGCCTTCTTCCAGAGCTGCATCCACTTTGAATCCCAAGGCTTGAATTTCAGCCCACTGTGCCTCACTGTAAGGCTTGCTGGTACGCGGGCTTTCATACACCCGTGTGACTTTCATTTCATGCTCGAACGACACCTCACACTCGTCCAGTGCGCCCGTAATTGGGGCGGCACTGCCCGGGTCGGGTGAACATGCCAAGGGAATGTGGCCTTCGCCGGCCATCAGGCCTGATGTGGGGTCTAAGCCAATCCAGCCCGCACCCGGCAAATAAATTTCGCACCATGCATGCAAGTCGGTGAAATCCGCCTCGGGTCCACTGGGGCCGTCAATTGCTTTCACATCGCTGGTCAACTGAATCAGGTAACCGGACACAAAGCGGGCCGCTATGCCCAATCTGCGGAAAATTTGAACCATCAACCAAGCGCTGTCCCGGCATGATCCGGATTTTTTGCTCAACGTTTCCTCAGGGGTTTGAACCCCGGGTTCCATGCGAATCAAATAACTCACATCGCTGTACAGCTTTTGATTCAAGTTCACCAAAAAATCAATGGTGCGTATTGGGGTTTGATCAATCGTGTTGAAATACTTTTCAAACAGGGGGCCCGTTTTGCAGGGCAGCAAGTAGGGAGCCAATTCATGGTCAAGGCTTTTGTCGTATTTGAAAGGAATTTTTTCCGCACTGTCCTCCAGAAAAAAATCAAATGGATTGAGTACCGACATTTCGGCCACCAAATCGACTGCAACCTCAAAATGGTCTGTTCGCTCTGGAAACACCAAACGCGCAAGGAAGTTGCTTTGCGGGTCCTGCTGCCAATTGATGAAATGGCCCGTAGGCGACACATTCAAGCTGTAGCTCAGAATACGCGTGCGGCAATGCGGGGCAGGGCGTAGACGCACCACTTGGGGGCCAAGTCCGATCAGCCGATCATATTTGTAACGTGTAACATGGCGAAGAGCAACGTGGATAGACACTTTTAGATCCCAAAAATAGAGCAAAACAGCAGGAGAATAGACTCACAATGGTTTCAAGCACGTTTCATGCCGAAGATTTGTGGAAGACACTTTCCCGTGCCACTGTGGATAAAAGGCACCCATGGCGCGTGGTGGTTTTGTCCACCTCAGGGCCGAATGGGGCCAATTCCAGAAATATCATTCTTCGAGCCGTAGAGTCTCAAAGGGCGTTATGTACTTTTTACACTGATTTGCGCTCGGGGAAAATAGCGGACATTACCCACGACCCTCGCGTCAGCCTGCTTTTTTGGAATCCACGCAGCAACGAGCAGCTACGCGCATGGGGTGATGCCTGTGTTGTCAACGACCCCAAGGCACTGGATTTGCATTGGAGTCGTATCCCAGACTACGCCAGAAAAGACTATGCAACACTCAGCGCACCGGGTGCATTATTGACTGAAGATCAGGCGCTTGATATAACTTCTTTGCGCGTCGAAAGTGCCCGTCAAAATTTCCGGCTTATTCAGGTGCAAATTCAGCGTATGGATTATCTCAAACTGGACAGGGAAGGGCACCAGCGTTTTGGTTTGAACCAAGAAAATGACGCTTGGGTTTTCAAAGCCTTGGTGCCTTAATGGGTTGAGCACTTACTCTTTCTCTTCAATCCAATTCATTTGGATGGATTCAAGGATTTTCTCACTCGATTTATTCGGGTCGTCCTTGAAATCTGGCAGGGCCATCACCCAGGCGTGCAAATCCGTGAATCGAATGTATTTCGGGTCCACATCAGGGTGGGCATCGCACAGCTCAATCGCGATGTCCAAGGTGTCAGTCCATTTCAAGCTCATGGCGGGGTCTCCAGCTTAATTTTGTTTATTGACCAATCAATGATTTTCGCGTGCATGGTTGATGGTGTACTTGGGCAGTTCCACCGTCAAATCCTTGGCCGCCACTTTGACTTGGCAAGACAAGCGTGACTGAGGAGTCAAGCCCCAAGCCATGTCCAGCAAGTCGTCTTCATCATCGTCGCTGGCTTCTAAGCTGTTGAAGCCCTCGCGCACAATCACATGGCAAGTGGTGCAGGCGCAGCTCATCTCACAGGCATGCTCAATTGCAATACCGTTTTCTAGCAAGCTTTCGCACAACTGGGTTCCAGTGGAGGCTTCGTAACTTTTGCCTTCCGGGCACAACTGCTCGTGCGGAAGAATTTTAATAATTGGCATATTCTGTAGCGATCCTGATTTTTATTACTTACCAAAAGTCTCACTGACGCCTTCAATCGTGCGGCCAGTGAGTGCTTTTCTAATTCCTTCATCCATGCGCTTGGCTGCAAAATCTGCAGTCGCTTCACCCAAGGTTTCGATCCCCTTTTCGATGTCACGTAACTGGTCTGTTTTCACAAGCTCACGCAAGGAGCCCAATTCTTTCTCAATCAAAGTCATTTCCGCTGCGCTCAATAGGGCAGAGTCCACTTGCATCGCTGCTTCAACCGACTCGATTAACCGAAGTGCTTCAACCTGTTGTTCACGCAACTGGCGGGCCATCATGTCGTCTTGCGCAAATTCAAAACTGCTTTTCAGCATGTGGGCAATTTCATCGTCGCCCAATCCATAGGAGGGCTTCACCTCAATTTGGGCTTGTACGCCGGAACTTAACTCACGTGCAGTTACGGCCAACAAGCCATCTGCATCCACTTGAAAGGTGACGCGAATTCGCGCAGCACCGGCCACCATCGGTGGGATTCCCCGCAATTCAAATCGGGCCAGTGATCGATTCTCGCTGACCAATTCACGCTCGCCTTGCACCACATGAATGGCCATTGCGGTCTGGCCATCTTTGAAGGTGGTGAATTCCTGCGCACGGGCCACGGGAATGGTGCTGTTGCGGTTAATCACGCGCTCTGTCAGTCCACCCATGGTTTCTAGGCCTAGGGAGAGTGGAATCACATCCAACAGCAGTAATTCATCATCATTGCGGTTACCTGCTAAGGTGTCCGCTTGAATGGCTGCACCAATGGCCACCACTTCATCCGGGTTGAGGTTGACCAAGGGGTCTTGACCGAAAAATTCCTTCACCGCTTCCCGAATCACTGGCATGCGGGTTGAACCCCCCACCATGACTACACCCTTGATGTCTTCTTTGCTTAACTCAGAATCACGCAAGGTTTTGCGTGCAGCAGTGATGCAGCGTTTGACCAAGGGCTCTACAATTTGCGCAAATTGCACCGCAGTAATGGTTTCAGCAATCGTTTCTTTGTCACTGAAATCCACGCTCAAAAATGCAGTGTGTTCACTGGAAATTTGTTCTTTCGCGCGGCGGCAGGCCATCACCAAACGGGAGCGTTGACGTGGGGTTAGGTTAACCAAGCCGTGCGTGCTGATGAAATGCTCTGCCAATGCGCGGTCAAAATCATCGCCGCCCAAAGCGGAATCTCCACCTGTGGCAAGCACTTCAAATACACCGCCAGTCAGGCGCAGAATGGACACATCAAATGTGCCCCCACCCAAGTCAAACACCACAAACTGGCCTTGTGCATTTTGGTCCAAGCCATAAGCCAGCGCGGCAGCGGTTGGCTCATTGATTAAACGCAACACATTCAGACCTGCCAGTTGTGCAGCATCTTTGGTGGCCTGACGTTGCGCATCATCAAAATAAGCGGGCACTGTAATTACAGCACCCACCAATTCGCCACCTAAAGTGGCTTCAGCGCGTTTACGCAGCACTTTCAGAATATCTGCCGACACTTGCACCGGGCTCAAGGTTTGGAACTCGGTCTGTATTTGGACCATGCCAGTTTTGCCGTCGTCTGGTGCCTTCAATGCGTAAGGCATTTGCAATCCGGTTACATCCTCATAACCACGCCCCATTAAGCGCTTTGCAGAAAACACGGTATTTGCAGTGTCCACATCGGCTGATGCCAAAGCATCATGTCCAATACACCGCGCACCTTGTGGCCCGTAGCGCACCACAGACGGTAAAATTACCCGGCCTGCCTCATCGGGCAAGCATTCAGCACTTCCAGAACGAACCGTAGCCACCAGCGAGTGGGTTGTACCCAAATCAATGCCCACAGCAAGCCTGTGCTCGTGTGGGGCAGTAGACATGCCGGGTTCGGCAATTTGCAACAGGGCCATTACTTGGCGTCCTCTAAATAATCCAAATGTTTCTTCACTTCGGTGATGAACTTGTCCACAAACAGCAGCGCATGCGCCGTACCATTTGCAGCGGCGTAGTCGCGTTCGGTGTCCAGCTGCACAGCAATTTTGCTTAAGCAGCGCTTTTTCTCCGCCATCACCTCATCCAACAATTCTTCCAAGCCCTCTTCGGTCTTGGTTTCATCCAAAGTCTCGCGCCATTCAATTTGCTGCATCAACAAAGCAGGGGGCAAATTACTTTGGCGGCCGCGTGGGTCTTCCCCGTTTAACTCGCACAAATACAAAGCGCGGTCCATCGGGTTTGAAAGCCTTTTGTAGGCCTCATTGATACGCGTGGCCCATTGCACGGCCAAGCGTTTTTCTGCGGCGGTGCCGTCCGCAAATCGGTCAGGGTGGGTCTGGTTTTGCAAACTCAGATAGGAGGCAGTCAGCGCCTTGTCATCCAGCGCGAAACTCCTCGGCAACCCGAAGATCGCAAAATCATCATCACTCAAACTGGCCATGCACCTCGCCTCACGTTGCTACTCACTCTGATACTTATTCTGCTACTTAAATTGAACTCATAAAAAAAGCCGCTTGCGCTGGAGGCATTCGGCCTTTTTTGTCACCACTCACAGTCTGTTAAAAACCGCGATATTAAACCGTGAAGCTTTCCCCGCAACCGCAACGTGCTTTCTCGTTCGGGTTGTTGAATTTGAAGCCTTCGTTCAAACCCTCGCGGGCGAAGTCCAATTCAATACCTTCCAGGTAAGGCAAGCTTTTTGGGTCGATGAACAGCTTGACACCATGGCTTTCAAACACCGTGTCTTCCTCGTTGGAGGAGTCTACAAACTCAAGCTTGTAAGCCATACCCGAGCAGCCTGTCGTGCGTACGCCTAAGCGCAAGCCCAAACCCTTGCCGCGTTTGGCCATGAATTTGGTGATGTGGTCTGCTGCTTTTTCTGAGAGTGTGACTGCCATGATTCCTTCCTTCTGCTGGTTCAACATCAGCGGATTAAATACTGCTTACAGCGTGTGCTTCTTGCGGTAATCTTCAACCGCCGCTTTAATCGCATCTTCAGCCAAAATGGAGCAGTGAATTTTCACGGGTGGCAAGGCCAACTCTTCCGCAATTGCCGTGTTCTTGATTTCCATGGCTTGGTCCAAAGTTTTACCTTTGACCCATTCCGTGACCAAGGATGAGGATGCAATCGCTGAACCACAGCCATAGGTTTTGAATTTTGCATCGGTAATAACGCCGTCTTCACCCACTTTGATTTGCAGCTTCATCACGTCGCCGCAGGCAGGCGCGCCCACCATGCCGGTGCCTACTTCATCGTCGCCTTTTTCGAACGAACCCACGTTGCGTGGATTCTCGTAGTGGTCGAGTACTTTTTCGCTGTATGCCATGATCTTTACTCCATCAATATTCTAAATTTAGTGGGCAGCCCATTGAACGGTATTCAAATCCACACCGTCCAAATGCATTTCCCACAATGGGGACAATTCACGTAGTTTGCCCACTTTGGACTTCAACAATTCAATGGTGAAATCCACGTCAGCTTCAGTCGTGAAGCGACCAATCGAAAAACGAATCGAGCTGTGTGCCAACTCATCGCTGCGGCCCAAGGCTCGCAACACGTAAGAGGGTTCCAGCGAGGCTGAGGTGCAGGCAGAGCCTGAAGACACCGCAATGTCTTTAATCGCCATGATCAAAGACTCGCCTTCTACAAAGTTGAAACTCACGTTCAAGTTGTGGGGCACACGATGTTCCATGTCGCCGTTGACGTAAATTTCATCAATGGATTTGAAGCCATTCAACAAACGGTCGCGCAGGGCCCGTATACGGGGCAGCTCGCTCGCCATTTCTTCTTTGGCAATGCGGAAGGCTTCGCCCATGCCTACAATCTGGTGCGTGGGCAGTGTGCCTGAACGCATGCCACGCTCGTGGCCGCCACCATGCATTTGCGCATCCAGACGGATACGCGGTTTGCGACGCACGTACAAAGCACCAATGCCTTGTGGGCCGTAGGTTTTGTGCGCACAAAAGCTCATCAAATCAACTTTCAGCGTGTTCAGGTCAATTTCAACCTTGCCGGTGGCTTGGGCCGCATCCACATGGAAAATGATTCCCTTTTCACGGCACAACTCGCCAATGGCTGGGATGTCCTGAATCACACCGATTTCATTGTTCACGTACATGACGGAAATCAGCACTGTGTCTGGGCGAATAGCAGCCTTCAACACATTCATGTCGATTAAGCCGTTTTCCTGAACTTCCAAATAGGTGGCTTCAAAACCATGGCGCTCCAAATCACGGAAGGTGTCCAGAACCGCCTTGTGCTCGGTCTTGACCGTGATGATGTGCTTGCCTTTGGTTTCGCTATAAAACAGCGCTGCGCCTTTGATGGCCAGGTTGTTTGATTCTGTAGCGCCAGAAGTCCACACGATTTCACGTGGGTCTGCGTTGACCAAAGCAGCAACATGGTCGCGTGCTGTTTCCACGGCTTCTTCTGCATTCCAGCCGTAGGCATGGCTACGTGATGCGGGGTTACCAAAGCTTTCGCGTAAGTACGGAATCATTTTGTCGGCTACGCGTGGGTCTACAGGTGTAGTCGCGCTGTAATCGAGGTAAATCGGCATCTTCATGTTAGGAATTCTCCAGTTACTGCATTGTATTGTTCAGGGCAGGGCGCTCACGAAACTCAATGGTTTGGCAGCCAGCCTTTTGCTTGTTCTTGTCCACCAGCGATTGCAAGGTGACGGAATTCAAATAATCCAACATTTTGCTGTTGAGGGTTGACCAGAGGTCGTGCGTCATACACTGACCTTCAATGGTGCAATCTTCTTTGCCGCCACACTGAGTGGCATCCAAAGGCTCGTCAACTGCAATAATCACGTCCGCAACGCTTACTTCGCTCAAAGGCTTGGTGATTTGGTAGCCGCCACCCGGGCCGCGTACGCTGTCCACCAAATCATGCCTGCGCAGCTTTGAAAACAACTGCTCCAAGTACGACAAAGAAATGCTTTGCCGCTCACTGATGCCCGCCAACGTGACAGGGCCTTTACCCTGCTGCAAGGCGAGGTCAACCATGGCGGTGACTGCAAATCTACCTTTTGTGGTTAAGCGCATCTGTTGAAATGACCTTCAATGGAATGTCTGACTAATTTAGTCAAGTATACCAAAGACCCACTAATTTAGTCAACAATAGGGCTAACCCGAAATACGTATTAAAGGGCTTATTTTGTGCAGTCGCACATGAAAAACGGCCGCACAGGGCGACCGTCTTCAGGGAGGCAGGTACTGCCTAACAGTTTTTAGGCTGCGGCAAACTGCAAAACACGCTTGCGCATCACTTCAATAAGGCCCGTGCAAGAGTCCTCAATGTAGTTCAGCACTGTGTCAAAGCCGTCTGGCCCGCCGTAGTAGGGGTCAGGCACTGTGGCTTCGTCATGCTCTGTGGAGTAGCGCATCAGCAACTGGATTTTGTGGCTGTACTGGCGGGGGCACTGCTGTTGAAGCAGCGTCATGTTGTCCCAATCCATGGCCAAAATCATGTCGTTTTCGCGGAAATCGTCCACCGTCACTTGCCGGGAAACCAAAGTAGACAGGTCGTAACCGCGTTTGCCAGCGGCTGCAACTGCCCGTGGGTCAGGGCTTTTGCCCAAATGGTAAGCATGGGTGCCTGCGGAATCCACCACCACTTCTTTGTCCAGGTTTGCGTCTTTCAGCATTTTCCTGAGAATGCCTTCCGCGGTTGGAGAGCGGCAAATGTTTCCCATGCACACAAACAAGACTTTGCTTTTCATTAAGGTTTCCTTTCGCTAAAGCCATAAAAACTAAATACTTTTTCACATTTAGAATGGCGCAAGCCTGAATTCAATCAGGCTGATCTCTTTGTGTCAATCGAAACAATGTTGGTTTGTCCCGATGCGCCAAACAATTTTTGCTTCATGAGGCCCAGCTGGTCACGAATTCGGGCTGCTTTTTCAAACTCCAAATTTTTCGCATGTTCGACCATTTCTTTCTCAAGACGCTTGATTTCCTTGGTTAATTGCTTCTCACCCAGCAATTCTGTGTTATCCAAAGCTTCTTTTTCAGCTTTTTTGGCTTTCGAAGCGTTTGGATCAAACACACCATCAATTAGTTCCTTGATTTTCTTATTCAATGCCGTCGGTGTAATGCCGTTGGCCAAGTTGGCAGCGGTTTGCTTTTCCCGCCTGCGGTCAGTTTCGCCAATCGCCAACTTCATGGAATCTGTCATCCGGTCTGCGTAAAGAATTGCCTTTCCGTTCAAATTACGCGCTGCGCGTCCAATTGTCTGGATCAAGCTCCGCTCACTGCGCAAAAAGCCTTCTTTGTCTGCATCCAAAATAGCAACTAGGGACACTTCTGGAATATCCAAGCCCTCACGCAATAAATTAATTCCGACCAGCACGTCAAATTCGCCCAAACGCAGGTCTCGCAAAATTTCTACGCGTTCAACTGTGTCGATGTCAGAGTGAAGGTAGCGCACTTTCACGCCGTGGTCGCTGAGGTAATCGGTGAGGTCCTCGGCCATGCGCTTGGTGAGTGTGGTCACCAACACACGGTCGCCATCGGCCACCCGTTCATGAATTTCGCTCAACAAATCATCCACTTGGGATGTGGCGGGGCGCACCTCGATAATCGGGTCAACCAAGCCAGTTGGGCGCACAAGTTGCTCTACCACTTGGGAGGCATGCTCTTTTTCGTAATGTGATGGGGTTGCAGACACAAATACGGTTTGGCGCAGCTTGCCTTCGAATTCCTCAAACTTCAGCGGCCGATTGTCCATGGCGGAGGGGAGGCGGAAGCCAAAGTTCACCAAGGTTTCTTTGCGCGACCTGTCGCCTTTGTACATCGCGCCCAATTGGCCGATGGTGACGTGGCTTTCGTCAATAATCATCAAGGCGTCTTTGGGCAGGTAGTCAATCAAAGTGGGGGGCGGCTCGCCTGCAGCAGCACCTGACAAATGACGGCTGTAGTTTTCAATGCCCTTGCAAAAACCTAGTTCTTGCAGCATTTCAATGTCAAACCGGGTGCGCTGTTCTAGGCGCTGGGCCTCTACCAATTGGCCGTTTTTCACAAAAAAGTCCACCCGTTGGCGCAACTCTTCTTTGATGGTGTCAATCGCCCGAAGCACTGTGGTGCGTGGCGTTACATAATGCGAGCTGGGGTAAATTGTGAACCTGGGAATGGTTTGTTGAATTTTGCCCGTCAGTGGGTCAAACAACTGGATGGTTTCAATTTCATCATCAAACAACTCCATTCGGACTGCCAGATCCGAATGTTCAGCCGGGTACACGTCAATGGTGTCGCCACGCACGCGGAAGTTACCCCGTGAAAAATCCAGGTCATTGCGCTTGTACTGCATGGCTATCAAGCGCTTGAGGATGTCCCGCTGGCTCATTTTGTCGCCATGACGTACCGTCAAAATCATGGCGTGGTAATCGCTGGGGTCGCCAATACCGTAGATGCAGCTGACTGTGCCTACAATGATGGTGTCGCGCCGTTCCAACAAACTTTTAGTAGCTGAAAGCCGCATTTGTTCGATGTGTTCATTGATGGAGGAGTCCTTTTCAATGAACAAATCCCTCGAAGGCACATACGCTTCGGGCTGGTAATAATCGTAGTAGCTGACGAAATATTCCACCGCATTTTTGGGGAAAAACTCGCGCATTTCTGAATACAGCTGTGCCGCCAAAGTTTTATTGGGTGCCAATACCAGCGCGGGGCGCCCTGTTTGGGCGATGACATTCGCCATGGTGAAGGTTTTACCCGACCCAGTTACCCCGAGTAGGGTTTGGAAGCTCAAACCATCGTCAACGCCACCCACCAAGGCTTCTATGGCCGTGGGTTGGTCGCCCGCAGGCGGGTATGGGCGGTACAGCTGATAGGGGCTATTTGGAAAATGTACGAAACCTTGGGTCATGCTACAATTCGAATGTGAGTTTCGTGAGGCTTCAAAAAGGCCAAGCCAAACAACCATTATCAAGCAGGTTGCAATAAGTTTCCAGTCTTGACTTTTTCATTTCTTCACATCGCCACCCAAAAAATCATGCTTTCAAATCGCGCACTTACGATCAAACCCTCTCCCACACTCGCCGTCACAGCCAAAGCCGCTCAGCTGAAAGCTGAAGGTAAAGACATTATTGGCCTTGGGGCTGGTGAACCTGACTTCGACACGCCTGATCACATCAAGGCGGCTGCCAAAAAGGCAATCGATGACGGTTTTACTAAATACACAGCCGTGGGTGGTACGGTTGGTTTGAAGAATGCGGTAATCGCCAAGCTGACGCGTGACAACAACCTCGTCTACAAACCCAATGAGGTTGTAGTGGGCGTGGGCGGTAAGCAGTGTATTTTCAACATGATTTTGGCCACCATCAACCCGGGCGACGAAGTGGTGATTCCCGCTCCGTACTGGGTTAGCTATGCTGACATCGTTGAAATCGCTGAAGGCGTCCCCAAACTGGTGTTTGCAGGCATTGAGCAGGGCTTCAAAATCACGCCCGCTCAGTTGGAATCTGCAATTACACCCAAAACAAAAATGTTCATGATCAACAGCCCCAGCAACCCTACGGGCGCTGTGTACACCCAGGCTGAATTGGCTGCATTGGGCGAAGTGCTGTTGAAGCACCCCAACATTATTGTGGCCACGGATGACATGTACGAGCACATTAATTTGAACGATGTGCCCTTTGTGAACATCGTGAATGCATGCCCAGCCCTGAAAGACCGCGCTGTGGTGTTGAACGGTGTGTCCAAGGCCTACTCGATGACTGGGTGGCGTATTGGTTACGCGGCAGGCCCAGCCAGGTTGATCGACACCATGACCAACCTGCAAAGCCAGTCTACGTCCAACCCCACATCCATTTCTCAAGTCGCTGCTGAAGCTGCATTGAATGGTGACCAGTCTTGCCTAAAGCCCATGGTTGACGCATTCAAAGAGCGCAACGAGTTTGTGTTCCAAGGCATTAACAGCATTCCCGGTTTGAAAGCCAACAAAGCTGAAGGTGCTTTTTATTCCTTCGTGGATGCGCGCGAAGCCATTAAAAAGCTGGTTGCAGAAGGTAAGCTGGCCAACTCTAGCGACTTGCTGCTGGCTGAATACCTGCTGAATGCGGGCGTTGCAGTGGTTCCAGGTTCTGCATTTGGTGCTGAGGGTTACTTCCGCATTTCATTTGCAACCTCCATGGGCAATCTGGAAAAAGCAATCGCACGTTTCAAAGCTGCTTTGGCCTAAGCCTAGCGGTTATTGAATGTTTGCTTTGTTGTTCAGTAATATTGTTGTAAACCCCTGAATTTATTGGCTAATGCCCTGAGAGGCGCATGAATTCAGGGTCTGAGATAAAAGTTTTTAGAAAGTTTTCGAGAAAGTACTTGCGCAATCTGAAAATCGATGCCATAATCTTGTTCTCAATTCCCTGATAGCTCAGTCGGTAGAGCGACGGACTGTTAATCCGCAGGTCCCTGGTTCGAGTCCAGGTCGGGGAGCCAGAATACAAAAGGCCTACAGAAATGTAGGCCTTTTTTGTTTTTCCGTTTTGTTTTTCCGTTCGTTAAATTTGGTATTTCCCGTCTACTTACTGCCCTGCAACCCTAGTTGCCTGTGCAAAAATCAACTCATTTAGGCCGATGTATGCAATCGTTTAAACTTTAAAAGGACAAGGAAATGAGCACTGAAATGAGACCGCCTCTACCGCCATTCGATCTTGAATCTGCGGCCAAGAAGGCTCGGGCTGCGGAGAATGCCTGGAATACGAAAGACCCGGTTGCGGTTTCTATGGCGTACACCGAAGATTCGAGGTGGCGCAATCGCAGTGAAATATTTCAGGGTCGGCCCGCGATTGTCGATTTCTTGACCAAGAAGTGGGCCCATGAAAATGGCTACAGGTTAATCAAAGAAGTTTGGGCTTACACGGACAACCGGATTGCTGCGCGATTCGCTTACGAGTGGCACAACACGGAAGGCCAGTGGTTTCGAAGTTATGGCAACGAGAACTGGGAATTTGATGCTAGGGGTTTGATGAAAACTCGCCATGCAAGCATTAACGACATTGCGATCAAGGAGGCAGATCGACTGTTCCACTGGCCACAAGGACCGCGCCCAGCCGACCACCCTGGCCTCAGTGATCTTGGGCTCTAACCCCGTTGTTTCTGTGCGCTTGATGGCGGAAAGCTGTTAAGCGTTTCCGAAATAATTCTCAGAGTTTGTTCAATCCGCTCGTCATTTAGGTTCCCTCCCAATGAAAGCCGAACCGCGTTGGGCGTTGTGCCTTCAAGGCAAAACATATCGGCGCTGGCAATGGCAATGCCACGGTTCAGCAAGCGTCCGCAAAAAGCGGACTGGCTCCAAGTGGAGGGAAGGTTCAGCCACAGGTGAAAGCCTTCAGGATTGGTCTCGAAGTTGAAATCGCCAAGTATTCGCTTTGCAATCATTTGCCTTCGTTGACTCATTAGTCGAATACTTTCTAGGCACATTTGCGCAGTGCCGTCGAGAATCCATTGGGTTGCAAGTGCTGTACACACGGGGCTGGCCATAATTTGTGTGGCGCGTAGTGATGAGGCGATGCGTTTTGATTCAAGTTCATTTGGGCAAACCAAAAACGCGATTCGAAGACCCGCACTTACGGTCTTAGACAAGCCACTGACGTAGTAAGTAAGCTCAGGTGCAAGGCTGGTAAACGAGGTCGGTGGGCTTCGCATCAACTTGCTGTAAGGGTCGTCCTCGATTATTCGAAGGCCGAAGTGTCGGGCCACTTCAACAATTTCCAGGCGTCGGGCTTCGCCAATGGTGCGGGTTGTCGGGTTTTGAATGGTTGGGTTTAAGTAAAGCGCACGCACCTCATTGATTCGACAGTGTGCTTCAAGGGCGTCTGGCAAAATCCCCTCACTGTCGGTGGGTATGCCCAATGTTTTTATGCCGAGTTGGCCGGCCATGGCTTTGACGCCGGGGTAGGTAATTGCTTCTGCACACAATGTATTGCCAGCCCCCACCAATGCGGTCATAAGGCCAGCCAATGTTCCTTGAATGCCAGGGGTTACCAATATTGTGCGGCCTTGGTGGTGTGGGCTCACACCGTTTAACCAATTGGCTGCTGCAAGTTGGTCGTCATCGCTTCCGCCGAAGTCTTGGTAGCGGGTAAGCCTGTGAAAATTACCTTGTTCCATCACATGCCGTGTACCGTGCCGCATACGTGCTAGGAGCTCAGGCTCCTGCGGTTCGGGTGCCATGTTCATCGTCATTTCAATGAGATTCGAATCTGCCCCACGTTGATTGGAATTGCGGATTCTGACGTAACTGCCCACGCCCGCTTTGGAAGTGATCAAACCGCGGTGTTGCGCCTCCTGATAGGCGCGGGCCACTGTGGTGTAGTCCAGGTTCAAGCCTTTGGCCAGTTCACGGATGGGCGGAAGCCGGTCATCCAGTGTCAAAATTCCTTGCCGAATTTCCACTTCAATCGCTTCGGCAATGGCCAAGTAGGCAGGCTTGTTTCGATCTACCAGCGCTTTGTTCCAGTCATCCAAAAGTTCAGTTCTGTTTCTCATGCGCAATGCTTGTGCTTGTGGGGCTCACTACCCGTGCAAGCAACTTGCGCGCCCGCTGCAGTGCACGTTCCCAGTGCAGTGTCTGGCTTTTCCAATTGTGCTCTTTCTAGCTCGAATGATGGTTTGGTTGGGTGGAAAGCCCCATCAAATGGATTTGATCGGACCTTGATTGGATTTCGAAGTTTCGAATTGGTACAGGCATTGCACATAAACCAGCGTGCGCCGACACAGTGCAAATGACTTTAACGGTGCCTATTTGTTGACGACTCTGGAGATCATGAAATGCCTAAAGTAAATCACCCCGCTCATGTTGATGGCGACTATTTTGTTGATTACGAAGAAAAAGTATTTGAGGATGTCAAAGCTGAGCCCGGCCAAAAAGCGCTAGTCACGTTTCACACCGTTGCGTTTGAAGGTTCAATTGGCTTTGTGAACCTGTTGCAAGCCACCCGCCTGCAAAGAAAGGGCTTTGAAACCTCGGTACTTTTGTACGGCCCAGGTGTTACTTTGGGTGTGCAACGTGGATTTCCCACTTTGGGGAATGAGGCATTTCCCGGTCATCTGAATTTCAATAATCAAATAAAAAAATTCATGGGTGAAGGTGGCAAAGTCTATGCCTGCCGTTTCGCTTTACAGGCCTTGTATGGCCATGGCGAGCCCTCCTTGATTGAAGGCATTCGTCCAATCAGCCCTTTGGATGTCATGGATTTGGTGCTGATTCACAAACGAGACAGCGCAGTGATTATTGACACCTGGACTTTGTAAAGAAACCTTTGTAAAGAAACAGCGGCAGTCGCCTTTGGGCGACTCGCCCAATGGATGTGGAAGTGGAGATCGTTCATGACTCAAGCCAGGATAATTCGTGCCGCGGCAGCGCAGATCGCTCCGGATTTGCAGGATCCGGGTCAAACCATCGACAAGGTTTGCCGCACCATTGAGGAGGCGGCCGCCCAGGGTGTACAAATCATTGTATTCCCGGAAACCTTGGTGCCCTATTACCCTTACTTCTCGTACATTTCACCGCCGATTCAGCAAGGCAAAGAGCATTTGCGTTTGTATGAATACGCAGTAACAGTACCCGGTGCGGAAACGGATGCGATTTCAGCTTTGGCCGCCCAGCACAAAATGGTGGTTGTATTGGGCGTGAACGAGCGCGACCACGGCACGCTTTACAACGCACAAATTATTTTCAACAGCGATGGAAAAATCCTGTTGAAGCGCCGAAAAATTACGCCGACCTACCATGAGCGAATGGTGTGGGGGCAGGGCGATGCCTCGGGCTTGAAGGTGGTTGACTCCGCAGTGGGCCGAGTGGGTGCGCTTGCCTGTTGGGAGCATTACAACCCATTGGCCCGGTATTGCCTGATGGCGCAGCATGAAGAAATTCACTGTGCCCAGTTTCCCGGTTCATTGGTGGGGCAAGTGTTTGCCGATCAAATGGAGGTAACGATACGCCACCACGCACTGGAGTCCGGCTGCTTTGTCATCAACAGCACGGCTTGGCTTTCTGAAGAGCAGGTGCAAAGTATTTCGCAAGACAGCGCATTGCAAAAAGGACTGAGGGGCGGTTGCTTTACGGCCATTGTGAGCCCTGAAGGAAAGCTGCTAGGCGCGCCAATCACCGAAGGCGAGGGCATGGTGGTTGCCGACCTTGATATGGCTTTGGTCACCAAACGCAAACGCATGATGGACTCGGTTGGGCATTATGCGCGGCCTGAGCTTTTGAGTTTGGTGGTCAGGGATGAGGCCTCAAGCCCGATGAAAACAATTCCAGGGGTTCACCATGCTGAGTACTGATCTCCAAACCTTTGGACTACGACTTGAAGATCCTTCTGCGGGCGTGCAAAGCCGCCGTGGTGGGGCAGGGCCTTCTGATCACAAGGCTGTAGTGGTGGATGGGCAAACCGTGATGATTCCGGTGCACACCCACACTGCTTGGGAGTCGCCTTTTATAGCCAGCAAGCCTGATGCAAACGGAAAAAGCGAGCTGCGCAAAAACGGTATTCCAATCGCTGTGATTGATTTCCCAAAGCAGCCTAGGTTTTATGCCTTAAAAACTGCGGAGGGCATTCCCTACGAGCAAATTGCCACGCTGCACAGCAGCGATGTGTTGGCCACCACAGTGCTTCAAACCTGCATTCGCTACGAAAGCAGAAGCAAGTCTTGCAAGTTTTGTTCAATTGGACAGTCATTGGCGGCTGGCCGAACCATTGAAAGAAAAACCCCGCAGCAATTGGCTGAGGTGGCCAAGGCCGCGGTGGAGTTGGATGGCGTCAAGCAAATGGTGATGACAACCGGCACACCCGCGACGCCTGATCGTGGTGCAGCCATCATGGTTGAAAGTGTTGCAGCTGTGAAGGCAGCAGTGAACTTGCCGATTCAAGTACAAATCGAGCCGCCAGACAAATTCGAATGGTTTGACGCATTAAAGCGAAGTGGCGCAGACACCTTGGGCATGCATTTGGAAGTGATTTCAGAGCAAGCGCGGCAAGAAATTATGCCGGGCAAAGCAAAGGTACCCGTGAATTATTACATGGAAGCTTTCGATGCAGCCGTGGCGGTGTTTGGCCGCGGGCAGGTCAGCACTTACATCATTGCAGGCTTGGGCGATACCCAAGATGAAATTGTGGACATGAGCCGGAAGTTGATTCAGCGGGGGGTCTATCCCTTCATTGTGCCCTTCGTGCCCATCAGCGGTACGCCACTGGAAAGTCACCCGGTGCCCAGCTCGCAATTCATGCAGGAGGTTTTAAAACCAGTGGGGCAAATGCTGCGAGAGGAAGGAATGCTTTCAAAGGACATGAAGGCGGGTTGCGGTAAATGTGGCGCTTGCTCAACGCTGAAAGCTTTTGAGTCGTGAAACAGTTTGCGAGGTGATGTCATGTTTATTGATTCAATGTTTGTTGATGCAATGAATACCGACCAGTTTAGTTACAGCGAGTGTCGTATCAAATTGGCCGTTGACGACTGGGAGTTACGGCAAGCTCAAAAGCTACGCAATCAAGTTTTTGTGGTGGAGCAAGGTATTTTTCAGACCAGCGACCATGATCTGTTTGACATCAAAGCACACACCTTGGTGGCAACCACTGGAATGCTGGGTATTCCCGATGCAGTGGTTGGAACAGTGCGAATTCATGAGCAAGAGCCCGGGGTATGGATGGGTTCTCGCTTGGCGGTTGACCGGTCATTTCGATCGGACAAGGGCTTGGGCAAAGCCCTTATTCGAATGGCGGTTTGTAGTGCACGTGCCCAAGGTTGCAAAACTTTCTACGCCAATGTACAGCTTCAAAATTTGGGTCTGTTTCAAAAGCTGGGTTGGCTAGCGCTGGGCGAGGTGAATGTGCATGGTGTCGAGCACATGTTCATGCAGGCTAACCTTGATTTGTATCCAATCGCGCAAGACCCATCACGCGGGTTTGTTCATCTTATCAATCAGCCGCGGCATGTTGCATCTATCAGGGAGTTGGCATGAGCTGGCTTCAGGGGCTTGTGCACACCGTTCGCGAAAGCAAAGGCCTTGCACACAAAAAGGACATTGCAATTGGAATGGACGCCTTGGCCAGCGGGCAGCCGTGTGACTCATCGTGCTTGGTGGGTGATGACTGCGCGGTGTTGAAGTCGGCTGATGGCTCATATCTTTTGTTTGCGATTGAAGGGTTCATGAATGAGTTCGTTCAAGACGACCCTTGGTTTGCCGGGTATTGCGGTGTGATGGTGAATGTGAGCGACATTGCAGCCATGGGGGGTAGGGCAACTGCGGTGGTCGATGCGGTGTGGACAAGCGATTCATCTCAGTTGAAGCAAATTCTACAGGGCATGGCAGTGGCCTCAGCCCGTTACAACGTGCCGATTGTGGGTGGGCACACCAATGCGAGAAATGACCGCAATCAATTGGCTGTATCCATCATTGGAACCGCATCCCAAGTGTTGAGCAGTTTTGCGGCAAAGCCCGGTGATGTATTGATGAGTGTGATTGACTTAAGAGGCAATTATCAAGGTTACGGCAACAACTGGAATGCCAGCACCCATGCGCCTGAAGAACGATTGAGGGCAGACCTAGAATTGCTTCCCCAAGTCGCCGAAAGTGGATTGGCGGTGGCCTGTAAAGACATCAGCATGGCAGGCCCTTTGGGTACCACATTGATGATGCTTGAATGCTCCGGCTGCGGCGCAGAAATATGGCCTGATTCGTTTCCCCGCCCCGAGGGTGTTTCAGTGGAGCGTTGGATGCAAACCTTTCCAAGCTTTGGTTTTGTGTTCAGCGTGGCGCCGTCGAAGGTGGAGCAGATGAAGCAACTGTTTAAAAGTAGAGACTTGTTTTGCCAAGAGGTGGGGCAAGTTGTAGAAGGTCCCGAGGTTTGGCTAAAGCACCAGAGGGAATACGAAAGCGAGCACGAAAGCGAACATGAAGTTGAGCGTGCACTTTTGTGGGACTTCTCGTCCACCACACTCTTGGGTTGTAGCCAATTGAACAATGCAAACGATGAGCTTGGAGAAGCGTATGCCAGTGGTTCGATTTGATGTGTTGTGGCCCGATTCCACTGTGATGAAGTGCCAGTCGCCATCCACAGTGATTCGAAATTTCATGCAGGAAGGCCAAGTTTATCCACTGCCTGAATTCATGAGGATTGCCGAGCTTGGATTGAACCAAGCCAGCGAGCGCGTTCGAGAAAAGTACGGCTTTGCCTGTTCTGCCGCTGCAGATCAATTGGAAATTATCCAAGCCAAGGCCAGTGGTTTTCGTGAAACGCCAGCCGCTGCAGTTCAAGTACTTCGGCTCGATTGAAAGGGGGAAGAAAATGAATACAAATCTTTTGAAAGATCACTATGCAGTGGCGGTCATCGGCGGGGGGCAGGCAGGCCTGTCCATGAGCTATCACCTCACATGCAAGGAAATTGATCATGTTGTGTTGGAGCGAAACCAGATTGGCCACAGTTGGCGCAACCAGCGCTGGGACACCTTCTGCTTGGTCACGCCAAACTGGCAATGTAATTTGCCAGGCTTTCCCTATACAGGGCCAGATCCACATGGTTTTATGAAAAAAGACGACATCGTTGCCTACCTGGAGGCTTTTGCTGCGTCGTTTAACCCTCCTGTTTTTGAAGGTGTTGCAGTCAAGCAGTTGCGTAAACTGGCTGACGGGCTTTTCGAGATTGAAAGCACCAAGGGCACTTTTACCGCCAACCAAGTTGTGGTGGCTGTAGGTGGGTACCACAAGCCTCGAATTCCACGTGTAGCAGAGAAAGTACCATCCCATATTCAGCAGATTCATTCATCCGAATATAGAAATCCTGAACAGTTGCCTGAGGGAAATGTGTTGGTGATTGGTTCGGGCCAAAGTGGCTGTCAAATCGCAGAAGATCTTCATTTGGCAGGTAGAGGCGTTCATTTGTCAGTGGGCAGTGCACCTCGGGTGGCGCGTCGCTACCGTGGCAGGGATGTTGTGGACTGGTTGGCCGACATGGGGCATTACGACATGCCTGTGGAGCTTCACCCACAAAAAGAAGCCGTGCGGGCAAAGGCCAATCATTATGTCACCGGGCGCGATGGAGGAAGAGACATCGATTTGCGTATGCGAGCCAAGGAAGGCATGCAGTTGCACGGGCGTCTCGCAGACTGCGCCGCCGGTGTTATGCACTTTGCTGATGACCTTGTTAAAAATCTCGACAACGCCGATCAAAGCAGCGAAAACATCAAAAACATGATTGATGGGTACATTGCCGAAAAAGGCATTTCTGCGCCAGAAGATGCTCGCTACGTTCCAGTGTGGCAACCGAAGGGGGGCGACTCATCCATTGATTTGAATGCAGAGAACGTGACCGGTATTGTTTGGTCTGTCGGTTTTGAAAGCTCATTTGACTGGATTGATTTGCCGATTTTCAATGGCAAAGGTTACCCCAATCATTTCCGAGGGGTCAGTCGCGAGCCCGGCGTGTACTTTCTAGGGCTACCGTGGTTGCACACATGGGGTTCTGGGCGCTTTTCCGGAGTAGCGCGCGATGCGGCCTTTTTGCTCGAGAAGATTGAACAGCAATCTCTTGTCAGCCTAGAGGTCACATCCACGTAAACGCATTATGTTTAAAGGGGTTCAAAGTAAGGGGCAGGCCATCCGCGACGCTGGTGTCCATACCTTGCACCACGAATGACATTTTCTGACATCGTCTGTTCAGTCATATTTTCCTATACTGATTTCATAGCCAAACTCTCGGCACCGTTTTCATGATTGGAGTAATAAGATGACAGACCTATCCGTGGCCAAAAAGTTGACTGAATACAAGCCCACCAACAAGGTGCGTTTTGTAACTGCGGCTTCGCTATTTGATGGGCACGACGCATCCATCAACATCATGCGTCGCATATTGATGGCCAATGGTGCCGAAGTCATTCACCTAGGGCACAACCGCTCAGTGGATGAAATTGTGACTGCCGCATTGCATGAAGATGCCCAAGGTATAGCAATCTCCAGTTACCAAGGCGGTCATGTTGAATACTTCAAATACATGATTGACCTGCTGCGCCAGCGCGGCGGTGCACACATCAAAGTGTATGGCGGTGGCGGCGGGGTAATCGTGCCGGCTGAAATCGCAGAGCTGCATGCCTATGGCGTGGCCCGCATTTTTAGCCCAGAAGATGGGCAGCGCATGGGCTTGGTCGGCATGATTTTGTCCATGATTCAAGCCTGCGATGTCGATATTTCCGATTACGCCCCCAAAACTCTTGATGCCTTAACCAGCGGCGACATGATTGCCCGCCAGCGCCCATTGGCTCAACTGATTACCGCGCTAGAAAACGACAAAGTCGCGCCCGCTCTCAAACAATCAGTTCACAAGGCCGCCGACACCATCCAAATCCCCGTTTTCGGAATTACTGGCACTGGTGGGGCAGGTAAATCGTCATTGACCGATGAATTGATCCGTCGCATTCGACTCGATCAAGATGACTCCCTCAATATTGCAGTCATCTCGATTGACCCTTCACGCCGCAAATCGGGTGGTGCTTTGTTGGGTGATCGCATCCGCATGAACGCCATTAATCCATGGAATGGCCAAGCACGCGTATTCATGCGCTCGCTGGCCACACGTGAAGCGGGTTCTGAAATTTCCCAAGCCTTGCCCGATGTCATTGCAGCTTGCAAAGTGGCTGGCTTTGATTTGGTCATTGTCGAAACTTCAGGTATTGGTCAAGGCGATGCGGCCATTGTTCCGCATGTCGGGCTGTCCATGTATGTCATGACTCCAGAATTCGGCGCGGCATCCCAGCTTGAAAAAATCGACATGCTTGATTTTGCGGATTTTGTTGCCATCAATAAGTTTGATCGCAAAGGCTCACTCGATGCGCTCCGTGATGTGGCCAAGCAATACCAACGTAACCGCGAAATGTGGAATCAGCGCCCTGAGGAAATGCCCGTTTTTGGTACACAAGCCTCACGCTTCAATGACGATGGCGTGACCGCTTTGTATCAAGCCATGCTGCCCAAGTTGACTGACCTCGGCCTCAAAACCAAACCCAGCAAATTGGCACCACTCAACATTCGGCATTCATCGGGTAAAAACGCAATTGTTCCGGCGGCTCGCTCGCGTTACCTTGCCGAAATTGCCGACACCATTCGCGGCTACCACAGCAACACTGCCAAGCAAGTCAAAATTGCGCGCGAACGCCAGCAGTTGCAAGAAGCCCAGCGCATGCTCAATGCAGCAGGCAAAAACGCTGACTTTGAAGACGTGATTGCAGACCGCGATGCGCAACTGGACGGCAATTCACGCAAACTCATCGCCACTTGGCCCGAAGTCAAAGCAGCCTACTCGGGTGACGACTACGTTGTTCAAATTCGCAAAGGCGATGGTTTTGTTGAAAGCCGTACACGCTTGGTACAGAGCACCTTGTCAGGCACTCAAATCCGCAAAGTATCTTTGCCCAAGTTTGAAGACCATGGCGAAATTTTGCGCTGGATAATGCTGGAGAACTTGCCCGGATACTTCCCCTACACCGCAGGCGTATTCCCCTTCAAACGCGAAGGCGAAGACCCCACCCGCATGTTTGCAGGCGAGGGCGATGCTTTCCGCACCAACAAACGCTTCAAGCTGGTGTCTGAAGGCATGGATGCCAAACGCCTGTCCACCGCATTTGACTCCGTCACTTTGTACGGTGCAGACCCCGACATTCGCCCCGACATTTACGGCAAAGTAGGCAACTCGGGGGTTTCGATTGCTACGCTTGAAGACATGAAAGTGTTGTACGACGGCTTTGACCTGTGCGACCCCACCACCTCCGTGTCCATGACCATCAACGGCCCAGCACCCACCATATTGGCCATGTTCATGAACACCGCAATTGATCAGCAACTTGAAAAATTCAAGGCCGAGAAAAAGCGCACACCCACAGTCGATGAATTGGCGCAAATCAAATCTTGGGTACTCAAAAACGTTCGCGGTACCGTGCAAGCCGATATCTTGAAAGAAGACCAAGGCCAAAACACCTGTATCTTCTCGACCGAGTTTTCGCTGAAAGTCATGGGCGACATTCAAGAGTTCTTTGTTTGCAACCAAGTGCGCAATTTCTACTCCGTCTCTATCAGCGGTTACCACATTGCCGAGGCGGGCGCCAACCCCATTTCTCAGCTTGCATTTACCCTGTCCAACGGCTTCACTTTTGTCGAAGCGTACTTGGCACGTGGCATGAAGATCGACGATTTCGCACCCAACCTCAGCTTCTTCTTTAGCAACGGCATGGACCCCGAATACACTGTCCTGGGTCGAGTGGCCCGCCGCGTCTGGGCCGTGGCCATGCGTGAAAAATATGGAGCCAATGACCGCAGCCAAAAACTGAAGTACCACATCCAAACTTCAGGCCGTTCATTGCACGCTCAGGAAATTGACTTCAACGACATTCGCACCACCCTGCAGGCATTGATTGCAATTTACGACAACTGCAATTCCCTGCACACCAATGCGTATGACGAAGCCATCACCACGCCCACTGACGAATCCGTGCGCCGCGCTTTGGCCATACAATTGATCATTAATCGCGAGTGGGGCTTGGCCAAAAACGAAAACCCCAACCAAGGCTCATTCATCATTGAAGAGCTGACCGACTTGGTTGAAGAAGCTGTGATGCAAGAGTTCGAGCGTATTGCAGAACGCGGCGGCGTACTGGGCGCCATGGAAACCGGCTACCAACGCGGCAAAATTCAAGAAGAATCCATGCACTACGAGCACCTTAAACACGATGGAACCTTGCCCATCATTGGCGTAAACACATTCCGCAATCCCAAAGGGCAAGAAGTGCAAGCCTCGCTGGAGCTGGCACGTTCCACTGAAGAAGAAAAGCAGTCCCAACTCAAACGCCTCGCAGATTTCCAAAGTCGCCACGCAAAAGAAGCACCACAAGTGCTTGCCCGTTTGCAACAGGCCGTGATTGACGATGGCAATGTGTTCGAGTGTTTGATGGAGGCCGTACGTGTGGCCTCACTCGGTCAAATCAGTAGCGCCTTGTTCGAGGTGGGCGGGCAGTATCGCCGTAGCATGTAAGCTTGATTGGTCTTGTTCACCTGCCCCGGACTTTCGTCTATATTCGCCGGGGCGAGTGCCAGTCCATTTTTTAAAAGCATGCTGAAAAGCACTGGGCTCTGCAAACCCCAATTCCTCAGAAATCTCACTTATTTTTTTGCTGGTGTGGCTCAGCAGTTCAATCGCCATGTCTCTACGCACATTGTTTTTGATGGACTGAAAAGTTTCCCCCTCCGACTCCAGCCGGCGGTGCAGGGTAGACGTGGTCATATTCATGCCGCAAGCAACCTCTTCAAACTCAGGCCACTCTCCATTCGCTACCGCCCTCAATCGCCGCCTAATCTGGGCAGAAATGCCCGAGTGGTTTTTATACTTCAATACAATATTGGCTGGAGCAACCCGAATGAACTCCTTCAGCGATCGCTCATTTTGAATCACAGGTCGATCGAGAAACGCAGCATCAAAAGTCAAGCGAGTCCGGTCTGCATTAAAAGCCAACTGCTCGCAATACATAAACTTGTACTCCGCACTTCGTGAAGGCTCTTCATACGTAAAGCTTGCTGAAACAATCGGTATGCGCCGACCAATCAACCAGCAAATCACACCGTGTTGCAGCATCAACAAAGTTTCATAACCCAACACGCGTGGATTGGGGGAGGGGGCTTTTTCCCGAATCACCAAGCATGCAAGATTCCCGCTCATGTCCAGACCGCAAATAAAATCATCCAGAATCAGGTTGAAATAGCGCGTCATGCGCAAAATTGCATCTTTCAAAGTGGCGCAATCAATCAGGATCTGACACAACATTGCAAAACTTCCCACCTTCATACGGCGCGAGTCTTGGCCAAACAGCTCATCGTCCAGCACACGTGCCACACCCAACCACAGGTTTGCAAAGTTTTGAGCCGTCACTCGGCTGTTGGGTGCAAGCACCAACGCGTGTGGAATGCCACACTCTTGAAGCAATGCTTCAACATCCAGCCCCTTGGCCCTCACAGGCTCAAGCGCAGATTGAACGAAGTAAACCGACACACTGCCTTTCTCTTTCATAGTTGGACCGGCTTCTCGGAATCTTTGCCAGCCGACTCCCTCAATGCGCGCCTTCTGTTTAACTCACCCTCAATGACCCAATACCCAGCAACTGGCCAAGCCAATGCAACAGCGCCCGCACCCAGAAACCATTTCAATCCATTCATCAACAGGTGTTGGTCCCTTGACCTTCCCCTCAACATGCCAAATAGCAATGTCAACAGGCCAAGCAAGAGCCCCACCCACAAATAAATCTCCAACACAGCTTTCATTCGATCTTGTCCACAATCCTGCCTATTTGCTGGGTAATTAAGCGCGCCTACTTTTTCGACTTGTGTTCATCAAAATAGTTAACCAGTAAGGAATTCACCTTATCCGGCGCCTCGGAAGTCATCCAGTGGCCCACGCCCTCCAGTCTCTCGTATCTCCAACCCGCAGAGCAGTAGTCGCCCGATCTACTCATTTGTTCCTCAATCAACGCCACATCACCCGTGCTGTACATTCCCATCACAGGCATTTGAACCGAACCGTGATTCCTAGGCAAAATCATCGCCATATTGGCCCGGTACCAATTTAAGCCAGCCGTCAGGCGGCCAGGCCGACTCAACGACTTGCGCCAATCAGGCATTTCAATCGGGCATTTCGTAAACTTATCAAAGTAGGCAAAGTTATTCATAGTGAGTACTCGCTCCGCCAACCCTCTAAGTTGAAAGAACACTGTGTACCAACCTTTGATCTTTTGCTGCATACCACCCGTGGCATAACAAGTAGGGTGCCCCACCGACATCGCAACATAAGCCTTCACCCGGTCCGGGTGGCGAAGTGCCACAAACCAACCCAACACCGATCCCCAATCATGACCAGCCATCAATACCTTCTTGGCTTTCACCGCATCCAACAAACCGATTACATCCTTTACCAAGTTGTCGATGTGGTAATCACCCACCATGAGTGACATGTCAGTGTCGCCAAAGCCACGCAAGTCCGGTGCGATCACACGGTACCCTGCAGCCACAAGGGCTGGAATTTGAAATCGCCAGATCGAATGCGAATCAGGAAAGCCATGTAATAGCAGTACATCAGGCCCTTTCCCCTCAATCACCACATTCATAGTGATTCCATTGACGTCAAATTTCTGCTGTTTGAACTCATTTAATGTAGTTGGCATACCGAAAGTCCCCATGTTGTTTTGAATATTTTGTGTCTAGATCATAAATCATTCAGTCGCCGCACTTCATAACAAGCACTCCTTGGGCGGTTTTTCAGAACTTGTTCAAAAAATATGAAAAAATTTGAAAAAAGATTTTCAGGGCTAAGTGATTGAAAGTTCAGGAGCAACCGGGTCTTTGAATCAAGCGCTGCAACAAAACCTTCATTTTTCTTTGCCGAAGGTGTTGACGGCTTTGAAGAGTGTGTGCATAATCTCGTTTCTCTGCTGCACGACGCAGCGCGAAACGAAGCACGAAGTAGTTGAATCTAAAAGGAAATTTGCTGATTTGCTGGTCAAATCGGTGGGGTTCTGAAGGTCG
>JARWZZ010000005.1 GCA_029866125.1 Limnobacter sp.
CCGATGCCGATGCCGATGCCGATGCCGATGCCGATGCCGATGCCGATGCCGATGCCGATGCCGATGCCGATGCCGATGCCGATGCCGATGCCGATGCCGCCAGCATTATCACCGCCCCAAGCTGCCGCGCAAGCGCAATCAGGCAGGACCGGATAAGCGCTTCAGGGGACGCGCCGGGCGACAAAACACATCTGCACCGATCAATCTAAACACGCTGTGGAGCCCGGAAACAAGCGGCACCTAGCGTTCCGGTCTGTCGATTGCGATTGAAAAGGCAGCGCAGATTGAAAAGGCAGCTAGAAGCGACAAACCACATCTGAAACAATCAACCTAACAACGCTGCGGAGCCCGGAAACAAGCGGCACCAAGCGTTCCGGTCTGTCGATCGCGATTGAAAAGGCTCAGGCATCAGCGTGCGGCGGTACAAAGCAGCAGGCAAGAAAAAAGCCGGGAAACTCAATGAAGAAGCCCGGCTTTTTAAAAACAAACAGCCCCTACTATGAAGACTGCTTGGAAGGAAACACGTTTGACTTATTTTGCAGCTGGAGCCGCTGGCTCAGCAGGCGCTGCAGGAACAACAGGTGCTGCCGGTACGGGAGGCTCTACTGGAGCACCAGCCGGTGGAACAGCAATAGCGTCATCCGACTTCTTGGGTTCTTCATGATGCTCCCCACCATGCTTCTCACCACTCATGTCCAAGTTATCGCCGCCTTTCATGATGACAAACATCGACAAAGCCGCGAACAAAATAAAACCGACAACAATTTTCCACATGGTTACTCTCCTTTTTTACATTCAAAAAAACAGCCTCTTCAGAGGCCGCTTTTTTGAATGCCGGGGGTAGCCAAGCCACCCCCAGACCATTCACATCTTAAAGATTAATCACCTTCGTAGATGTCTACATCTTTCGTTTCACGAACAAACAACACGCCGATAACCAGAGTAATCGAAGCGATGATGATCGGGTACCACAAGCCGTAGTACATGTTACCGTTTTGAGCAACCATCGCAAACGCGATTGTTGGCATCAGGCCGCCGAACCAGCCGTTACCAATGTGGTATGGCAAGCTCATTGAAGTGTAGCGAATACGTGTTGGGAACATCTCAACCAGCATCGCTGCGATTGGGCCGTACACCATGGTCACATAAATCACCAACACGCTCAGGATCAAGATGATCTTGAGTTTGTCCACTTTGGCTGGGTCTGCCTTGGCAGGGTAGCCAGCTTCAGTCAGTGCACCTTTAACGTCTTTCTTAAACGCGTCGATAGCGGCCTTGGAAGCATCGTCAAACTTGCTGTTCACCACATTTCCAACAGGCGCAGTGATGGACTTGTCACCGATCTGGATTGTGGCAGGGCCATAACCAGCGGTTGTTACGTTTTCATAAGACACGGAGTTTTGTGCCAAGAAACGCTTAGCAATGTCACATGACTTCTTGAAGTCGATTTCGCGGGCAACTGGGTTGCCTTGGAATGAACAGTCGCCAGGCGCGGCAGTCACAACAATCTTGTTCTTCTCTTGTGCAACAGCCAGGTCAGGGTTAGCAGCCTGAGTCAGCGCATTGAACAGCGGGAAGTAAGTCAAAATTGCAAGCACCAAGCCCGCCATGATGATTGGCTTACGGCCGATTTTGTCGGACAGCGTACCAAAAACCACGAAGAACGGTGTGCCGATTAGCAGGGACGCAGCAACCAAAATGTTGGCTGTTGAACCGTCAACTTTCAACACTGAAGTCAAGAAGAACAGGGCATAAAACTGACCGGAGTACCAAACCACCGCCTGACCAGCCACCAGACCGAACAGGGCCAGAATAACCACTTTCAGGTTTTTCCACTGACCGAAAGCTTCAGTCAAAGGTGCCTTGGATGTTTTGCCCTCTTCCTTCATTTTCTTGAAGGCTGGGGATTCATTCATCGTCAAACGGATCCAGACGGAAATCGCCAGAAGCAGAATTGACACGATGAATGGAACACGCCATCCCCAATCCGCGAAAGCTTCTTCGCCGATCAAAGTACGAGTACCCAAAATCACGATCAAGGACAGGAACAAGCCCAGAGTCGCTGTGGTTTGAATCCATGCAGTGTATGCACCACGCTTGCCGTGCGGAGCATGCTCAGCCACGTAAGTTGCCGCACCACCATATTCACCACCCAAAGCCAAACCTTGCAACATACGCAAAGCAATCAAAATGATTGGCGCTGCAATGCCGATGGTGTTGTAGTTAGGAAGAATACCCACGATAAACGTCGAACCACCCATGATCAAAATCGTGACCAAGAAGGTGTATTTACGACCGATCATGTCACCCAAACGACCAAAGAAAATGGCGCCGAACGGACGAACGATAAAGCCAGCAGCAAAAGCCAGCAACGCAAAAATAAAACCGGATGTGGGATCTAGACCCGTAAAAAACTGCTTGGCGATAATGGCCGCCAATGAACCGTACAGGTAAAAGTCATACCACTCGAAAACCGTACCCAATGATGATGCGAAGATCACTTTTTTCTCTTCACCCGTCATTGGCCGTGGTGCAGCTGCTGCATTGGCCATGCTGTAAGTCTCCTCTTTTGCAATTAATTGCTATTGGTAAAACACTCAGTTTTTCTGAATGATGGGCAAACTATGGCGAGTGATCCTGACAACTATCTGACATTTCTAGAGTGGGGGCTCAAATAGTGAACTCGAAAAGGGTCACTTAGAATAGTTATTCCGGACACAAACTGGCTGGACTGGCACAATGCGCCTAGGTTGCTGCAGGTGCAGCATAAAAAAAGTTCATGGTTTACCCGGATCCGTAAAAATACATGTCCAAACGCAACTTTTCGATCGATTTGCTCAAAGTGCTAGCCTCACAAGTCATTGTGCTGCACCACTTGGCCAATTACAGCCCCATGACCAGCTCGGTACAGTTGGGCTTACAAGGACTATTCGATCTGCTGATGTGGGAAGGCCGGTACGTGGTACAAATCTTCTTGGTGATTGGCGGCTTTTTGTCCGTTCAAAGCCTAAGCAAGTACTTTGACCCGGCGCGCCAGGTACAAAGCTCACTGCCCCAAGTCATTTGGCAACGTTACTTAAGGCTAGGCAAGCCCTACTGGGTGGCCATGCTAATCGCAACCATGGTCATGATCATGGTTGAGTTGTGGATACTTCAGGACAAGCTGCATTGGGGCCAAACCCTTTATCAACTTCTTGCCCACGTGCTGCTTTTGCATGACGTGCTGGGTGTGGAAGCCCTGTCTGCTGGGGTTTGGTATGTTGCAATTGACTTGCAGTTGTTTGCCCTCACTGCAATGGCATTGTGCGCAGCCAAATATTTATCACAAAAAACCCAAGTCGCATTCCACACCTGGGCTTTGATTCTTCTGCTTGCCCTGAGTGCAGCAGGTCTGTATTGGTTTAATCGCAACCCTGATATTGATGAATGGGCCATTTATTTTTTTGGAAGTTATGGCTTGGGTATGATGTGCCACTGGGCCATTCTTCAACAACGCCGTGCAGTTTGGAGCGCCATTATTGTCGGTTTTCTAAGCCTGGGCTTGTGGATTGAATGGCGAGAACGCTTGCTGGTGGCAGCCTTTGCAGCAGCCGTACTTTTATATGGCGAACCCCTGCGGGAGTGGTTTCTGAATAACAACCGCAACTATGCAAAAAA
This sequence comes from Limnobacter sp., assembly GCA_029866125.1. GTDB lineage: Bacteria > Pseudomonadota > Gammaproteobacteria > Burkholderiales > Burkholderiaceae_B > Limnobacter. Next base: position 3,658 of record JARWZZ010000005.1, read on the forward strand.
TGCTGTGCGCGCCAAGGTAATCTCTTGGATTGAGCAATGGGGCGACGCTTCTTACTCGGTATTTTTGATTCACTACCCCATCATTTTGCTTATTAGTAGCCTGATGCTGGTGTGGGAACCACAAAACCGGGCTGCCGACTATTCGGCTTGGCTACTGGCTTGGGGTTTAAGCTTGGGCGCGGGCTTTTACCTGCACAGGAAGGTTGGTCAATAAAAGAGGTTGGTCAATAAAAGGTAGGCGGGTAAACCACCACTTACCTTACTTCGTACTTCAGCAACGCCTCATATTCACCCGCATTGCCAGTACTGCCCATCACCATCAAGTCACCGGGCGCAGGGCGGATGGTGGCCACGTAGTATCCACCCTTGCGCACAAACTCTGTGCTGTTGTTTTGGCTTTGGCTCTGAAATGCAATCAATTGCCCAAAAGAGTCTGTTTTAAGCTGAAACTCATAAGGCTGCCCTGCCTTAAGCTGCTTAGCCACTGGGGCCTGCGCCACCTGAAAACTGCCATAGGGTTGGTTGAAAGTATCAACGACTGGTTGCAAAAGAGTTTGCCGGTAGTGATTCAAAACCCGATTGACATCAAACCCCACCGCCACTGCCCGAGTGCCTGAAAAAGGGAAACTCTCAAACTCTTTCAAGCCAATTTGCCTTGCTGAAAATACGCCCAAAGGGTCCGAAAAGTCATAATGGCTTAACAGCAGGTTTTCAACTGGGGTCATGAAGTAAAAATCATCCAGTTTGGCTTGATAACCATTCTTGTCATCCACATGTCCAGCCCCCCAAGTGGCGTCAACTATCTTCCACTGGCCGTTGATCAAAACCATGTTCCACGCGTGGTTGGCTTGGTCGGCTGTAAATTGCTCACCATTGGAACCGCCCTTGGCCCGGCCCTCAATCAGCTTGACGGTTAAGCCCGCCTTTTTGCCCAACTCTTGAAATGCCACTGCATACCCATCGCACACGCCGCGTCGGCTAACCAACAACTGATCAAGGGTTTGCCGCTTGTAATTGCGCGCCTGAAAACTGGCCACATCGTAGGTAAACCGGCTGGTTAACCAACGGTAAATCACACGGGCTTTTTGCTCATCGGTTTTTGCAGGTTTAATCAGGTAGGCTAACAGTTGGTCTGCGTCGCGCTCAACCGACTTTGGGGCTTGTAAAGCATGGTTATCCAATTCCGCCCAAAACCCAGTCGCAACCGGAGGTGCTGCTGCATCGGGTACTGCAGGCACAGGTGAAGGGGCAGCTTTCGGTTTGAATACTTGGGCTTTTTGTTCAGGTAAAGGTGCGCATGCTGCCAGCGAAACAAGAGCCAAGCCAACAGCAACACCAAAAATAAGTGAATCAGAGCGCACAACACCTGCCTGTCTAAAGGTATTAAAGTTGGCCAGCTTACATGGCACAGCTTAACAAAATCTGAAGAACATTGGGTTTGTATTGCAACTGGGTCTTGTCTGCTTGGGCGGAGTCATTCCCGCAACGGCAGCAAATGGGTGTCTTATGAAGACACTTTATTCTTCAATAAAACTGAATTAACTTTATAGGCCTGAATCTTTGCTTTGATCATTTCAATCTGCTTCTGAGTGGTTTGCTCACCCTCCAGCAAAAACTCATGCCGCTGGTCCAAGTTCAAAGCATCTGCATGTTGCACGCTGGGCTGTATCACCACATCGGCCATAGCAAGCTCCATTCTTAAAGCCTGCATGCTTAAGATGTTAATGCTTTGGTCCAACAAGCCCCAAAAACCCAAATTGGTCACGCCTTTTTTTGGCTTCGCAGAAATGTCCACCGCAATCACAATGTCCGCCCCAAAATCACGGGCAGTTTTAACCGGCACAGGGCTGACTAAGCCACCATCCACATACTTTTTTCCACCAATTTCAGCGGGTAAAAACACATTGGGAATGGCACAAGACGCTCGCACAGCTTGCCCTGCATTGCCGTAATTGAATGCCACTTTTTCGCCGCTGGATAACTCAGTTGCCACCGCCACAAACTGGATGGGGAACTGATGGATAGGCTTGCTTTTGACTTGTTCATTGACAAATCTTTGCAGCTTTTCACCAATCAAGAAGCCTTGGGTGCTCAGCGTTAAATCACGAATATCACTTTCCTGCATGGACAGCGCCACTTTTTGCAGGTCAAACACACTCATCCCGCTTGCATACATAGAGCCCACAAATGACCCTGCGCTGGTGCCCACCACAATGTCGGGCCTGATGCCATGGGCTTCAAGCACTTTAATAACGCCCACATGTGCAAAACCCTTTACGCCACCACCGCCAAGAACCAAAGCAATTCTAGGTTTGGCCTCCACAGGGGCGGGCTGCGTACCCGCATCAGGGCCAGTAACCACAGCAGGCGGCTGCTGGCTTGCACATGCAGCCAAAAACAGCAAGGTTGCGCCAAGCAAAACGCGCACATTTAAAATATTTTTCATCGACAGATCAACAACTTATTAAATTTAAAACACCAGAGTGCCACGCCCCAACACCCTCAGGCCCAAAGCATAACGCACTGCAGCAATCAACAATGGAGGGCCTCCATTAATTGTGGTTTATCAACAACCTAAAATAGGCTTCCTCAGCTGCAAGGAAATCAGCTGCAACCAAATTGTTGGTTTGAACGAATTAATATGAAGTAAGCTTTTGTAAACCACAAGGAATTGCGCTCTATGCTAACGCACATGTCACAAAACAAGAATACGGCCCTACATCGAGTCACCACACTGTGCGTAGGTTTTGCGCTGTTCATGCTGGCAACCCTGGCGCAAGCGGCTCCGCCAGACCACAGCTACGCGCAATGGAACAGCCTAGTGCAAAAGCATGTCAAATGGCTTCCGGGTAAGAAGGCATCCCAGGTGGATTACGCCCAGTTCGCCAAAGACCGCGAGGCATTGAAGGCCGTGTTGAAGGAGTGGTCTGCCGTCACGCAAGAGGAATACAACGCCTTTAGCCGAGAACAAAAGATGGCGTTTTTAATCAATGCTTACAACGGCTTCACAGTTGAGTTGATTCTGACCAAATACCCCAAGCTTAAGTCCATCAAAGATTTGGGTACCTTTTTAAAAAGCCCATGGAAAAACGAATTTTTCACCCTGCTGGGCAAACCGCGCAACCTGGATTGGATAGAACATGAGCAACTTCGGCCTGTGTTTAAAGACCCTCGGGTACATGCTGCTGTAAACTGCGCCAGCGTGGGCTGCCCTGCCCTTTTGGACGAAGCTTTTACAGCCGCCAAACTCAACAGCCAAATGGAAACTGGGTTCAAACGATTCCTTTCCGACAAAACCCGTAACCGGGTGCAAAAAGACGAAATACAGGCCAGCTCCATTTTTAAATGGTTCAAAGAGGATTTTGAAGGCGGCAGCGGCGGCTTTCAAAACCTGAAAGATGTGTTTGCCAAATACGCCAAAGAGCTAAGCGACGACCCTGCCGTGCAACAACAATTGATTGCAAAAAGCTTAGAAGTCACTTATTTGGACTACGACTGGAGCCTGAACGACGTAGGCCGTTAAAATTTCAACTGCCCAAACAGAAAAACCAAAAAGACCAAAAAGACGCTCCATGCAGCCTTACCCCAAAACGCTGGTTTTATTTTCCTACGACTGGGACCAAACCGAGTTTTCTAGACTTCAAGCCCAGTGGCCCCAAGCGCACTCGGGCTTTGACTTGTTCACATTCCCCAGCAACGCCCGGCTTGCGTGGTATGACATGGATCGTTTTGCAAACCTTTCGATTGCAAAAGCCAAACTTCTGGGCGCCAAAGCGGTGGTGTCCAACCACGAACAATTTGGCGCATTGAATGCCGCCTTGATTGCCGAAAAAATGGGGTTGCACGGCACATCTGTGCAAGCGGTACTGGCTTGCCAACACAAATTGTATGCGCGAGAAATTCTTCAACAAGTAGCCCCTGAAGCCAACTTGGAATTTGCGCGGCTGGATGCCAAATACGGCGGCCCAGTGCCTGACGGATTAACCTACCCGGCCTACGTCAAGCCAATCAAAGCCGCATTTTCAGTACTGGCTTGCCAAGTGAACAAGCAAGCCGAGCTACACCAACACACCCGCTTTGCCCCGTGGGAACTTTGGGTTATACGCCACCTGGTGGAACCGTTTGAAAGGTTATTGAAAGAGCGCTTGCCACAAGCGGGCACTGCACACAGCCTAATGCTGGAAACCCCCACAGAAGGCGACCAGTACTGCCTTGACGGCTACGTGTTTGATGGCCGCCTGAAACGTTTGGGCGTTGTGGACTCGGTGATGTACCCCGGCACCGATGCGTTCATGCGCTTTGACTACCCGAGCCGCCTGCCATTACACATTCAGCAACGTGCTGAGGACGTGGCTCGCCGCTTTTTCGAGGCCATCGGTTTTGATCACGGTTTGTTCAATATGGAGTTTTTTTACAACCCCAAAACCGACAAATTGACGGTGATTGAATTCAACCCACGCATGGCCTCGCAGTTTTCAGATTTGTACCGCCGCGTGCAGGGCATCAACCTGCATGAAATTGCACTCGCCCTTGGGCACGGCATCGACCCTTCACACCTTCCGCAGCAATTGCCCACGGCGCAATGCGCCAGCAGCTTTGTGTACCGGTCATTTGACCCCAAGGTAGAAGTGGCAATGCCCAGCGCGGCAAGCAAAGCCCAGTTTTGGGAACAATTTCCAGATGCCCTGCTGTTTGAGTTTCCCAAACTGGCGGGGCAAATTGAGCGCGATTTTAAATGGCTGCGCAGCTACCGCTATGGCATTGTGCACCTGGGCGGCGCCAACCCTGAAGACTTGCGCGCCCGGTGCGAAAAGACCAGCAGCTTGCTGGGTTGGAAGGCGCCCTATGCAGAGTTTGATCAACACCCATTCATGAATAGAAAATCTGTACCCACTGCTGATAAAGCGGCAAGCCCATTAAAACGTTCACAGGAAAAGTAATTCCCAGCGCCGCCAACATGGCAAGGCCTATGTTGGCGTTCGGAATAGCGGCCTGAATCGCTGCAGGAGCCGCAATATAGGATGCGCTGGCGGTCAGGCTGGCCAGCACCAATGCACTGCCTACTGGTAGCGACAATGCCAGCGCAGTCGCAATACCAACCCAGGCCAGCGCAAAAGGCATCAATGCGGCAAACACCATCAAGCGCCAATACTGCAAAGGCAAGGGCGAACAGACTTTGGCTGTGCAAATTCCCATCTCGAGCAGGAATAGTGCCAAAATGGTTTTGAAGCCGTTTAGCAATACCGGGGCCAAAGGGCCAAGTCCAATCGGTCCGTAAAGGTACCCAATCAACACTCCACCCCCCAGCAGTAAAACACCGCGACTGGTTAGGGCCTCCCGCAAAATTCCACCCTTGTTGCCCTGCCCACTGAGCTTGCGGTGCAAGTACAGCATGATCACGATTGCAGGCAACTCAAGCACAACCAAATACAAGGTGGTCTCTGGGGTTAGGGGCATACCTGCCTTCTCAACCAAAGTCAGCACCACGGCAAAGGTTCCCGCGCTGACTGACCCGTAGTGAGCAGCAATACTGACAGCATCATCCATTGGCAGGCCGACCAGTTTGCGCAAAATCGGATAACAAAGTAGCGGCAGCAACACACCCAATGCCGCGATGGGAATCAATGTAGAGAGCATCGCCACATCAAACTTTCCATGCAAGGCCAAGCCGCCTTTCAGGCCGAGTATCAGCATCAACAGAATTGACAATGTTTGGTACACGGGTTGCGGCACCTTCAGGTCCGACTTCAACAGCCCTGCGAACAGGCCCAGGGCGAAAAAAGCAATGACAATATCGGGCATTCAAATATTCCTCCACATCAGCGTGGTGGCGATTGTCCTAGCTTTTTACTATATTTAATAATAAATTATCTTCACATTTTATATAGACAATCATCTATGAACATTCGCCACTTGAGTTTTCGGCTGCTGCAGGTTTATGTGCAAGTAGCGCGTCTTGGCAACATCTCGGCAGCGGCCCGTGCTTTGCATTTAACCCAACCCACTGTGTCGCTGCAGTTGAAAAAACTCAGGGAAGCCGTCAACGAGCCTTTGTTCGATACCCGCGACGGGCAAATGGTCTTGACCCATGTTGGAGAGGAACTTTATCGCGCTGCCTGTGATGTCTTGGTGCGCTTTGAAGACTTCAATGGCTTCCTTGAACAGGTGCGCGGCGGCGGTTCGGGCCATATCAATATTGGAATTGTCACCACCGCGAAGTATGTGTTGCCACGTATCTTGGGGGCTTTTTACCGGCAGTTCCCTAAAGTGGGCGTGACATTGAATATTGGCAACCGCGCCCACATTCTTGAACGCTTTTCCAAGCAGGAAGATGATTTGTATGTGTTTAGCCACCCGCCAAGTGGCACCGCCGTTCAAGCAACACGCATACTTAAAAATCCACTGCAAATTATTGCGCCGCTTGACCACTGGGCCGCAAGCCGTAGCAGCCTTGTTTTTGGGGATCTACGACATGAACGCTTTTTGATCCGCGAGCCTGGCTCTGCCACTCGGATGATGTTTGAATCATGGCTCAGCAGCCAAGGCATTGAACTGAGCGACACCATGCAGATTGAAAGCAACGAAGCCATCAGGCTCGGTACTGAATCAGGCTTGGGTTTATCCGTGATTTCCGCCCATACCTTGCAGGAAGGACGCGAAAAACTGGCGATTCTTCCTGTCGCGGGTTTTCCGCTTGAAAGCCATTGGTATTTGGTCAGCAGAAAAGATCGCCGCCTACCCCATGCCGCCATGCAGCTCATTCAGTTTATGGCGCAGCACCTGGATGACTGTGTCGAGTCCAGTTGGGTGGCGCCCGACATCGCTGATCTGGCCAAGCATTTTGTGTGAGGTGCACACGGTGAATTAACAATGTGCCTCTTAGAGCAAGTACAAAAATGATTAGAAGTAATTAGATACTTACCTACCTATTTGGCTCTGCAGCAAAGAACCCACAACTTTGTCGCAATACTATTTAAAAAAGAATTTTTGAAAATAGATAAGTACAATAGGTTGCAGTTAAACAAGTATTGCGACATTAAAACTGCTGCAATTTAATTGCGACATTTATTTGACATCCATTCCATGACACGAGAAAACCCCATTACCCGCGCGCAGGGCATCCTTGCTGTTTTACGTAATCATCCGGACGGCGCAAGCCTTGAGCAAATTGCCAGCGAAATGCAACCCGCACCGCCTAACCGGCGGGCACTTCAGCGGTGGTTGCTGGATTTGATAGAGCAAGGCCGAGTTGTGCGCACGGGCAAGGCCAGGGCCAGCAGGTACACGCTGGCGGCAAGCACAGCAGCCAAGCGAGACCATTGGGCCTATGCCCCTGAGGCGGAGTACATCACCCCGGGTAGAGCAAAAGCGGGTGGTGCAATCCGTACGCCAATGAGTGGGCCAATGAGTGGTCCAATGAACGGACCGATGGCCAAGCTGCTGAAGTTAATGGAAGCGTACAACCCCAACACCAGCTTTTATTTGGATGAATCGTTGAGGGCGCAGCTATATGCTGCGGGAACTGCTCACAAAATCGACGGTATTTCCAAACGTTGGCAGGTTGAATTGGCGTGGAACTCCTGCCGGCTTGATGGCAACACCTACTCCTTACCCGAGGCAGAGGCTTTGCTGCTGAATGGTCGGTGGGCTGCTGAAAAAAGCACCTACGAAGTTCAGATGCTTTTGAATCACATGGAGGCAATTGAGTTTTCATTAGGCTCACATATTGAGCCCGTTAAAAACCTCGATAACTCAGGCAGTGGTGCAAGCCAATTTGAAGCGTATACATTACTCAACTTGCATGCCCTACTCGCAAACAATTTGTTACCCAACCGCAGCCAGCAAATGGACGAGCATTTCAACCTTTTTCTAGAAACTGCTTCCGAAATTTCTGACCCATTCGAGCAAGCTTTTTTTGTGTGGCTACACCTCTCGCACCTGCAACTCTTTGAGGGAATGAACGCCCCTTTAGCTAGGCTGGCGGTCAATATACCGTTGATTCACAATAGGTTGCAGCCATTCCTATTTACTGATGTGCCGCAAAATTTGTACAGCCAAACCTTGTTGAACGTTTACGAGGCTTATCAAATTGAACCCCTACGCGAGCTTTTTGTATGGGCTTACAAACGCTCGTGCAGCAAGCTGTCGGTGATGAAAAGTGGTGTTGGGCTGCCAGACCCTTTTAAGATTCAATACAAGCAGGCAATTTCCAGCGCGGTGTCTGACGCGGTACTGGGCAAGATAAACAGCTGGGAGCTTGCTGCATTTGCTCAGCAATTCTCAATACAATATGTGGTGGAAAGTGACCGCCCCCAATTCGCTAAAGTGATAACCCAAGAGTTGGCTGATTTGCATATTGGCAATATTGCGCGATTTAAACTTAGGCCTAGGGAATTTGAGGCTTGGCAAAGTCTATGGACTAAAAATTCCTAGCATACAAAAAAGTATGCTAATATAATTTAATGTTAAGCTGTCAAAATTATTCAATTAAATCATTTACTTAAAAAATTTTTCCAAATAACATACAATAAAGTAGGCTAGACTTTATGAGCATATGGAATTTTTATGGCCGCTCAGAACCTTTAGCTGAGCTCCGGCGAATTGTTGAATCTGGAAGATGGTTCTTTTGTCGAATAGAAGGGCGACGTCGTATCGGGAAAACAACTCTACTCAGTGAGTTGGCAAAAAAAGAAGAGCGCCTCAGCACCCGCTTAATTTACATGCAAGTGCCTGATTCAGATGAACGAGATGTGACCTACACCTTTAGACAAAGTTTGTCCAGATGTGATCATGTGCAGGTGCAAAATTTAGCCAGTTGTGCGGTCAATTTTGCAACAATGGCCGAAGTTATAGGCAAGCTCTGCACCGCTGGCTTCATACTCGTTTTGGACGAATTCCAATACTTTACTCGCAACAAACTCCAGGCCTTCAATTCATTTTTACAGGCTGAGGTCGATAAACTTCGTGGTGCCCAATTGAAACACGGCGGTCTTTTTGTGCTGGGTTCACTGCAATCGGAGATGAATGCACTTTTGGACGATAAAGGCGCTCCGCTTTATGGCCGCGTTACAGCCCAAATTCGTTTGGATCACTGGGACTTTGAAGATCTCCTGTCTGTATTTTCAAGTCAGGAGGTACGTGAACCAGGGCAATGGTTAACTTTGTGGACCTTTTTCGAAGGTGTACCTAAGTTCTATCATGATGCGTATGAACAGGACTTATTTACATTAGGCAGCGCGGATTTTGCGCCTGAGCTTTTGCGGCGGATGTTCATCCGGAATTCTAGCCCGCTGTCAGAAGAGGCTGACACTTGGTTTCTCCGGGAGCTAAGAGGCAAGGCTGTCTCAATTTTGCACTATTTGGCAGACCACGCTGGCTGCAATCACGCAGAAATTGTTGCAGCACTCAAAGACGAAGACGAAAAAAATGCGTTTGGAACGCACATAGCGCGACTCGTTGAGCGGTTTAGAATGGTCGATAAATTGCAGCCTGTGTTTTCTGACAGCAAAAGCAGAAACGCTCGCTATTACATCGCCGACAACTTCCTTCAAGCATGGCTGTCTGTCGCCAAACCTGCACGCGAAGAAGCTCGATTGAAGCCACTTGAAAAAGTGATTGCTCCGGCCTTACGACGACTTGAAACGCTCGAGGGAATTGCATTTGAAAAGCTAGTCAAGTCTTTACACCTTGAAACTTCTCGCAAAGGTAAAGGTGACTTTGAGTTATCGACCCTGAAACTCGGATACTGGAATCGGTCTAAGGATATTTCAAAAGCAATTGAAATTGATCTTGTTGCATTAGACGAGACAAACAAGAAGATTCGATTCGGATGCTGCAAGCGATCATCAACGGCACACAACATCCCGGGCTTCGAACAACATGTAAATGCATTTTTTCAAACCAACGGACACAAACATTTGGCAGAATGGGATCGCGAAATGGTGCTGTTTTCCCCGCTCTTTTCTGAACAAACGAAAGCACACTATCAAAGTAAAGGCTACATCACCCGGGATTTGATTGACTACGCCAAAATGTTTGGCTATGCCCCCCAAACACTCAGCAGGGGTTGACGGGCACCAATGCAAAAAAAAGCTGAATCGGCCACTCATTTCAGCAACTCACAATTACAATTTAACTCGCCAGCCTTATCCTAGTGACATAACTCAACACATCCACCAAGGCCACCAAAATAATCATGGCCAACAGCACGGTGCTGGTTTCACTCATTTGAAACAAGCCCATGTGGTAAGCCATCATTTGGCCTAAACCGCCTGCGCCCACGACACCCAACACAGCGGCTGCTCGTATGTTGTTCTCCCAGCGGTAAAGGGTGTAGCTAATTAACTGGGGGAGCACTTGTGGAAAGGTGGCATACCAAAACACTTTGGCAGGGCTCACACCTCGAGCCCGAAGCGCAAAAGCAGGCTCGCCCGGAGCATTTTCAATACTTTCGGCAAACAAACGCCCCAACACGCCTGTGGTGTGCATAGCCAAAGCCATTGCACCTGCAAACGGGCCAAGGCCCACTGCAATCAGCAACAAGGCCGCCCATACCAATTCGGGAATACTGCGCAACACGTTTAATACTGCGCGGCTGGCTACTCGCCACCGGGCGGGGTCTTGCTCATGGGTTTTGCTGGCAGGCAAAGCCCAGAAAAGGCCAAACCCCGCAGCAAGCAGGGTGCCCAGTGCAGACATGGCCAAAGTTTCTAGCGTGGCCCATGCAGTTTTAATCAAAAAGCCACTGTCCAAATTGGGCTTCAGCAATTCACCCAAAAACTTGCCCATGCGGCCCATTGCGTCCCAACTGGCAAATTGGGCAATCTGTAAATTCAGGCTCCAAAAACTGACGACCACCAATACCAAAATGCCAAATACAATCCAGCAGGATTTGCAGCGCGCATCAAACAGTGGGGGTGGCAAGGGCATTGCAGTTTGACCCTCTGCTTTCAAACCTTTAGGGGAGGCATTACTCACATCAAAGCCCTCCGCAACCAAGCGCTGAAGCGGTCAGCCAGCCACACCAAAAACACAAAAACCAGCAACATGGTGGACACTTCGCCACCTGCAAACATTTTCATGGAGGAGTCCAATTGCTGGCCCAAGCCACCCGCACCCACAAATCCCAACACGGCGGAGGAGCGAATCGCACACTCCCAGCGGTAAACCGTATAGCTGGACAACTCAGCTGCATTTTGCGGCAAAGTTCCGTAAAAGAATGCCTGCAAACGGCCCGAGCCATTTCGAAGTAAATTTTGCGTCACTGCGGGGTCTCCACTTTCCAAAATTTCGGCATACACCTTGCCCAGCATGCCACCGTAGGTCAGGCCAATTGCAATCACACCGGAGGTAGGCCCCAGGCCCACCACACGCACAAAAACCAAAGCCCAAATCAACTCGGGCACGCTGCGCAATACAATCGCAGTCCAACGCACACTTTGCCGAACCAATGTGGGCATCACACCCATTCGCCCAGTGAGTGCAGAAACAGACAACACACGCACGGAAATCAAAGCCAAAGGCACCGCCAGCACCCAGGCCAAGGCTAAACCTGCAGTTGCAATGGCCACAGTGCGCCATGCCTCTTTAGCAACCAGTTTCAGAAACTCGGGTTGAACATTGGGCGGCACCATGTCCTTTAAAAAATTCAGGGTGGGTACCAGATTGTCGTCTTGAAACAGAATCCATGGCCTGAACTCACTCAGCTGCAGCATCGGCCACAACAGGACCAAACCCGCCAACATCCAAAACACACGGCCAATCCATGCGGGGTCGCGGGTTGGGGCTAATGCCAAGGAAGCGGATGAGGTTGAATTCATGGAGGGTAACTGCTTGCTTTCCACTATCGACACTGCATCACAACCGGTGCAGGTTTGAAGTCCAGCGGTGGCAGGTCGGGCGCAGGCCCAGTCAACTCGTCCAAATGCTGGTCATATAGCTTGGTTAAAATATCCTGAGTCACTTCAGCAGCGGGTAGATCAAACATCAGCTCACCCTCACGCATACCCAATATTCGAGGGAAATACTTCAGCGCCATTTCCACTTGATGCAAGGTTGCCACCAAGGTTGAATTGCGTTCGCGGGCCATCCGGGTGATGCTGACCATGGCTTGGTCGGCACGGGCGGGGTCCAGTGCAGACAAAGGCTCGTCAATTAAAAACAAGCTGGCGTTGGACACTGCCCCACGGGCCAAGCCGACGCGCTGGCGCTCGCCACCTGACAACCTGTCCACACGCTCAAAAATTTTCTCTGCCAAATCAAACTGCAGCAACGCAGCATGGGCAGCGGGTATGTCCACTGGGTAAAACAAACTGCGCAAACTGCGCCACAAACCCATGTTAGGCAATTGGCCAGCCAGCACTGATGTCACCACCCTTTGCCTAGGGGGCAACGGCGGCACCTGCGGTGCCAAAAACAAACTTTGTCGCAACTGGGTCAACTCCCCTTTACCCACAGACCAAGGCGATACGCCATTGAGCAGCACTCGGCCAGATGTAGGCTGTAGCGCGCAGGCCAGCAGGTGCAGCAAGGTGGTTTTACCTGCACCGGAGGGGCCAATCACAGCAACCTGCTCGCCAAGTGCAACCTCAAAGTTAAGGTTTTTGACGGCAGGCGCTGAGCCCGGGCGGGCCGCCGGGTGGCGGCCGCTGCATTCTTGAAGATTAATTTTCAAGGCAAATTACTTCACGATTTACTTCAATAGGCCTGCTGAACGGGCAGCAGTTTCAATGCCATCGTAGTTCGATGTTTTGGTGGGAATAAACTTGGAAGCACGCTGCAAACCCAAAATGGTTTTGCCGGGTTCTGTGTCTGGCGACAAGGCCAAGAAGGCGTCAACCAGCTTTTTCTGCACATCAGCAGGTACTCCGTTGTGCACAGTCCAGTTGTAATCGTAGTAAGGCGGGGTGGTGTAAAACACGCGCACTTTGGACGTGTCTACTTTGCCGTCTTTCACAAACTTTTCCCACACGGAAATATTCAATGCGCCTGCATCCACCTTGCCTGCGGCCACCGCAGCGATGGTTGCGTCATGTGCGCCAGAAAAGGCCACACGCTTGAAATCTTTGTCAGGGTCAATTTTGGCTTGCAACAAAAAGCTGCGCGGCATCAAATGGCCTGAAGTGGACGAGGCGGAACCAAAACTCACGCTTTTGTCTTTCAAGTCAGCCAAAGTTTTGATGTCATCTTTGGTGGTGATAAAAACAGATTTGAACACTTCGTCTTCAGCACGCTGAATCAGCGGGGTAACGGTGTTGTTGGACCGTACTTTGGCCTGAATGAATGTAAATCCACCAAACCAAGCCATATCGACTTGTTTATTGGCCAATGCCTCCACAGAAGCGGCATAATCAGTGACCGGGGTGTACTCGACCTTCATGCCCAGCTTTTGGGACAGGTAATCCATCAGCGGCGCGGCTTTGCGTGCCAGCTCAGTGGGTGATTCATCTGGAATGGCAGTGACTTTAAAAACCTGCTGTGCATGCGCTATACCGCCAAAGGCGATCAAAGCACAGGCCAACAGGGACTTGAATGTACGTGAGGGAGAAAGATCAATCACGTGTGTCTCCTTGAGTTGAGTGAATGCATGGATGAATACATTGGATGTATTACCAAAAATGAGTATAGCCCTTACTTATCGCGATGACTGCTTGAGGACTTCGAAATGATCAAAACTCCCCGTTTCACGCAACTTCAATTGGCAGACCCAGGCAATGAGCAACACGAGCTGATCACCGGGCTGACCGCTGCGGCTGCGCACTTTTCACCCAAATACTTCTACGACTTGCTCGGTTCACGCCTGTTTGATGCGATTACCTGCCTGCCGGAGTACTACCCTACCCGCACAGAGGCTGGTATTTTGCGCAACCAGGGCGAGAAATTGGCTTCAGTGGTTCCGCACGAGGCCGTGTTGATTGATTTGGGTGCCGGCAATTGCAAAAAGGGCATGAGCCTTTTCGACTTCATCCACCCCAGCCGCTATGTGGCTGTGGATATTTCAGTGGATTTTCTGCGCGAAGCCTTGGAAGAGGTGCAGCGCCAACACCCCGACATGACTCTGGACGGATTGGGTGAAGATTTTTCCACCGAATTTCGCTTGCCCAGTGAATTGCGCTTGAACCCTGAAACGCCCAAGGTGTTTTTCTACCCCGGCTCGAGCATCAGCAACTTTGGGCCAGACGAGGCCTTGGTCTTTCTCAAACAAATCCAAGCTTACTGCGTTAAAAACCCCAAAAGCGGCCTGCTGATTGGGGTGGACTTGGTCAAAGACAAAGCCACATTGGAGGCGGCTTACGACGATGCCTTGGGCGTCACTGCCGCATTCAATAAAAATGCGCTGCTCAACATCAACCAACGCATTGGGGCCGACTTCGCTTTGGCCGATTGGGCGCATGTGGCGTTGTTCAACACTGAGCAACTGCGCATTGAAATGCATTTGGAAGCTGTACGGGATGCCACCGTACACTGGACGGCCCAAGGTGACGGCAAACGCACATTCCGACAGGGCGACCGAATTCATTCCGAAAACAGCTACAAATGGCTGAAAAGCAGTTTTGAGGCCTTGTTGCGGGAGGCTGGGTTTAAAGACGTGACTGCATTTACCGATGAAAATGAGTGGTTTAGCTTGTTTTGGGCGAGTTGATCGAGTCGCCTGAAACTACTTATCGTGATAATATTTGCTGTATATGAAACAAACTGCATCACCCGAAAAACTCACCGTCCTGTATGACGGGGCCTGCCCCTTGTGCAAGAGAGAAATTGCACATGCCAAACGATTGGCTGAAGGGGACACCAACAGTGAACTTTGCTTCGTTGACATCAGTGCCGAAGCCACTCAAAGCGAAGGCTGCGCGCCCGGCCCATTGACCCTTACCTCAACAGAAAGAGCCAAACTACTGGCACGCTTTCACGTACAACGTGCAGATGGGTCACGCATGGATGGGGCTGCTGCGTTTGTGGCCATGTGGGAGCGCTTACCGGGTTGGCGTTGGCTGGCTAAATTGGCGCAGCTACCCGGCATGCTTTCAGTCATGGAATTTGCGTATCGTGGATTTTTAATTGTGCGTCCCCAACTGCAAAAGTTGGCTCGCCGATTAGAACCCTCAGCCAAGGTCGATTAAAACGTTGTTGGAGTACCCGTGTTAGAAACAATTTCCCTTTTAACCATCGCGTTGCTGTTTGGCGGCATGGTTCTTTACTCATTCGGATTTGCTGCGGTTCTTTTTACCTCTTTGCCTGCTGACCTAGCTGGTGCCACGCTGCGCCGAGCGTTCCCGCATTTCTATTCTTTTGTCATTTTGACATCTGCAGTGGGTGGATTGCTCATGTGGCAGGTGGACGCTTTGTCAGCGTCGCTACTGGCCATCATTGCCTTGTCCACCATACCAACGCGTCAATTGTTGATGCCTGCAATCAATAAAGCAACGGACTCCGGGGACAAAAGTAAATTCAAAGTTTTACACAGCCTTTCAGTGCTACTTGCTTTGGTGCATATTGCGGTTGCAGGGTGGGTATTGGCGCGCTTCGTGTAGATGGATTGTTGGGCCTAAAACCGCATATCAGTCACTGTGTCCATCATGTCATTGACTCCGTCATAAAGAAGAGCCAACACTTGGTCGGCCTGAAACACCCGGTTTCTGGGCCCATCACCACGTTGACTGACGACGCCCATTTGCAACAACTTTTCAAGTCCATTGTTTGCTGCGGCAAAGGAAACGCCGCACAAGTGTTTTGCCTGATTAGCGGATAAAACAGGCCGCCCTAATAAAAGCTCAGCAATTTTTCGTGCGGATGCGTCTCGACGTACACCTGCATCATCCAGCAAAGAGATCCAATTCACCTGCAAGGCCTCCATTTTGTCGATGATCAAGCGAGTGTGTCGACAAGAGGCTACTACGCATTCATAAAACAGCTTCAACCATGGGGTCCAATCCAGACTCATTTGCACTCGCAGTAGGGCGTCGTAGTAGGCTTGCCTACGCAACTTAAGAAATGTTGCCAAATGGATACCCGGGTGTCCGTCCGCTTCCAACATCAGTGGGATCAACATCCTACCAGTGCGTCCATTGCCATCTAAAAAAGGGTGAATGGATTCAAATTGGGCATGAACAATTGCAGCACGCATCAATATCGATGGCACCAAGGTACTGTTTTTCTGATAATCGATCAGACTTATTAGGTCTTCCATTAACTCTTTGACATGTGTGGGTGGCGCAGGGATAAACCGAGCCATCTCCATATTGAACCCGCCGATGTAATTGACGATCTCCTTGTATTGACCGGGGGTTTTCTCTGGATAAAGGTACATGAGTTGAGAATGCATCTGTCGAATCAGCGATTCGTTCAGGCCACCCAACCCCCCAGACCGCACTTTGAGCAATGCATCTTGATAGGCATCAACGTAAGCAAGGGTTTCAGCTGCGTCTTTGTTAAAACTTAAGTGCAACGGGCTGTCGCGGGAACCTTCATGCAGCAGCAGTCCATCAAACGTAGTTGATGTACCCTCTATTTGACTGCTTTCCACCGCCTCTCTGCGATTTAGCATAAACAACACCAGACTGGACAGCTCTGGATTTTTGGCTAATTTCTCGGCCAAGGAACCAAGCTCTGCATGAGCAGCGCCCGAGATTGCATAAGTTTCCGGAAGATTCAATGCCCTTGGGGCGGCAGGGGGAATTACCGCAAAACAGCCTGAACGCCCGGGAACAGGCACGCAAGAACGCTGCAATGTGGGGTGTAGATCAGACTTTCTCAAACTTTAACTCAGACGATTTAATTATAGGAAAATTGACCTTTCCTATAATAGCACCCAAGTTGTTATAGTTTGTTGAAGATATTGGGCCTAAAAACCGCCCTTCAAGGCACGATAAAACATTTCAGATTTCGCAGACTTTGACGATTGGCATTCTTGGCCTGCCTGCTCCCATCAAAATGGTCGAATTGATAATAACGGCTCCAGTTCAGCTCCCCCCTACTTAGAGTGAACGCCACCGAGCAATGCCTCTTGTTTTTTCCCAGTGCCTCGCATTTGGATTGAATCGAAACAGGGCCATCTGCCATCGCGTGCAAAACCAAGGCAACGTCCTGATGAAGATACCTCGAGGCCGGAACACCGCGATCATCCGGCGTATACACTTCGCACTGGGAATGTTGACCAAGCTGTAAATTGGAATTTTTAAACAGAAGGGAAAGTCCTTCTTGCTCTTTGGCAATGGCTGTTGAGGTGAAAGCAGTTGAAGCCACAACTATTGCAGTCGCACCGAGGGCGATTAGGCGTTTAAAGAATATCAAAACCAAAGTCTCCGAAGTACATTTTTGTTTTGGACCCATACACACCTTTGAATTTGATCAAAAAGCCTTCGGGCGAGTCTTTTACCACATAAGTCGAGAACTTAGCCGCGACTTAACCTAGTTGGTTTCTTGACCAATCACCCCAGAAGTCACCGCATTTCTCAAAAACTGCTTTTCGTAATGCCGATTACGTCTGGACTTTTTGGCTTTGGCTCGCTTGCCGTTGCGCTTGTCCACCACCAATTCATCAAGGTGTGACAGTTGATCTGCGCTGCTAATCTGCTGCATTGAACTACGCTTTGCCATGGGTGCTGCCTCTACTACATACTGCGATTGAGTGCCCCAAGAATAATCTATTTCTGAGTTTTTTGGAGTCAAACAAGCCCGCAGTCTAATAGTTAAACATTGCGCTTGCGGACCCGTTCATCACAGGGTTGAATGCCAAACCCTTGATGCCCAAAACCAGGCCTGCATACCCACGACATGCGGATTTCCAACAAGGCCCAACAGGTGCTTTGTTCGGTGGATTTGGTTTGTTGGTCTGTCACCTGCTGCAGCAGGAAGTCATAGCGGTAGGCGGCCACGGAATCTTTGTCGGTGATGGGCCCCAGTAAGGCCACCACACGGGTTTGATCGGGCTGGGGGTTGCTCATCTGGAATAGTTTTTTCATGTCCCCAGTGGCGGTGCTGATTTCACCGAGCCAGGTTTCAGAGGAGGCGTGGCAGGGCTGCGCAAAATCAGGCGGCAAACCTATACCAGAAAGGTCTTGCGCCTGCACAACAAGGGTGTCTGAAGGCTTGGGCTCGTCTTGAATCAGCGCGGCCCAGTGGCTTTTGGTGTCAGAGCATGAAGCCAATACGCTGGACAAACCCAACAGAAGCCACAAAAAAATACGGACAGGATGGGTAACAAACATCCAAGCAGCCCCTTCAACCTAAAAGGGCAGCATAGAGGCAGATTGAAATCTGTCCAAATGCCGGCTCAGCTTAGTGAGCCATCACTGGTGAGCCATTACTGGTGAGCTAACACTGGTGAGCTAGCACTGGTGAACCCTCATTGGCGACCCAATACGGATGACCCTGAGCAGATGACTACATAAACCGGGCCAGCAATTTACGGCTGGGTGCGTCCAGCCCGCTTAGCTTGGGGATGACAAACTGCATGCCGTTGGAATGGGTCAGCAGCAACTCCCCGCGCGGCAGGCGGCGGATGCTTTCTTCATTTTTTAGTACAAAATCGCATTCGCCTTGCTGGGTCAGCACCCGCCATTCACTGGGCGTGTTGTAGGTGGACACGGACAGGATGCGCAAAATTTCGGGGCGAAATTCCCGAATACGCATAATTTCATTCAAGGCAGATCGGGAGTTTGCACTGAGCGTTTGCAACTGCGCAGCATTCTGCACCCAGAGCTTTTCTTTGCCGTGTTCGTCCATCAAGGCCATTTCCTCGCCTGGGGCTGAAAACGGAAATGCCGAAATCGGATTCACAACCAAACCCTCCGGATGGTCTGGGCTGGTCATGATCAACTGACCTTTGGAATTCAGGCTCAGTTCAATCGCAGACAGGTTGGCCAATACAGGCTCAACAATTTCCTCCGGCGCTGCGGCCGGGTTCAGTGCTTCAGTCATACATTCTTCCTTCACGCATCAGTTTTTGCTGCGCTTCGTACAGGCGGAAATAGTGCCCTTCGGCTTGCATCAATTCGTTGTGGTTGCCCACTTCCACAATACGACCACGGTCCATCACCACCAAGCGGTCGGCCTTTTCCAAGGTGGACAAACGGTGGGCGATGGCAATGGTGGTGCGGCCATGTACAAGGTTGTCCAAGGCTTTTTGAATTTCCTTCTCGGTTTGCGAATCCACACTGCTGGTGGCTTCGTCCAAAATCAGGAATTTGGGGTCGATCAACAAAGCGCGGGCGATGGAAATACGCTGACGTTCACCACCGGATAAACTCTGCCCACGCTCACCCACCAAGCTGTCATAGCCGTGGGGCAAGCGCAAAATAAATTCATGCGCATGGGCCATGCGGGCAGCATGCACAATTTGTTCGCGGGTGGCGTTGGGTTTGCCGTAGGCAATGTTCTCGGCAATGGTGCCAAAAAACAGGAAGGGCTCTTGCAGCACCAAGCCAATGTGGCTACGGAAAAACGCCAGCGGCATGCTGCGTAGGTCCACGCCATCGGCAAACACAGCGCCCTCTTCCACATCATAAAAGCGGCAAAGTATGTTGACCAAGGTGCTTTTGCCAGACCCGCTGTGGCCCACCAAGCCAATCATCTCGCCTGCTTTGATGTCCAAATTCACTTTGTTTAACACCTGCCGGCTGCCATAGCGGAAGCTGACATCCCGAATTTGCAGGGAGCCTGTCAAACGCTCGGGTGTAACGGGGTTTCGGGGCTCGGGCACTGAACTGCGGTAGTCCAGAATATCGAAGATACGTTTGGAGCCCGCTGCCGCGCGTTGGGTAGCCGACACAATGCGGCTCATCGAATCCAATCGGGCATAAAACCGGCTGATGTAAGCGAGGAAGGCGGTTAACACACCCACGGTAATTTCGTTGCCCACCACCAGCCAAATGCCGCTGGCCCAAATAATCAGCACCCCAATTTCAGTCAGAAAGGACACCGAAGGCGCAAACAGCGCCCAGGTTTTGTTCATCCGGTCGTTGACTTCGAGGTTGTGGCGGTTGGAGGCTTCAAAACGGTCAGTCTCGCGCTTTTCCTGCGCAAAGGCCTTCACCACGCGGATACCCGGAATGGTGTCGGTCAGGATGTTGCTGATTTCACTCCAAGAGCGGTCGGCTTTTTCAAACCCAGCACGCAGGCGCTCGCGCACCAAATGGATGAGCCACACAATAAACGGCAGGGGCAATAAGGTGAGCAAAGCCAACTTGACGTTGATGCTGATGAGGATGGCGGCCGTCATCACCATCATGATAACGTCGGTCAGAAAGTCCAGCGCGTTAACAGACAAAAACAGGTTGATACGGTCAGTTTCGGAGCCAATACGGGCAATTAAATCGCCAGTGCGTTTGTTGTTGTAATAGTCCAGCGACAAACTCATCATGTGTTTGAAGGTGGTGTTGCGTAGGTCTGAGCCAATACGCTCTGACACCAAAGCCAACAAATACGACCGTGCCCAAGACAATATGGCCGCCGCAATCGACGCTGCCAAAAACCCACCCAAGTACATCAGCGCAAGGTCTTTGTTCAACTCTTGCCCTTGCTGGAAGGGAATCAGCACATCATCCAGCAAAGGCATGGTGATGTAAGGCGAGACCAAGGTGGCTGCGGTGGAAGCAAGGGTAAGCATAAAACCCACCAGCAAACGCCACTTGTACGGCCGCGCAAAACGCCACAAACGCAGCAAGGTGCGGGTGGAGGTGGGCTCGTCTTCTTCGGCCAATGGTTTATCCAGCGGGTCGAAATCGTCGTCTTTTTCTATTGGAGCTTGGCCCTGCATGGCGCGCAGTGCGGCTTTCAACTCTTCAGCAAAGGCCTCAATGCCCGAATGCAGGCTAAAGCTGCACGGGAATTGGACTAATCCCGACTTGTGGGTGATTTTGAGCAAACAAAGCCCAGCATGGTCTGTCAACTCCACATCGCTGAGTGCGTTAAGCGAAAGTGTTTGCACTTTCGGCACTGCAGCTGACCGTGGGTTGTTGCCAGATTGCAACACAAAAAGCGACTCGGAATTGAAGCCGATGTAAGCCTTCTGGAAACGAAGTTCATCCGACAAATCGCCAGCAAATACGCGTAGGTCGTTGTCAGACTGGGCTTTTCCGGCAAAGGCCTTGAGTTCAGGCACGTTTTGCAGGAAGTCATGTTCAGGGTTTAAGCCGTAGGTTTTCAATTCAATTGGAGCAAAGGGATGACAGGCGATCATCGTACATCACAGCACGAAAGAATTAAGCATTACTATTCAAGCAAAATGTTTAGAAACCACAGTACTTGGTCAATCCTACCAAAATGACAAAAAAACATGTGAAGGTGCTACGCACCACCTGGCTGGACGGCCCAAGTATATGGACCTACAAACCCGCCATTGAAACCCTGCTGGACATTCAAGAATTAGAGCAGTACCCCTCCCATTTACTCCCCGGCTTTACCGACAGACTGATTGCCTACCTTCCCGGCTTGTACGAGCACCAATGCGGTGTGGGCGTACCCGGTGGTTTTATTGAGCGTCTGCGCGACGGCACTTACGCCGCCCACATTCTTGAGCACATCACGATAGAGCTGCACAACATGATTGGGCAACACGTGAAGTTTGGCAAAGCCCGCATGGCCAGTCAGGAAGGTGTGTACAAAATGGTATTCCACACCACCGACAGGAAGGTGGGCTTGGCTTGCTTTGAATCAGCCATGCGTTTGCTGCAGGCCTGTATTGATGACCAAGCCTTTGACATGCAAAGTGAGTTGGCCGCCTTGCGCCAAGTGGCCAAACGTCATGCCATGGGCGACAGCACACGCCAAATTGTAGAAGCCGCACGCAAGCGGAAAATTCCCGTGTTGAGGATGAACAACAGCAATTTGATCCAGCTGGGGCAAGGCTACAAGCAGGAGCAGATTTGGGGGGCTGAAACCTCCCGAACCTCTGCGATTGCAGATGGCGTGGCAAGCGATGAAGAACTGACTCGCCAGATTTTGGGCATGTGCGGTGTGCCCGTGCCTGACGAAGACGAAGTCGCCGATTTGGAAGCCAAAGCCCGCAGCGGTGCGCATGGCCACTTTTACCGACTGCTGATGATGAAAGGCCAATTGGTGGCTGCAAGCCAAATATTGAACAATGAGTTGAACAAAAGCCAAGACAAAATCAGCCATGTGGATGTCACCGCGCAGGTGCATGCTGACATTGTGCGCAACGCCTCCTTGGCCGCCAAGTTGGTGGGGCTTAACATTGCGGGCGTGGATTTGGTGTGCGATCGCATTGATCAAGACTTGAGCAATCAACGCATGCAGGTGTTGCGACTGGCGTGCCGACCCGACTTAAGCCTACACAGCACCCTGAACAACGAAGATGGCCGCAGCGTGGCGGACATGATCATCGACTCCCTGTTCGACGAAAACGAGGACGGACGCATCCCGGTGGTGAGCTACAGCGGCGGGCCTGAAAGCCTTGGGCTGGGCCAAGCCATCCATGCCATGCTGACCATGGCTGGGCATAAAACAGCCCTGTCCAGCAAAAAAGGCTTGAACCTGATTGACCATTATGTGGACCATGCGAAAGACATTTCCCAAACCACCAACTGGTTTGCAGGCCGTCGCTGCTTGATTAGCAAGCAGGTGCAGGCAGCAGTGATGCGGGTGGATGCACTGAGCATTTTGTCCGAAGGCTTGCCATTTGACCGGTCCAGCGTCGCAGTGTTGACCAGCCTTGGGCCGCGTGAAGGGCTTGAGGAATGGGACATCCTAGACGGCAGCAAACACTTTAATGTGATGCGCACGGCGGTGGATGTGGTGCTTTCAAATGGCTGCGCGGTGCTGAATGCCGATGACGTGGGCCTACTGCCTATTGCCAAATTGTGCGACGGCGAGGTGATCTGGTTTGCCAGTTCGCCTGAAAATGGCATTCTGCAAGAGCACTTCCGCCAAGGGGGTCGCGCAGTTTACCTGCTGGACGGTATGATTCATTATCAGACGGGAACAGGGGCCAGCACCCGCCTTATTTCAATGTCCAGTTTCAAAGGGCTGCTGTCTGCTGAAGGTGCCATGGCTGCGATTGCAGCGGCATGGGCATTGAATGTAACGCCAGAGCTTATCCATGCAAGCTTGGCTTTTTATCTAGAAAAAGGATGGGCGAAGAACCCATCGAATCAGAGAGTGTAAACATGATTGTTGAACGCGTCCGTGCCCTAAGAGGCCCCAATCTGTGGAACCGCACCACTTGCCTAGAAGCCCAAGTGTTTTGCGAGGCTGATGAGCGTTCCTACCCCAATCAATCCGA
The DNA here is from genome assembly GCA_029866125.1 of Limnobacter sp. Lineage (GTDB taxonomy): Bacteria > Pseudomonadota > Gammaproteobacteria > Burkholderiales > Burkholderiaceae_B > Limnobacter. The sequence goes on from JARWZZ010000005.1 coordinate 26,897, forward strand.
CCTTGAGATCGCGATCCGCAGCTACTTTCCTCATGTGGGGCCATGGCGCTCAACGGGCAATTTGGAAGAGTTGTCGCTTGCGCATTTTGTAGGCCGTGTGTGCTTGAAGCTGCAAACCGAAGCAGGGTCACCGGTTACTTTTATGCACATCGCGGCCAGCCTGAAAGACGGCTACTACCGCATTGTGGTGCAGTACGATGAAGAGGATTTGGCCAAAAAAGCCTTCGACACCGCACTGGAATTGGTCAACGCGGCCCGCGAAGGCAAGCCCTATGATTTGGGCCCTTCATTGGCCGAAATGATAGAGCTTTACGACGACATCAAACTGGGCCCCAGCACCAACTCGATTGTGCAGGCGGCTGTGCGCAGGGGCATCCCTTACCGCCGTTTGACGCAAGGCAGTTTGGTGCAGTTTGGTTGGGGCGTGAAGCAGCGCCGCATTCAAGCCGCTGAAATTGACACCACCTCCGCCATTTCTGAAGCGATCGCGCAGGACAAAGACCTGACCAAAAACCTGTTGCATGCTGCGGGCATACCTGTGCCTGAAGGCCGCTTGTGCGAAACCTTTGAAGAGGCAGTGGACACATTCAAAGCCTTGGGTGGCGCAGTGGCAGTCAAACCCAGCGATGGCAACCAAGGCAAAGGCGTTACAGTCAATGTGCTGGACGAAGGCCACCTGCGGGTTGCGTTTGATGCGGCCAAGCAATACGGCAACGGCATACCGATTGTGGAACGCTTTATACCCGGACACGACTATCGCTTTTTGGTGGTGGGCAACCAATTGGTTGCTGCTGCCCGCCGTGAGCCGCCCAATGTGGTGGGTGATGGTGTGCACACCGTGCGTGAGCTGGTTGAAATCGAAAACAAAGACCCACGCCGAGGCGAAGGCCATGGCTCGGCTTTGACCAAAATGAAAATCGACACCATTGCGGTGGCCCGTATTCAAAAGCAAGGCTTGGAGCCTGATTCCGTACCCGCCAAAGGCGTGCGAGTGGTGTTGCGCAACAATGCGAACTTGAGTACCGGTGGCACTGCCACCGATGTCACCGATTCAGTCCACCCCTTGATGGCAGCCAAAGTAGTACAAGCTGCACAACAAATTGGCATTGATATTTGCGGCGTGGATGTGGTGTGCGAGCGGGTGGACATACCCATGCACGAGCAAGGCGGCGGTATTGTGGAAGTGAATGCTGCGCCCGGTTTGCGCATGCATTTGGAGCCCTCTTATGGCCGTGGCCGTGATGTGGGCGAGGCTGTGATTCAAACCATGTACGGCCCTGACAACAATGGCCGCATACCCTTGGTGGCAGTCACCGGCACCAATGGCAAAACCACCACGGTGCGATTGGTGTCGCATATTTTGCGCCACCAAGGCCTAACGGTGGGTTACACAGGCACCGAAGGCGTGTATGTGGCGGACCACCAGTTGGACACCGGCGATTGCAGTGGCCCCAAAAGCGCCACCAAGGTATTGATGCACCCCGACTGCGAAGCTGCGGTGCTGGAATGCGCACGGGGCGGCATGTTGCGTGAGGGCATTGGTTTTGACCTGTGCGATGTGGCGATTGTGACCAACATTGGCGAAGGCGACCATTTGGGCCTGAACTTCATCGACAGCGTAGAAGACCTGGCGCTGCTGAAAAGCGTGATTATTCAAAACGTAAACCCCAAGGGCTTGGCGGTGTTGAATGCGGATGATGCACATTGCGTAGAAATGGCCCGTCGCAGCCCCGGTACGGTGATGTTTTTCTCCACACAAATCGACAGCAAGATTATTGCTGTGCACCGCGCACAAGGCCGCCCCACCTGCGGCTTGGTGGGTGAGCCGGGCAAGCAGGAAATCCGCTTGTCATTACATGGTAAAGACCACCTTTTCCCGCTGAAAGACATACCCGTCACCGAAAACGGTTTGTTTGATTTTCAGGTGGGTAACGTAATGTGCGCCATTGCAGCCTGCGTGCAATTGAATGTACCCACTGACATTATTGTGGATGCTTTGAAGCACTTTGATGCGGACGCGCAATCAGTGCCCGGCCGCTTTAACCGCTTCAAACACAAAGGCGGTTTGGTGATTGCTGATTACGGCCACAACCCGGACGCGATTGCCGCCTTGGTTAAAACACTAACCAAAGTGCCCGCAAAAACCAGACGCATCGTATTAAGCGCAGCGGGCGACCGCAGGGATGTGGACATCATCGAGCAAGGCCGTATTGCAGGTGGCTTTTTTGACGACATTATTTTGTTTGAAGACGCTTGCCAGCGTGGCCGGGAGGATGGTGAAACATTCAAGCTGTTGCAATCAGGTATTGCTCAGTCTGAAAGCCGTCCAGCAGGGCAGAACGTGGCTACTCTACGCGGTGAATTCAATGCAATTCAAACCGCGCTGGATGCCGCTGGCGAAGGCGATGTCACCCTGGTGCTGGTTGATCAGGTAAACGAAGCGCTGGAGTATTTGGCGAAAAACTGTAAAAACTAAATTTTGCAGGTTCTAAAACCAGAAAGCACATCCCGTCGGTCTGGCTGAAAAAAGTTGCGGTATTTGGGGTGCTTCATGTGATATGAGGCAGCCCAGCTACCCCCCTTGAGCACCTTGCGGTCGTGGAACCAAGGCTTGGAATAATCCTGATAAGGGTGCATTTCAAAGTCACTTGGATTTCCACAGTAGGGCAAAAACGTGTTGGCGGTCCACTCCCACACCTCGCCCCACACCATGCCCGGTGTACTTTGCATTGCACTCAACTGTGCTGCATTGGGTTCAGCTGCATGGAGTTCAACCGCATATTCCCATTCTGCTTCGGTAGGCAAGCGCCGCCCAGCCCAAGCGCAGTAGGCCTGCGCATCGTCCCAACTCACGTTGCTGGCGGCAGCATTCATGTCCAAAAGCGTACCGGGCCCTGTCGATGTACCTGTGCTCCAAGTATTCCACCACTGGCCTTCCCGGAATTCAATGCCCACTGGCAATGGGTTGGAGGTGGCTTGCGCAAACGCCAAGTAGTGCTGCCAACTCACAGGCTGTGAATCCATTTCGAAGGCATGGATGTGGACGCTGTGCCCCGGCAACTCATTGTCAAAAGCAAAGCCTTGGCCTTTCCAGCCAAGAAAATGATCACCACTGGGCAGGCTTATTTGTACGGTGGGTGTGCGGTTTTGGCTCAAAGCGGTCAGCTGCGCAAAACCCGACAATTCAGGACGCAGCGGAATATTCAACATTTTTGCCATGAACACGGCGGCTTCGTTGTGCATTTGTTCATGAAAAACACTCAGACGAAAAAAGTACAACTCTTGGTCTGTTGCGTGTGCAGGGTCCAGTGTTTGAAGTAGCTTGAGGTTGTCATTCAAACTGGATTCCAAGTAAGCACGGGTGCCTTCCAAGTTGGGCAAACCAATGTCCCAGCGGCGCTCATGGGCAATCAGACTGGAGTCCAAGCGCCAATCCGAGTCGGGCAAACGGGAAGGCAACCGGTTTATGGTAGTGGCACACTGTGTACCCAGATTCCATTGCGGGTTGCGGCTTAACCACCAGTCTTGAAACCAGGCCACATGGCAAAGCTCCCAAAGCGGTGGGTTCAGCTCTGCCCCCTGAGGCACTATGCACTCAGTGCCCAAGGCAGACACATAATCCTCCAACAACCCCAAGGTTCGCTGGCGAGTTTCCTGCAGCAAACGAAACAATTCGGTGGCGCAGGCAAACCGTGCAGCACTCAAAATTGCGGGAGGAATGGTGTTCAAGTGGGGCAACATGGCTTATGGCTCAATACGGGTACTACAATGGTTCACGGCAGTGTGGCTTACAGGGTTACTTGCTTTACTATTCATAGATTAAACCAAAACCAGCCTGTGGAATTCTATTGTGGTCAAACCCAGTCTTGTGATTGTAAGCCCAGCCTTGGCAGATTCAAACAATGGCAATTGGCAAACAGCCAAGCGTTGGTCAGATTTGCTGCTTGATCACTATTCCAGCCGGATCATCAAACACTGGCCTGACTCTCAAAACACCCAGAATGATTCAATCATGCTGGCTTTGCATGCGCGCAGGTCAGCTGACTCTATCCACGCTTGGGCGGCCCAGAAAGGATTCAAATCGGATTGCCCTGGGCTGGTAGTCGCATTGACTGGCACAGACTTGTACCGCGACATACACACCCATGCTGAGGCGATGGAAAGCTTGCGTTTGGCCGGGCAATTGATTGTGCTACAAAGCAAGGCAATGGATGCGGTGCCTTTGGAGTTTCGGCACAAGGCCCATGTGGTGTACCAGTCCACATCGGCAATGCCAAGCATCACCGACAAAGGCCAAACACTGAATGTGTTGATGGTGGGGCATTTGCGTGAAGAAAAAATGCCCGAGACCTACCTGCGGGCCGCGTTGATTCTGAAAAATGAAGCGGGAATACTGCTGGAGCATGCGGGTGAGGCCTTGGATGAAAAATACGTAGAAATGATTCAACGCACCACATCAGAATGCCCCCACTACCACTGGCTGGGCGGTTTGAGCCATGAACAAAGCCGCACAAAAATGCAACAGGCTCATATTTTGGTCCATTGCAGCAAAATGGAAGGCGGTGCGCATGTGATTATGGAAGCAGTAAGAAGCGGCACGCCTGTGCTGGCCAGCCGGATTGACGGCAACGTGGGCATGCTGGGCGAGGATTACTCAGGCTATTTTGAGCTAGACAATGCCGAGCAACTGGCTGCACTTGTGTTGCAACTGCGAGATGAGTTGAACACCAGCAACAAGGCGGGCCTGAACCATACCCTCCTACAGCAGTCCAAACTTCGCGCGCCCTTGTTTGCACCGGAACACGAGCAAACATCTTTGCTGAATGTTTTGAATATGTGCAAGGCGTGAACAATTGAATCACCTTATTTTTAAAGTCACCACTTTTAAAGCCAACAATGCAAGCCAGTAATCAACCTGTATTAAGAGACATCGTATTGATCGGCGGCGGCCACAGCCATGTGGGTGTGATCCGCATGTTTGGCATGCAACGTTGGCCCGGCGTGCGTTTGACGGTTATTTGTACCGACACGCACACCCCCTATTCTGGCATGTTGCCAGGCTATATTTCTGGCCACTACAGCTATGACGATGTGCACATTGACTTGGGTCGCCTTTGTGCGTTTGCAGGTGCGCGACTTTACAAAGATGAAGTCCTCGGTATAGACCGAGTCAACAAAAAGGTGCTGTGCCGCAACCGCCCACCCGTGGCCTACGACTCGCTAAGTATCAACATTGGCTCTACCCCGCAAACCGGTGCAGTACCCGGCGCGACTGAGCATTCCATACCCGTTAAACCCATTGGCCGCTTCAACCAACGTTGGGAAAACCTGCTGAAAAGGGTGACAAACCCCAATCCAGCCCATGTGGGCAAAACCACAATTGCTGTGGTGGGTGGTGGCGCAGGCGGGGTTGAACTTATCCTTTCCATGCAATTCCGCTTGCGCAATGAATTGAGCAATTCCGGACGGAATGCGGATGATTTGGAATTCCATTTGCTGACTGATGCAGAACTGCTACCCACTCACAATGCGGGGGTTCGTCAAACATTCAAATCCGTGTTGGAAAAACGGGGCGTGCGTTTGCACACTCAATCCCGGGTTACGCAGGTGGATTCCCATCAATTGAGTATTCAATCCACTCAAGGCGAAAGCAAGCGCTTGCAGGCCGATGAAATTATTTGGGTGACTCAAGCAGGCGGCGCTGCATGGCTTAAAGACACGGGCTTGGAGTTGGATGAGCGCGGTTTTATCAAAGTGCTAGACACCTTGCAGACCACACTGGACCCGTCCATTTTTGCGGCAGGTGACATTTGCAGCATGGTGAACCACCCACTGGAGAAAGCGGGCGTTTTTGCTGTGCGCATGGGCAAACCCCTCACAGACAACTTGCGACGCCAAGTGGAAGGCAAGCCGCTGGAAAACTACGCACCACAAATCACATGGTTGGCTTTGATCAGCACAGGTGACAAATATGCGGTGGCCAGCAAAGGCTCAATTGGATTTTCTGGCGCATGGGTTTGGAAGTGGAAGGACTGGATTGACCAGCGGTTTATGCGCAAGTTTTCTGAGTTTCCAGAGATGAGCTCAAGCAGTGAGCCTGAGAATAAACATCAGCTGGCCTTGACCCAAGAAGAATCCCTACAGGCCATTTCCGCGATTGCCATGCGTTGCGGTGGATGTGGGGCCAAGGTAGGTTCCAATGTGCTTTCGCGAGCCCTGTCTGCTTTGAAGCCAGTGGACCGTGATGACGTGCTGGTGGGCTTGCACGCACCCGATGATGCGGCTGTGGTTAAGGTGCCACCGGGCAAGGCGATGGTGCACACGGTGGACTTTTTTCGCGCCTTTGTAGACGACCCTTACATTTTTGGCAAAGTGGCAGCCAACCACGCTTTGGGCGATATTTTTGCGATGGGCGCGGAGGCGCAATCTGCAACTGCGGTGGTGACGGTGCCGCCAGGCTTGGAATCCAAAACCGAGGACTTGCTGTTTCAAATGATGTCCGGCGCAGTTGAAGTGCTGAACAATGCAGGCTGCGCCTTGGTGGGTGGGCACACGGGCGAGGGCAAAGAATTGGCCTTGGGTTTTGCCATCAACGGTTTGGTGGATGAAGACATGTCTGGCGTGATGATCAAAGGGGGAATGCGCCCCGGCGATGCACTCATACTGACCAAACAAATGGGCACAGGCACTTTGTTTGCTGCCTTGCCGCAAATGAAAGCGAAGGGCCGTTGGATTGATGCAGCTTTAGAATCCATGCAAATCAGCAATCAAAAGGGCGCTGAAATTTTACGTCAATACGGCTCGAAGGCCTGCACAGATTTAACCGGGTTTGGATTGCTCGGCCATTTGGTGGAAATGACCAAACCTTCCGAGGTGGATGCAGAGCTACACCTGGACGCCCTGCCCTTGCTACCGGGCGCACTGGAAACGGTGAAGGCAGGTATTGTTAGTTCACTGCAACCTGCGAATGTGCGCTTGCGCAGGGCCATCCGCAATCAAGACCAATGGGTGAATGACCCACGTTACCCCTTGATGTTTGACCCTCAAACAGCGGGCGGCTTGTTGGCCTCTGTACCGGGTGATCAAGTGCAAGCTTGCGTGGCTGCCCTCAAAGCCGCAGGCTACCCGCACACAGCCATTATTGGCCGTGTGTTGCAGCAAAGTGATGTGCTGGAGCCGATTACACTGAAGGCGGGGGCATAAAAGAATGTGGGAGGAATTGCGCAGCATTGTGATGACCTGCATGCAGCTTTTTGAGCAGGCACCTGTGCTGTTTTCCATTCTTTACGTGTTGGCGTTTACTGGCTTGACCGCCTTGTGTTTACCCGGCGCCAGTGTGTTGATGTTGGCTTGTGGTGCTTGCATGGGGTTTACTTGGGGCACGGTGTTGTCCAATCTTGCAAGTGCCAGCGGTGCGTTACTCACCATGTTGATTGCCCGCTACTTTCTACACGATTGGGTACACAACAAGTGGGGGGGCAAACTAAGCCGACTTAAAAACAGCTTCCGTCAAGACGAAGTCGCTTGGATGATTAGCTTGCGCCTGGCCCCTGTTGTGCCTTTTGCTGTGTTGAATGGTTTGGTTGGATTGACCAAAATACGCCCTTGGACGTTTTGGTGGACCAGCTTTGTGGGCATGTTGCCCGGCACCGCGGTGTATGTGTATGCAGGCAGCGCCTTGGGCCAAGTGCAAAAAGCTGAAGAGCTATGGACGCTGGAAGTGATGCTGGGTTTGGCCGCAATGGCTATTTTGCCTTGGATACTGAAAGGCCTGGAAGCAAAATGGCGTAAAAGCCAAACCGCCCCAGAGCCTTTTCAATAAGGCTTCAGCCTGTCTTTTAGTATCGCTTGTACGGCAAAAACTTGCCGCTCATCACAATGCTGACTCTGTCGCCCTTGGGGTCATACTCGCGTTTCATGTCCATTGAAAAGTCGATGGCGCTCATAATACCGTCGCCAAACTCTTCGTGAATCAGTTCTTTGAATGTGGTGCCGTACACGCTGATCAATTCATAAAAACGATAGATCAACGGGTCTGTTGGCACTGAGGTGGGCAGTGAGCCCTTGTAAGGTGTTTCCTGCAAAATGGCCACTGCCTCTGAAGGCAGGCTGAGGTACTCACCAATCTTTTTTGCTTCTTCTTCAGTCAAAGTCATTTGACCCAGCAGGGCTGCAGTGGACCATTCTTTGGACTGCCCAACCACGGCGGCGCAATCGGCCCATGAGCATTTTTTCTGACGCTTGGCGCTGCGGATCAGTTGTGTAACATCTTCTCGATTCATGATGGACTCCTTTGTTTCAATGGTTCAGTGGATTAGAAATTAACAACGTTTGCGTTGATGGTTTGGACCGCTGCAACCTTGGGCTGCGATGCGCGGTTGACCAAAAAATCCACCAAATGATTGCGCAAGGGGTAGAAATCAGGGTCGTGGTGCATGCTTGCCCGAGTGCGGGTGCGGGGCAATGTGACGGGCACTGTTTCAGCAATACAGGCCCGTGGGCCTTGGCTCATTAACAGCACACGGTCGGCCAGCAAAATGGCCTCGTCCACATCGTGGGTAATCATGAAAACCGTTTGCCCAGTGGCTTGAACAATTTGCAGCAGCTCCTCTTGAATGGTGCCGCGCGTTAGGGCGTCCAGTGCGCCAAAAGGCTCGTCCAGCAAAAGCATTTGGGGTTGAATGGCAAACGCACGGGCAATGCCCACACGCTGCTTCATACCGCCAGACAATTCAAACGGCTTTTTGTGGGCGGCTTTGCTCAAACCCACCATGTCCAAATAGCCCATGGCATGCTCACGCACTTGTTCTGCAGTTTTGTCGGGCCAGCGGGAACGCACACCAAACTCCACATTTTTCAAGGCACTCATCCAAGGCATCAAGGCATGGCTTTGAAACACCACACCCCGGTCCAGCGATGCGCCTTTTACCTCGCGGCCATTCATGATGACGTAGCCTTCGGTGGCCTCTTCAAGCCCTGCAAGAATGTTCAAGATGGTGCTTTTGCCGCAACCGGAGTGGCCGATGATGGCTACAAACTCACCCTTGTTGATTTCAAAATCCACCCCTTCAAACACATTGGGTATTTGGGGGTTGGTGGGCGCGTAAGATTTTGCCAAACCTTCCACTTTTAAAAATGCGCTCTGATTCACTGCCTTACTCCCTGTAGCTGACCAAACGGGCCAATCGACCTAGGATGGTGTCCAGCAACATGCCAATCAAACCAATAAACAAAATTGCGCTGATGATGTTGGCTATGCTTAAGTTGTTCCATTCGTTCCACACGAAATAACCAATGCCTGTGCCGCCAACCAACATTTCAGCCGCCACAATCACCAGCCACGCAATACCCACGGAGATGCGCATGCCCGTCATGATGGTGGGTGCTGCGGCAGGAAGAATCACTTGAAACGCCGTGCGCAATGCATTCACTTCCAAGGTTTTGGCTACGTTCAGCCAATCCCGTCGAACGTTGGCCACGCCAAATGCGGTGTTGATCAACATCGGCCAAATCGAGCAAATAAAAATGACAAAAATGGCGGAGGTGCTGCTGTCCTTGATGGTGTACAAAGCCAAAGGCATCCAAGCCAAAGGTGACACGGGTTTTAAAATTTGAATGAAAGGGTCCAGCGATTTGTAAATCAACGGGGACATGCCAATCAAAAAACCCAAGGGTATGGCCACCAACGCAGCCAAACCAAAACCGCTGAGTACACGGAAAATGGAATGCCCCAATTGGATGCCAATGCCCTTGTCGTTGGTGCCTTTGTCGTAGAACGGGTCGGAAATATGGCCCCACAATTTTGCACCCACATCGGCAGGCGTTGGCAGTGGGGTTTTAGAGCCCGTTGCCGCTGCACCGCCCACCAGCAATGCGTACTCGGGGTCCACATTCACTACGGCTTTCTCGGGCAAGGTTGCTATCGTCCACACGGTCAGCAGAATGAACAAAAAGCTCAGCGAGAGGGCAAGCGGCGCCCACCGGCTGCGTTTAACAGCCTCACCCATGGAGCGGATGCTGGATTGACGAATTGGTGTGCTCATTGCCCTCAACCCTTCAAACGCGAAATCGCAAAGCTGTTGACATATTCTTCAGGCTTGGTGGGGTCAAATTTTTTGCCCATCACGCTGAATGACTTGTCCAAAGTGTTGGGGGTTTCCATGCCCAGCTCTTTCATGATTTTGGCTGCATCTGTGGCCAAGAACACTTCTTTCGCAATCTTGTTGTAGTTCACATCCCCCTTGATTTGGCCCCAGCGCTTCATCTGGGTCATGATCCAAATGGCAAAGCTTTGGTAGGGGAAGGGGTCAAAGTCAATCCGGTTGGGGTCTTTTTTCACACCACCCAAGCCATCGGCATAAGTGCCAGTCAACACCTGCTCCACCACCGTCACAGGTTGGTTGAGGTAATTGGTGGGGGCAATGGCAGCGGCAATTTCTTTGCGGTTGCTGTCTTTGGATGCATAGGCTGTGGCTTCCAAAATGGACTTCAACAGCGCTTTAAAGGTGTTTGGGTTTTGCGTCACAAACTCTTTGCTGGCTGCAAAGGCGCAACAGGGGTGGCCATCCCAAATGTCTTTGGACAAGGTGTGGATAAAACCCACGCCGTCATACACTGCACGTTGGTTGACTGGGTCGGGTGCCAAAAAACCGTCAATGTTGTCGGCCCGCATATTGGCTACCATTTCAGGTGGAGGCACGCTGCGAATTTGCACATCACGGTCAGGGTCCAAACCTGCTTCAGCCAAGTAGTAGCGCAGCAAGTAGTTGTGCATGGAGTAATCAAACGGCACCGCAAACTTAAAGCCTTTCCAGTCTTTGGGATTGCGTTTGTCTTTGTGCTTCATGGCCAAAGTGATGGCTTGGCCGTTGATGTTTTCAACCGCTGGCATAGTCCAAGGAATAGGATTGGAACCCACACCCATGGAAATGGCCAATGGCATTGGAGACAGCATGTGGGCGGCGTCGTATTCCTTGGCGATGGATTTGTCGCGGATGACGGCCCAACCTGCAGTCTTCACCACCTCCACATCCAGGCCATTTTTGGCATAGAAGCCCAAGGGGTGCGCCATGATGATGGGGGTTGCGCAGGTGATTGGAATAAAGCCTACTTTGAGTTTTGTTTTTTCCAGCGGACCAGTGGACTGTGCAAAAACCTCTTTGGCCATACCCATCGGGAATAGGCTGGCCACTGCCGCCATGGCGGTGCCCGAACCCACTGCACGCAAAAAATTACGGCGCAAGTTGTCGTCTGGAAAAAGGGCGTGCATCACCGCGTTTTCCACAGCGCGTTGTTCCATTTGCTCGCGGGAAATTTCTCGGACATGTTCTTCCTGATCGCGATGACGACCACAACTGCAACTCATGCCCAAACGGCTGCCGGCACTGAACGGGTTCTTGAAAAATGACATGTCTTAGACTCCCTGAAAAAAATCAATATCGTGTTGGTACTGTTCCCACGCCTTGCTGTATTCCATGACGCGAGCCACTTCAGAAACAAACTCGGCGTCATAGCCTGCACGGCGCAACAGGTGGAAACCCAATTCCATGCCGCTGGCAATTCCGCCACCCGTCACAATTCGGCCTGCATCCACCACGCGCGCGCGGCTGACTTGACACTTGGGCGCAATCTCGGCCAAGCGGTCAATCGGCGTTTTGCCCATGTGGCTGGCTTCCAAGCGGTCGGGCTCTTTGCGGTTGGTGGCGGACAAACCATCCAACAAACCCATGCGGGCATAAATCCACGAGCCGGTGCACACGCTGGTCAGCAAACATTTCTCAGGCAGTTCGCGGATGTAGCGATGCAAATTGCCGTTGTTCATTTCTTGCCGCGTGCCAAAGCCGCCCGGTATCAGGAACGCATCCATGTCGGGCTGATCAGCAAAAGCGTAATTGGGTAGTACGGTGAACCCGGCCTGTGTTTGTACGGGGCGCATGGACTCGGCAATCAGAAACACATCCAGCTCGGGGTCGAAGCGGCGGGCCACAGACAACACGCCGTACGGCGCGGCGTAATCCACAACCTCGGCGTCTTTGAACACATAAACGCCTAAGCGGAAACCTTGAATGCGTGGCATGCCCCACTCCTTGCTTTTGAAAACTTGGAGTTCAGTGTCCCCGAAGCAAACATGTAGGGGTATCGCGGGAATCTTGATTCGTTTGTAGTGTTGGCACTACTTCAGTTGCTGAGCACGGGCGTAGTCCACCAAATCCACCAAATTTTTGAACTCCAGTTTTTCAAAAATCCGCGCACGGTAGGTGGACACTGTATTGCCTGACAAGCACAACTGGGACGCAATGTCCTGCACGGTCACACCACTGGCCAATAGCCGAAGCACCTGCAGCTCGCGGTTGGAAAGTCGCTCATGCGGTGGCCTGTCTGAAGGGCTACGAATGTCATGCGCCAGCAGGTTGGCCGTGGTGGGGGTCAGAAAAACCTGACCCGACTTTGCAGACTGCAAGGCTTTGTCCAATTCCTCTGGTGAGCACCCTTTGTTGAGGTAAGCATGCGCACCCGAGCGGATTGCCCGCACCGCAAATTGCGATTCGGGGTACACCGACAACATCACCACACCCAAAGTGGGAAACTCAGACCGAATGGTTTTGAGGACATCAAAACCATCCCGCTCACCCAGGGCCACATCCAGCAGCACCGCATCAAAAGGCGCGCTTCGAAGTTTTTGAAATGCACGGGGTGCGTCCTCGGCCTGATCTACGGAGTAAGGCGTATCCAACTCCTCCAGCATGCGCATCAAACCTTTGCGGATCATCAAATGATCATCGATTACCAATACAGTGATCATGCAGACAGCGCCTCCGGCAATTCGATTTCAATGTGGACGCCATGGCCAGGCTCGCTCACCAAAGTGCAACGCCCGCCCATGTCCCACACGCGCTCCTCGATGCCCAACAATCCAAAACCGGATTGGGTGCCTGCCCACGGAATGGTGCGTCCCTCACCTGCGGGCAAGCCCACCCCATCATCGCGAATGCTGAGATGAATGGACGTGCCCTTTTTCCAAGCACTCACCGACACCGAGGTGGCGTGCGCATGCTTTAAGGTGTTGTTCAATGCCTCTTGAAGTATTCGATAGAAAGCAGTTTCCACCTGCCGACTCAAACGAACGCGCTCCAACTCGGGGGCAATTGATATCTGCACTTTCAAGCCACTGCGCTGCCCCACTTCACGCAACAAATGCTCGGCAGCGGCCCACAGTCCCAAGTGGTCCAATACACCGGGGCGCAGGTCAGACAAAATACGCCTTAAACTTTCCATCGCATCATTGCTTAATACCAGCATGTCTTGCAGCCGCTGGTTCAGCGTAGGCTCGGCTTTGTAACGGTGCAGCAGTGCATTCAACTCCAAACTGAAGGCGGTCAACATGCTACCCAGCTCGTCATGCATTTCGCGTGCAATGCGTATGCGTTCCTCCTCCCTCACCGTGTTCAGGTGTGAGGACAACCTGCGCATGCGGTCGTGTGCCTTTTGCAATTCGGAAGTGCGCTCCACCACACGCCGCTCCAATTCAACCTGTGCAGCCAGGCGTAGGCGTTGAGCCTCAACCCGCTCGGTGATGTCGTTGAATGTAACCACTGCGCCGATTGCTTGATTGTTTTCCAAAATGGGATAGCTGGCATACTCCGCCGGGAAGGATGTGCCATCGCGCCGCCACAACACCTCGTTGTCAATTCGGCAACCTTCAGCTTGCTGAAAGGCTTTGAATATGCGGCACTCACAAATGGGCATCAAATCCCGATTGGCATAAGAGTGGTGCATCAAGTAATGCATATTGCGGCCCAGCACTTCATCGGGCGTGTAACCCAACATGGCAGCACCAGCGCGATTCATAAAAATGCAGCGACCACTCAGGTCGATTCCATAAATGCCTTCGCCTGTGGAATCCAACAAAAGTTCGAGCTGCTTTCGCCAGGCCGCGTGATGAGAAAGTCCAGAAAGATGTTTGAACACTTGATGCACCAAAAAGAGAAACTACCCGATTGATGCAGCAATATCAGTGCCACTGAATTTATAAATAAATTGCACAGTTGTGGAGCTTGATGTGAACGACCGCCCCTCCAATTGGGTGAGCAAATCACTGATTTATTTGCAAGAAATACACAAAACAAAACTATTTGTTGTTATCTCTTGATAAAACCCTTTTCAGTCACAAGAATTTAAGGTAATTATGTTGTGTCGTTCAAAATAAGGAAGGCAAACAGACATGGCCAACACAAGCGAAAAGATCGAGACTAAAGCCGCAGCCAAAAAAGCCAGCGCCACCACAAAACCCTCAACCAAAGCTGCAGCAAAACCCGCTGCAAAAACAACTGCCGCAGTTGCTAAAAAACCAGCCAAGGCAGCAGCTCCAAAAGCTGCAGCAAAACCCGCAGCAGCAAAAAAGCCAGCCGCAGCCAAACCTGCAGCAGCAAAAAAGCCAGCCGCAGCCAAACCCGCAGCAGCGAAAAAACCAGCAGCAGCCAAACCCGCAGCAGCGAAAAAACCAGCAGCTGCAAAACCAGCAGCACCCAAAGCAGCCGCTGCAAAACCAGCAGCGAAAAAGCCCGCAGCCAAAAAAGCAGCCAAGCCCGTTTCACGCGCAGATGCTGCACGTGCAAGCGTGATGAACGCAGCCCACAAGGCTCAGGAAGCCATTTCAGGTGCAACGCACTCTGCTGAAGAGAAAGTCACTGCTGCAGTACACGGCGCAATGGACGCAGCCAACGAAGCCAAAGCTTCTGTGGCCAAGAAAGTAACCGCTGCCAAGAAAGACGCAGAAAAAGCCCGCAAAACAGTGACCAAGAAAGTGGAACAAACCACTGCCGAGATCAAGAAGCGAGCCCAAGCTGCAAAGAAAGAAGCTGAGAAATCAGTGAAAGAAAACAAGAAAATGCTGAACGATGTTCAGAAGCAAGTTCGGGATTTGGAAAAACAGGTTAAGAATCTCCTGAAAACAGGAATTGCTGACATTGTTGCCAAGTTCAAAAAACAAGTGGGTTTGAAGTAATTCCAAAGCCACTGAAAGTTTTATAAAAAAAATAGGTCAGCTTGGTATTGATACCGACGACTGACCCTGATGAATTAGAACCCCACCAACTTGGTTGATGGGGTTTTTATTTTGTAAGCTCAGTCACCGAGGTTTAAATCACCCCGGATTAAACTACCCCGGTTTAAACTACTCCATAAGCCAGCATCGCTTCGCCCACTTTCACAAAGCCAGCAATATTGGCCCCTTTCAAGTAGTCCACATTGCCGTCTTCCTCTTTGCCGTACTGCACGCACTTGCTGTGGATGTCCGACATGATGTTTCTCAAACGCGTATTCAGCTCATCACGGCTCCATGAAATACGCATACTGTTTTGCGTCATTTCTAAACCCGACACGGCCACGCCACCTGCATTGGCAGCCTTGGATGGGGCATACAACAAACCGCCCTTCTGAAAGGTTGTAATTGCATCTTGGTTTGAAGGCATGTTCGCACCTTCAGAAACACCCATGCAACCATTGCGCACCAAGTGTGCAGCATCCTCGCCATTGATCTCGTTTTGAGTGGCGCACGGAAAAGCCAAGTCACAGGGAATGTGCCAAGGCGTTTTGCCTTCATAGAATTCTGCATTCGGATACTTGGTCAGGTACTCGCTGATCCGTGCACGCTGCACTTCTTTCAAGTGTTTCACATGCGCCAACTTTTCGGCTGTGATTCCCTCTTTGTCATACACAGTGCCTGAAGAGTCCGACATAGCCACCACCGTGCCACCCAACTCATTGATTTTCTCCACCGCATACTGCGCCACGTTGCCTGACCCACTGACCAAACAACGCTTGCCTACGAAAGTTTGCCCTTTGGTGGCCAACATGTCCTGCATGAAATACACCACGCCATAGCCAGTGGCTTCTGTGCGAATTTCACTGCCGCCATACGAAATGCCTTTGCCAGTCAACACGCCTGTAAACTCATTTCGAATGCGTTTGTACTGCCCAAACATATAAGAAATTTCACGTCCACCCACGCCGATATCGCCTGCTGGAACATCGGTGAATGGCCCAATGTGGCGTGACAACTCAGTCATAAACGCTTGGCAAAATCGCATAATCTCGCGGTCACTTTTGCCTTTGGGGTTGAAATCTGAACCGCCCTTGCCACCGCCCATCGGCAAACCAGTCAAGCTGTTTTTCAAGGTTTGCTCAAACGCCAAAAATTTCAAAATACCTTGGGTCACGCTGTGGTGGAATCGAATACCACCTTTGTACGGGCCAATCGCATTGTTGTGCTGCACACGGTAACCACGCTGAGTGCGCACATGGCCTTGGTCATCCTCCCAACACACCCGGAAGCTCACAATGCGGTCAGGCTCGGTCAGGCGCTGAAAAATCTGGTTTTGCTCGTACTTCGGATGCTTCATGGTGAAGGGAATGATGTGCTGCGCTACTTCGTACACTGCTTGATGGAACTCAGGCTCGCCGGGGTTGCGGCGGATGAGGCCTTGCATAAATTCGTCGAGTACAGCGTTCTGTTCAGACATGGCAATTCTCCAATAAAAACCAATAGGGGTTTGACAGACAAATACACAGCGTTAAGAGCTCACGCCAACCAAAAAGCATCAAATGATTGAGTGACAAATCAGTTTACATTGAGCGCAGAAAAATCGGTGTATAACTTGATAGATGTCCCCATTTCATGGGCACAAGTCGTGGGATACGATGTGGACAAGTCTCTAAGACTATTGATTGAAAGGCAAAAAAAAGCCCTGCCTATAAATTAATCAAAACGGGGAGTTCGCATTTAAAAGCTGCGACTAGAGCTAACCCGAATCAATGTGATGCGTAATAATTTTGACGGCGAGCCTGCCGGTAAAAAGCAGCAGCTTCCATTCGGTTTTTAACCTGCAGGCGGTCCAAAATGTCTTTCACATGGCCCTTCACCGTTTCAGCGCTGATGTGCATGGTGTCTGCAATCTCTTTGTTGGACATGCCCGAACAAATGTACTCCAGCACCTCCACCTGCTTCACCGTCAGCGGCTTCCTGTCACCCCCCACACCAATGGTGGAATGCGCCACATGCCGGGGTTGAGACTGCAAAGGCGACACGGTGGGCATGGGGGTATGAAACCCACCCGAAATTAGGCCTTCCCGCAAAATTTCAGTCAAACGGTAGAAGGGAGTCAATTTGGAAAACACCACAAATCGGTCCAGCTTGTTCACAGACAACTCGCGCATCACATCCACGCTGTTGTCGGTAATCAGGACAGGAACTCTGGGGAAGAAATCCTCAAACAATCGGACGAAGGAGCCAGGCGGCACGTCCGACAAACAGTAATCGGTCACAATCAATGCAGGTGGGGCATCGGGATTCAATTCGCGAACCGCATCCGACAATTTGGAGAATTGCCTGATCTGCGCATAGGGCGCCAAATCCTTCAACATTTCCACCAAACCGAAACTAATAATGGGGTGGTCATCAATTACGTAAACCGGATTTTTCACATTCTGTTTGCTGTTCATAGAATCCTGGGTTTGCCTTTGCACACGGATTGCACACTCAATGAGCAAATTGTACGGACTTAACCCTACCTCGAAATGGTGAAAAAGAGGCTCAAAAGGGGGGTACCTTTGCATTTAGATTCAACAAAGGTTTCAATGTCAGGCATCAGACACAACCGAAAACATTAAAAATAGAAATCGCATTGACACTTTGTCAATGACTGGAATATCATCCAACTCATGAGCTACGTGACCGAAAGAAGAGAAGAAGAGAAAGAGCGCCGTCGTGAGGAAATCATCGACGCGGCAGAGCGCGTGTTCTCTGACAAGGGGTTTGACTCCGCCACCATGGACCAAGTTGCCAGGGAAGCTCGCGTGTCCCGCGCTTTGGTCTACGTCTATTTCAAAGACAAAGACGCGCTGATGCTGGCCATTTGCCTGCGTGGCTTGAATCGGCTGCGGGATCTGTTTCAAAAAGCCCGCGAGACCGAATCCAACGGCGCCAAGCAAGTCAGGGCGATTGGCGGTGCCTACATGGCCTTTGCACGCGACTACCCGACTCACTTTGCAGCCATGTCGCGTTATGAAACACAGCATGCCGAGCTGGACCCCAACGACCCCTGCGACCACATTTTGGACATGCTCAACGCAGGCCGAAAAGTGCACGAACAAACCGTTTTGGCACTGGTTACCGGCATGGCAGATGGTTCACTCAGGCCAGATATAGCCAACCCGCTACAAACCTCCATCACCTTGTGGGGGTTTTCGCACGGCTTGATTCAGCTGGCACAAACCAAATGTGCATTCATGGCCAGCTTGGGTATTGATTACAACAAATTCATGGAAGAGGGCTTGGACTTGGCCATGCGCTCTTTGGTTAACCAGCCTCAAGGGGGCGTGTGATGAAACACTTGCAGCAAGCACCGAATGGTGCTTTTTTTTGTAAAGAGATTGACACCCGTCTAACGAGTCAACATAAGTACAGTAACAATACCTACATTTCACCATGCCTGTCGCTTTTGGTGGTGGCAATGATTGCCCTACCCCAGCAGGCCCAAGCCAGCGAAGCCTTGGCTGTTCAACCCATTTTGAAAGCCTATGTACAAGAAGGCCTAGCCAACAACCCGGGCCTTCAAAGCCAAAATGCCAAAGTCGAAGTTCAGCAAGCCAAACTGGAAGGTTTGCGTGCACGTTACCTGCCTTCACTGGGCTTAAACGCGCGTGCCTCGATGGCCGAAGGTGGGCGCACCATCGACTTTCCGGCGGGTGATTTACTCAACCCAGTGTATGCCACCTTAAACCAGCAGGCCGTGGCGCAAGGGCAGCAGCCCCGCTTCCCCACTTTGGACAATCAATCCATCCCCCTGCTGCGCCCCACAGAGCAAGACACGCGCCTTACCCTCAACGGCCCTATTTACGTGCCCCAGTTGAATGCGCAAGTGGAGGCGCAAAAGCAAGCCAGTCAGGCTGAAACTGCTGCACAACGGCGCCTACGTGAAGAATTGGAACGCGATATTCAAGTCGCCTACTGGCAAACTGCCCAAGCGCAAGCCCAAGTGGACATTTTGCAAAACAGCCTACAAACCTTGCAAGAAAACGAACGGGTGAATCAAGCTTTGTACAAGGCAGGCACCGTCACACTGGACGCCCCCAAACGCGCACAGGCCGAGCGTCTAGAGGTGCAAGTCGCGCTACAGAAAGCACAGTCTCAACGCAATTTGGCGCAGGAATACCTCAACCTGCTGCGCAATGCCAAACCCGATGCGGCAGTGCAGTTGCCTACCAACCCCAATGCGGTACAAAGGCTTCAGCACATCCAAACCGAACTTCAAGAGGCGATGAAAGGAAGCACGGAAAACTCCGCGCCTTTAAGCCAACTTGAACGCAACATTGAAGCCCTGCAAGCCGGCCAACAAGCCGCGCAAAACAGCTACAAACCCACGCTGGTGTATCAGGTGGATGCAGGCTACCAAGGCAAGGACTACAACACCGGCCCTAAAACTGGTTTTGCGCAAGCCTCAGTTGTATTGAATTGGACCTTGATTGATGGCGGCATTCGCTCAAACGCAGTGCGCCAAGCCCGTGCCGAGAAAGAATCCGCCGAATCCAAGCGCATCGAGCTGATTCGTCAACTTCACCTGGCCCGCAGTCAAGCCCGACAAAACTTGGAAGTGTCCATCCAAACTCTGGATGCACGCATGGCACAGAAGGAAGCAGCTGAAGAAAGCCTGCGCATTAGCACACGCAAACGCGACGCAGGCGAAATCACTCAAATTGAATTTTTAAGTGCAGAGCAAGTGGCCACCCGCGCACGGCTTGGCCTAATCAACACCATTTATCAAGCGCAAGTGGATCGTGCAGTGTGGCAGTTCAACAATCGCCAACTGCCAGACATCGTCACGCTCAATGACCCCAAAGCCAACACCACAGCCAACCCCGTCGGCGGAGAAAAACCATGAACACCTCTGTAGCCCTCTTTGCAAAAAAACCGTTCAGCCTGTTCGCTCACGCAATGGTACCCATGGCTCTTGTTGCTTCGCTGGTGACCTTGTCAGGCTGTGGCCCCAAAGAGCCTCAGGCAGCCCCTGCAGAGGCCAACTACAGGCTGGTGCAGGTCAGTGAAGTCAAGTCTGGCCCCTCCACCGAGTCAGTCACCGCCAGCGGAGTGGGTGCGTTTCGGGACGAATCAAGGCTGTCCTTCAAAGTGGGTGGCGTGGTCAAAACAATTTTGGTGCGCGAAGGCGAGCAAGTTAAAAAAGGCCAACTCTTGGCCAGCCTCGACCAACAAGATGTGAATGCAGCACTTACCCAAGCCCAAGCCGGGTTTGAAAAAGCCCAGCGCGATTTGGAGCGCGGCAAATCCCTTCGGGCTCAAGAGGTGATCCCCCAAGTGCAAGTGGAAAACTTGGAAACTGCAGCCAAAGTGGCTCAAGCCACACTCAGCCAAGCCCAGTTTGCCAGCGCCACCGCCAGCATCAAGGCACCGGCAGATGGCGTGGTGCTCAAACGCTTCTCACAACCTTCTGAAGTGGTTGCGCCCGGCCAGCCCATCTTGTTAATTGGTTCAGAATCCAGCGGCTTTGTTTTAAAAGCGGCATTGTCTGACAAGCAGGCTGTGCGCGTCGCCTTGGGCAATGAAGCCAAGGTGCAGTTTGACGCACACCCCAGCACGGAATGGACGGGCAAAGTCATCGAGCGCAGCCAAGCCTCAGACCCCATCACTGGCACTTACGGCATTCAAGTGGCCATCGACATGGCCAGTGTTGCGGATAAAAAACTGCTGTCAGGCATGCAAGGCAACTTGAGCATTCGCCCACAAGGCAGCGCAGAGGACCGCAGCTACGTACCCCTTAGCGCCGTGGTTGAAGGCAACAACAAAGAAGCCTGGCTATTTACGGTGGATGCCAACAACGTGGCCAAGCGCACCCCAGTCAAAGTGGCATTCGTCAAGCAAGACCAACTGGCCTTACTCGAACCCCTGCCCCAAGGCACCAAGGTAGTCAGCTCTGGCGCGGCCTATTTGCGGGATGGTGAAACCGTCCGTATCGTGGGGAACTGATCATGCGCATCTCCGACTTCTCCATCAAAAATTACCAATTCACGATTGTTATTTTTTTGCTGCTCAGCGCCATTGGCCTGAGCGCCTACAAAGCCATCCCCAGGACTGAAGACCCTTATTTCAACATCAGCGCCTTCCGCATCAATGTGATTTACCCCGGTGCCGACCCATCGGAGATGGAGCAGCAAGTTGCCAAACCCTTGGAAGATGCAATCCGTGGACTGGATGGACTAAAGGAAATGTTCAGCTCCGCACGCGACAGCGGCTCAGTCACCTTTGCCCGTTTTGTGGCCGAAGTGGACGTGGACGCCAAGTTTGACGAAATCAGCCGTGAAGTTGCACGGGTGCGCCCCACCCTGCCCGAAGGCGTGCGCTCAGTCGAGATTGAACGCTTCAACCCCGGCTACACCAACATTGTTCAATATGCTTTGGTGTCTGAAACTGCAAGCTATGCCGACATGGCCGAATGGGCCGACAAATTGGCGGAAGAACTGGAACGCGTCAGCGGTGTGCGCGAAAGCGAAGTATCCGGCTTTCCCGAACGTGAAGTGCGCGTCATTCTCAACTTCAAAAAGCTGGGTGAGTTGGGCATTCGCGCCACCGACGTGGTTCGTGTTATTCAGGGCGAATCCCTCAACATACCCGGCGGCCCTGTTGAAGAAGGTGCTCGCCGCCTCAACGTGCTGACTTCCGGCCAGTACCGCAACATTGAAGAAATACGCAACACCATTATTTTTGGCACGGGTGCGGGCACGGGTGCAATCAACCCCACCTCCCCCAACAGTGCCACATCAGGCCGCGTGGTGCGGGTGCGTGACATTGCCGAAGTGGATTGGGACTACGCCAACCAAGACGTGATTACCCGTTACAACGGGGAGCGTGCTGTGTTTGTGGTGGCCAATCAAAAAGACAATCGCAATATTTTTGTGACGCAAAAAGAAATTGATGCAGTGGTCGAGCCCTTCATCAAACTACTGCCCCCCAACATCAAATTTGAAAAATGTTTTGAGCAGGTTAAAAACGTAGACCAACGCCTAAGCCGCCTCAACTTCGACTTCACATTGGCTGTGCTGTTGGTGCTGATTACCTTGTTGCCACTGGGCTTGCGCGCCGCTGGCATTGTAATGATTTCTGTCCCCCTGTCCTTGCTGACAGGCGTGGCTTGTTTGTACTTTGCCGGGTTCTCGCTGAACCAATTGTCCATCGCCGGTTTGGTGGTGGCGCTGGGCTTGCTGGTGGATGACTCCATTGTTGTGATTGAAAACATCGCCCGCTATTTGCGCATGGGTTACAACAAAGTAGATGCTGCAAAGTACGCCACACGCCAAATTTCACTGGCTGTGTTGGGCTGTACCGCGACTTTGCTGTTCGCATTTTTGCCCTTGCTGATGCTGCCAGACAACGCAGGTAAATTCATTCGCTCACTGCCTGTGTCTGTGGTGTTTACCGTGGCTGCTTCCTTGTTTGTTGCGCTGACCATCATTCCATTCTTGGCCAGTCGCATTCTCAAGAAGGAAGAAAACGAACATGGCAATATCTTCCTGCAAAAACTAAATGGCAGCATCGAACGCGTGTACACACCGCTGCTGCACAAAGCCCTGCAAATGCCCAAAACAGTGGTGTTTGGCTCACTGGTTTTGTTTGTGCTTAGCTTGGGGCTTGCACCCATCATGGGTTTGTCCCTGTTTCCCAAGGCGCAAACTCCACAGTTTTTGATCGAGATTTCACTGCCCTCTGGCTCAAGCCTCACCCGCACCAATGAAGTCACATTGATGGTGGAAAAGGAGTTGAAAGACTTCCCTGAAATCGTCAACGTGATGAGCAATGTGGGCGAAGGCAATCCACAAATTTATTACAACATTTTCCAGAAAGACCGCCAAAGCCACGTGGCCGAGCTGTTTGTTCAACTGAAGGAATACAACAAAAAAACCCCAGCCCTGTTTGATGCAATTCGTGCACGAGTCAACAAAATTCCGGGCGCCGACATTGTAGTTCGCGAGTTTGAAAACGGCCCCCCAATTGATGCCCCCATCGCCGTGCGTTTGATGGGCCCCGACCTGCAAAAGCTGCGCGAGTATGCAGGCAAAATTGAAAACGCAATGGCTTCCAACCCCGGCGCTCAAAACGTGGACAACCCACAGCGCACTGGCCGCGTGGATTTGAAGCTGAACATCGACTTCAACAAAGCCGGTATGTTGGGCGTTAATTCTGCAGAGCTGGACCAAACCGTGCGCCTTGCGATTGCAGGCTCGCCTGCAGGCGAGTTGCGCGAAAGCGATGGCGATGCTTACACCATCAATGTGCGCGGCCCAGCAGGCGTGCGCAGCAGTCTGGATGCGTTGGATGGTTTTCATGTCATGTCCCGCAACGGCGAGGCAGTGCCCCTTAACCAACTGGCCAAGCTGGAACTTGCAGACAACTTAAACAGCATTTACCGCTTTAACCGCGAACGTTCTGTGTTACTCACAGCTTTTACCCGCACAGGCTACAACACCGACAAAGTCACTCGCGAAATTCAAGCCGAGATCAACAAGATCGATTTCGAGCCCGGCTACCGCTATGAAATGGCTGGCGAGGTGAAAAGTCGTCAAGAAAGTTTCGCCGGTTTTGGCACTGCCATCATGATCACCATTTTCGGCATTCTCGCGATTTTGGTACTCGAATTTGGCAGCTTCAAAAGCACGTCCATTGTGCTGTTCGTTATTCCACTGGGTGTCATGGGCGGCATGGTGATGTTGTTCTTGTCTGGCAACTCACTCAGCTTCAACGCCATGATTGGTTTTATCGCCCTGATTGGCATTGAAATCAAAAACTCAATTTTGCTGGTGGACTTCACCAACCAATTGCGTGAAGAAGGCAAAGGCTTGGACGAATCCATTGAAGAAGCAGGCCGCATCCGCTTCCTGCCCATCCTATTGACCAGCGCCACAGCCGTGGGCGGCTTGCTGCCCCTCGCCTTGCAAGGCAATGGCAGCTACTCCCCCATGGCCTGGGTGATTATCGGCGGCTTGATTAGCTCCACCTTTGTGGGCCGCTTGGTCACCCCCGTGTTGTACAAGCTGTTGCCGCCGGATATCAAGGTGCGCGGCCCATCGGCTGCACACCCGAACCCTGAAACCGCCGGCCCAAGCACAAACGCGGAGGCAGCCAAGCCCGCTTAAATTTGTTACCCTTGGTGGGTTGCAAGTTTCATAAAGCCAAGTCATGCAAAACCACCCAACTCTTTCACGATTGATCGCAAAAACAACACAAACAGCGATCGTCGTGATAGGCCTTCTAACCCCACTGCTTGCCAATGCCCAAACCGAAAAAGGCACCGGCGCAATGGATATGAAGGCACGCGTGCAAACTTGCGTGGCCTGCCACGGGGACCAAGGCAAAGCCAGCCCCGAAGGCTACTACCCCCGCATTGCGGGCAAACCACAGGACTACCTGTTTAATCAACTGGTGCACTTCCGCGAAGGCCGGCGCACCCACAGCACCATGAATTACTTGGTGCAAAATTTGTCTGATGACTACCTCATGCAAATGGCGGCTTACTTTGCGCAGCAACACCCGCCTTACCCCAAACCCCTGCCCTCCAAAGTCAAACCGGACATTCTTGCACGGGGCAAGCAACTCGTACTACAAGGCGACCCCAGCCGCAAATTGCCCGCCTGCGCGGCTTGCCATGGTGAACAGTTAACCGGCCTTGCACCCACCATGCCCGGCCTGCTGGGCTTGCCGCGTGACTACCTGAATGCCCAGCTGGGCGCATGGCTAAAAGGCCAGCGCAAAGCGGCTGAGCCCGACTGCATGGCCAGCATTGTTAAAACACTGACCACTGAAGAACTCAGCATGGCAACCGCCTATTTGGCCAGCATACCCCTACCGGCTGACCCCAAACCCAAGCCACAAGGCAACATCAAGTTTCCGATGGAATGTGGCACGCACAATGTCAAAACAGCAAGCACATCAAGTACTTCAAACACAACGCCTGTTTCAAGCAATCCTCTGGAACAATCCATTCAACGCGGTGCTTACTTGTCCAAACTGGGCAACTGCGCGGGTTGCCACACCCAAGCTGGCGGCAAACCCTATGCAGGCGGTAGGGCCATACTGACCCCATTTGGCGACATTTACGCCACCAACCTAACCCCCGACGCAACAAGCGGCTTAGGCACATGGTCAGCCGATGATTTTTATCGTGCCATGCATGAAGGCAAATCCAAAAACGGCAAACTGCTTTACCCCGCATTCCCTTACAACAACTTCACGCAAATGAGTCGCCAAGAAACTGATGACCTGTTTGCCTACCTGCGCACCCAAACCGCAGTGCAACAAGCCACGCCTGAACCATCGCTTAAATTCCCTTACAACCAGCGGCAATTGATGCGGGTGTGGCAAGCGCTCTACTTCAAACAAGGTGAATACAAGCCAGATACCACGCAAAGCGCGGAATGGAACCGTGGCAACTACCTGGCCAACGGCCCCGGCCACTGCAACGCCTGCCACACCCCCCGCAACGCCATGGGTGGCTTGGACATGGACAGCAACCTGGCAGGCGCCACCATACCGGTGCTCAATTGGTATGCCCCCTCACTGAACAACAGCACTGAATCGGGCTTGGGTAAACGCACAGTGGAAGACATTGTGCAGGTGCTAAAAACCGGGCAATCAGAAAAACACGCCACCTACGGCCCCATGGCCGAAGTGGTGCGCCACAGCCTTCAGCATTGGTCTGACCCGGACCTGCGCGCCATGGTGGTCTATCTTAAAAGCCTACCGGCCCAAAACACATCGGAAAAACCGCCCAAGACCATGATTACCGCAGCCGCGCAGCCCGGCATCATGCGGCAAGGCGCCACTTTGTACAAAAACCAGTGTGCAGATTGCCACGGCCAAAACGGAGAAGGCAAGGCCAATCAGTTTCCCGCCCTTGCTGGCAACAACCATGTCACCGACATCAACCCAGCCAATTCAATACTGATGATTTTAAATGGCGGCTATGCCCCCAGCACGGCAGGCAACCCCTACCCGCATGGCATGCCCCCGTTCCGCAACACATTGAAGCTCAGCGAGGTGGCCATACTGAGTTCTTACCTGCGTAACAGCTGGGGCAACAAAGCCAGTTTTGTATCCGAAATTGAGGTGGAAAAACTCCGCGCTGCTGCAAGGTAACCTAAGGTAAGGTTAAGGTAAATCACAACGTCAATCAGGTTCAAAACCTGCGTGGGTCAAAATTGGTTTCCCGGTAAACCCGTTGAATCAGGTCTTTGCCAATACGCCCCTCCATGTTGGCATGGGCAGGCAAAAAGGCCTTTTTCATTGCCTTTTTCTCGGCAAGGGTCATGCGGTAAACCTGCGTTCTTCCCGAGGCAATCACACCTTTCAAATCGTCTTCATTTTTTTGTGCTGCAATAGAATTGGCGTAGTGCGTCGCATCTTTCACGGCCACTTCCAACTGCCCACGCACCTCGGTGGGCAGACCATCCCAAAACTTCTTGTTGGTGATGACCGCATAACCCAAATAGCCATGGTCTGAAATCGTCAGATGCTTTTGCACCTCATGCATTTTTTGAGTGTAGAAATTGGAAATTGGGTTCTCTTGCCCATCCACCACCCCGGTTAGCAAGGCTTGGTAAACCTCTGAAAAAGCCATTGGCAAAGGCAAGGCACCCACCACTCGCATCTGCTCCTCCAACACCCGCGAGGATTGAATTCGAAACTTCTTGCCACGCATGTCCGCAGCAGATCGAATAGGCGTATTGGCCGAAAATTGCTTGAAGCCATTTTCCCAAAACGCCAAACCCTTGATGCCCCGCGGCTCCAACTTGGACAACAACTCCTTGCCCACCCGGCCATTGGTAATCAAACGGGCCTCATTCTGCCCATCAAAAATATAAGGCAGGTCAAACACCTCAAACTCCTTGACCCCCAATGGCCCAAACTTCGCGAGCGAAGGAGCCAACATTTGCACCTCCCCCACCTGCAAAGCCTCCATTTCCTCTTTGTCCTTGTACAAGCTGGAATTGGGGAACACCTGCACCTTCACCCGGCCCCCAGTCAGCTCTGCCGCACGTTTTGCAAAATACTCAGCAGCCAAACCCTTGGGCGTATTGGCCGTTACCACATGGCTGAACTTAATCACAATCGGGCCACCCTGCGCCATGGCCGAAGTGCCACAAAACATAGCCACAGAAGCAGTGAATGCACACGCCATCCATGCACAAGCAACGCCAAACTTCGAACGCCCACCCACACTAGGTGTCGTAAAGAATCCCCTATGTTGGATCTCCATGAAACACACCCCCTCAAAGTTTTAATTGCCTTGTTGCCATTACATCAGAATAGAGACTTCGTGTTTTTCGGAAAGAGAGGAATTTCCACATCCCGGAAAGCCCCTAGCGGAAAATACGGATCGAATACAACTTAAAAATGAACTAGTTCACCAAATACATCACTTAAGAAGGAACACGCAACGAAGGTTCACCACCGATGGAAAGCAGCAGCCCACTCAACCGCGCCGGTTCCGCACCCACCATAAGATCAAAGCATCCTGCAGAATCCAGCTCCTCCACGGAATCGCATCCAGTTGAGGCCGCTCGGGAAATTGGTCAGCAATACCTCAATCAAGACCGCAAGGCGCAGTCATTTCGCAGCGCATTAACTCGATTTACCAACCGCACCGATACACAACTGAGCATTCAAATTGAACAGCTGGGCGAGCAGCAAAGCCCACACCTAAGTCCGTACCTAAGCCCATACCTAAGTCCTTACCTAAGCCCACAGCGCGCCGTTTTCACCACCTGGTCTAAAATTCAAGGTAAAGCAGGTTGCCTATTGGGTGAGGCCGCCCGTGCGGCATGTGGTTTGGATAGCTCGACCCTGAAAGCCGCTACCGAAACCGCCAATTTACTCAACTGTGTAATCGCCATACGGTCTGTGGCGTCTGGTGCTGTCGATGCCATGAAAAATGGCGCAGTCCCCAAGGGCCTACCCATCAAAGGCAAGTCGTCCAACTTTGGCCCACAAAACGCCCTGATTCCTCGCGACCCAAGGCTTAGCAAAAAGTGGAGCGACACCGCCAACCTCGAAGGCTCTCGCGTCAAAACCGAGAAAGCACTGGCCGCCGGTGAAATTAAAATCACTCCCATGCAGTTGGATTCCAATGCCGTTACCAACATGGTCAAAAAAGGCTTGATCGCCTTGAACTTGGACGACCTAGTTGGGCAGTCAAACACCATAGAGTTGACAGCGGTTAATAGCCTTAGCCACCCCACCAATCCGGCAGCCTTGTTTCGCTTGAGCCGAACGGCATCCGGGGTGGGTGAATTTACCGGGAACTTTACAGACACATTCCCAGATACATTCATGGTGGAGTACTCAATCAAATTGAGCGAAACCGATCAAGAACCCTGGCAGCCCTTGGAGGTATTGGCCAACGAGGACTTCAAGCCTTACACCGCTGATTTCGATCTGTTTACCGTGATGCCCAAAACCAACTCACCTTTGCTGAGTGAGGAATTGGACAACTTCAAGAAAGGCGCTCGAGAGCTGGAAGAAAAGTTTGCGCTGACCAAACCAGATGAAATGCCAAAAGGCGCAAAAAAAACTCAAGTCTTTAACTTTGCGGGTGTGGGCGGGCCTGACGCTCTCTCCCCAAAGGTTTCGCTCAGCTCAAACTCGGCCACTGACAGCCCCAAACGCCGCTCGTCTTACCGGACCTCAATCACCCGGTCACCCCTGCCGACCACGCCAGGTCACTTTTACACCCCAAGGGGCTCCGCGGCCACAGACACAGTCAGCAGATTGGCTTTGAACATGAGCAAGTTGCAATTGGCCGCTAAAACAGTGGTGTCGATGCTGGCACGCAGCGAGCGGACTACTTTCCAGCCCGACGTGGGCAAAGAAAGCTACTGGGAGTCACAGGTCAGAAAAGCCTTCAACACGGCCCACAAAAGCTTGACGAAAATTCAAGTCAACCCTGTTAAGCACGGCAATGAGCAAAACAACCCTGCGCCAGAGCCAGTGGAAAACATCACCTTTATTAAGCCCAACGGTGAAATTTGGTTTGCAGAAAGTGAGCCCGCAGCGATGGCCATGATTTACATGGCACGAGAGGAAGGCCACCTGGGCTATTTGAACAAAGAGTATGCGAAAGAAAGATACACCTCGGGTGTGGACTTTGCGGAATCGGTTACCGCTGCCCCAGCAAGCAACACTTCAGCAAGCAATCCATGAGGTGCTGAAAATAAATTTGGTAGTCACTCGGGTCCAACTTAGTACCCACTTAGTACCAACTTAGCGACCACTCACCCATGTAAATCAGGGCAGCATAACGCGCAGTTTTGCCCAAGCCCACCAAAATTAAAAAGCGCAACCAGTGCACCCGCATCACGCCTGCCACAAAGGTGAGTGGGTCACCAACCACGGGAAGCCAAGCAAACAGTAGGCTCCAATTGCCGTAGCGGTTGAACCAGTTTTGCCATTTGGTAAGCTGAGCGGTTTTGAAGTAAAACCATTTGCGGTCTTGGTATTGCAACAAGTAGCGGCCCAAAACCCAATTGAGAAACGAGCCCAACGTGTTGCCAGTGGACGCCACCGCAAGCAGCACCCAAGCTGGGTATTCCTGCTGGCGTACCAAGGCCACCAAAATGGCCTCGGAATAAAACGGAAATAGGGTTGCGGCAATCAACGCTGAAAAAAACAAAGTCAGCAGTGCCACAAAACCCCCACCCCGTTTACTCGCATTTACATCACGCGGGCTTAGTCTGCCTGCGCCAAACGGCGCTGACGCACGCCAACAGCCAAGGCTTCCAACACTGCCTCACTGTCGTCCCAATTGATGCAACCATCGGTGATGCTTTGGCCGTAAGTCAAAGGCTTACCAGGCACCAAGTCTTGGCGGCCTTCCACCAAATGGCTTTCGACCATCACACCCATGATGCGGCGGTCGCCAGCGGCCAATTGCTTGGCGATGTCTTCGCACACGCCCACTTGGTTTTTGGGCACCTTGGAGCTGTTGCCATGGCTGGCGTCGATCATAATGCGGGCCGCCAAACCTGATTTACCAATTTCAACAGCAGCCGCTTCAACCGATGCTGCGTCATAGTTGGGTGCTTTGCCGCCACGCAAAATAATGTGGCAGTCTTCATTGCCTGTGGTGCTAACGATGGCAGAACGGCCTTCTTTGGTTACCGACAAAAAGTGGTGCGGGTGCTGGGCAGCTTTAATTGCGTCCACCGCAATGCGCACATTGCCATCGGTGCCATTTTTAAAGCCAACCGCGCATGACAAACCGGATGACAACTCACGGTGAATTTGGCTTTCAGTTGTACGTGCACCAATTGCACCCCAGCTGACCAAATCAGCAATGTACTGGGGGGTAATCATGTCCAAAAACTCGGTGCCTGCGGGCAAGCCCAAAGCATTTACATTCAGTAACACTTCGCGCGCCATACGCAGGCCTTTGTTAATCTGGAATGTGCCGTCCAAGTCAGGATCGTTAATCAAGCCTTTCCAGCCCACTGTGGTGCGTGGCTTTTCGAAGTACACGCGCATCACGATTTCCAAATCGTCTTTGTACTGCTCACGCTTGGCTTTCAACTTATTGGCATATTCCATCGCGGCTTTGGTGTCATGGATGGAACAAGGACCCATGACCACAATCAGGCGGTCGTCCGCGCCATGCAAAATTTTGTGCTGGGCTTGACGGGAGTTGGCCACAGTTTGGGCTATGGCATCAGTCAAAGGCACTTGTGCAATCAATTCGGCAGGGGTGGTTAGCTCTTTAATTTCCTTGATCCTCAAATCATCAGTGACGGTGTTCATGGTTTCCCTTGTTTGAAATGAAAAAAACCGCCAGGTTTTAAGCCTTGGCGGTTTCGAGTGTTTTGTTGATTCAGTTTACTGGACGCAACGCTCTCTAGCCGCCTGCTTACTAAAAGCATAGAAGCTAAAAAAGTAGTGCTGAAACAATGAATTGAATGTGCTCATTCGGGTAGATTAACTGATCAAGCTCCGCACTGCAAGCCCAAATTGCAAGCCCACCATGGCTTGGCGTTGAAATACATACGAACTTCTTGCCGTTAAGCACCACTTACTCTTTTCGGCTTTGCTTTGCCTTAAAGCTACACCTGTGGGAAAGAACTCATCATGATCAATAACCTCAACAACACGGCCATCCCGGAAAACTCGCCTCGTCTGGATCAAAGCGCGGATTCAAATGGGGAGGCCACTGCGGCGCCTGGCGCATATGAAACATCCACTGCGCACAGCCCGTTTGCATTCGTGGCGCAGCGCACTGCAACCGCTATTTTTACGTACGCCCCCCAAGTTCTGCGCCCAATATTGCAAAGCCCATGGTTGCAAAATACTACAGCGCAGCAGCCCTCATTGTTGCACCAGTCCTTAACACGGGTTGGTCAAAGTTCACGTTCGCTTGGCTTGATGGCGCAACAGCACTCCACTCAGATGCTGGAAATTACTCAACCTTCACCCTATCTAGGCGATCGACGCTATCCTCTCATTCAGATTCAAACGGGTAACGCATCACAGAAAGCAGAAAGCTCACAGAAAATCACCGACATGTTGATTCAAGTGAGAAAGGCATACGTAGCAGACCGACGCAACAGGGACATCGAGATTGACCTGAATTATCAAAGTTCTGAATTCACGTTTTTCACCCATCAATTCAATTTGGCTTTGCAACTTGACCCGTCAAACCCGGCATTGAATGACATATTTAGCCAGCTTTCGGAACGCGAAATAGGCCTGATGCCGCTCATTATGAAGCCACCCAGGCGTGCTGCCCAAGCCTGCGCGCCAAGGGCAATTCCACAAGCAATTCCACAATCTACCCCGCCCGCCAATCCGCGGGGAAGGCCACCAATCACGCCGCCACCCCGTGCAAACACAAGGCCGCTGACTACGCCACCCTCTGGCCCATTGGCTAACCCGGAATCTAAGCGAGTCAAAGCGGAGGAGTCGAACGCGGTTTGAGCTTGACTGCTCGGGCATCACTGTTTGAGCCTCATTTTCTAGGCTCGATTTAGCACTTTCACATCATGAACATAAACGAACCCTCACCCACACACCCCTTTTCCCTGAATGATTGGGATGATTTAATGAATGATGACTACCGGGTGGGAATGAATTATTCCCCAGCCGGTGATTTGCCCTCTCCAAACTCGTTTCTGTCTACTCCGATCCGAAACAGTGCCTCAGGGCGTCTCTCTCCGGCGACTCCAAGGCCAAACTCTCCATTGGGCGATCTGCTCAATGGCAATCCACTGAACGGCGAATTGCCAATCATGCAGGCCACACGGCAAATCAGTCGGCCGGTCCAGCCGCCTGTGCAGCGGCCCATCACCTTCGCGGTGTGCCAACTCACCGAGCAGTTGATTGACCATTTCCGAAAAAACCAAGCCAGCAATATGGGCGCACTGCGTGAGCAACTCACCGGAGTCAACAAACTGTTGCAAGGCAACCCGCGCAACTTTTGGGCATGGGCGATTGCTTATCGAATTTCAACGGAGTTTAGCCCTGTGCAAGTGTTAGGTAAAAGCCTGACACCTCTGGACTGCTTGTACCGGGCGCATTACCACTGCGCTGTTGCAGAGGGTGTAGCCATGATCAAGGAGCGGCTTGAATTGGAATTGAATCAAACCATCGCCAAGCGGAACCGATTGGAGGCTAGGAAAAGCGAGAGAGAGCTAGCCAAGCTGGACGTACAGGCGGCTGGCAAAAAGAGAGCCGAAAACAACATCACCACGGAAAGCACAACGCACAGTGGCACTGAAAGCGAAAAGGGCGCAAAAAAGCAGCGCCCTTTGGAATTGACTTAAGTAGTTAGATTATTGAGCCATTCAGCCTATTGGGTACCACCCATCACCAACCCATCAATCCGCATAGTGGGTTGGCCCACACCAACGGGCACGCTTTGGCCTTCTTTACCACACACACCCACGCCATCGTCCAAGGCCATGTCGTTGCCAATCATGCTCACTTTGGTCAAGGCATCAGGGCCATTGCCAATCAAAGTACCGCCCTTCACAGGGTGGGTAATTTTGCCATTTTCAATTTTGTAAGCCAGTGAGGCTGAGAACACAAACTTGCCGCTGGTGATGTCCACTTGACCACCGCCAAAATTGACTGCGTAAATACCGTCTTTCACGCTTTCAATGATTTCTTGTGGGTCTTTGTCGCCAGCCAACATGTAAGTGTTGGTCATGCGGGGCATGGGCAAGTGCGCAAAACTTTCGCGGCGGCCGTTGCCAGTGACGTTCATTTTCATCAAGCGGGCATTGGTCATGTCTTGCATGTAGCCCTTCAAAATGCCGTCTTCAATTAACACGGTGCACTGTGAGGGGTTGCCTTCGTCGTCCACATTCAGCGAGCCACGGCGGTTTTTCAATGTGCCGTCATCCACCACGGTGACGCCCTTGGCGGCCACGCGCTCGCCAATACGGCCTGAAAATGCGCTGGACCCTTTGCGGTTGAAGTCGCCTTCCAAGCCATGACCAATGGCTTCGTGCAACAAAATGCCAGGCCAACCAGAGCCCAGTACAATGGTTTGCTCGCCTGCAGGCGCGGGCTTGGCGGACAAGTTGATTACCGCTTGATCCACCGCAGTGTGGGCAAATTGCTTGAGCAACTCGTCAGAAAAGTAGCCAAAATCATAGCGACCACCGCCACCTGCAGAGCCACTTTCACGGCGGCCTTTGCTTTCAACCACCACGCTGACGTTAACGCGCACCAAAGGGCGTACATCGGCTGCCATCACGCCGTCACTGCGGGCCACCAGCACCACATCATAGGCGCCCACAATATTGGCCATCACTTGCTTGACGCGCTTGTCGCGCTTGCGGGCAAATTGCTCAAGGCGCTTGAGCAGGTCCACTTTTTGAGTGGAATCCAAGCTGGGTATCGGGTTCAGGGGTTGATACAAATTCAAACCGACGTTGTTGGTGAAGCCTTTACCAGATTTGAGTTTGCGGTTGGCACTTAGGCCCAAGCTGGCAATTTCGCGCACAGACTTGGAGGCTTGAAGAATCGGCTTCATGCCAATGTCGTCAGAGTAAGCGAATGCAGTTTTTTCGCCGCTGACGGCACGCACACCCACGCCTTGCTCAATGTTGTAAGAGCCAGACTTCACAATGCCTTCGTCCAGCGACCAGCCTTCAATCACGCTGTGCTGGAAATACAGGTCCGCAAAATCAACCTTGTGCTGGAAAATCTCCGTAAAGGCTTTGTGCACATCCTGTTCGGTCACGCCGTTGGGGGTCCACAACAGGTTTTGTGCAATGGCCAAGTTGGAAATCGCGGGGTCTACTACTTTCATTTCAAAATCCTTCTTAAAGAACGCGATGGTTCAGGGCAGGCAGGCGGCTGCGTATGTCGTTCATCTTATCAGGGCTGAGGTCGGCAATCACCACACCTTCGCCTTCCGGTAACACTTCAAGCACCTCGCCCCAAGGGTCAATCACCATGGAATGCCCAAAGGTTCTACGGCCATTCTCGTGCACGCCCCCTTGCCCACACCCCAACACGTAACACTGGTTTTCAACTGCACGGGCTCGCAGCAACAGCTCCCAATGGGCCAAACCGGTGGTGTAAGTAAATGCTGCGGGCACCACAATCAAATCCACTGGGCCCATGGCGCGGTACAACTCGGGGAAACGCAAGTCATAACAAATAGACAGGCCCAAGCGGAGTTTGTTCAATCCACCGTTGGGCTGGGCATTGTTAGGCGCACCTTCAACGGCCTTGTACAAAGGCACATCCATGGCAACCGGGGTTTGACCTGCCACCAACACACGGCCTTCGTCGTAGCTTTCATTCACGCCTTGAAAGCAAAACAAATGAATTTTGTCGTACCTGGCAATGGGCTGGCCTTGGGCATCAAACACCAAGCTGGTGTTAAAAACTTTGCCTTCACTTGGGCTGCGCAGGGGCAATGTGCCACCTACAATGCTGATGCCCAAATCACGGGCTTGGGCAGACAAAAATTCTTGAATCGGGCCAACGCCCTCATTTTCAGTGATGGCCAATTTGTCGGTGTCTTTGTGACCCATCAGGCAAAAGTATTCAGGCAGCACGGCCATTTGCGCACCGGCTTGCGCAGCCTCAGCCAAAAGTTGGGCGGCGCGGTCCAAATTGTCTTGCAGGCGAGGCGTGCTGATCATTTGCACACTGGCGACACGGACGGTACTTTTTAAACTCATTTTGCACCCGCTTTGTTGTCTGACTTGTTGTCTGACTTGACAGGGGAATCCGGTCGGGAAACGCGCGTAACCTCCGGATTGGCCCAAGTCCCAGTGACTTTGTATTCAATTGAAAACACCTTGGCCAATGGGTCTTTCAGCAGGAAATCTGCAATCAGCGAGGCAATGCCGACCGCCGGGTTGGCCGCAATCAATGAATAGATGAGGGAGCCTCCCGCCGGGTTCAAATCCGGCAGCACCACCACATTCAAATCTTGAGTCTCTTTCTCAAGATTCATAACGCCCTCAATCAGTACAGTGGCCGATGGGCTGACCATCTTGAAGTTGGGGGTATTGCCCACGCCTTTGTTCAGGGCAATGTCAGCTTCCAAAGTGTCGTACGCAAAACCTTCAGAAAATACATCCTTGAAATCCAGCGTCAGGCGTCGAGGCAAATTCTGCAGTGACAGCACCCCCAGCAACTTGGCCACGCCGGGGTCTGCCTTCAAAAACTGGCCTTTCTTGCTGATCAATTTGAGTTGGCCCGACAAACTGGCATAGTCCAAATTGGTGGGCGCGTCATTCCAAGTTAAATCCCCCACCAAACTGCCGTTTCCCCCTTTGAATACGCCCGACATACCAAACCGGGCCAACAGGCCACCGCCATCTGTCACATCCTGCTGCAACTTGATGGTTGTTTTTTGGTTTTTCATGCCTTTGCCGTACTGCCAAGTGCCTTTGGCCACCGTCACAGACTCGGGGTTTTCTACCCTCAATTCTTCAAGCTTCCACACATTGGGTTGTTCATTTAATTTAGCCTGCAGGCGCTCATCGCGGGTTTGATTGACGGCAACCACGCGCAGTTTGCCAAGCTCGTTGTCGCCCAGTACAAAACGGTCCACACGCACATCCAAGGCGGGAATGCTGTTCACCGGCTCATCTACAATGTCTTTGATTTCAGACCCCACCGCTTTGGGAATGATCAGGGTTTTAAAACGAGCCAACAAAGCACCATCGGGCCGCTGTGCATCGGTTACCCATGAAAAATACCCATCCATGCCTTGGCCTTTGATATCCACCTGCCAACGGTTTTCAATGGTTCTGGCTGTTAGCGACACTCCGCTAAAAATCTTCTTGGCCACCACCAGCTGCTTGGCTTTTAAATCCAGACGAGTGCGGGCCAAATCAGACTCTTCGGCATTGAACAAATCAGCCATCAAACCTGTGGAAATTCGTTGGCCTTGGGGAAGGCGCCCCATCAAATCATCTGCCGCCGCTTTCCAAGCATCCACATCCAAGGTGTCCAAGTTCATGCGACCCAAAATGCCATTGGTCTCATTGCCAAGCTCAGTGCCCACCGAGAAATTCAGCGAC
Organism: Limnobacter sp.; assembly: GCA_029866125.1. GTDB lineage: Bacteria > Pseudomonadota > Gammaproteobacteria > Burkholderiales > Burkholderiaceae_B > Limnobacter. The sequence goes on from JARWZZ010000005.1 coordinate 63,494, forward strand.
TGCAACACACCGGGCTGGGCTTTGCTGCCATACACGGCTCGTAACAGGCCCAAGGGGTTTTGCTCGCTACCGACCCTCACCTTCCACACGTCAGCAGACATTCCAATTTGCTGAACCAAATCAAAATCCAGCGTTTCGTCTTTGGCCTTGGAGAACGGCCTGGGCAGTGCCAATTGCAAACCCTCTAGCTTGCTTTTAACCCGGACTTCAAGCTTGCTTGTTTCCTTATTGGCGTCTTTACTTGCGTCTTTACTTGCATCCGTCAGCACCTGCACCGTAAACGGTGTTTCGCCCAGCAAATATGGCCTGAAAAGCGGGTTCAAGTATTCGGAAATTCCGGCTGCGGTGGCAGTACCACTTGCGCGAATGTCCAAATTTCCATTTTTCAAGGTGCCACCGCTTACCTCCACGGGTGCACCCAAACCCACGCCACGTATGCCTTTAAGCTGCACACCCTGATTGGAAAATTCGATTTGCCCTTGCGCCGAGCTAATCCAAGGCATGCCCTGCACAAGCCTTAGCCGGTTGCCGCCCAGTTGCAATTGGCCTTTGACTTGCGTACTTTCCAGCTTGGCCAGCGGAATGCCAAGCTTGAGTTGAAGCTCCGCATCGCCGTTGGATTTGGCATTGTCCAAGGCTTTACCCAAAATGCCAGAGACTGGGCTTTCCCGCACAAAATCCAGCATGTGCTGTAGCTCGCCTTTGCCACCGCCTTCGATGTCAAGAACGGGCTCCCAAGCGTCTAAATTGGCAATTTCAAGCTTTATGTTTTCCAGCTTAACTTGGCTGGTCAAGGCTTTGTCCACCTGGACCAAAAGGCGTGTACCTTGAACTAACACCTCACCTTGAATCCCGTTAATTTGTGGCCAAGATTCACCGTAAGTCATTACCCCGTCATTGACCTTGGCAAACACTTTGAACTCACCGTCCACTCCCGGTGCGGCAAATGGAAAATCTTTCAGGTTGCCCCGCAACACAAAACCACCCTCTTTGGCAGCCCCCCCTTTCAGGTTGTATTGGACCCACTCTCGGGCCTTGGGGCCTAGCACCAAGGGTAAATAACTGGCTACTTTGGAAACATCCGCCCGAATCAATTGCCCCGCCATGTTGACGCTTCCCAAACCTTCTGGGGCATGTCGGTATTCGCCTTGAAGGCTAATGTCCGCATCCGCGTTGCTGAGGCTTAAGCTGTCAATACCAATTTCAAAAGGCTGGTTGTTTGCGCTGAATACATTTTTCCAGTAACCCTGCCCGTCCAACTTGCTGAGCGCTTTGTTGCCTTGCTCAAACACAGTAGGCAGGTCAACTTGAAGGTCGGTTCCATTCAAGGCCCACACACCTTGCAAACCATTCCCGCTGAAACGGCCATTCAAACCCGCAAACCCAGCTTTTTTGGTGCGCAGGTTTAGGCCTTCAAATTCAATGTCTGCCGACTTCAGCTGCGCGGGCATTTGCCAGCCAATGTCCAACTTTTTGAGTTGTCCGCTCACATCAAAAGACTGAATCAATTCATTGATTTTTTCTTGGCGAAGATGTGGCAGCAACACACCGCTGACATTTTTAACCCGCCCCGCATCCAAATTGGCAAACTTAAGTTTAAGCAGGGGATTGGCGGGGTCATCGCCAAATTCGCGCGACAAACGCGCATCAACCGGGCCTAGGTGTTGACCACCGGGCAAGTCCGTTTGGAAGCCCATGACCAACAATTCGCCTTCCAGTTTGTGGGGTTTAAAGCCTTTTAGGTTGAAGGTGCTGGACGTGTTGCTCAAGTTAAATGATTTGGCCTGCACCATGGGGTCGTCTATTTGCAACTTACCCAATGCAAATGTCATCAAGCCATCTTGGATTTCCCCTGCGGCAAAATCCGCCCACAACTGCGCGTTCAGGCCTTGGGCGCTTAGGGTGTAGTTCTCGGTTTTTAACCATGCTTTGATTTGTTGAGTCAAAGGCTTCAAATTACTCGCATTGATTGACGCATGAGCCTTGCCCTGCCAATGCTCAGTTTGGTCAAGTTGGAGCAACCATATTGGAGTTTTAAAGGCCAAGCTCAGGCTCAAAGGCTCGGTCAACACCGTGGGCGACTCTGCCTTTAACTGAATGTTGTGGTTGTTCAATCTGTTTTGCACTGTGGCCTGCACATCCACGCGAAGTGTTTGTGGCACTTCGGCCATGTAATCGGTCCACAACACGGCCGATGAGGCCAAGCTCAAGTCAGACTGCCGCAGCAACCAATCCAAAGCAGGGTTACCTTGGGTGTCATCAGGCTGGATTTGTTGCCCCGCCAACCAATAATTGCCCTGTCTATCGCGTGTAACCGCCAGTTGCGCCTGCTGAATATCAATGTCCACAAATCGGGGGCTGAGGGTCAACAAGCTGCGCCAAGACACCAGGGCCTGAGCCGACAACACAGTCACTCCACCTTGCTCTGAGGCAGGGTCGCCCACCCTAAAATGCTGAACGCCCACCCGTGGGTTTAAACCCCGCCAACTGGCTTCTAACAGCCCGATCGAGACTGGCCGGCCCAGAATTTGGCCGAGGGATTGCTCCAGCTGGGGTTTGTATTCACTGACGTGGGGAAACACCACCCATTTGAGCCCAAGAACCACCACACAAATCAGCAGGTAAATACCCACGGCAAACCAAGCAATGCCACGCATGACCCGTTCAGCTGGGCTTGCTAGGGGCATGGATTGACTGGGTGTGGCGGGTTCTGGAAGCAAAAAAAGGACTCGGTGGTCAAACAATCGTCAAACTGGGCATAGATGGGATATTGTAGGGCATGGACCGACTGGTGATGATACGGAATGAATAGCGCACTCGATTTCTACTCAAAAATATGGCCCGCCCACTCAGAATTCGCCAAACGCTGGATTAAGCGATTCCCCGAATGGGATGCAGGCATTGATTCAGACAAGGACTTGATCAGCTGCATCCAAGCGTGGCTGGAGGACGCACGCCAGCAAACTGAAGAGGCAGGGCTTATGCGCAGCCTACGCATGGTGCGCCAACGCAGCATGGTGGAAATCATGCGGCGCGACCTACTGGGCAATGCCGACTTGTTTGAAGTCACCGAGGCTTTGTCCTTTCTGGCCGATGCAGCCGTACAAATCAGTTTGGACTTTTGCCACAAGGCCCAAGAATCACGCTTTGGCAAACCTACAAATGGCGACTGCCTTGTTGTGGTGGGCATGGGCAAACTGGGCGGTTTGGAACTGAATGCGTCCAGCGACATTGACTTGATTTTCCTCTACAACAACGACGCTGAAACCTTGGGCGGCCCCACAGGCAAAACCCAATCCCACATGGAGTTTTTCAGCGCTGTAGGCAAGAAATTAATCAAACTTTTGTCTGAAGTGACAGAAGATGGTTTTGTATTCCGCGTGGACATGAGGTTAAGGCCCAATGGGGACTCGGGCCCGCTGGTGGTCAGCATGGACATGCTGGAAGAGTATTTCATGGTCCAAGGGCGGGAATGGGAGCGTTATGCGTGGATTAAATCCCGCGTCCTCAACTGGGCAGTTGACCCATCCGAAGACGCTGCCTTTGCCAAAAGCATCGACAACCTCAACAAAATCGTTAAGCCCTTCGTATTCCGCAAGTACTTGGATTTTGGATCCATTCGCGCTTTGCGCGCCTTGCATGTGCAAATTCGCAATGAAGTGACCCGCCGTGAAAGCCAACACCCCGGTACGGTACACGTCAAGTTGGGGCGTGGCGGTATCCGCGAAATTGAGTTCACCGCACAAGCCTTTCAACTGATACGGGGTGGCCGTGAAACCCACCTGCAAGTGCGCCGTACGGTCGATGTATTGACGCTTTGTGCCAATCAAGGCTTGCTGCAGAAAGCCGAGCTGGACATGCTGATTGCAGCCTACCGCTTTTTGCGCAATTTGGAACACCGCTTGCAGTACGTGGACGATGCGCAAACCCACCGCTTGCCTGCCGCCCCCACTGAGGTGCTGCGCATTTCTCGCTCCATGGGTTTTGACAACCCCTCCTTGTTTATCAAAACGCTGGAAAACCACATGAACTTTGTGGCCCACCATTTTGACCAAATGTTTGGAGACAAGCAGGAAGGCGATGAGCTGCCTGACATGAGCCTGCCTTGGGCCGATGCCATGACCGAGGGCTTTAGCGACCCGATTTCAGCCCAAGACCGCTACCAGCAATGGATAGACTCAGGCCGTTACAAAGCCCTGCCCCTCTCACACCGGGAGCGGGTAGACCGCTTGATGCCCGCCCTGCTGAAAAGCTGCATCGGCACGGAATCCCCCGATGCCAGTTGGCGCCACATTTGCGAATTGATTGAAACCATTTCCCGCCGAGGGGCTTATTTGTCCTTGTTGGACGAGTACCCGATTGCCCAACTGCGGGTGACACGGATTATGGCCTCAAGCCCCTGGGCAGCGCGGTTTTTGATCCAACACCCCATTCTTCTGGACGAGTTGCTGGACAGCCGTACCCTCATGGCCGAGCCTGACTACACCGCTTGGGCCAACCAATTGCGCGAAACCTTGGCCTTGGCCAAAACCCCCGACGGGCAGCCCGACTTGGAACAACAAATGGACTTGGTGCGCGAGCAGCACCATGTGCAACTTTTCCGCGTGTTGGCTCAAGATTTGGAAGGCCAGCTGAAAGTCGAGCGCATTTCCGACCTGTTGTCTGCCCTTGCCGACAAAACCTTGGAAGTGGTGCTGGAACGTGCTTGGGACCAAGTGCCCAAAAAACACCGCGACACGCCCTTGTTTGCGGTGATTGCCTATGGCAAACAAGGCGGGAAGGAGTTGGGCTATGCCTCCGATTTGGACCTGATCTTTTTGTACGACGACCCCGACGACCGCGCCCCCGAGCTGTATGCCCGCTTGGCCCAACGCTTTAACCGCTGGTTAACCACCCAAACGCCAGCAGGCACTTTGTTTGAAACCGATTACCGCCTGCGGCCCAATGGCGAGTCGGGTTTGTTGGTCAGTACAGTGCAGGCTTTTGAACAATACCAGCGCCGTGAAGGTGGCGTGGGTGCTTGGTTTTGGGAGCATCAAGCTTTGACACGCGCCCGTTTTTGCGTCGGCGACAAAACCATTGGCGAACGGTTTGAATGCATCCGCGACGACATTCTGCGTTTGCCCCGAGATTGGGACGAGGTTCGATCCGAGGTGCTCGGCATGCGCCAAAAGCTACTGGAAGGCCACCCCAACAGCTCAGAGCTGTTTGATGTCAAACACGACTCTGGCGGCATGGTGGACGTGGAATTTATCGTGCAAGCGCTTGTGCTGGGCCATGCCCACTTGCACCCACAACTGACTAAAAATTCGGGCAATATTGCCTTGCTGAAGGCTGCTGGGGAATTGGGCTTGATCAACCACGACCACGCTTTGTTGGTGGCCGATTGCTACCGCAAGCTAAGGGCCAAGCAACATGAGCTCAGGCTGGCAGGTATGGACAAATCCCGCACTGCAGACCCAGCTGTAATGATGCTGCGCAAGCCCATTCTTGACCTGTGGAAAGCGGTGTTTTATCGGGGTACCGACACCTGATACATGCGGGCTTGTATGGTGCCCACTTTGCGGGCTAAAAATCGCGAGTTGCGGTTTTTGTCAAAATACCGTGGCGCAGGCAACATGCCTGCCAAGGTTGCAGCTTGGTAACTTCCTAAATTGTTGGCGCTGCTGCCGTAATAATGTTGGGCGGCAGCCTCTGCACCAAACACGCCATTGCCCCATTCCACCACATTCAAATACACTTCAAATATACGTCGCTTGTCCCACACGGCTTCAATCATCAAAGTGATGACCAATTCTTGGGCCTTGCGCACGTAACTGCGCTCACCAGTCAAGAATAAATTTTTAGCCAGCTGCTGCGTGATGGTTGAACCACCGTGAGTCACCCTGCCACGGCGGGCATTGCGTTTCAATGCCAATTCAATCGCTTCCATTTCATAGCCCGGGTGGTTCACAAACCCGCTGTCTTCAGCCGCCACCACAGCGCGTTTCAAATTCAAAGAAATTTTGTCGTAGGGCACCCAAGTCTGTTTTAATTTTGCGCTGGGTGTTTTTCGTTGGATTTCGCCCAACCGAATTTGCATAAAACTGGTGTGGTCGGGGTTGATCTTAGTCCACGCCAAAATGTGCGCAAAATACCAAAGCTGCAACAAAAAAACAGCCAAAATTGCGAAAAGCATGAGGCGCACAAACCATTGAAGTGCTGTTCTCACGCGCTTGCTTCCTGTTTAATTTGCAGGGTGTTGCGCATACGCGCCAAGGTGTCTGCCGCATGGGGTTTGAGGCCAGTCCAAAACTCAAAAGCTGCAGCGGCCTGAAACACCAGCATGCCCAAACCGTCCGCAACCGAAGCCTCTGGATTGACACCCAGTGCCTGCTTCATAAAGGGGGTTGGCTGTTGCGCGTACATCATGTCGTAAGCCAAACAGGCTGATTGAAACCACTCGTTTGAAATGGGTACAGCTTGCCCACTCAGGCTGCTGGACGAGGCGTTGACCAACACCACTTTGTGAGTCGAGCTCGTCATGACCGAACACTCAGAGCTCAGGCTCAACCCATGAGCCTTCAATCCAATACCGTTCGCCTTCACCGCCAAGTCCACTGCCTTGTCCACGGTGCGATTCAACACAAAAAGCTCCGCCACACCCGCGTCTTTGAATGCGGACACACACCCACTGGCTGCACCACCCGCACCCAACATCACCACGGTGGCACCACTCAGCTGTTGGCCTTGTAGCTGCAGCAAGCGATTCAAATCAGTGCACAAACCGATGCCATCGGTGTTGTCTGCTTCAATCCCATCCGTGCCAAAACGCAGGGTGTTGGCTGCCTGCGCAAATTGCACCGCCGCCGAAGGCTTTTGGGCCAAACGCCACGCCTCCTGCTTAAAAGGCACAGTGACATTCGCGCCTTTCACGCCAGCAGCCTGCAACATCTTCACCGTTTGCTCAAAACCATTCATGGGGCTGAACAACTTGCAGTATTGCAAATCAACATCCAATTGCCGGGCAAAGTCGGCGTGAATCATCGGGGACTTGCTGTGTGCAATCGGGTTACCAATCACCACGTATCGGTCTGTCATTTTTATAATGCCCTCAGTACTCGGTTTTGACGGAGTCCCGTGAAAATACCCACGTCCGTGTTATCGCCAAAATATCTGCTTTTTGACGAATTTCCGACGGGAAAGGTGCAAACGGCCCAGACATTCTTAACAACCGAATGGCAGCACGGTCCAGCACAGCAGAGCCTGAGCTACGGTCAATCTCAATGTTATCAATACTTCCATCGGCTTTGATGTACACGGTTAGGCGTAGCTTCCCGTAAATTTTGCCCTTCAGCTCTTCGGGGTAGTTGGTGTTACCCACTTGTTCCACCCTCGCACGCCAGCCTTCCTCGTAAATCGCAAAATCATAGGGGGATGTTTTAGGCGAAAAAAAGTGCTTGCGCGGGCGTTCGTTGTACTCACGTATCCGGTCTGAAATTTCAGCCTGCAGCTTGTGCATCTCAAGCTCGCGCTGGGTTTGAGTATCCCGCCTTACCTCGTCCACATCCGCCATTTGGGAGGTTTTCAGCTCTTTGGACTTTGCCATTTCGCCTGCCTTGAACTTCAGGCCACCGCCTTCCATTTCCTTCATCAGGGATTCAAGCTTTTGCAAACGTTCTTGAGCTGCCTTTAACTCCCGCTGGTTAACGGGGTCGTCTGACTGGATGGGCGTTGTGCTTGCCCTTCCGCTATCGGCCTGCCCACCACCCTCCAAGCCCACCTGCGCCAACACCTTGGCATCCTTGGGGTTGGCCTTGGATTGGGCGTTGACCAAAATCACTTCCAGCGGAGGTGTGAAGGTGGTTTTGGGTACAGGCGGCACAAAGCGAACCGCCAGCACAAGGGCGTGCAACACCAAGGACACAATCAGCGCATTTCTCAAATTCCACCGGGAATTTGAATTCCAACCGTAATCCATGACTGCTGCAGAACCCATAAGCTTAGGCTTCCTCGGCATCAGCAGCCCGCTCATTGGGCTGCTCATTTGGCTGCTCTAACGGTTCAGCTGGCGCAGCCGCATCGCCATCAGCGACTTCACCCTCCAATTCATTTTCTAGCGACTCAGCCACAGGGACCTCCGAGGCGGGAAGCTCCAACGCGGGAATTTCCTCTTCATCCTCTTCCACCAGCAAAGTGGGCGTACCTGTCCGCAGGGATATCAACTTGCACGACACGGTCAGCGTCAACTCGTCAATTTGATCCAACTCCACTTCCACCTGCACACCACGTCCGGGCGAGGTCACACCCACCAGGCGCACAAACAGGGGAATCTCGTTCAAACGCACCAGTTCATCGCGGACCACAACACCTTCAAAGCGCTTGCGATCTTTCTGCTGGATCCACTTCAAACACCAGTAGCGTTCCATACCTTGTTGGTATTCCGCATACGCTTTGTAAGTCACATCGAACGAGTTCACAGCCGACAGCAAGTCCGAATCACTGGCTGCATACACCGGCGGCAAGCCACGAATCACAGAAATCAATTGCTGCTGGTTAATCAAATCCACATAACGCCGCAACGGCGAAGTGCTCCAGGCATACTGCGGCACACCGATGCCTGCATGGGGGCCAGGGTGGGTGGACATGCGCACCCTGCCTGCGTGGGGTTGTACGCGATAGATACCGGGCACTTGGTGCTGCTGCAAAAACCCGCCCCACTGGCAGTTCACATAAATAGCCCATTCAGCCACCAGCAAATCCAGCGGTGCATCCCGGCGGCGCGGGGTAATATCCACAATGCCGTCATTCACATAGAAATTAAAATCAATGCGGGCATGTTTTTCAGGCTGGCCGCGCTCAATTTCACGCTGCATGCGCAAACCGCAAGACGCTTTCCACAACACTTTCAGGTCGGGGAAAAACTCGCCCACCTCGGGCATTTCGGTGATGTAGGGGTCTTCCAAGGCCTCCACAGTCACATGCTCGTCCAAATAGTTGTGGCGCAAATTGGCAGCCATCGGCACTTTTTCAATGATGCTGCGCGGCTCGCCCAACAGCTCGCCTGTTTCTGTATCCACCGTGATGTAAATGGAGGCGGCGGGTACAATTCGCCCTTCGGCCAAGGTGCTCAGCTCCACCAAATTTTCAGGCAGCATGGTGATTTTGTCGCCGGGTGAGTACACCGTGGACATTCGGTCGCGCGAAAGCTTGTCGAATGCACTGCCCCGCGCCACCAACAAACCGGGTGCAGCAATGTGCACACCAATTTCAGCCTTGCCATCGCCCAAATGCCTGACGCTGAATGCGTCATCAATCTCGGTGGTGGAAATGTCGTCAATCGAGAAAGCCCGCACGGGTGCAACCGGCAAACGGTCCAAGTCCTCTGGCATGTCAGGCAGGGGAATATCCACCTCGGTACCCTTGGGGAAATAAATCGCAGTGAACTTGGCGCGCATCATGGCGTGAATGCTGTCAAACGCACCACATTCCAGCAACAACACTTCCGGCGAACGACCAGCCTTGGTGCAAGCCAACATCATGGCTTTGTATTCGGCGCTGTTTTTGTCCGGGCGTGCCAGCAGGGTGGCAGCTTGTTTGGCAAACAACTCGGGCAACTCACCCGCAGCCAACGCATTGGCCCAGCCTTCTTGCTCTTCGGCTGCTTTGCGCTTTTTCTCTAAACCTGCCAAGGCGGCTTTCAAAATCTCGGGGGGTGCCGCGCGGTAACGGCCTTTGCCTTTGCGATGGAAATACAAAGGTGCGCCATGCAACACGTTCAGCACAATGCCTTTTTGAACAGCGCTGGGTTTCTCGCCAAAATACTCTTCTGCCATTTCTTCAAAGGCAAACTCATCAGGGGGTGCGCATTCCCACAACAACTCGATGTCCACGCCGGGCATTCCAGCTTCCACTTCGCGGGCAAAATCACCCCCATCAGGGCTGGTGAAAGAAATCATCACGCTGCTGGCTTTGACCTTGGTTCGCTTGCCGTGCAGTGTCTCCACCTGATAGGCGTTGCCATGCTCTTGCAGCACTTTGCCCACCTTGAAGGCACCACCATCTTCATAAAACAAATTCATTCAAGAGTCCCAGACTTAAGATCCTGCAAAGCAGGCAAAAAAACTTCAAAAACCCACAATGGGGTGGTGCCTTGGCCACGCCGGTATTGGGCGCAACGGGCATAAAATTCAGGGGCGGGTGTGCCGCTTTTCAACAAACCACGCACCCACGGAGTGGAGGCTGGCAACTTTGCAAAATACAAAGGCCCACGCTCTACACCCGGATCAGAAAACAAAACACTGCCCAAGGACCGGCTACCCAAACCGCGCCAAAAAGGCCAGTCACACACCGGGCCATTGACAGCCATCAAGGTTTGGGCAAGCACAACTGCTCTCTTTGAGGCATTTGTACCCACCTGCAAACGCACGCGCCGTGCTTTTACCTTTCGCCCCACGGGCAAGCCCAGCATGTCGGCATCCAAACCGGTCACACGCCCCGCACCTTGAAACACCCGCTCAACATCAAAACCTTGTTGCAAGCCCATCAAACGCCGGGTCAGCGACCCATCGCTAGCGGCCCATTCCCGCGCCCATGCGGGCCAAGTGGGTGGGCACTCCCTGTGCCAAATGTGCGGGCGGTTCACTTCACACCCAAAAACAACTGTATCAAGGGCAGCCAGTCATCAAACTCGGTCAATGCGTGGTCAGAACCTTGTATTCGGCATTGATGCGTACCAGGGTAACGCGCAACCATCTGGTTAAAATCCAAAACCTCGTCGCCAGTTGCAGCCACCAAAAAATAGCGGCTTGGGTTTTGCAACGTCAAACGCTCCATGGCCTTCAAGTCGTTCAGGTACTCGGGCACAAACTCAATTTCTTCTTCCGAGAAGTACACCTTTTTTCGACCAATCTGGTCCACCAAATCTTCATAGGGCTTCACGGCTGGGTTCATCAACACCACCCGTGCATCTGGGTATTGCTCACCCAGCACCGTGGCGTAAAAACCGCCCAAGGAGCTACCCAAAATAGACAGCTTTCCGCCTTCAGGCAAGCGGCATTGAATTTCAGCTTGCACCATGCGCATAGCTTCAGCCGGGGATGCAGGCAGTTGAGGAACCCACAACCGTTGGCTCCAACCCGCCTGCTCAAACACCGTAATCATTTTCTGTGCTTTCACACTGCTGGGAGACGAGCGAAAGCCATGCAAGTACACCACCAAATCAGGTCCATCCTCAGGCGGGTTTTGCTCTGTATTCACAAAGCCACCCGGGCTTAGCAATTCAAATGGTGGATGAGCTGTGTTCATTGAGGAAAGTAGTCCTTGTGTTTTGAATAAGCTACTGTGACAACTTATTCAACAACTTGCCATGGACACCGCCAAAAGCGCCGTTGCTCATCACCACAATCCAATCACCCGGCTGGGCCTGCTCTGCAATATGACCCACCATCAATGACAAGTCTTTTTCAGTGCGGCATTTGGCACCCAAAGGGGCCATCGCGTCTGCCACGTCCCAATCCACACCCCCGGAATATGTCCACACATGATCAGCGCCTTCCAAGGATTCAGGCAGCGCGGCCTTCATGGTGCCCATTTTCATGGTGTTGGAACGGGGCTCAAACACAGCAATCAAACGGCCCGGTTTTTGACCATTTTTTGCAGCCAAGTCCAGCAGCACATCCCGCGCACCGGCCAAAGTGGTCGCAATTGCAGTGGGGTGGTGCGCAAAATCGTCATACACCCGCACACCGCGCACCTCGCCGCGCAATTCCATGCGGCGCTTCACACCGGGGAAAGAATTTAACGCTTTGCACGCCACCGCAGGCGGCACCCCCACGGCTTGCGCAGCGGCAATCACCGCCAATGCATTGTTGACGCTGTGCAGTCCGGACATGTCCCAAGACACCTCACAAGCCGCATCACGAGCCGAATCACCCACCTGCTGCCCTGAATTGAGCACCTCAAACCGGGTTGCACCCTGAATACGGGCAGTCCAATCCGTGCTTGGGTCTTCAGCGCCAAAGCGGGTCACTGGCGTCCAACATCCACGCTTCAACACGCGTTCAATGGATTCTGTTTGACTCGGGCACACCACCAAGCCATTGCCCGGCACAGTTCTCACCAAATGGTGGAATTGCGTCTCAATGGCGGCAAGATCAGGGAAAATGTCAGCATGATCATATTCAAGGTTATTCAACACCGCCACGGTAGGACGGTAATGAACAAACTTTGAACGCTTGTCAAAAAAGGCAGTGTCGTACTCATCTGCCTCAATCACAAACAAATCACTTTCGCCCAAACGTGCAGAAACCTCAAAACCAGAGGGCACACCGCCAATCAAAAACCCGGGCTTTAAACCCGCTTGGTCCAATACCCAAGCCAACATGCTGCTGGTGGTGGTTTTGCCGTGCGTACCTGCCACAGCTAACACACGCTTGCCGCGCAAAATATGCTCACCGACCCACTGCGGGCCACTGGTGTAAGGCAGACCCGCATTCAAAATGGCTTCCATCAGCGGGTTACCGCGAGAAACCACATTACCCACCACCCACAAATCGGGTTTTAATTCCAATTGTTCAGGCCCAAAACCTTGAACCAATTCAATACCGGCCGCCTCTAACTGCGTGCTCATGGGGGGATACACCTGCGCATCGCAACCCGTCACCCTGTGCCCAAGCGCCTTGGCCAATTGGGCCACGCCGCCCATAAAAGTGCCACAAATGCCGAGTATGTGAATGTGCATGAAAATCCTTTCGATCCCGTTAAGCCGTTATTGTAGTCGCTTGAAATTGGATACACTGCGCTGATGGATGATTTCTTCGCCCCACAAGACGATCTGCGCCTAGAAATTGCGATGGCTGCAGCCCGACTGATTGCCGAAGACGGCTACGACTACCCTTCCGCGCGAAACAAAGCCATCAAAGAGCTGGCGGGAAACACGCGCCTGCCCCGCGACCGCATCCCTTTGGATGCCGAGATTGAGCAAGAAGTACGCAACTACCAAACCCTTTACCTCAGCGACACCCAACCGCAAGAGCTTTTGCAGTTGCGCCGCACAGCGCTTAGCCTGATGCTAGCCCTACAGGAATTTGAACCCATTGTTTACGGCGCATCCGTCAACGGCACCGGTAGCCATCACTCCGACTTGCATGTACTGGCCTTTTCAGACAACCCCAAAGAAATTGATTACTGGCTTTTAAACCGCGACATCGCTTTTGAAGCCTGTGAGGATGCCCTGTTGGCAGGCCGCTCATTCCCCGCTGTGGCCTTTCAATGGAAAGACCGCTGGGTCCAGTTGGGTTGCTCAGACCCCAGGGACCGACGTGGCCTACTCAAACGCAATGAATCACTTTTTCAAACAGACGCAGCAGGCCTGCAACGCTTGCTTGAGGACCCGGCACAATGAACAAACTGATCACCACCCTTGTTGCGCTGGCAGCATTGGGTTTTGGCATTTATCTCAACGTCGACCAACTGACAGGGCTAGAAGGTGACAAAGCGGGTGGCTACCCTCTACAGAGTTACACCTTCAACACACCGGATGGCACCTCACTCGACTTGGGTGCCCTTGAAGGCAAAATCACAGTTTTGAACTTCTGGGCCACTTGGTGCCCACCCTGTGTTGAAGAAATGCCCGAACTGGACGAGCTTTACACTGAGCTGAAGACTAAAAACATCGAATTGATAGGCATCGCCGTCGATTCACCCTCCAACGTGAATGAATTCCTGAAAAAAACAAAAGTAAGCTACCCCATCGTGCTGGCAGGATTGGGCGGCACCGAGCTTGGCAAAAAGATGGGCAACAACCAAGGCGGGCTTCCCTACACCGTGGTGCTGGACGAGAAAGGCAAAGTTCTTTTGGCAAAAGCGGGCCGAATTCAAATGCAAACCATACGGGACACACTCCCCCGTTAAAATCGGTTATGCTCTGCGTCTGCGGCATTGCACCAGAACCTAAACTAGGTCTGCGGCTTAAGGTATTTCCCTAGATATAGACGAAACTTAAGCGCACAATAGCTACATTTAGAAGCAAAGGCATACTCCGCGTCCAGCGGGCTTGCCTACCTATACTCCACCAATGGAGATGTGACATGGACCTCAGAAAATTAAAAACATTGATTGACTTGGTAGCCGAATCCGACATTTCCGAACTGGAAGTGACTGAGGGTGAAGGCAAAGTCAGAATCGTAAAAAGCCAACCCCAAACTACCTACATGCAAGCGCCCATGATGCACGCGGCCCCGGCCATGATGCAAGCACCTGCTGCAGGCTACGCGCCCACCTCCGCTTCCGCTCAAGCAGCAGCTGCGCAAGGCGCGCCTGCCCCTGCGGCGGCGGCAGTACAGGAAGGCCACAAAGTAACCTCACCCATGGTTGGCACGTTTTACCGCGCACCCAACCCCGGTTCGCCCAATTTTGTTGAAATTGGCACCACCGTGAAGGAAGGCCAAACGCTTTGCATCATCGAAGCCATGAAATTGCTCAACGAAATTGAGTCCGATAAGGCAGGTGTGGTCAAGGCCATACTGGCTGAAAGCGGCCAACCCGTGGAGTTCGGTCAAGCTCTATTCATCATCGAATAAAGCAGGAGCCTGCCATGTTTGGAAAAATCCTGATCGCAAACCGCGGTGAAATCGCCCTGCGCATTTTACGGGCTTGCCGTGAAATGGGCATCAAAACCGTGGCCGTGCATTCCACAGCCGATGCTGACGCCAAGTATGTCAAATTGGCCGACGAGTCCGTTTGCATTGGCCCGCCCCCCTCCCGCGAAAGCTACCTGAACATTCCCGCCATCATCAGCGCGGCGGAAGTCACCGACTCCGAGGCCATTCACCCTGGCTACGGTTTCCTGTCCGAAAACGCCAACTTCGCTGATCGTGTCGAGAAAAGCGGTTTTGTATTCATCGGCCCCCGCGCAGAATCCATTTTGTTGATGGGCGACAAAGTATCCGCAAAGCAATCCATGATTGCCGCGGGCGTACCTTGTGTACCCGGTTCTGAAGGTGAGTTGCCTGAAGATCCCCGCGAGATCGTGAAAATTGCCCGCAAAGTGGGCTACCCAGTCATCATCAAAGCCGCTGGCGGCGGTGGTGGCCGTGGCATGCGCGTGGTGCACACTGAAGCCGCTTTGCTCAATGCCGTCAACATGACCCGCAACGAAGCAGGTGCAGCTTTCAACAACCCGTCGGTTTATCTCGAAAAGTTTCTTGAAAACCCTCGCCATGTTGAAATTCAAATTTTGGCAGACCAACACGGCAACGCCGTCTGGCTGGGCGAGCGGGATTGCTCCATGCAGCGCCGCCACCAAAAAGTCATTGAAGAAGCGCCTGCACCCAACATTCCCCGCCGCTTGATTGAACGCATTGGTGAACGTTGCGCAGAAGCTTGCCGCAAAATTAACTACCGCGGCGCAGGTACATTTGAATTTCTGTATGAAAACGGCGAGTTCTATTTCATTGAAATGAACACCCGCGTACAAGTCGAACACCCGGTGACAGAAATGATCACCGGCGTGGACATTGTGCAGGAGCAACTGCGCGTGGCCGCTGGTGAAAAACTGCGTTTCCGTCAGCGTGACATTCAGTTCCGTGGCCATGCCATTGAGTGCCGAATCAATGCTGAAGACCCTTTCAAGTTCACACCCTGCCCCGGTTTGATCAAAAACTGGCATCCACCCGGTGGGCCCGGCGTGCGCGTGGACTCGCATGTTTATTCGGGTTACACCGTGCCACCGCACTACGACTCCATGATTGGCAAAGTCATTACTTTTGGTGAAGACCGCGCCCAAGCCATGGCCCGCATGCGCCAAGCTTTGTCAGAACTCGTGGTGGACGGCATCAAAACCAACACCCCTTTACACCGTGAATTGATGGATGACGCCCGTTTTATCGAAGGCGGCACCAGCATTCACTACCTAGAGCACAAGCTGGAGCAACGGGTTACCTGATGCAAAACGCGCAAGGCAACCCCAACACAACCATGAGTAATATCGACAACGCAGCACCGCTGACCCAAGCCCGCCTGACCCTGCCATTTCAACAGGCGGACGAGGTGTCCGATGCACTGATGGAATTGGGGGCCTTGGCCGTCAGCCTAGAAGACGCCCATGCCGACACCGAAGAGGAACAACCCCTTTTTGGCGAACCCGGCATGGAACCTGAAACCGTGGCTTGGGATAGCAACCATGTGATCGCGCTTTTTCGCAACCGCGAAGAAGCCAAGCAATTGTTTGCAGAACTGCCCGATGGCATGGTCAATTTGGCTGAAGTTGAATTCACCGACGTACCCCAAGAAGACTGGGTGCGTTTGACGCAATCTCAGTTTGACCCCATTCCAATCACCGACAAGTTGTGGATTGTGCCCTCATGGCACGAACCCCAACACATCGACGACCGTATCAACTTGGTGCTGGACCCCGGTTTGGCTTTTGGCACGGGCTCGCACCCCACTACCAACCTGTGCTTGCGCTGGTTGTGCCAACATTCATTGCAGGGCTTGCAGGTGCTGGACTACGGCTGTGGCTCCGGCATATTGGGCATAGCCGCCCTCAAACTGGGCGCGCAATCCGCAGTGGGTGTCGACATCGACCCCCAAGCGGTAACAAGTACGGAATACAACTCTTCCCGCAATGGGGTATCCATGCCCTGCGGGCTACCCGATTATGAATTGGCCAAAAGCCAGTTTCCTGTGGTGGTTGCCAATATTTTGTCTAACCCCCTGAAGCTGTTGGCCCCATCACTGTGTGCGCATGTGCAAAACGGCGGGCATTTGGTGTTGTCAGGCGTTTTAGCCCGGCAAGCAGACGAAGTTTGCCAACATTATGCCCAATGGATGCACATTGAAGTGTGGGCCGAGAAAGACGGCTGGGTGTGCTTACACGGCCAAAAATTAGCCGCTTGACCTGTTCCCATGAGCCTCGCCACCCGTTGCCCTCACTGCAGCACCTTGTTCAAGGTGTCTTTGGGCCAGCTGCAACTGTACGAAGGTGAAGTGCGCTGCGGGCAATGCCAAAAAGTTTTTTCGGGGGTAGATCACCTCACCTCAGCCGATTCTGATGCTTGGGAAAGCCTCAAACTGGCGGAAGCGGATGTGCGCGTGGCACAGACGCCCAGCGCCAACGCGCCCAATGGCCAAAGCCCTGCCTTCTTGGGCCAAAAGTCGAAAAAACCCAAGTTAAAACTCCCTCCTTGGTCCACCGCCCCCAAAAACAGCCGCTACGCGCTGCTTGGGCTTGCCGTGCTGATGGGAATGCAGCTAGTGTGGTGGCAAAAAAGCAGCATCGTCGGGCAAATATCGCCCATTGCCCGCCAAATTTCAGAATCATCACCAAGCGTGCAGTGGGTCTTCGCGCAACTGGCCAGCGGCAGCATTGAAGTGCAAGGCAGCGGCCTGTCCCGCAACAGCGACAATCAATTGCAACTGGACATCACCCTGACAAACAAAAGTGCGCTACCCAGCCACTGGCCCCAACTCAGGGTTGACCTTACCGATACGCAAGGCTTGGTGTTGGCAAGCCGGTTGTTAAAGCCATCTGAATACTTGGTGCGCAGCGACACACCGCAAAGCGGGCTTGGCCCTTTGCGCGCCGGTCAAACCGTTGAAATTTTGGCCTACCTGAATGTGCAACAGCTGAATGCCCGCCTGCCCGGCGTCAACGCATCGGGTTTCAAAGTGCAACTCTTTGACAAAGCACCTGCAAAGCTGACGCAATAACTCAGCTGAAGAGTTAAACTGCGGTATCCCACATTTTTAACATCCCCAATTCATAACATTCCAAATACACGGACCCAGCATGAACAACAAGCGCGTACTGATTTGCGGCTCGATCGCATTCGACACCATCATGGTCTTCGAAGGCCGCTTCAAAGACCAAATTCTTGCCGACCAAGTGCACATTCTCAACGTCGCTTTTTTGGTGCCCACACTCCGCAAAGACTGGGGCGGCTGCGCAGGCAACATCGCCTACAGCTTGAACATGCTGGGCGGGCAGCCCGTGCCCATGGCAGCCATTGGCCACGATGCCCAAGGTTACGTGGGGCGTTTGCAGCAACTGGGCATCACCACCGATTGCCTGCGCACCATCGACTCTGAATTTACTGCACAAGCCTTCATCACGACCGACTTGGACGACAACCAAATCACCGCATTCCACCCTGGTGCAATGAGTTTCTCGCACCTGAATAAAATCACAGATGCCGGCGACATTGGCCTAGGCATCATTGCCCCGGATGGACGTGACGGCATGATTCAACACGCCGTACAGTTTGCTGAAGCGGGTGTGCCCTTTGTATTCGACCCAGGCCAAGGCCTGCCCATGTTCGGCAAGCAGGAGCTGGACCGCTTTTTGGAACTTGCTACCTACGCCGCAGTCAATGACTATGAAGCCAAAATGCTGTGCGACAAAACAGGCGACACGCTGGAAAGCATCGCCCTGCGTTTGAAAGGCGGATTGATTGTGACCCGTGGCGCAGAAGGCAGCTGGGTTTTCACAGGCGGTCAACGCTATGACATCCCGTGCGTTAAGGCAGAAGCTGTAGTTGACCCCACAGGTTGCGGCGACGCTTACCGAGGCGGCTTGCTGTACGGTTTGTCAGAAGGCATGGCATTGGTAGAGGCCGCCCAACTGGCCAGCCTGATGGGCTCGATTAAAATTGCCCACAAAGGTGGACAAAACTACCAGTTAACACGGGATGAAATCGCCTCCCGCTATGAACAGGCTTTTGGCCAAAAACCTTGGGCTTAATGATCTGCCTAATGATTGGCTTAATGATCGTTTTAATGCTCAACAAACAACAAGGACTGCACATCATGAACACTCAGAAATTCACCGTTGCTCGCATCAAAAGCAGTGTGCTGGTTATAAGCATGGCTGCAGTAACAGTACTTTCTGGGTGCGCAGCCCAAAGCACCTCCGGCTCGGTTTATCGCGAAAGTGATACGCGCCGCGCGCAGATTATTGAGCAAGGCACGGTTGAAAGCGTGCGCATTGTGACCATTCAAGCAGAATCCAACGGCGTAGGGCCATTGGCTGGTGGCGTTATTGGTGGCATCGCTGGCAGCGGCGTGGGCGGCGGCCGAGGTCAAGCTGTGGGTGCGGTACTGGGCGCAGTGCTTGGTGGTGTGGCTGGTCAGCGCATCGAAGAGAATGCGGGCACCCGACCCGGCCTAGAAATCACAGTCAAGCTGGACAACGGTACCCTGCGTGCCTACGTTCAGGAAGGTGATGAGCAATTCAGAGCCGGGGACCGCGTGCGGATTACCACTTCAGGCGGATATTCACGCGTAAGCCGGGGCTAAGCCATCATCAGGCTTTGCAACACCATCATCACAATCTGAAGAATCAAAAAGAAAACCAGTGGCGACAAGTCCACATTGCCGATCATCGGCAACACCTTGCGCAACGGGTCAAGAAACGGCCTAGCCAATTCCCCTACAATCGCCGAAATCGGCGAGAAGGGGTTGACCCAACTCAACACCACCTGCACCAGCACAATACCCATCAACAAATAGGCGAAATTGCGCAACAGCCAAAATATGGCGTAGGGAATGGTGAACGTTATGAGGTTAACCACGCCAGGCCCGGCACCCGCCATCGCAACTTGTATCAGCACCAACACAATTTGCAACAGGAAGGAAATCAGGAAAGCCCCCAACACTGAAGCCCAATCTACGCCACCGTAACCGGGCACGCCTTTACGCAAAGGCTTAACCAGCCAGTCTGTCATCGCGAATACAAAAGGCGACAGGGGGTTGTTCGGATGGATTCGCACCCATTGCATCAATGCGCGCAGCAGAAATGAAAAAGTCAGCAAACTGGCCACAGTCTCTAGGACAAGACGCAAGATATCAATCAGCAACATAAGCCAACACGAAGAAGAGGTAATGCGGAGATTATAGAGGCAGCGGCACCAAAATGGGGCCGCGCCTGTGATTTAGGGCCGAGAGCCTGTTGGGAAGGGCCACGTGGTGGTAGCGCCCTTCAATTTGCGCGGTTTTGCGGCACCAGCCCTACGGCGGCGTGCCGGCTTGGCGGGGGTCAGCAAGGCCAAAGGCACCACTTCTTCAGGAGACAGAGCGGTTTTGGATGGCTTGCGTGTAGCAACCGTGGCGCGCGGCTTGGCGGCCAACAGATTTGCTTGTTTTGTCGCAGGCATATAGAGACTCCAGTCCGTAAAAAAATGTCGATCCGCATGGGGGCAAGAACAAATGCCCCGGCGCAAGACAACGGGTTGAAAATTTCAATCGTGTAGTTTACACGCAACGCCTTGAATTTTCAATAAAAACCATGGCCCTGCTGGAATCATCTGGGGGGGAAAGCATGCCGGGAAGCCCAAAGAGGAACCATCAGCATGACCACAAACCCAGTGTTCATCAGCGCATTGGGCCAAAAACCGGAAATCAATGAAAACAAGGTATCGGGCACATACCAAAACGGAATTGAATAGGTCAATATTTGCCAACCCACCCTTTCACCTCGCTTAAACAAAGTGCGCGTCACCAAAAACATACCCGCACCCCAACCCACCATCAACGACCCCATCACCGCATGGGCCAGTTGTATGTAAGCCAGCGCTTCTGGTGGGTGTGAAACCAAGCGACCCGCATCTTGATACAGCAGCAGTCCAAAGGCTTGCGAGGTTAAATCAGGCAAAAGTACCATCACCAACCCAAACAGCACCGTGAATGCGGTGGCCACAGTCAGCCATGAAACCCACACAGCCGCCACCACATGGGTTTGAGCAGTTGATGGCAGCGGTTTATCAAACGTATTTGCATTCATGGCGAGTCCTCCAGTTGATTGACATACAGTTTGAGCTCAGTTTGAGCTTTTACAGATCAACACCGCAATGACCTCGCAGGTCATAGAAATGATTCACGGTTCGTGGCAGCATGTTTCTAAACCAATAGCCCAGCCACACTACAAAGACACACCCATGAACACACATGAACTTACCCGACCGGCCGTGCAGCAGCCCCCCACCCTTGCAGCGGGCATCCGCCTGCGGGAACTGCGGGCTCGCCAAAAAATCAGCCAACTGGAACTGGCGTTTCGCGTGGGCGTATCCCAAAGGCACCTTAGCTGTATCGAGACCGGAAAAGCCGCAGCAAGCCGAGACATGCTGGTTGCCATTCTGGATGGCTTGGAGGCACCGTTGAAAGAACGAAACGACACCTTGGTTGCAGCCGGGTTTGCCCCACAGTTTGGTCAACGGCCCTTGAACCATGCCGAGATGCAGTCCATCAACCAAGTCATCGACATGATGCTGACTGCCCACAACCCTTGCCCTGCTTTCGTGATGGACAGCGTGTGGAACCTGGTGCGATTCAATGAAGGGGTCATGCGCCTGTTTACCGTGCTGGAGGTTGACCCAAGCCCGCTTATCGCCAACCCCAATATGCTGGAAGCGATGCTGTTGCCGGGCAATGGAATTTTGGATTGCATGATCAATGCCGACGAGGTGCGCCGCGAGGTTTACGGCCGAGCCGAGCGGGACTCCAGTTTTGTACCCGAACTTCGCCCCATCTTGCAGCGGATTGAAAAGCCAGAGTCATTGCATCCTCGCACCCATCATGAGCCTGCCAAAAATGAGCCTGTTTTGGTGACGCGGTTTCGTAGTCGGCATGGTGAATTGAAGTTCATGTCGACCTTTACAACCTTTGGTACACCCATGGACATCACTGTCGCATCCCTTCGGATTGAACACCTGTTCCCTGCCGACGAACACACTCGCAAAACAATGGAGAACGCATGCAAACCATCCTGACACTTTGCCTGATTGTTGCAGCAATCATTCATTTACTACCCACCATGGGCGTGTTGGGTGTGCAGCAACTCAGCACCTTGTATCAACTCGATTTATCAGAGCCCAACTTGGCCATTTTGATGCGGCACCGTGCAGTGTTATTTGGCCTGCTGGGTGCGTTTTTGATGTGGGCAGCATTCAAGCCCGAGCTGCAGCTTGTCGCCATTGTGGCAGGCTTGGTCAGTGTGGTGTCATTTTTGATATTGGCCTACGGCACGGGCGAATACAACCCAGCCATAGCCAAGGTGGTCAAGGCGGACTGGATTGCATTGATTGCGCTGCTGGTGGCTTTCGGCACTCATTTTTATCAAAAATGAATCGCTCAGCGTTGCAAAAATTCAGGCTTGCTTGATGTTCATGGTGATGTCGGCTGTAAAAACCGTCTCACCCAAAATGTCTTTGACCACCACGGGCACAACCACATCGCCGTTGACAGTCCAGTCAATGCCATCGCCTTTGGCCTCAGCAATCAAATTGGTTTTTGCTTTTTTAAGGTAACGCACCGTCATGCCGCTGGGTATCCAGCGTGCGCCTTTGGGGATGGAAATGTCCGTCATCATGCCACCCGACAACTCGGCCATATTGCACATGGCAATGGCATGCACGGTTTTAATGTGATTGTGCACGCGCCGGGTTTTACGGATAGACACCCTCACATAGCCAGGGCGGAACTCCTCAATCAACGGGCGAATACTGGAAAAGTAAGGTGCCACCCAGCACACTGCCCAGGTGAATAAGCGCTTACCACCCGGAACATTTTTCAGTTGATTGAACAATCGCAAGGTATTCATTAGGTGCCCTTTTTAAGAATAGGTTGGTTTAGAAATCATTCCATTTGACTAGAATACTATTCTAGAAAATAATTCTGTTGCAAGTCTATAATTCAGTATTGGAACCAAACCACTAATTGACCCGATTAATCCATGAGCTCACGCAAAGACGACATTCTTCAAGCCGCGCTGGAATGCTTTTCCATTCATGGTATTGAAGGCACCACGATTGACATGATCCGGGAGAAATCTGGGGCAAGCGTGGGTAGCCTTTACCACCACTTTGGCAGCAAGGAAAAAATCGCTTCCGCTTTGTACATGGAAGGTTTACGCAATATGCGAGAACTTCAGGACAAGCGGGTACAGCGTGCTCAAAACCTGGAGCAGTTCCTCAAAGCGATTGTGGGCAGCCATGTGGACTGGATTGTCACCAACCCGGACTGGGCAAGGTTTCTATTTTCGCAACGGCCAGTGGTCAGTCAAACTGGCGACCAATCTTTGATGAAAGAGGAAAGCCTGGCGTCTTACCAACAATTGATGAGCCGGCTTTTTGAGCTGGCCCCCGAGGGTTACGAACTGCCCTACCCCAAGGCAATTTGTGTGTCTTTGCTGATTGGTCCAGTGCATGAATATGCACGGGCTTGGCTGTCGGGCAGACAAAGCAAATCCCTTGCTGGGCAGAAGGAATTTTTTGCACAAGCGGCTTGGCGTATTTTTCAGCCATCCGTCGCTTAAACAATCAGATTTAATGATTAGGGAGATGCACCATGGGCCAATCGACCAACCAACAAGTGACGCTGACCACCTCTGATGGGTACGTCGTCACCGGCATTCTTTTTCAACCCGCTTTGGGTGCTGAATCCAACTGCCTTGGACAAATCATCGTGGCTGGGGCCACGGGCGTGCCCCAAGGGTTTTACAAGCGGTTTGCCGAATTTGCTGCGGCTCAAGGTTACCAAGTGCTGACGTTGGATTATCGGGGCTTGGGTTTATCAAAGCCCGCATCGCTCAAAGGTTTTGAAATGGAGTATTTGGATTGGGCAAAGCGCGACTTAAAAGCTGCGGTTGATTACATGAGTCAAGACAGTCAGCCACTTTATATGGTTGGTCATTCCTTCGGCGGCCATGCGTTCGGATTACTAGACAACCACGCTGCCGTGCGCAAATTATGCACCTTTGCCACCGGCGCGGGCTGGCATGGCTGGATGCCCAAAGCCGAGCAACTGAAAGTACAAATGATGTGGAAAGTAATTGGCCCGGTGCTTACAACATGGAAGGGCTACTTGCCTTGGAAAATGCTGGGTATGGGTGAGGATCTGCCCTTGGGCGTTTACAAGGACTGGCGCAAATGGTGCAGGTACCCCCACTACTTTTTTGAAGACCCAGACATGAAGGGCATTGACAAACCCTTCGCTACAGTCAAGGCATCCATTCGTGCTGTGAACTCAGTGGATGATTTGTGGGCGCCGCCCCAGTCACGCGACGCATTCATGAAAGCCTACACCCAAGCAAAGGTGGAGTTAATTGACTTACACCCTGCCGAAGTGGGCATGCAAAACATAGGACACATGGGCTACTTTCGACCACAGGCCAAACCGCTTTGGGAAGAAACGCTAAAGTGGTTTCAAGCTTAAGTTTGAATCAGCCACACCGCTGACCAAATCAAGAAAATGATAACGCCCACCGCGGCAGCCCCGGTGAGTAGGCCCAACACAATGGCAAGACCGTCCCTTGCCATTAAGCCCAAACCAATAAATATCAGAGCGGCTGCGGGCGTGCCATTTCCAAATGGGATGGGTAAAAAAATAATAAAACCCATCAACAAAATAAACGGCACCATCCACACTTTGTTGGCGGAAGACGCAAGGTGAGTCAAACGCACCCGGCTCAATCGGTGAGCCTTGTCATAAATCCAACTTAAAGTTTGAATCATTTTTCGGGCAGCAGTTGCAGGTATTTCCACTTTGCAAACCATCTCAGGCAGGCCGTGACTATCGTCATCTTTCCACATCATCCATGCCACCGCAAAGATGCCCATGGAAAACACAAAACCACTACCGGGAATGGGCAAAATAGTCAGCACCGACAAAAACACCAGCAAGGCACCGTGTGCAGATTTACCGTGCACATCCGCCAAAAAGCCCACCGATACTTTGCCATCGTGCATCTGCTGCACTGCATCTTTCAATCGGCCTAATAAGTCTTCCATATGCCTTCCGTGTACTCAGTTTTGCGTGAAGTAAATTTACCCATGCGACTATACACGGAAGCTGTTACAGCCGAAACCTTTGACGGTTAGACTCGCGCGCTCAACACAAGGGGCTCTACCCCACACAGCTGCGCACTGGTGTTGTACAGCTTTTCGGATATTTGTTGGTCGTTGCTGCGCTTGGCGATGGGCAGCGGGCCGTGCGCGGATTTGAACTCCCCAGTGCGCCCCGCCCAATCACTGCCCACGGCCATGTTGGCAACGTACTTGCCTGCACGCGCTGTAGAAATCAGGAACAAACGCAAAAATTGATGCAGCAACTTGGGTAGCTCGCGGTAAATGTCAGAATCCACACCGCCGGGATGCACGGCATTGCTGCTGATGTTGGAAGGCAATCGCTTGGCCAGCTCATTGCTGAACATCAAATTAGCCAATTTGGACTGACCATAAGCGCCAATCTCCGAATACTTCTTCTCGCCCTTGAAGGTGCCGAAATCAATTTTTCCAAAGTGATGCATGATGGAAGACAAATGCACAATCCTTGCCCCCTGAACATTCGCCATACCGGGCAGCAGCAGGTGAGTCAGCAGGTAGTGGCCCAGGTAATTCACGCCGAACTGCAATTCAAAACCTTCCTTCGTAAACTGCTGCGTACGTGGCACCACGCCTGCATTGGTGATCAACACATCAAAGCTTGGAAAGTCGTTTAAGAAAGTGGCGGAGAAACTTTTAATACTGTCGAAAGAAGCCAGGTCCAGCGCATACAGCCGCACATCGGCAGCCGGCGTTTGTGCAAGAATTTTCTGTTTGGCTTGCTGCGCCTTACCCATGTCCCTACAGGCGAGTGCCACCCGGTGACCCTGTGCCGCAATCGCTTCTGCCGTAGCCAAGCCAATGCCGGTGTTGCCGCCTGTAATCAGTACTGTTTTCATGTGTGGTCCGCCTTACTTTAAAATGAGACAAGTTACGCCTAAGGGCGAGATTTTTTTGCCCACGTAATCTGAAGTCGAATGCCGTCAATCTATATTTGACAACACCAATTGTCAAATAATTTATTCTGGATTAATCGGCTATTCCAGCTAAACTGCATCCACTATCCATTTGCCGCAGCCCTCATGATCCAGTTGCTTTGGTTCAAAAGAGACCTCCGCCTTGCTCAAAACTACGCCTTGATTCGCGCGATTGAATCTGCCAAGGAAAAAGGCCCCGTTTTATTTCTATACATTCATGAACCTGAGCTGTGGGCCAGCCCCACCTACAGCAGCAGGCATCAGGTTTTTTTAAGGCAATGCCTGGACGATTTACGCAACAGCATAGAAAACTGCGGCGGCGTGTTGATTGAGAAGGTGGGCTCTTGCATCGAGGTTTTTTCAGAGCTGTGCGCCAAACTGCCAGTGAGCCGCGTCACCGCACATGAGGAAATTACAGACTCTTGGGGATATGCAAGAGACAAATCCATCCGCCTTTGGCTGAAAGACCATCAGGTTGAATTTGTCGAAGTAGAGCAAAACAACATACAGCGCGGCATGGGCTTGCAAAGGCCGTTTGGGGATTGGTTTGAATTGGCATCCCGCGCAAAACAGCGTGACCCGCGCGGTGTCGACTTGCGCCGCTATTTGGTGTCGGAACTACCAAGCGGAATTGCCTTGGATGAGGCTTTGCAAAATGGAGCTTTACCCCATGCAGTTTTACCGCATACCGCCCCGCTGCCCTGCCCCAAAGCCCAGCGCGGTGGCGAAACACAAGCGCATGCCATTCTTAATAGGTTCATGAATTGGGACTCCCTCAAAGCCTACCCCTACTCCATTTCCAGCCCCAACCGCGCGGTCAATCATGGGTCTAGGCTATCAGCCCATTTGGCTTGGGGCACACTGAGCCACGCCCAAGTGGCCAAACGTATCAACGACCTGATTGCCCAAGCGCATGAAACCAAGCGGGACGATGTGCTTGAATTGGAAAGCGCAGCACGCTTTTATTTGGATAGGCTTCAGTGGCGGCAAGGCTACCATGCCCACACCGAATTGAACCCCGACAATGACAGCCAAGAATATTTTGCTGCCTTCAAAGCCCCGGACGCATGGCCCACACACACCGCAGAATATGCAAACCGTTTGCGGGCATTTGAGCAGGGCCAAACCGGCATACCTTTAATTGATGCCTGCATGGCTTGCCTGCTTCAAACTGGGTGGTTGAACTTCAGGTTTCGCAGCGCATTGGCCAACTTTGCTTGCATGGGGCTTGGGCTTTACTGGAAAGATGTAGGTCACATTTTGGCCCGCTTGTTTGTCGATTTTGACGGCGGTGCCATCCATTGGTCGCAAATGCGAATCGCCAGCGGAACGGGGCAATTTGACCAACTGCTGGTGTACTCCATTGCCAAGCAAAGCCGCGAGCAAGACAAAGCCGCCCAATTTCAAAAGCAGTACCTGCCCATGCTGCGGCAAGTACCCGCTGAGTATTTTCATGATTTCTGGCTAAGGCCTGCGGAAGAACTCGAGCCTTTTGGCGTGGCGTTGGGTAGCCACCACCGGGGCGCAAACTACCCCCACCCGATTGTGAACCCCGATGAAGCCACCGCCACCGGAAAAAAATGGGTTTATGAATGCCGTAAAAGTGGCCCCATCCCCCGTTACACACGCCAAACGTAGTAAGCACCAGCAAATTAGGCAGGCTTGAAATTGGGTCCATCACCCGAGGATTCGCATACTTAAAATTGCCACTCTGCTGGGCGGTACATTTACAGGTGCTATGGAATACCTTTTAATCAACATGACGTGGCTTTGGGCGGGCTCCAACCTAGTACTGGGTGGGGCCAATCTGCTTAACCCCTACCTGAAGTATCAGGTGTCGATTACCTCGCTGTTTGTGGCTGTATTTGCAGTCAGCATAACCGATGGTAGGGTGCACCCATTTAACTACCTAGCGTCGTTTGGCTTTGACGTGTGGTGGTTAAGTTGGTGGTTGAGTTTCCCATTCCTATTGGTGCAAGTTGTACCCTTCACATACGTCAATCTTTACGTGTACAGGCAAATGCCAAACAAGTGCAAGGCTCAAGCCATGATCCTGTTTTTTGCATTTGCTTGGACATTTGTACTGACGATGCTTGGAGCCTATACAATGCTTTATCTTGTGAAATACTTCCCCAATATTTTCTAACCCTAACTTTCTGGCCCTAGCTTCCAAACACTAAGTAATGCCCTTCACCGGGCCCCTTAGGGCCTTTACCTGCCCGCGCAAAGTTTTGCTTTCAAGCCTGCGCCGCTTGGCACCCAGCGAAGGCCGCGTGGGTTTGCGCACAACAATCGGTTTGGACACAGCCGCCACCAAGGCATTTAAACGCTCCATCGCATCTGTGCGGTTTTGGTCTTGACTGCGCGATGTTTGCGCCTTTATAACAATCACACCGTCTTTGTTCAAGCGCCGGTCATTCAACGCCAGTAACTGGGCCTGAATTTCGGGCGGCAACGAAGACGCACGCACATCAAAACGCAAATGCACCGCGCTGGACACTTTGTTGACGTTTTGCCCACCCGCGCCTTGCGCACGAATGGCCACAAACTCCACCTCAGACTCGGAAACAACCGGGGGCTTGAAAAACATGGGAACACCTAGAGAATCGAATGATGATGATAGACTAAAAACTGAATTTAGGTTTTATTGAGTCCGATCCAAACTCTAGAAGAGTGCATTTTAAAAATGTTCCCCAAAAAATACGCCCCTGTTTTATTTGGTTTGATTTTGTCTGGACTGATGTCCTTTTTGGTAGCGGGCATTTCCACTGTTCGCGGTACAGGCCTGGTCGACGGTTTTTTCAGCATCTGGATTTCAGCTTGGCTGATGGCTTGGGCCGTTGCCTTTCCAGTGGTGTTAATTGTGGCGCCGCTGACTCGAAAGTTTGTTGAAAAATTGATTGCGAAGGATTGAGGGGATATTGCTTATTGCGGTCGCCCTTTCGCTATCCACTCTGCAGTCTTAGCAATTGGCAAGCGATACCTTGCGCAGTTGTAGGGCTCCAAATGTTGAAGCTCCAAACTCAGCATACTTTGAAAAGCCTGCATGTCCACTTCGGGTAAGGCATGACTCTCCACCGCCTTATCAAAGCAGGTGCCAAAATACACCACTTGACGGACGGCCTCACCCAACTGCTCCCGGTAGCGGACTCTCCGAGGGTCGGGCCCACCCAAGGACTCAACAACAACCTGGTACTTATCGATGGAACGCCTGTATGTCCACTCAAAAAGCTCTGTGGCCAACCGTGTATCTAAGCGCTCATACACACCAAGCATTGCCAGTGCATAGTCTTGTTGCTCTACGTCAAGAAAGGAAAGCGGGGCGCAATTGGCCAACATCAGGGGCATATTCGCAGCCAAGCGGCTTGTCCTTTTGTTGCCATCAACAAACGGCTGCAAGTAAGCAAGATTGACCCACAGAAAGAAAGAAGCCTCCACTGGGTTTCGAATGTGCCTTACCTTTTCCACGATGTGCACAAGCATTTCTTCCAAAAGCCCGGGGACTTGGCTAGGCACATAAACAGTGTCCTGAATATTCACTATTTTGTTGCGGATGGCACCAAGGTCTGCAGGGTCATCCAGTAAATCCCGCATCAGCAAACCCTGAACATTACGTACAACGGGAACGGTAATGCCTTCTGTGGGAACCGCATCCACGATAAACTCAATCGCATCCTTGTGATTCAGTAGCATCGTTGAATCCAGATCGTCGCTTTCCGATCGACCCTTCTTAAAGAGCTCCCGGGTGTCCAACATGCTCTTCCGGTTCCCCTCCAGTCGAGAGGAATACCAAGAAAGATCGATAAGCAGCTGCTCCAACACCTTACGGGCGTACGTGCCTGCTGGCTGCTGATCCTTGGACTTGCCTGCCTGAAAAAGCTGCCTTGCAAGTTCCTGCGGCAATAGAGATGATTCGTTGGGTTTGTAGTCACCCACAAACGAACGTTGATAGGTAACAGGTTTGCGACTTCCCAAAGGCGCTGACAGTTGCTGTAAAAGCAGTTGAGCATCACTGCCCCATAACAGTCCTAATCCGCCTTTTAATTCGCCTTTTTCAGCACTGGCCTGCGGCAGCCGATAAATAACCGCGCGGCCTGCACCTGCCCTTACAAGGCAACCTGTGTTTGTTAAATCCACCAAGGCCCGATTGACTGTGGGCCTAGGGCGACCGACATTGGCTTGGATTGCACCAGCGGGGCACCCCAGTGAGCCAGCGAGCCGTTGCTGGGCCACATACGCCAATATGGACTGCTGAAGGACATTCCTTGCCACTGTTGCTTCTCACTTTTCTCGGATCTTATCAATAATCCTATCACTTTTCTTATCATCTAGCCTATCAATAAGTGAGAAGATTATCAAGTAAGTGATAAGTTTTTTAAGTCGTGAATTCCGATGGAAAACAGTGTTGCTGAAGTCACCCCCGCAGTCACCCCCGAAGTCACCCCCGAAGTCGACCTCTCATTGAGAATATTGACTAGAGACATGTGCCGCGTAGAAATCATGCAAGCATTGACTCTCAAAGATGAAAAGCATTTTAGAACAACCTATCTGCAAGTTGGACAGAGGTGGATTGGTAGTTCTCACCCTTTCATAGCCTATGGTACGTTCTCGAAATGTTAGCGCCAAAAATCTTGTAGATGGTTGAATTGTGATCGAAAAGGAAAGTGACTTCCACATTCTTCGAACTATGCTCAGGAACACAGCTCAGATTCAGGTTCCAGGGCTGGACTTAAAGGCTTATGGCCGTGTGGTTGTGAGATGAAGCGACTTGTATTTTTTACTAAGGTAGTTGCTTCGCTTGTACTGGCGTATTTTTTAGCAAGCTGGTGGAATTCATCCGCCTGGTCTGAACGCTATTGGACTTGGATTAATCACGTACTGGGTAGGCAAAGGCCGGGTTTGGCTTCAGACCTAGAACTCATCTCTACCCTATTGGTTTCACTCGCCGTTGCTTGTGCGCTCGTGTTTCTTCCATTTCGCAAATAAATCAGAAGTTTCAATTGTCTGGTCCTCAGCGGAAGAATATCTAGCCTCTGTCGCAGTAAGTGGACAGGGCGGAGCGATGACCATGCAAGATTGCGAAACTCGCTTAAACCGTTTTATCTAAGCCACTGACCGAGAGGTGTTGCAAGACGCGTGCAAAGTTACAGCGGAAATAGCGAAAGCTCATGCAGAGAGCGAATTTGAAAAATATCGAATTGTTCAAGATGGGTTGTTTGAAAGTAACTTTGACAGACTACTTAAGTAAATTAACTTACCAGAGCAATGAACACATCTACCCACATGAATTGAGCGGTGACAAATCCGACAAATATTGTTTGAATAGAACATTATTCAGACAAACCTACCGCATTTCCCAAGTAATCAACTCAAAATCCGACAGATCGCACACGCCAGTCATTCAGGGCGTAAGCGAAAGTGTTCTGCCAGTCGAGCCCGCATCATCGTTCCAACCGTCTATCGGGAGGACTATCTGTTGTCTCTGATTTGGTGTTGTATGTAGCCGCCAACTCTCGCAACACTTCCGGATGCTCAGCAGCAACCCACAGCAGCGTTTTGGCTGCACCTGTTGGTGCACGGCGACCTTGCTCCCAATCCTGAACTGTACGCGGCGAAACGCCAAGCAGCGATGCGAAGGATTGCTGCGACAATCCCAAATTTGCACGAGCCTCTGCGGACTCAGGCAACACGACGTGAGTAGTACGAGAAACTTGACCAGTGCGCATTTGCTTCACCGATTCCAGCAGATCGTTTTGAAACTTTTCCATATCAGACGGCATCTTCTACCCCTTTCTATAATTTATAAACTCAACACGCTCGGCATCAGACCAAACCTCGCTGGCGTATTTCTGGAAAATGGGGGTTTCGGAAACTGTTCTCACCCTGCAAACATACGGCAACGCCGTATAAATGGCAATCCCTATTGAAATGGAGATAGAAAAGCAGCCGAATATTTAAAAAGCTCACCTCATGAGCCTCGTATCCTTTAAATTACCCTTCAAATAAAAATCATTCAAGCACCCTCGCCTTCTTTGCATTAAGCTGCTAAATTACAATCTTTGCGATTTAAACCGACTTTATGCTGCTCCAACAGCCAATAAGGGAGAATTTCCTTGAAAGCTGAACCATGGGTCTCGGTAGACCTAATTGCTGGGCATTTAGGGGTCACACGTGATTCCATCTACCGCTGGATTGAGCGAAAAGGGCTACCGGCGCACCGCGTCGGGCGACTTTGGAAGTTTCAGGTATCCGAGGTTGATGGCTGGGTAAGAGCTGGTGGTGCCAACGAAGACTCGAATAACCTCGATCAACAAGATCAATAATGGAGCGCAGTCCTGATGGTTTTCAGTGAAGACTCACGGGTTAAAATTCCCTGCATCCTGCACTTGGTGCGGCTCGGCTATCAATACCTCTCATTAAAGGGTGCTACCTGGGATGAAGAAACCAACATCTTTCCCGCGCTCTTCAATGAGTCCATTTCTAAAATCAACCCTGAACTGGACCTAGATGACGCAACACGTCTGTTGGCAGACGTCAAACTTCTTCTTGATAACGAAGATCTTGGCAAAGCGTTCTACGAGCGGCTTACGGAGCGGTCTGGCATTCGCTTAATCGACTTCGAGAACTTCGATAACAACAGCTTCCATGTGGTTACCGAGTTGACATGTAAGAATGGGGATGATGAGTTTCGACCTGACATCACGTTGCTGATCAACGGCATGCCACTGGCATTTATTGAGGTCAAAAAACCCAATAACCGTGAAGGCGTTCTAGCAGAGCGCACCCGCATCAACACGCGCAGTCGCAACACCCGCGTCCGTCGGTTTATCAATATCACCCAGTTGATGGTTTTCTCAAACAACATGGAGTACGAGGACGGCTCTCCTCAACCCATTGAAGGGGCATTTT
Source organism: Limnobacter sp. (assembly GCA_029866125.1). Classification (GTDB taxonomy): domain Bacteria; phylum Pseudomonadota; class Gammaproteobacteria; order Burkholderiales; family Burkholderiaceae_B; genus Limnobacter. The sequence continues at coordinate 96,174 of JARWZZ010000005.1, forward strand.
ATGCAAGTCCATCGTATGACTCGCCCATATTCAATTATTTCCGCGAAGAAGAATCTTTAGACCTAAGCCAGCTGTTGAGCACTGAAGACGACGCGCTTGAAAATGAAGTGTTACGGGATAACAATCTCAATGTCATCAAGCACAGCCCTGAGTTTCTAACCAACAAGTCACCCAACACACCTACAAACCGCATTTGTACCTCACTGTTCAACCGCGATCGCCTGTCTTTCCTACTGCGTTTCGCACTGACATACGTGAACGAAAGCGATGGTCTACATAAACATGTCATGCGTTACCCCCAACTTTTTGCCACCAAAGCCATCGAGAGGAACCTTGACGCCGGAGTGAAAAAGGGAATCATCTGGCATACCCAAGGCAGCGGAAAAACCGCACTGGCTTATTACAACACACGTTTTCTCACGGACTATTTTCAGCAAAAAGGGACTATTCCAAAGTTCTACTTCATCGTCGACAGGCTTGATCTGCTGGTTCAAGCACAACGTGAATTTTCGGGTCGTGGACTTGTTGTTCACTCCATAGACAGCCGCGAAGCATTTGCACGCGACATAAAAGCCACTCAGGTTCTGCACAATCACAGTGGCAAACCTGAAATTACTGTCGTGAATATTCAAAAATTCCAAGATGACCCCGATGTAGTGCGCACGGAGGATTATGACTTCAGCATTCAGCGAGTTTACTTTCTGGATGAAGTACACCGCAGCTACAACCCCAAGGGAAGTTTTCTAGCCAACCTAAGCCAGTCAGACCGCAACGCCATCAAGATCGGCCTCACTGGCACACCGCTGCTTGGCGACGATTACAACTCGCGTGCGCTGTTTGGCGACTACCTGCACAAGTATTACTACAATGCCTCGATTGCAGATGGATATACCCTGCGATTGATACGCGAGGAAATTGCTACCAACTACAAAATCTCACTGCAGGAGGCGCTTGCAGCGGTCAAACTGCAACAAGGCGAGATCGACCGTAAGCTAATTTATTCACATCCAAAATTTGTGGAACCGATGCTTGACTACATAGTTCGCGATTTTGAAAAAAGCCGCAGCGCACTGAGTGATGCCAGCATTGGGGGAATGGTTATCTGCGACAGTGCCGAGCAGGCTCGGCAAATGTTCGAGATATTCAATTTAATTTACGCATCCAATCACACGGGCATCGCCTTCGCAGAAGATTCTTCAGCAGCCTACATGGAGATGGCACAACCCGAGGGGTACACAGCGAAGACACTGATCCAAAATAGGGTTAAAAATGCCGCACTAATACTTCACGACATAGGCAGTAAAGAAGAACGAAAACAGTGGGTAGAAAACTTCAAAGCAGGCAAGATTGACATTTTGTTTGTGTATAACATGCTGCTTACCGGTTTCGATGCCAAACGGTTAAAGAAGCTTTATCTGGGCCGCATCATAAAAGCGCACAATCTGTTGCAAGCACTCACCCGCGTAAATCGTACCTACAAAGACTTCAGGTACGGATACGTGGTCGACTTTGCCGACATCCGCAAGGAGTTCGATAAAACCAATAAGGATTACTTCGACGAGTTGCAATCCGAGTTGGGTGACGAGATTGAACACTACTCGAATTTGTTCAAATCTGCAGAAGAAATCACCCAAGAAATTGAATTAATCAAGGATATTTTATTCAGCTTCAATGTTGAAAATGCCGAAGAATTCTCGCGGCAGATCAGCCAGATTCAAGACCGCTCCCAGATGCTGGCACTTAAAAAAGCCCTAGGCGATGCCCGCAACCTGTACAACCTAATTCGTCTGCAAGGTGAATATGGTTTATTGCAGCAACTGGATTTTCAGAAGCTGAATCAGCTCTACCGCGAAACTAGCAACCACCTTGAACTGCTTAACCTGAAAGAAAGCATTGAATCTGCTACCGATACAACCAACCTACTTAACGTTGCGTTGGAAGATGTGATTTTCATATTCGCCAAAATCAAAGAAGAAGAGCTGGTACTGGCTGACAAACTGAAAAACACACTGCGCCAAACTCGCGAGGCCTTGGCAGGTAACTTCGACCAGCTAGACCCCAAATTTATTACCCTCCGGGAAGAACTGGAACGTCTATTCAAGAAAAAGAAACTGAATGAAGTCACTCAAGAAGACATGACGGCCAACATTGGGGCGCTGAACTCAATACACGATAAGGTCAAAGAATTGAACCGCGAAAACAACCAACTGCGCGCTAAATACGAAGGGGATGTGAAATACACCCGCATCCACAAGCGTCTGCAGGAAAGCGGAAAGATCACACAAAACGAACGACACCTTTACAACGCACTGGTTGGCGTTAAAACACAGGCCGACGAGCAAGTGCTGCAAAATACACAGCTCTTGAATAATGAAAGCTATTTTGAGCGGATGATGCAACCTATCGTGATTGGCGAGTTCTACACACGCCAACAGATCAAGCTAACGCCTGACGCAACCCGCACCATCAACCATTTGGTTGTGGCTGAATACATGAATGAATTTTCCGCTGGTGCCCGCACAGGCACAGGCCGCAACACCGGAGCAAACCCTTGGTAACCCAGCAATTTGAACAACGCACCCGAGAATTAATCGACAGCCTTAAAGCCATTTGTGCCGCCTATGGTTTGGGCAATGATGGCAATGAATTCAAGATTATCACCCAGGTTTTTCTATTCAAGTTTCTGAACGATAAATTTTCCTACCAAGCAAAAAAGATTCGTCCCGATTTGGCAAATGCGGATAGCTGGGAAGCCGCTATTGCTGCGTTAAGCGTAGACGACCTGGATATGCTGCAAATGCAGATGGGGCCCGACACCGCCCGCCTAAAGCCAGAGCATTTCATTTCCCATTTGTTTAGCCGCCAGAACGCACCTGAATTTGCCAAACTGTTTGACGACACACTGCGCGACATTGCAATTACCAACAACGACATTTTCGCGGTTAAAACAGACGGAGGAGCCAAGATTACCTTGTTTGACAGGGTCAGCGAATTCATCACAGACACCTCCAAACGGGATGCCTTTTGCCGTGCGATCATCAACAAGTTGGGTGATTTTAGTTTCGAGCGTATTTTCAATGAAAAGTACGATTTTTACGCAGCACTGTTTGAATACCTGATCAAGGATTACAACAAAGACAGCGGCGGCAAATACGCCGAATATTACACCCCACACGCGGTGGCCAAAATCATGGCGGCCATCCTTATACCTGAATCGGTTCGTGGAAAAATTTCAAACGTAAGTTGTTACGACCCCTCGGCAGGCTCAGGCACGTTATTGATGAACATCGCCCACGCCATTGGTGAGCAACGCTGCAGCATTTATTCTCAAGACATCTCGCAGAAATCATCCAGCCTGCTGCGTCTGAATTTGATCTTAAATAACTTGGTGCACTCCATACCCCACATCATTCAGGGTAACACCATGCTTCACCCTTATCACAGGGAAGGTATGTCTATTAAAAAGTTTGATTTCATCGTGAGCAATCCACCCTTCAAGATGGATTTTTCTGATTTCCGAAACGAGCTGGACACCAAAGAACATCAAGAACGATTCTTCGCAGGGGTACCCAACATACCCAAACAGGCCGTGGACAAGATGGCCATATACCAGCTTTTCTTGCAGCACATCATTTACTCACTAAAGCCTGGTGGCAAAGCAGCCGTGGTGGTACCCACTGGCTTTATTACTGCACAAAGCGGTATCGATAAGGGCATTCGCCAGCACTTGGTGGACAATAAAATGCTGGCTGGTGTGGTGTCCATGCCCAGCAATATTTTTGCCACAACAGGCACCAACGTTTCCATTTTGTTTATCGATGCAAGCAACACAGGGGATGTGGTGTTGATTGATGCCTCAAACCTTGGCACCAAAGTCAAAGACGGCAAAAACCAGAAAACCCTGCTTTCCACGGATGAGGAGGACAGGATTATTGCCACGTTCAACGCCAAGCAAGCGGTGGAAGATTTCTCGGTGGTAGTTGCTTACGCGGACATCGCTGCCAAAAACTATTCATTAAGCGCAGGTCAATATTTCGAGGTGAAAATTGAATACAGCGATTTAACACCTACCCAGTTTGCAGAAAAATTGAATGGGTTTAGTGAGCGACTGAATGACTTATTCAATGAGTCAGCGGTGCTGGAACAGGAAATTAAAAAGCAATTGGCAGGTTTACGGTATGAGTAAATTTGGCATAGAGAACAGCACTACAGAATTTAAGCGACAGCTTAATGATGCACTGGAAAAAGAAGTTGTGGCGTTTCTCAATTCCACCAAAGGTGGGGATATTTACATAGGCGTGGACGACGACGGCGATGTTTGCGGAGTCGACAATGTAGATGCCTTGATGCTTGCCATTTCAGACCGCATCAAAAACAACATACTGCCAACCTGCCTTGGACTTTATGATGTGTATGCGCAGGAGCATGAAGGCAAAAACATCATTCATGTGGTGGTGTCACGCGGCACTGAAAAGCCTTATTACATAAAGCGCTTTGGGCAATCGCCGGCTGGCTGTTACCTCAGGGTGGGCAGCGGTTTGCAGCCGATGACCACCGCCATGATTGACCAACTTTATGCAGGGCGAGTCCGTAACTCATTACGGAATATTGCTGCGCCCACATCAAGGAAACTAGCGTTTCAGCAACTCAAAATTTACTATCAAGAAAAAGGCTTTGAGATCAACGATGCGTTTCTGGAAAACCTGGAGCTATACACGCCAGACGGTAAAAATCTAAATTACGCGGCTTATTTGCTTGCAGACAACAACAGCATTTCCATCAAGGTGGCCAAGTATGCAGGCACGGATAAATGCGACCTGATTGAGAATGAAGAGTACGGGTATTGCTCATTGGTCAAAGCAACACACCGCGTACTGGACAAGCTGGAAATTGAGAACCGTACCCTCACTAAAATTACAGGTGCAGCGGAACGAGAGCAGCACCGCCTGTTTAACGCACGCGCCCTGCGGGAAGCACTGATCAACGCCATGATTCACAATGACTACAGTGCGGAAGTATCCCCTGTGGTGGAAATTTATGCAGACCGGGTCAGCATTACTTCATATGGTGGATTGGTTGCTGGCTTGAGCCTTGCTGAATGCATGGCGGGCCGTTCGATGCCCCGCAACCGCGAGTTGATGCGTGTGTTTCGCGACCTTGGATTGGTTGAGCATTTAGGCTCTGGCATGGGGCGTATTCTGCAAGCGTATGACAGCAGCGTTTTTCATATCAGTGAGCATTTTTTTGAGATTCGCTTTCCGATGGAAGAGCGAGCTCTGGAAGTAATAGCCCAAGATAAGGAAGAGTCAGGGGCAGAGTCAGGGGCAGAGTCGCAGCTACTTCGTATACTACATGTTTTGCAGACCACCCCATTGTCCAAATCCGAACTAGCCCGCGAGTTGAATCTAAAGAATGTAACCGGCGCAATGAACCGCTCGGTGAACATCTTGCTAGAGCGAACATTGATTGAAAGAACATTGCCAGACAAGCCGAATAGCCGGCTGCAAAAGTACAGGCTGACATCGACAGGGAAGCAGTGGTTAAGCGACAAGGGTTTGGATAGAGAGGACCAATCAGCAATGGAACAAAGGGGTGTGGTATGAGTAAGTGGCAACAAACCACCCTTGGAAAAATTGTGAAGCTTGGCGGAGGAAAGATTCAAACCGGACCTTTCGGAAGTCAGCTACACGCCTCTGACTACGTTGATCAAGGTATCCCTTGCATCATGCCCGCCAACATGAAGAATAATCAAGTAGATTTGTCTGGCATCGCTATGATTTCCGAACTGGATGCAAAACGTTTATCTCAACACCTAGTTAATGACGGCGATATTGTTTACAGCAGGCGAGGAGACGTCACCCAGAAAGCATTAATTAGCAAAAAAGAAGAAGGATATTTCTGCGGGACTGGATGTCTTTTGGTACGCCCAGGAAAAAACATCGATCCTGAGTTTCTAACATACCACCTCAGCACACCATCTAATCAAAGTTGGATTGTGAATCAAGCAGTTGGCGCTACTATGCCCAACCTGAACACCACAATTTTATCCAATGTTCCGCTGAACGTTCCTGACAAAGTAACTCAGCAAAAAATTGCTGCAGCGCTGTCTGCACTCGATTCCCGAATCGAATGCAACAACCGTATCAATGTTGAATTGGAAGAGATGGCCAAGGCTCTCTATGACTACTGGTTTGTACAGTTTGACTTCCCCGATTCTAACGGCAAACCCTACAAATCCTCCGGCGGCAAGATGGTCTACAACGCCACGTTGAAAAGGGCGATTCCAGAGGGCTGGGGCGTTGAAGCTCTCTTGAAAAGTTGTGAGGTAATTGACTGCCTGCATTCAAAGAAGCCTAAATTCGCATTTGAGGATCAACATTCATATCTATTACAACTCGAAAATTTACTTGATAACGGCCAAATAGATTTGACCAAAAAATATTTTGTAACAAAAGACGACTACAAACTTTGGACGTCGCGAATCGAAGTGAAAAAAAACGATATTGTGATGACGAACGCTGGGCGTATAGCAGCTTTTGCACAAATCCCGTCGGATGTTAAATGCGGGATCGGTAGAAATATCACAACCCTTCGACCTGTAAATATTCTTCCGAATTTTTTCTATCTGTCGTTATCAAGCCAAGATATTAAAATACAAATTTTGAACAATCTTGATCAAGGCGCGTTCTTCAAAAGCTTTAACGTAAAGGGAATGAAGTCTTTAAATCTACTAAGACCCAGCTATGCGATAGAGGAGCTCTTCGAGAAGAAAATAACACCAATAATTGAAAAACGCCATTTGGTTGCCGCAGAGAACTCCGTTCTCAGTAAACTCCGCGACTGGCTACTTCCCCTGCTAATGAACGGTCAGGTTACGGTTGAGTGAGCGGTGCCCAAAGTCAAATTACCACAACCTCCCAAGAAATTCGAAGTTTCAATTGTGCCGTCCTCAGCTACGAAATCACTAACCTTTGTCGCAGCAAGTGGGCAGGGCTGACAAAGAGCTGCAGATTTAGGATACACAAGGAGAACAGACCCAATACAGAATTTGGGCTGACGCACAAGAATTGATACGATGAGAGACTATCGCAGCCGACGCCCAAACATGATCATCTTCAACACATTCGGTCACGCCATCCATACAAATATTACCCTTAAAATATTTTCCCTAATTGAGAAAGGAAGAATGAAATCCGTGCAGGGAATCATTCTTCATCAAACAGGTGGCGCGACCGCAGAATCATCTTTCAACAGCTACAAAAATGGCGCTGCAGGTGCACATTTCCTTGTGGACAAAGACGGCACAATTTATCAAACCGCCTCTGTATATCAGCAGACATGGCATGTTGGGAAACTTCGCTCTAGATGTTTAGCTGAGCTAAGTTGCAGTGCCGCTGAGCAGCACCAAGCCAGTCGGTTTGACCCAACAGGAACCCACCGTAGGGAAATGACTAAATCCGTGCCAAACAGATATCCTTCCAATCAAGACTCCATCGGGATTGAAATTGTAGGACAGGCTCTGCCACTGAACGAGCCCAATCCAGATAAGCGGATTTACGAAACACTTTCAACCCAACAGAAGGAAAGTCTGGATTGGTTGATTCGGCACTTGACCTTGTCACTAAAAATATCCACCAAGGAAATTTTTCGGCACCCAACAGTGTCCTACAAAAACAATTCAGAAGCGGCAACTGCGACATGGTAAAAGCGATATTGCTTGGGTTGATTTGCTTACTTGCAGCATGCAGTAGCAAGCAACCGCCCGACTCCATGCAAATATGGATTGAGCAGAATGCTACTTACACAGGGCTAATCAGCTCTGATGAAACACCAGAATCATGCGCAAGTTTTCGGGTGGATGAGAGCACTGCGATGAAGGCATTTCAGTCGTCGATTGCAGTCACCGAGCGAGTGTACCAACATGAATTGGTGGCCTCAAATTGCATGGCCTCGGGCACCTATGTAAATGCTGACCAAAAGGGCCGATGGACTTTGGACAAAGCCTGCCGTTTGATCATTGAAAATGGAAATAGTGGCGTGGAATACAAACTGTTCAAACAGTGCGGGCTACCCATGTTTTATGAACTAGATTTGAGTGAGACTTCGTTGTGAGAAGAAATCTAACCAAGCCTGAATTAGCAGCCTTTTTCCAGTATTGAAAGACTGGAATTCGGCCAGAGCGGATATTTGGACTGACGGCCGAAACGTCTGAGTCATCGGCGAAAGCAGACTTCGACACTTAAGCGATATTCGATGACGACGCTGATACTAGGAATTGGATTCCAAGCTCACCATATTATGGCGAATAATTAGGGTTTATTTTTCATCCTGTTCATGCGATGCTTTGCAATAATCTGAAATAGTTAATTTAAGAAAAATCATTTGCGATGTGCGGATAAATGGATATCGCCGTTATTGTTCTATAAGTCAAGTTAAGCATCAGGATGAGCATGAGCATGAGAACTTTCTTGATCAACATGGCTGAGGTTCATCATCAGCTTGGCTTGATTAGCCATGATGAATTTTGGGAGCGTCGCGAGGTGGCTCTATGGCTATCGGAAGACAACGAAGTACGTTCCGATCCTAGGGTAATCCTCGGAGAGGATGCTAAGCTAGTAGAAGATAGTAACGAGGACTTCGGTGAGAATGCATCGGTGATTTCAAAGATCAGTAACGGTAAAGGAGGTCCCAGTGAAAACGACGAAAACTGGATTGAGTTTCTCTGCCTTGGCGTCTGGGTTTTCACAAAATCGGACCCTGATTCCTATCCTTCCGTGCCTCACGGCCATCACAATAGCCAGAATAAAAAATGGCCGAAGCTAAATCCCTATACGGGTCGCGTATTCAAAGCCAAGCATCAAGAAGACATAAGCAACAGACTTTCAAAAAAACAGATGAAAATGATATGGCAAGACGAGAAGTTCAAAAGCTTCTGTAGAGAAATGGTAGTTTGGTATCAGGAGCAGTACCCGTACTTTGAATTCTCAATACGTAGGCCATTATGCATGCCTCGGTGGTGAGAATGCTTAACAAACGCAGGCACTGGGACAAAATTTCCGCTGGGCTCCGATTTTGCCCGTGCTGCGGACGTTATATGTGTAGGAGGTTCCCGTGGTACACGTAGCCGAGGAGCAGTGCCCCGTTTGCCTCGCGCCAGCGAAGTTTGAGCCAGTTGGGCCCGTGAGGAAGCACTATCAGTGCGGAAATTGTGGCGAGTTCGTTGTCGCTTCTATCGCGGAGCGCTGGCTTCGATCGAGCATTAATGATTCGCGAGCAAATAAGGTTCGTGGAATTACATCTGCTGCGCGAGAGGGCGAACTTCTTGTGATTGAGCGTGATCCGTTGAAACAACAATCTCCCACCTACTCATTCAAGTTAAAACGGCGCGCTGAGGCACTGCGTGGATAGGGCCTGCCCCTATAACAGGTCAGTCGATTCAGACACGTTTGCGTTATGTTTCACGGAGGCATCGCTAGTGAAACCTGACGATTACAAATCTCGCCTAAGTAAGTTGCTGACGAAAGCCAATAACCTTGAGGGCAATTTGGCAAGCTACCAAATTAATTGGGCTGAATGGGATGCTCAAGGTCGGCATGATGGTCCACCTGACTGGCTCATTGATAAAGATGATGAGCTCGTGGCCCCGTTCGAGCACTTGGCTGAATCTCTCTTCTTAAAAACAGTTCGCGCAGCTCCAAACCGATGTGTAAGCCAGTCGTTATGCAAACGAATATCTTAAATCTACTGGATAAAATATGAGCCTAGAACAAGAAATTAAAAAAGCAAGAAAAGAGATCGTATCTGATGGCTACGAGATGTCATTAGGCGAAATTATGAATTTGTATAGGGACGATGAACTGAGGATTAATCCTGAGTTTCAAAGGCTATTTCGTTGGGATACCACAAGAAAAACACGTTTTATAGAATCGATACTATTAAGCATCCCAATTCCCCCGATTTTTGTATTTCAGGACGACGATGGGAATTGGGAGTTGATTGATGGGTTACAGCGTCTTTCGACAGTATTGGAGTTTGCTGGAGAGTTGAAAGGACCAGATGGAAAAAAGGTAGAGGCTAGCACACTTGAAGGAACTAAATTTTTGCCCAACTTAGCCGATAAGCGCTGGCAAGTCTGGAAAGACGGGGATATGTCAATTGATAAAAGCATGCAGATGCAAATTAAGCGCTCCAGAATTCGTGTGGAAATATTATTAAAAGAGAGCGATGAGAATGCAAAGTATGAGCTTTTTCAAAGATTAAATACTGGTGGAGCACAGTTATCACCACAAGAAGTCAGGAACTGTGTTGCGGTAATGATTAACCCAGAACTTTATAAATTATTTCAGAAACTTTCTGAAAGTGATAATTTTTCAAAAACCGTAAATCAAACAGAAAATGCACTTGAAAAACAATCTGGAGTTGAGTTAGTTCTTAGGTTTTTTGCTTTTAAACATCATCCATACAAAAAAGGGCTTGATGTCCACGAATATTTAGATGAAGCTTTAATTGAAATCTCAAAAAGTGAAAACATCGACTGGGAAGAAGAAGAGGTTTTTTTTAATAAGACATTCAATCTGCTAAATGAGGCGCTCGGTGATTCGGCCTTTAAACGCTGGGATGGTAAGAATTTTGGTGGAAAGTTCTTGATGTCACTCTACGAAACGGTTGCTTTTGGTGTTTCGCAAAATCTCCTTGAGATTGAGTCTAAAGGGAAAACGAAGCAAAAGGATTTCGTAGTAACAAGGGCGAAGGCACTATGGGATGATCCGATTTTTGAGAAAAACTCAGGAGCTGGTATACGAGGAACAACCCGGCTCGCCAAGCTCCTCCCTATGGCTAAAGGTTTTTTTAAGCCATGAGTAAAGTTAGAACCGTAAATCAATTACAAGAGATTTTAGATAATGAGTTTTCTTGGAGAATAAAAGAAATTGCTAGCCTGAAGATCGTCGTGAGAACATCAACAAACCTCAGTAAGAGCACTGCTGTTCGAGCTGCAATACCTCTGTTATATGGACATTGGGAAGGTTTTATAAAAAATGCATCGAATTATTATTTGGAATTTATAAACGGCCAATCTTTGAAATATAAAGAGCTTAAATCATGCTTTATTGTATTTGGAGTTAAGCAAAAAATTAATAATCTAATTAACTCCAAGAGCTCTGATTTATCAATATCAACATTGGAATTCCTGCGTGATGAGCTAAACGAGAAAGCAAAACTGAAGATTGATTCTGCCATTAGGACAGAGTTCAATCTAAGCTCTAAAGTATTCGAAAACATAGCTAAGTCTATCGGTTTGAGCACGCGAGCTTATGAAGCTAGATATAATTTGATAGATGAAAGTTTATTACGCAGGAGAAACCTTATCGCTCACGGTGAATATTTGGATGTAGACTCGAATGGATTTCGAGAACTAGCGGACGAAATATTGCAGTTACTCCGGTCCTACAAAACTGACATAGAAAATGCTGTCTCACTCGGGGATTACAAGGTAAGTGCATAACGAGGTGCTGCTACGGAAAATTTACTCGCTGGCGCTCCCAAATTTCCGCAGAGCACAGTGTATCCAACGTCGGTTTAAGACCACTCTAGAGACATTCAAAATCCAGAAGCTCACGTCCGCTCCGGCCGAAAACCCGCCCCTTCAACCCCCTCACCCTATAAAAAAAGGCTCACACCGTGAGCCTCTTTTTCTTAATCCCAGCTCAGCGCGCCGCCGACCTGATAATCCGTTACTCGTCGCTCGAAGAAGTTGGTTTCCTTCTTCAAGTCCATCATTTCGGACATCCACGGGAATGGGTTGGTAGCCCCTTCAAACAAGGTGCCTAGGCCAATCTGGTTGGAGCGGCGGTTGGCAATAAAGCGCATGTATTCCATAAACTGGGAGGAGTTCAAACCCAGCACGCCGCGCGGCATGGTGTCCACGGCGTAGGCGTGTTCCAGCTCAACGGCTTTGTTGAACATGGCTTTGATTTCTTCCTTGAACTCGGGTGTCCACAGGTGTGGGTTTTCCAGTTTCACGGTGTTGATCATGTCAATGCCGAATGTGCAGTGTGCAGATTCGTCGCGCAAAATGTACTGGAACTGCTCGGCAGCGCCAATCATTTTGTTCTGGCGGCCCAGCGCCAAAATTTGCACAAAGCCCACGTAGAAGAACATGCCTTCCATGATGCACGCAAAGGCGATCAAGCTTTTCAAAAGCTTCTGGTCATTTTCCAAAGTACCGGTTTTGAAGCTGGGGTCAGTCAGTACGTCAATGAACGGAATCAGAAAATCGTCTTTGGCTTTGATGCAGGAAATTTCGTTGTAAGCGTTGAAAGTTTCTGCTTCGGGAATGCCCAAGCTTTCTACAATGTACTGGTAAGCGTGGGTGTGAATTGCTTCATCAAACGCTTGGCGCAGCAAAAACTGGCGGCACTCGGGCGCTGTAATGTGGCGGTAGGTACCCAGCACAATGTTGTTGGCAGCCAGTGAATCGGCGGTTACAAAAAAGCCCAAGTTGCGCTTCACAATCAGGCGCTCGTCGTCGGTCAGGCCATTGGGGTCTTTCCACAATGCGATGTCGCGGTCCATGTTAATTTCTTGCGGCATCCAGTGGTTTGCGCACTGGCTAAGGTACTTTTCCCAAGCCCATTTGTACTTGAAGGGCACCAGCTGGTTTACATCGGTTGTGCCGTTAATCACGCGCTTGTCAGCCGCATTCACGCGCTGACCACTTACGCGCGGCGCACTCACCTCAGTGGTTTTTGCAACCACAGCCGCAGCTTGGGATGATGCAGCAGCTGCTTGATACAAACCTTGCGTTGCACCACCCAAAGCGGGGTTGGCCAAAGCTTGAGTTGCCAACACACCAGGGTGAATGGCTGGGGTTTGTGCGGAAGAGCCGGGCTGTGCATTCACAGCACCACTTGCAGGTGTACTGCTTGTACGCGCTGGTGTAGAACCCATGGACATCTCGAACTCATCTTCCCAATTCAACATTATTCAGTACTCCTTAATCTGCTTTATGCTGTATAAAACCACAGCTCTATTATGTTTGTTTTTGAACTTATTGGCAACTCATGGGCAACTTATTGGCACGCCTCACACTCGTCAAACCCAGCATCACCGGGGCGCATGGTGCACACTTTGCCTTCCACTTCTTGCTCGGGCAAACCAGCCATGGGGGCCACGTCGCTTGCACCAAAAGTAGAGGCACCGCCAGCAAACGCGCCAGAGCTTCCGTCCGCGCTCACCGAGTTCAACTCACCGCCTTGCATGGTTGACTTTTCTGCATGCGTGGCACCCATGGTGCGCAGGTAGTAAGTGGTTTTCAAGCCGCGTGTCCAAGCCAGTTTGTAAGTGTCGTCCAAGCGCTTGCCAGACACACCCGCCATGTAAATGTTCAGGCTTTGGCCTTGGTCAATCCACTTCTGGCGACGGGCTGCCGCTTCAACCAACCAACGGGGGTCCATCTCAAAGGCAGTGGCGTACAAACGCTTCAGCTCTTCAGGAATGCGGTCAATCTTCATCACTGAGCCATCAAAGTACTTCAGGTCAGAAATCATCACTTCGTCCCACAAGCCCAGCGCTTTCAAATCACGCACCAAGTTCTCGTTCACGATAGTGAATTCACCAGACAGGTTGGACTTCACATACAGATTTTGGAATGTAGGCTCAATCGACGCTGCCACACCAATGATGTTGGAAATAGTGGCTGTGGGCGCAATCGCCACGCAGTTGGAGTTGCGCATGCCGTGCTTCTTGATTTTGGCACGCAAGCCATCCCAATCCATGCGACTGGACATGTCCACTTCCACATAGCCGCCGCGCTCTTCTTCCAGCAACTTGATGCTGTCCAAAGGCAGAATGCCTTTGTCCCACAATGATCCTTTGTAGCTGCTGTACACGCCGCGCTCTTTGGCCAATTCGGCAGAAGCTTCGTAAGCGTAGTAGCAAATTGCTTCCATGGACTCGTCAGCAAACTCCACTGCATCACGTGAGGCATAAGGCTTGCGCATCACATGCAAAGCATCTTGGAAGGCCATCATGCCCATGCCGACTGGGCGGTGGCGCAGGTTGGAATTGCGCGCCTTAGCCACAGCGTAGTAGTTGATGTCGATCACGTTGTCCAGCATGCGCATGGCGGTGCTGATGGTGCGCTTGAGCTTGTCATGGTCAAGCACAAACTCGCCTGCATCATTTTTCTTCAGGTGCGCCAACAAGTTGACGGAACCCAAGTTACACACCGCAATTTCATTTGCATTGGTGTTCAGCGTAATTTCTGTACACAGGTTGGACGAGTGCACCACACCCACGTGTTGCTGCGGGCTGCGAATGTTGCAAGGGTCTTTGAATGTGATCCAAGGGTGGCCTGTTTCAAACAGCATGGAGAGAATTTTTCTCCACAGTTTGGCGGCTTCAACAGTCTTGAACAGCTTCAAATCACCGCGAGCGGCTTTCTCTTCGTAACCCACGTAGGCCTTTTCAAACGCCTTGCCGTACAGGTCGTGCAAATCGGGTGTGTCAGACGGGCTGAACAGCGTCCAGTTGCCACCTTCCATCACACGCTTCATGAACAAGTCTGGAATCCAGTTGGCTGTGTTCATGTCGTGCGTGCGGCGGCGGTCGTCGCCCGTGTTTTTGCGCAACTCCAGGAATTCTTCAATGTCCAAGTGCCAAGTTTCCAGGTATGCGCACACTGCGCCCTTGCGCTTTCCACCTTGGTTCACGGCCACCGCCGTGTCGTTCACCACTTTCAAGAATGGCACTACACCTTGTGACTTGCCGTTGGTGCCCTTGATGTGGCTGCCCAAGGCGCGCACTGGCGTCCAGTCATTGCCCAAACCACCGGCAAACTTGGACAGCAATGCGTTTTCTTTGATGCCTTCGTAAATGTCATCCAAATCGTCGCCGATTGTGGTCAGGTAGCAAGACGACAATTGTGAGCGGATGGTGCCGGAGTTAAACAGCGTGGGCGTGGAGCTCATGAAATCAAATGTGGACAGAATTTCATAGAACTCAATGGCGCGTGTTTCGCGGTCCACTTCATTCAGCGCCAAGCCCATGGCCACGCGCATAAAGAAAGCCTGAGGCATTTCAATGCGCACTTCATCCACATGCAGGAAGTAACGGTCATACAAAGTCTGCAGGCCGAGGTAATCAAACTTCAAATCGCGCTCGTATTTCAGGGCTGCGCCCAAGCGCTTCAAGTCGTACTGTTGCAGGCGGTTGTCCAGCAAGCCAGCCTGTACGCCCTTCTTGATAAAGCCGGTGAAGTACTCGGGGTACACTTCTTTCATTTCGTCCTGAGCAATTTCACGACCCACAATTTCAGTGCGGATGGTGTGCATCAGCAAACGTGAAGTCACGTAGGTGTAAGCAGGCTCGTTCTCGATCAGCGCACGTGCAGCCAAAATGGCAGACTTGTACACTTCGGTCACTTTCACGCCGTTGTACAGGTTCTTCAGTGTTTCTTTCAACACATGGTCGGTGTCGATGTTGTCCAGGCCCACGGCAGCCGCCGTAATCAGGGCAGACAGCTTGGCCACGTCCAGCGGGTAGGTTTGATCGCCATCCACCACATTCAGTGCACTTTGCTCGGCTTGCTCCACCTTTTGGGCAGCACGCTCTTGTGAACGACGCTCGCGGTACAGCACATAGGCGCGGGCCACTTCAGCCTCGCCAGAGCGCATCAGCGCCAATTCAACTTGGTCTTGGATGTCTTCAATGTGAAAAATGCCGCCTGAAGGCTGGCGACGCACCAAAGCATTCACCACGCTTTGTGTCATTTGCTCAACCAACTCGCGAATGCGGGCAGAAGCAGCGCCTTGGCCCCCATTGACCGCCAAAAAGGCTTTGGTCATGGCGATGCCAATTTTGCTGGGCTCAAAGCCAACCACAGACCCATTGCGGCGGATTACTTTGTAACTGGCAAATGCACTGTCAGCCGTGGCCGAGGGTGTAGACAAACCTTCCGCGTAAGCGGACACCATTCCTGTATTGAGTGCAGTTTCCTGGCTACTAAGCATTCACGTTCTCCCTGAGACTATTTGTTTTTACGATACCGGGGGTCGAATTATATTCGGACTCGAACCACTATATCTTGTGTGTGCGACGTATTATGAAACTAATTGTAGTGGTACACGATTTTTTGTCAACACCTTTAACTGACCCAAAAGTTATCCCAAAGTCATCCACAAGGTTGTCCACAGGCCATGAAAGGTATGTGCATGTGCACAAGTCTGTGGACAAGATTGGGATAACTCAGGCGGGGGTACTGCCGATTTTAGGCGAGCTGAATGGCGTAACTATTTGGTTTACGAAAGCTTTCCCAGAGGAAGAAAGGGCCGGGGTCGGTCTTTCTTGCAGGTGCGATTTCAGAATGGGCAAAGATGAATTTCAAGGCATAGGTACCCCTCAGCAGGGCCAAAAGCTCCCCCAAACTGGTGTACTGAGCAGGCTCAAATGTGGAATAAATATCACCAATTAATTCGATACCAATCGAGAAATGATTGAAGTTTTCTCGACCCATGGCGGCGGATACTCCTGCGTGCCAAGCCCGCTTGTCGCAGGACACAAATTGCAGCACTTTGCCTTGCCGGTCAATGATGAAATGGGAGGACACTTCCAGACCCTGAAGTTCAGCAAACTCAGGGTGGGCTTCGGTGTTGAGGCGATTTAAAAACAAATCCACCGGGTAAGTCGCATCATGATTACGCTCGGGCAAGCTGATGCAATGCACCACAACGGAATCAACTTCGACCCCAGCTGGGCGCTCGTTGAAATTGGGGCTGGGCAGTGCTTCGAATAGAAACCTGCCTTTTTGGCTGACCGGATGTGTATTGGGCAAGTCAACCTGCACCAACCAACCGTCCTGAAGCCTCACTGCACGGGTCACCTCACTGCTCACTGCACCTTCTCGCCTTCTGCCTTGGCATGGGCCAAACCGCAATAAAAACGGCCTTCCACCATCACACCGCTGGACAAGGGTGAGTACGCCCCGCAATGCTTGCAGGGGTAAATGGCTTCTTTCTCATTGGTATTTAAGTTACCGGGCGCGCCTTTGGGCACCCTTGGGGGTTGATCGCCATCACGTTTGCGTGCCCAGCTTTTGTACGCAATCCAAACCACCGCAGCCAACACCAGAAAAAATAAAACACGACCCATTTCAGACTGCCCTTTTGAGTATGAACTCCAGCACAAACTGGGTTCCAAAATACGCCAAGATTAAAACACCGTAACTGCTTAAGCACCAGCGCAAGGCCACTTTGCCACGCCAGCCAAACAGCATACGCCCGCCCAACAGCGTCGCGAACGACAACCAGGCCAGCACCGAAAACAGGGTTTTGTGATCAAACCGGAATACTTGCCCGCTCCATTGCTCGGCAAACACAAAGCCAGTCAGCAAAGTTAGCGACAACAAGCCGAAACCCGCCCACAATTGGCGGAACAAGGTGGCCTCCATCGCCATCAGCGGAGGCAAGTGGTCCAGCAGCTTTTCTCGAAACCGATGTGAGTCCCGCACTGCCAAATTAGACCCATGCAGCGCTTTTTCTTGATACGCCATCACCAAAGCATGCGCAGCAGCAATGCCCAGCAAACTGTAGGCCGCCACCGCAATCAGCAAATGCAATTGAAAAAGGAAAGTGCCTGTCAGCGGCATTCTCCCCTCTTCGGGCAAAAACCCCGGCAAGGCAAACACAAGGGCACAAAGCGGGAACACCAGCATTTCCACCAAGGTAACCTGATTGAAAAAGCTTTCCACAAAGGCCACAAAAGCCGCCAGCCAGGCCACGCACATCAGGCCGTACACAAAGCCAAAGTGCAGCCCATCCGCCTGAAAAAGCAAGCCTTGCAAAATGTAACCGGAGGACAACAAACCCAGCGCGACAGCCAACCTGCCCAACCACACGGGCACCTGCTTGTTTCCAAACACGTTCAATGCGGCCAAACCACCCGACACAGACAGCAGGGGTATGGCAAGCGCGTACAATAAGGTGTTATTCATGGGCTTCAGTTTACTCGATTATGTTTGAAAATCTATCCGACCGTTTAACCCGTGTCGTCAAAAACATCAAGGGTGAAGCTCGCATCACCGAGTCCAACACACAGGAAATGCTGCGCGAAGTGCGCTTGGCCCTGCTGGAAGCTGATGTTGCCCTGCCGGTGGTCAAAGAGTTTATCAACCAGGTCAAAGAGCGCGCGCTGGGCGAGGAGGTTTTAAACAGCCTGACCCCCGGCCAAGCCTTGGTGGGTATTGTTAATGAGCAACTGGTTAAGCTGATTGGCGAGCAAACTGTTGAGCTGAACCTGGCCGCCCAACCCCCAGTTGTGATTTTGATGGCAGGCCTGCAAGGCGCGGGTAAAACCACCACCACTGGCAAGTTGGCCAAATACCTGAAAGACACGTTGAAAAAGAAAGTGCTGACCGTGTCCGCCGACGTGTACCGCCCCGCCGCGATTGAGCAGCTAAAAACGGTGACTGGCCAGGCTGGTGCAGAGTTTTTCCCGTCCACAATTGAACAAAAGCCGATTGACATTGCCTTGGCAGCCTTGGCTTTTGCCAAGCACCAGTTTTTTGATGTGTTGATTCTCGACACCGCTGGCCGCCTGGGCATTGACGAAGCCATGATGAATGAAATCAAGGCTTTGCACGCTGCGGTCAACCCCACCGAAACCTTGTTTGTGGTGGACGGCATGTTGGGTCAAGACGCGGCAGTCACGGCCAAAGCCTTTAACGACGCCCTGCCCCTGACTGGCGTGGTGCTGACCAAGATGGACGGTGACGCCCGTGGTGGCGCAGCCTTGTCAGTACGCCACATCACTGGCAAGCCCATTAAGTTCATGGGTGTGGGTGAAAAACTAACCGGCTTTGAAAAATTTCACCCTGACCGGGTTGCCAGCCGCATTTTGGGCATGGGCGATATTTTGTCCTTGGTGGAAGAAGCCCAAAAGGGTGTTGACCATGCCGAGGCTGAGAAACTCGCTAAAAAGCTGAAGTCTGGCAAAAGCTTTGACCTGAATGACTTTTTGGCCCAACTTAGCCAAATGAAGAAAATGGGAGGCTTGTCGGGCCTGATGGACAAGCTGCCAACCCAAATGATGAAAGGCGCAGCCAATGTGGATGCAGCCCAAGCCGAGAAACAACTCAAGCGCACAGAAGCGATTATTTTGTCCATGACCGTGCATGAGCGCACCAAGCCTGACATCATCAAGGCCCAGCGCAAACGCCGCATTGCGCAAGGCGCAGGCGTGCATGTGCAAGAAGTTAACCGCATGTTGAATCAGTTTGAGCAAATGCGCGACGTGATGAAGCAAATGCAAAAAGGTGGCTTGGGCAAAATGATGCGCAAGATGATGGGCAGTGGCGGAAAGGGAGGAGGATTTCCCCCTGGCGGTATGCCCCCCGGTGGAATGCCTCCGGGGCTGATGTAATCCGAACTCACGTTCTAGGGAGAATTCTCCCTATTTTGGGTACCCGGAATTGGATACCTGCAACACATTGCCCTTGCGCTTTTGGTCTGGGCTTAAATAAGCCCAGCGCCCGTAATAGCGTTCCATGATTTTGTCGGGGTAGGTGTTTTTGCCCAAACTGCCGTTGTAACGGCCCAAGGCACGAAACAGGTTGCCCCGCTCAATTTCCAAGTAATGCCGCAAAATTAAGCAGCCGTAGCGTATGTTGATGCGCGCATCAAACAGCTGGTTGGCCTGCCCGGTGGACAGCACTTTGGTCCAAAACGGCATAATTTGCATCAAACCAATGGCACCCACTGGGCTTTTGGCCTCGGGTTGAAAACCGCTTTCCACTTCAATGACTGAAAACACCAGCTGAGGGTCTAGACCGGCGCGCTGTGCTTCGTATCGCACCAGTTTGATGAGGTTATACCGCTCGTTGAAATCAGGCACCTTGCGCTGCAAACGGGCCGACATTTCAGAAAGCCAGTCAATGCGGTGCTCGGCCGAATCAAAAATGGGGTTTACCGCCCCGGAATCTCGCAATGCGGTTGCAAGGGCCAGTTTGACATGGTCTGCCATGGGCTCGTACATTTGATTAGCCTGCGCTTGCTTGGGCACGGCTGCGCCCAAGGCCGCACTTAAAAAGAGTGCCAAAACCAAACGATTTACCCAAACACCACTGCTTTTCAAAACAATCCTCTTACGCCTTCGGCATCATGGAGTCACGTGCCTGCTTCACTTCATTCAATATATCAGCCACCGCCACATCGCGCTTTTCAATGGCGCCGTTGCGGGACTGGAATTCCACCATGCCATTTTGCAAACCCCGGTCGCCCAAGGTCACGCGTAGCGGCACACCAATCAACTCCCAATCTGCAAACATCACGCCAGGACGCTCGTCGCGGTCGTCTAGCATCACGTCCACACCCGCAGCCTGAAGCTGGGCATACAAGGCATCAGCTGCAGCTTTGACTGCCTCTGACTTCTTGTACCCGATTGGGCACAAAACAGCTTCAAACGGGGCCAAACTCATCGGCCAAATCATGCCGCGGTCGTCAAAATTCTGTTCAATGGCCGCACCCAAAATGCGAGTTACGCCAATGCCATAACAACCCATTTCAATGGTGGCGGGCTTGCCGTTCTCTTCCAAAAACGTGGCCTTCAGGGCTTCGGAGTACTTGGTACCCAAATAAAACACATGGCCTACTTCAATACCCCGACACATGGCCAACTGGCCTTTGCCATCGGGGGAAGCATCGCCTTCCACCACGTTGCGAATGTCTGCCACTTCAGGCTCGGGTAAATCACGCCCCCAATTCACGCTTTGTAAGTGATAGTCTGCCTCGTTGGCGCCACAAACGAAATCACCCAAGCTGGCCACGGCTTTGTCCGCAATCACCCGAATGTCTTTGGATGCACCCACTGGGCCGAGGTAACCCGGCACACAGCCAAAGGCTTTTTGAATTTCGGCATCTGAAGCCAAGCGCAAATCGCCCATATTGTTTAATTTACCCAACTTGATGTCGTTGACCTCATGGTCACCACGTACCAAAGCCAACACCAATTGAGTAACCATTTGCTTCTTGGAGTTCACTTCAACTTCTTTCTCACTCACAAAAACCACAGATTTAACGGTTTGGTTGAGTGGCAGGCCCAATTGTTCCGCAACCGCCGCGCACTGACTGCGGCTGGGTGTATGCACTTTGGCCATGGATGCACCGGCTGCGGGGCGTGTTGCATTGCACACCGCTTCAGCCAATTCGACGTTGGCGGCGTAGTCTGAATCGGGGCAGTAGGCGATTGCATCTTCGCCCGTTTCTGCAATCACATGGAATTCATGGCTGCGGTTGCCGCCGATCGAGCCCGTATCTGCGGCCACAGCGCGAAAGTTCAAGCCCAAACGGCTAAAAATGCGCTGGTAGGCGGCGTACATTACGTCATAGGTTTTGAGCGCGGCTTCCTGATTGCGGTCAAAGGAGTATGCGTCCTTCATCGTAAATTCGCGGCCACGCATCACACCAAAACGGGGGCGCACTTCATCGCGGAATTTGGTTTGAATTTGGTAAAAATTCAAGGGCAGCTGGCGGTAACTTTTAACTTCCTTGCGGACCACATCGGTAATCACTTCTTCGTGGGTGGGGCCGATGAGGTAATCACGATCGTGCCGGTCTTTGATGCGCATCAGCTCTGGGCCATATTTTTGCCAGCGGCCAGACTCTTGCCACAATTCCGCAGGTTGCACGGCAGGCATAAACAACTCGAGGGCCCCGGCGCGGTTCATTTCTTCTCGAATAATCCCTTCCACCTTGCGCACGGTGCGCAGGCCAATCGGCATCAAAGTGTAGATGCCTGCGGCCAAACGCTTGATCATTCCGGCACGCAACATGAGCTGGTGGCTGACCACTTCGGCTTCTGCAGGGGCTTCTTTCTGGGTATTCAAAAAAAACTGGGTTGCGCGCATGGCTGAAAACTCTTCACTTTGAATGGGTTATGGGACGCTATTCTACTTTTATAAGGCTAAGCCCACCGGGCTGGGTGTACAAAACCAAGCGCCTGCTTATAATGGAGTGGAATTGTAAAGAAAACTATGGGGCGTGTATGCTGGATAAAGAAGGCTACCGGCCCAACGTGGGTATTATTTTGACCAATTCCCGGAAACAAGTTTTCTGGGGCAAGCGGATTCGTGAACATTCCTGGCAGTTTCCACAAGGTGGCATCAAACATGGTGAAACCCCGGAACAGGCCATGTTAAGGGAGTTACATGAGGAAGTGGGCCTTTTGCCCGAACACGTTGAAATCATTGGCCGGACTCGCAACTGGCTTAGATACACCGTGCCCGAGCACTGGATTCGCCGTGAATGGCGGGGCAGTTACAAAGGACAAAAACAAATTTGGTTTTTGCTGAAATTGGTGGGGAGAGATTGTGACGTGAGCCTTAGGGCCACCAACCACCCCGAATTTGATGCCTGGCGTTGGAACGACTATTGGGTACCCCTTGAAAACGTGATTGAATTCAAGCGGGATGTGTACAAACAAGCATTGGGAGAACTTTCTAGATATTTGTTCTCCAAGAAAGATCCTCGACGTGTCCCCAAGGGCGAGCTTTGGGACGGCGAAGATCAACACCATGATGGCGAGGCTGGCGAACATTCGAATCAGGCGGAATCTACGGACTCAGCCAGAAAAGAGGAAGGTCAGTGAAATAAGCCAGTAAGTTCAGGAAAGCGGGCAGCGCAAGTTGTCCGCTTTTTTGTTTGTAGAGCCCCTGGCAGATAACGCCTGCCAAATCCTTCAGCAAAAGCCCCCTCGCACGGGGGATCGGTTTGACAACACCCCTACTGACTTGTAATTTCAGTCCCTGTCCAAACACCTCAAGCACCCAATGAGTAACCTTTCCAACCAAACTGGTTTGGGTATCGCCCAAACTGCAGTGACATTTTCCGAAGCCATGGAGGGTGTGCCCTACAAACTCGGAGGCAAGGACGAACGTGGTCTCGATTGCTCCGGTTTTGTAACCTATGTGTTCAAAATGGTTTTCCCGGAGAAGGCAACTCAATTTGTCACTTCCGCAGCAGGGTTTTCGGAGAATGCACTCTTTGAAAAAGTGACCGAACCCGTGGCAGGGGATCTGATTTTTTTCAAGCGATCGGAGGAAGGGCAAGTGCATCACGTCGGAATTGTGCTGAACAACCAGTATTGGGTTGGCTCTCAATCTTCAACCGGGGTTGCCAAGGTGTCATTCAAAAACCCGTATTGGAGTAAAGAGGTAATCACTTATGGCCGCTACAAACACTCTTCTCCACAAGCAATTAACGCTTACTTGGCCAGCTTGAAAAAATGATGAAACTTCCAAATCTGTTTAAGTTTGTACTCGGGTTGATACTGCTATCTGCATTAGCAGCCTGTGCAACTCGACCAAGCCTACCCAAAACATCTTGGGTGATCAGTGATTACTATTGCCCGTTTGATTGCTTTGAAACTACAGACAATTACATGAAGCCTCACATGAATGAAGTGGTTTACCTTGACAACCGGGGCACCATCAGAGGCCAATTCGGAGGGGAATGCAGGCCAGGTGCCACTTCCGTCAGGTTACGTGAAGAATCCATCCAAGAGGTGGTCAACATCATGAACAAGGCCATACCTGTTGAAGCCCAAACCGACCCGGATAAACCGTATTTTTTCACACCCGCAAACAGTGGGCTCAACACCGACAGCAAAGGCAATCCCCGTAATCGACTAATAACCGGCGGAGTGTATTGCACTGAGCCAGATGGTAAACGCTGGCTGGTTCATCATCTTTTGTCTGTTGAACCAGACCGCCTCATGGTTTACTTGGAAGATGCCGCAATCGCCGTGCTTAGGTAAGTGAAAGGAAAACGGGAAGGGACAAGGTCCACAGAACTTCCCTTCCGCAAGGTTTGATACCAAAAAATTTAAAGTACTTTAAAGCACCTTCAAGATTGCAGCCAACGTAGTCGGCACATCTTCAAGGTGAGGGTAATGGCCCAAACCCGGCAGGCGGATGGTGACACCACGGGGCACCAATTCCTCAAAACGGTCTACCAAATGCCCACCTGATACTGGGTCTTCAATACCGTCCACCAAGGCCACAGGCAAGCTGCTTTTTTGTAGTGAACCCACCCAGCGTGTGCGGTTGTTGCGCCGGTCGTGGATGTAATGAATCAGCTGCGCCAAACGAATGCGGCCCTTTTTGTGCTCTAGCAACTGCCAAGCGTCTTGAATGTCCTGCTCTGGCAATTTGTCTGAACACACCCGCTTCAAACTCTTACGAAAACCCGAGTAACCCATCACATGCACCAGCGCTTTCCCCAGCGGAGTCAGCATGATTTTCTGGATCAAAATGGGGTAATGAGTTTCCGGGAAAATGCCGCCATTCAAAAAAACAACTTTTTGCAGTTCGGCGTTCAAAGTTTTATCTTCGTGACGAGCAATCAGCTCTTGGGCAACAGACACACCCAAATCGTGAGCCAGCACTTTGAGTGTTTTAATTTGAAGTTGGTTGATGAGCACTTGGGCAATCTCACCCTGCTGGGTGACGCTGTATTGCCAGTTGGCGGGCTTGTCGGAATATCCAAAGCCAATCATGTCGTAGGTAACCAGCCGGTACTGGCTTGCCAGCTGGTCCCATATTTTATGAAAATCAAAACAAGAGGTGGGAAATCCGTGAATCAGAAGCAAAACAGGCTTGGTCGACTCAGCCCCCTCGGATTGCACCCAGAAAATTTGCTGCCCCATCCATTCAAAGAATTGCCCTTTGCTGAGCCAAGTTTGAGTGTCCATCCCGTATGTCTCCTGCTGCTTTAAATTCTGCTTGTATTGTCAAACATTTGAGGTGAGTTTAAAGCAAGCGGGAGGGGAGAACTGTCGGCATTCAGGCAGACGGCAGCACCCAATTGGCGCGGCAATGGCGATACAAATCGTCCAATAGTTGTCGATTATCGGATCGGAAAAAATTCAATTCGTGGCTATTCCGCATTCTAAGACTGATCAACGGCAAATTATTTTGAATAGTGTATGTATCAGGATTATCATGATGCACCTGGCTTCGCCTCAGTAAATCTCGAAGACTATGCTGTGCATAGCGCGTAAATGGACGCTGTGAAACTTGAACACCGACTGTGTGCTCTTGATGACGTCCTACTCTCAATCGACCTTTTGCTTGAAAAAACAGAGTAGTGATCTCCAACATTTGATCGAATGGCAATGGGTGATCAAGCCCTTCAGAAAAGTTAAATTCGGGAAGCAGATTATTCAACTGCCGAGTGCCATCGAGCCGGGCTGAGCGGCTAGAAGCTTGTTGTCTTTGGATTAGCCCGTGAAATGGCTCCCTGCCCACCCCTGCTTTACCGGCCACCCACACGCACATGTTTTCGACATCATCGGGGCTGTCGGCGCTGGGGATCTCATCAAGATCGGCGGTCAAAAAGGCATCCAAAATTAGGGCGGTCTGCATGAATACCACCCCCTCTTCAGCACCGACATCACCAAGTACAACATTGTAGCGATTGAATATGCCCATAGCTCGGCCCCGGGCAATCGAAATACTTTGCTGAGCCTCGGTCGACAACTCGCCCGCCCGTTCAAAAGCAGCATGAGTAACCAAAAGGTCAGCCACCTTGGTAAATACAGCTTCAAACTGAGAGGGCGTTAGAAATCTAGACAATCTAAACTGTGCCTCGCTCCTACTCATGTTGTGAATCAACTGCTCTGTCATCGCACTAAATGCTCGGATCGAGTTAGAGAAGGTATTCGGAAGGGGCGCGTGCAGTGCAATTTGGATTTGCCTAACACGCTGCGGCAGCGCAATATTGGTTTGATTTAAAACATGTAGCAAGGTGTTTATGTAGCAAAGATGCATCAACTTAATGAAAATTCGATAAAGGCCTGCACAGACTCGGTCGCCGCGCAAACCAGGTCTCAAAGAGCTTAGTGAATCAAAACGCTGAAGCGGCATGGTGAGCAATTCCACCAGCTGATCCATTCTTTGAGGGTCCTGCGCCAATTGTTGAAAAATACCCCCTGCCTCACTGTTTGACTGTGTTGAGGTGTTTGCTGAAGACGATTGAACTAGCTCCGCTTCAACCAACGGGATGGCAATCGTTTCAGTTGGATCGCACCTCAAATATTCTGCAACCGCTGCGCGAGGTACAGGAACTGGATCTGTATCTGTATCTGTATCTGCGTTAAAAACCCAAACGCTTGCCAGTTGAGGCAGACTGCGGAGGATTTCAACCAAATTGCTTGCTCCGCTTCGGTCAATACCAAAGGTACTGAGAGACCGAAGTTGCGTCATTGAAAACGGTAGACTCTCAATCCGATTGTGGTCGACCCAGAACTCCTTTAATTGGCTAAGAGACCCAATACCACTGGGCAAAAATTTCAAATTATTTCTGGGCAGAATGAGAGACTCTAGCTGGGTTAACTCGCCGATAGCCAAAGGCAGCTCAGCAAGACAGTTGTCCGTCAGCATGAGTACCTTTAAAGCCTCTAACTTGGAGATAGAGTCAGGCAAATGGGTCAGTTGATTGGCCTGCAAATCAAGCTGCTGAAGGTGCTTCAACTCGCCTATTGAATTTGGAAGAGCTTTGATTCGATTACACTTCAACACTAAATTTTCTAAGCCATTCAAGTTCCCGATGCTACTTGGAATTGTGGTGATTAAATTGCCCGCCAAATCCAAAGTTTTTAATTGGGTAAGAAGCCCAATTTGAGGCGGAATATCCTGCAGTTCCAAGTTGGCGAGACTCAGCGTAGTGGGTACGCCATAAACATGATTCTGCAAACAAAGTAATATGCGGTCACGAGCCTCCATGCGACATTCGCTCGCATCCCCCCGCTGCGCCCAAAGGGAAATCTGCTTTTTAAACTCTTTGACATCGATAGACACAGTAAGCGCCTGCGTACGGCCGCTTGCAAATGGGTTGCGTTGAGTATTGAAATAAGAAAAAGTATCAGTAATGGAATTCAGTAAATTATTCATAAAAAAATAGGTATTGCCACTGGGACCACTGAGTAACGATTAGGTCACAGAGGGTTCCACGAAAGCTCACAAAAATTCGAACTTGTTCAGGCCACACGTTACTAAGCACAACAAGCCTTATTGCTGCCGTTGAATTTTTCACACTCTGATTCAACTTCCTTTTGATTGAACTTACCTTTATCTACAACACCAGCGAATGAACGCAATCCACCTTGCATTGAATCCACCCTCAATTGCGAAAGCACCATCCGAGGCAGAACCTTGCGCTTGGTGCGGCATGCGTCAGGTGGCACAAAGGTTGAGTCTTTGCCTGAGGGACTCGGCTGAAAAACTTGACAAGTTGGTGTGTCGATTGGCTTACAACAAGCCCGATTGGTCAGTTGCTAGGGAAGAAGTGCCTTCAGAGACAATAGGCGTTCAACCGAGCGAGCCCTCCGTAGAACCTACTGTGCAGCCACAGATTCAAGAAACTGGGCAAGAGTCAGAGGCTTTACTTCTCCTGCAGGGTGAAATTACTGCGGTTATTTCGAACGAAATCCGCAACGACCTCAGAACAACAGACCCGCAACGCAAAGAGTGGATTACCCAAGCGTTGAAGGTGCACAGGTCACGCAATACCCATGTTTTAGTTCCTCATTCCTTACTGCCTGTTTTTGCTGAAGCGGAGATGGGTATGCTATTGAACATTTTGAGCAACGAGAAACTGACATTGAAGCTGGTTCAAACCGCTGACGAATTCATGAGGTTTAAAACCAATCAAATCAACCTAGGGGGTGGGTATCAATTTACTACAATGGCGAGCCAACTTAAGGGGCTGCTGAAGGTGGATCGCCTGAGTGTCTTGATTGAGAGAAAGCGCCCTGACTTGTTTTACACCCCCGAGGCAGCAGAGGGAGTAACAAACGCAGTGACAAAGATCCTAGAGAATTTGGATCAACTACTGTCTTCGGAGTTTTTGCTGGTAGCGATGGGCGAACACGGCGCCGCCAACATGAACTATTGCATCAAAACTGCGCTTGGCTTGATGGCCAGCCCAGCCACGCCTTTCCCGACAGAATAATTGTTGGGCTGGCGTTTGACATAAGGCCAGCCATTTCACGCGAAAAGCCTTAACCCATCAACACCATGTTGTCGCGGTGAATCAACTCAGGCTCATCCAAGTAGCCCAGAATGGCTTCGATAGACGATGTGGGCTGTTTGGCGATTTTGCGGACTTCGTCGGCAGAGTAATTGACCAAGCCGCGGGCCACTTCAACACCATCCGGGCTGAGGCAAGACACCACATCGCCGCGCTGAAAATTACCTTTACAGCCCAACACACCCACGGGCAACAGGCTGCGGTTTTTGGCTTTCAAAGCCTCGGCAGCACCCGCATCCAAGTGCAATTCGCCTTTGAACTTCAGGTGGTCGGCCATCCATTGTTTGCGTGCGGCCAAGCGGTTCATGGACGATTTCAAATAGGTGCCGACAGACTGGCCTTCTGCCAGTTTTACAAGCACATCTTCCACATGCCCAGAGGCAATGACCGTTGCGGCCCCACTGCGGGCAGCGCGGCGTGCGGCGTGTATTTTGGTCAGCATTCCGCCCGTGCCCACGCTGGACCCCGCGCCACCGGCCATGGCCACCAAAGCTGGGTTTTCTGCAGACTCCACATCGATGAATTTCGCATTGGGGTTTTTACGCGGGTCTGAGTCGTACAAACCTTTTTGGTCAGTCAGAATGATCAGCGCATCCGCTTCCACCAAATTGGTGACCAAAGCGCCCAAGGTGTCGTTGTCACCAAAGCGGATTTCGTCTGTCACCACGGTGTCGTTTTCATTGATGATGGGCACCACGCTGTGGTCCATCAGGGCGTACAAGGTGGACCGGGCATTGAGGTAACGCTCACGGTCTGCCAGGTCAGCATGGGTTAGCAGCACTTGTGCGCACATCAATCCATGCTCAGCAAAGCCCAATTCATAAGAATGGATCAGGCCCATTTGCCCCACCGCAGCAGCGGCTTGCAGCAGGTGAATTTCTTTGGGGCGTTTGGCCCATTTCAGGCGCTTTAAACCCTCAGCGATGGAGCCGGACGACACCATCACCACCTCGCAGCCCATGGCGCGCAAAGCGGCAATTTGTTTGGCCCATGAGCGAATTGCCCCCATGTCCACGCCCTGCCCGCCGGCGGTCACCAGCGAACTACCTACTTTGACTACCAGCCTTTTGCCTCGCAGTGCATTGTCACTGGATGCCGTGGCTGTGTTTTTATTCTCTGACATTGGAGGTTTCCTCAACAATGGAAGGATTTGGTTTTATAAAACAAAATTACTCAGGATCGACAATTACACCTGCCGGCGCGGCAGGGGCAGCGTCCACGGTGCGGAAACGTGCATCGGGCTCGGGTGGATGCTCAATCAGCATCAACTGCTCCAAATCCTCATAAATTTCTTTCATCAATTGCTCTGTGCCTTGGCGAGTCAAGCTGGAAATTACCGACACCTTGCCGTCCCAGCCGGTTTTGGCTTTGTAGCCTTCAACCAAGCGGTCCACACGGGCTTTCAACTCGTCTGGCGGCACCATGTCCAACTTGTTCAACACCAAGCGGCGTGGTTTGCTGTACAGGTCTTCATCGTACTTACGAAGCTCTTCCACAATGGCAATGGCTTCTGCCAAGGGGTCAGTCGCTTCATCAAACGGGGCAATGTCCACAAGGTGCAAAAGCACACGGGTGCGTTGCAAGTGCTTCAGGAATTGGTGGCCCAAACCTGCGCCTTCAGCAGCACCTTCAATCAAACCAGGCACGTCGGCAATCACAAAACTTTGCGAAAAACCAATACGCACCACGCCCAAGTTGGGGTGTAAGGTGGTGAATGGGTAATCGGCAATTTTGGGGCGGGCATTGGACACCGCTGCAATCAAGGTGGACTTACCGGCATTGGGCATGCCCAACAAGCCTACGTCGGCAATCACTTTCAATTCAAGCTTCAGCTTGCAAGCCTCACCTTCTTTGCCGCGGGTAAACTGGCGTGGGGCACGGTTGGTGCTGGTTTTGAAGTGCAGGTTACCCAAACCGCCGTGGCCGCCTTCGGCCAAAGTGACGCGTTGGCCATGCTCAGTCAGGTCAGCCACCACCAAACCTGTTTCGGCATTGACAATGGTTGTGCCCACAGGCATTTTCAAAATCATGTTTTCTCCCGCAGCGCCGTAGCAATCGGAGCCACGGCCATTCTCGCCACTGGTGGCTT
The DNA here is from genome assembly GCA_029866125.1 of Limnobacter sp. Classification (GTDB taxonomy): domain Bacteria; phylum Pseudomonadota; class Gammaproteobacteria; order Burkholderiales; family Burkholderiaceae_B; genus Limnobacter. The sequence goes on from JARWZZ010000005.1 coordinate 126,342, forward strand.
TGTACAAGCGGGAGTAGCGGTAATCAATCAGGGTGTTGAGGTTGCGGTCGGCTTCAGCAAAAATACTGCCGCCATTACCACCGTCCCCACCATCGGGCCCACCCTTTTCGATGAATTTTTCACGACGCATACTGGCTGAGCCGTTGCCGCCTTTGCCTGCGATTACTTCGATGGTGGCTTCGTCAATGAATTTCATACCGGGGGACCTATTTAACTAAAACGAATACTTCAAAACGACAATAGCCCTGCTAGAGGCAGAGCTATTGTCTGAGCATACATTGTTGCTGCTTACTGTTGGCTTAACACCTTAGCCTTTGAAAACCAAAGGCTGTTGGCAATTAGGCCTCAGCAGAAACAACGCTCACTGTCTTACGGTTCAGGGCACCTTTCACTGAAAACTGCACTTGACCATCAGTCAATGCAAACAGTGTGTGGTCCTTACCCATACCGACGTTGTCGCCAGCATGGAAACGTGTACCGCGCTGACGAATGATGATGCCGCCGGCGTTGATGGCTTGACCACCAAACACCTTAACACCCAGTCGCTTAGCTTCTGAATCACGTCCGTTTCGCGTAGAGCCGCCGCCTTTCTTACTTGCCATGAGTCAATTCTCCGACCTTGTTCAATCTATCGTTCAATCAAAACAAATCAACAGCAATTAGGCGTTGATTGATTGAATCTGGATTTGTGTGTAGTTTTGGCGATGACCTTGACGCTTTTGATAGTGCTTGCGTCGACGCATTTTAAAAATGCGTACTTTGTCATGGCGACCCTGCGCCAGCACAACAGCCTTGACCGAAGCCCCTAGGACCAGTGGTGTACCCACTTTGACTTGCTCACCGCTACCTACGGCCAGCACTTCATCCAGAGAGATTTCTTGGCCAATGTCTGCAGGTATCTGTTCTATTTTCAATTTTTCGCCAGCAGCAACTTTGTATTGCTTGCCGCCGGTTTTTATGACCGCGTACATAGTTGACCTCAAACTTAATTTTTAATTCAAAATTACCCACATGCAATGTGAATAGCCCGCCATTATGTTGCAAAACCAATCAGTTGTCAAAGCCTGATCATTGATTTCACTCAAGAATTCGGATTTAGGCCCGAGAGTGTGGGATCCGAGGCCAGAAACCGGGGAAGAGTCCATTACAATGGCTTCTTCCCGTTCAGAGAACCTTAATCGAGATGGTCCAAGCAGCCCTCAGCGTCAAAACCGTATTGCAGCCCATCGTTGAGGACATGCAAACATTGGATGCAGTGATTCGTCGCAGTTTGCATTCTGAGGTCCCACTGATCAACACGATCAGTGACTACATTATTCAGGCGGGTGGAAAAAGGCTTCGCCCCGCACTGGTTATACTGCTTGCCCGTGCTTTGGGCGCAAATGCCCAACAAATGGCTGTGGCAACCGACTTGGCTGCCATTGTGGAGTTTATTCACACAGCCACCTTGCTGCATGATGACGTGGTGGACGAATCGGACATGCGTCGTGGCCGCCTAACGGCCAATGCAGAATACGGCAACGCAGCTGCGGTGCTGGTGGGGGACTTTTTGTACTCCCGCTCATTCCAAATGATGACCAAATTGGGCCTGCCTGCTGTCATGCAAGTGCTGGCCGACACCACCAACACGATTGCCGAAGGCGAAGTGTTGCAATTGCTGAACTGCAAAGACCCCAACGTCAATGAGGCGCGCTACATGCAAGTCATCGACTTCAAAACAGCCAAGCTGTTTGAAGCGTCTTGCAAACTGGCTGCAATTGCTACAGGCCAAACCGATGCTGACATTGAGCAGCTTGGCTTGTTTGGCGCAGAACTGGGCAGCGCCTTCCAATTGATTGATGACGTGCTGGATTACGCTGGGGACAGCGGTGAGCTGGGCAAAAACGTGGGCGATGATTTGCGCGAAGGCAAACCCACGCTGCCCCTGATCCATGCCATGGAATTTGGCTCCAACGAGGCCAAAGCCCTTATACGTGCAGCCATTGAGCATGGTGGTACAGATTCCGTTGGCCCCATCTTGGGAGCCATTGAGTCGGCGGGGTCGTTGAATTACACCCGAACCAAGGCCCATCAACTGGCGGACAGTGCAACCCAACGCTTAGCGGGCATGCCCGAAGGTGTGTTTAGAACCGCGCTGTCTCAGCTTTGCGTCGTCGCAGTGGATAGAAACAGCTAAAAAATAGAATCAAGCGAACGCTGTCAAGCAGACACCGAACTCGGTGGCGTCCACTCAGGTGATTGAATAAGTGGCCACGATTGCGCATACTCCAAAGCACACTCCCGCAAACTGACATCAAAGGCGACGGTAGATCAGCATGAGCTTAACGGAAGCGAGTATTCGAAATTCAGGGTTGGTCAGGGCGCTGTTGGCCCAAGGCCAACTGGACGCCACTCAATTGGACGAGGCGCTTCAAAGACCAATCCAAGGGCGTTCGCTGGCGGGTTGGCTGATAGAGTCTGGCCTGAGTGCCGCTGACAAAATGGCTATCAGCATGTCCAAGCATCTGGGGTTTCCGCTTTTTGACATTTCCCAACTGAATACGGACACTTACAACGAGCTTGACTCCACCCTACGCCAAGCCACCAAGGGCTTAGACGCGATGGTGCTGAGCCAACGAAACGGCACCTTGTATGTGGGGGTGGTTGACCCCACTGACCTGAGCATTCAACAACAAATCAAGTTTCGGACCCAATTGCTGGTTGAGCCCGTCGTGGTTGAACATGACAAGTTATCCAACTTTGTTTCCAAATCCAACCAAGAACAAGCCAGCAGCCAGTTTTTGTCTGAAGAAGAAGCAGTGGAAGGAACGGGCGAAAGCGCGGGCGAGGATGTAGACATCGACGACGCCCCCATTGTGCGTTTTGTGCAACGGGTTTTGCAGGAGGCTTTGGACAAGGGTGCCTCTGACATTCACTTTGAGCCTTATGAAAAGCACTACCGCATCCGCCTCCGGATTGACGGGCAGCTGCAAGAAACCGTGCAACCACCTTTGGCCGCCAAATCCAAAATTGCAGCTCGAATCAAGATTATGAGTCGGCTGAACACCACCGAAACCCGGACGCCGCAGGACGGCCGGATGAGAATTTCATCCAACACGGACGACCGGAAAATCGACTTCCGTGTCAGTACCCTGCCTACGCTGTTTGGCGAAAAAATTGTGCTGCGAATTTTGAATTCCAACACATCCATGATGAAGTTGGACCACTTGGGCCTAACCGACAAGCAAATTGTGTTGGTTGAAAGGGCCCTTGGGCAACCCCACGGTATGATTTTAGTGACGGGCCCCACCGGTAGTGGTAAAACCGTGTCGCTGTACACCTTCTTGATGATGTTGAACCAAGAGAACGTGAACATCAGCACGGTGGAAGACCCGGCCGAAATCCACCTCAATGGCGTGAATCAGGTCAACATCAACGAACGAATTGGGTTGACCTTTGCAAAAGCCTTGCGCGCTTTGCTGCGGCAAGACCCAGACATCATCATGGTGGGCGAAATTCGGGATTTTGAAACCGCCGACATTTCCATCAAAGCCTCGCAAACAGGCCACATGGTGCTTTCCACCCTACACACCAATGACGCCAGCCAAACCATTGTGCGGCTGCGCAATATGGGTGTGGAAACATTCAATATTGCCTCGTCAGTTAACCTGATTATTGCCCAACGCTTGGTGCGCAAACTGTGCAGCTGCAAACAGCCGCACCCCCAGGGCAATCAAGCCCTTTTTACAGCGGGGCTGATAGAAAAAGGCACCCATTTGGATAGCACACCCTTTTGCGCGGTAGGCTGCGATGCCTGCAATGGCACAGGATACAAGGGTCGCGTGGGCATTTATGAAGTAATGCCCTTGTCCGAAGACATGCAGGAACTGATTCTGAAAGGGGCCAACGCCCTTGAGCTGGAACAACAAGCGCGCAGTGAGGGCGTCTTGAGCCTGAAAGATGCAGGAACAATGAAAATCCTGCAGGGCATCACCACCATTGAAGAGATTCTGGCAGCGACACGAACCGATTAATTTTGGCGTGTTAAACCATGGCAACTCAGGCACAACACTCGCGTGGCGAAAAACTGTTTTTCTGGTCTGAAAAACAGGTTGGAAAAAGCAAGGCATCCCGGTCCGGAGAAATTCGGGCCCAGTCGGAACAACATGCACGCTTTTTATTGCGCAAACAGGGTGTAAAACCCAAAGTAGTCAAACAAACCCGTGAATTCATCACAGGTAAGGCCAGCCTCGCTGTGGTTTCCGCATTTGTTAGGCAGTTGTCGGTGATGATTCAATCCGGTGTGCCGTTGGGGCAAAGTTTGGGTTTGATTTCCAACAACTTGATGGGGTCTAAAAACCGAAGCATGCGCAATGTGGTCCGAATCATACGGGCGGACGTGGAGAGTGGGTCCAAACTAAGCGACGCCATGCGTAAACACCCCAAATGCTTTGATGCTATTTTTTGTAATATTTTGTCGGCAGGCGAGGAGTCAGGCGAGCTGGACTCCGTGCTGATGCGGCTGGCAAACCACTTGGAAAAAGTCATTCGAACCCGCCAAAAATTACGCAAGGCCATGACTTACCCATCGATAGTGATAGTGATCGCCTTGGTCGTTTCCGTGGGTTTGTTGGCATTTGTTATTCCAACCTTTCGAGCGGTTTATGCCTCATTTAAAACTGAGCTGCCCGCGCTTACCACGGTGTTACTGAACTTGTCAGACCTGATCACGCAAAACGGAGTGACGCTGATTGCAGGGCTGATTTTGTTCTGCGTCAGCTTCTCATTCGCTTACAAACGGTCTGAAAGGTTTCGGCATTACACAGACCAGATGCTATTGCGGATGCCGATTATTGGGGAATTGATCCGAACAGCCATTCACGCGCGTTGGGCTCGTACCTTTTCCACACTGAATGCATCAGGGGTACCGATTGTGGGCGCATTGGAATCGGTGGCCCAGGTATGTGGCAACAAAAGCTACCACGACGCAACCATGATGATAAGGCAAGAAGTTGCGACCGGTTCTACCGTATCCGATTGCATGGGCAAGGCAAAATTGTTCCCACCCGAGGCTGTACAAATGATTCGCATCGGCGAGGAATCTGGCCGATTGGACCAAATGTTGGACAGGCTTGCAGCACAGTTTGAGATGAAGCTGGATGACATGGTTGATAATTTATCGACTGTCATCGAGCCTGCCATCATGAGCCTGATAGGCGTTATAGTGGGCACACTGATCATCGGGATGTATTTGCCAATTTTCAATATTGGGGGAATTTTTTGAGTGTATTTGCCCAGTTGAATGCAGAAGTCTGGATTGCGTATTGCGTATTCGCCGGCTTGTGCGTTGGCTCATTCTTGAATGTGGTGGCCTACAGGCTGCCCATGATGATGGAGGCCCAATGGGAGGCCGATTTGCGGGAAGCCAAGGGCGAGGAGCCCGTGGCTCAACCCCGGTTTAACCTGCTGCTGCCCCGCTCACATTGCCCCTCCTGCAAAACACCGATCAAACCCTGGCATAACATTCCAGTCATCAGCTTCCTGTTGCTGAAAGGCAAATGTGCGCACTGCCATGCAAGCTTTGGCTGGCGTTACCCGGTGGTGGAGCTTTTCACCGGTATAAGCTTCGGCATTTTGGCCTACATGCACCCGCCCTCTTTGCTTGCGGTGGGTTTGATGGGTTTGTCAGCAGCGCTGATTGTGTTGGCCTTGATTGACCTAGATACTTTTTTGCTGCCCGATGCAATCACCCTGCCCTTGATATGGGCTGGCTTGTTGATCAATTTAATGACTGCCGCAGTGCCGCTGGGCGATGCTGTAGTGGGTGCAATGGCGGGTTATCTCATTTTGTGGCTGATTTTCCATGCGTTTAAATTGGCCACTGGCAAAGAGGGCATGGGTTACGGCGACTTTAAGCTATTGGCTGCAACTGGTGCATGGTTTGGATACGCTAGCCTGTTTAGCGTGCTGCTGGTGTCTTCGGTATCCGGCGTTGTGTTTGGGCTGGCCATTCAAAAAATGCGTGGGGTCGACCACACCGAGCCCTTTCCATTTGGCCCCAGTATCGTTTTCGGCACTTTCTGCTGGATGGCAGGGCTGGATGTGATTCGGTTTTTGATGTAACCCGGCGGTGCGCATGACTAACAAACCTTTGGTGGTTGGATTAACGGGTGGCATAGGTTCTGGCAAAACCAAGGTATCTGACGCTTTGGCAAAATTGGGCGCCCAGGTACTGGATGCAGATGTGCTGGCGCATGAATTGTGTAGCCCAAATGGTGCCGCAATACCTGCAATACGGCAGGAATTTGGACCACAAGCCATTGCTGCAGATGGCAGCATGGACCGCAACCACATTCGGAAACTGGTGTTTGATAAGCCCGAGCTGCGCTTGGCCTTGGAAAAGATTTTGCACCCACTGATACGTCAGCGCATTGTGGACGAAATCCAGATAAGCACCAGCCCGTATTGCGTCCTCGTTATTCCACTGCTGGCTGAAAAAGGTGGCTGGGGGCATTTAACTGATGTGGTTGTTGTGGTGGATTGCGAAACCCGTACTCAAATAGAGCGCGTTAAAGCTCGCAATGGCTGGCCCGATTCACAAATAGAACAGGTGCTGGCAGCCCAAGCCACGCGCGAGCAGCGACTGAAAATTGCAGACTTTGTTGTGAAAAACAATGGGACATCGGAAGAATTACTTCTGCAAGCGCAAGCATTACATGAGAAACTCTTGCTTATTGCAGCAGAAGCCAAAGAGTAATTGCGAAAAAGCTACATTTAGGCCACAATCGGTCTAAATTCATACACCTAAAGATTGATTTTCAGTGACACAAGCTATAGCCGAAGCCAGCGCCGAATTGGATACTGCACAATGGGTAACCTATGAGTTTCCCCTCAATGAGCGGGTGCGCACCCTGTTGCGGCTTGAGGACTTGTTTGCAAAATACGAGTTTTTTGTCAATCAAGAACACAAGCTTGACCACCATTCTGCACTGCTGACCATTTTTGAAATTGTTGAAGTGGGCTCTCGCGCAGACCTCAAAAGTGACTTGATTCAAGAACTGGATCGTCAAAAAATTCAAATCTCGGCTTACCGCGAACACCCCTCGGTTGACCCCGTGCTGTTGAATGACACATTGCGAGAAATTGATTCCGCGTCTGTGGAGTTAAGTGGTTGCAATGGCAGGCTGGGTTACCACCTGCGTGAAAATGAGTTTTTAATGATTATTCGCAGCCGGTGTTCAATACCCGGCGGCGTGTGCGAGTTTGATTTGCCGGGTTACCACAAATGGCAATCACGCCCAGCACAAGCCAGGCGGCGCGACATCATGGAGTGGGTTGAACCCATGCTGCCGTTGATGAAGGCCATTCATTTGGTGCTGAAAATTCTTCGCAGCAGCGGAGAAGGCTTGGCGGTGACTTCCGAGAACGGGGGCTTTACCCAACAAATGAGCGGTAAAACCTACCAGCTGCTGAAGGTAGACATTCCCAATGAAGTCAATGTGGTGCCAGAATTCAGCGCCAACAAATACATGTTGTGGATGCGCTTTAACATCCCTATTGCCAACACAGTAACCAAAAACAACCCGCACAACGAGCCTTTTGACTTTCGGATCAGGCTTTGTAATCTTTGATGCCAGAGATCATGGCCACGCCGTGAGCCCCATTTAGCTTGGCCTCTAACAGATCGAAATGACTGAGCCCACCAATTGCATACACTGGCAGGCGGCAAAGCGCAGTCATGTTTTGAAACCGTGCCCAACCCAAACCTGCTTGCCCGGGGTGCGAAGCTGTGGCTTTTACCGCACCCAATAAGGCAAAGTCCATACCTGTTGTGAAGGCCAGTTGCAAGCTTGTCGGTGAATGCACCGATGCGCTGACTGCGACGGCCCGCCCTGTATTGATCCAATCTTGTTGCACCACCTCAGGCAAACCCTGCAGCAAATGTTGCTCGGTTAAATGCAGCCTCACCTGAGCTGCAACGCGGCTGAAAGTAGACAAGGCATCACACTCCAGCATTCTTAAAAAAGTGCTTGAATTGATGCTGAACGGTACACCGTGTTTTGTCGCCCACATTTGCGCATGCTGATGGGCTTGAAGCAGGTTTGGGTCAGGCAGGTCGTTTTCACGAAACAGAAGAGCCAAACGGCCTTGTGTTTGAAGGGCTTGATTCAGATGGGCCTCAAATGCGTCAACACCCATTCCGTATTGACTGAGGATGAGAACCTCGGGCTGATTCAACTTGGGCAGTAAAGGCTCGGTGGCCGGTAGAATGGGCTTCAAACTGGCGGGCTGCAGGCTGTCCCAAGCAAAAGCCTGCCCCTCCAAAGACTGAGGCTGCCCATCGAACTTCCATACACGGTACAGGTGCAAGCGCACCAAGGCGTGCTCGTAATCATGCTCAATGACGAACCACGGGCCACCTTCCAGCGCTGTTATACCAAGCTCTTCATGCAACTCGCGCACCAAGGCTTGCCACACGGTTTCGCCAAGCTCAACCTTCCCACCGGGAAACTCCCAGTAGCCCGCATAAGGCTTGCCTTCTGGCCGGCACCCCCACAACACGGTTCCATCCGGACGCATGACCACAGCCACCGCCACATCAATGCGTTTTCTTTCAAGAGTCATGTCAGGAAAGGTCTTCCAAATTGCGTGACCCAGCCCAAAACTTTGCAAACTGAGAGGCCAGGCGGCCACTGCGTTGCCCCCGGTCAATCGTCCAGCGCAGGGCCAACAGCCGAGCTTCGTCAGTTAATTCAAAGCCCCAATGGTGCAGCCACACATCCACCGCATTCAGGTATTCATCTTGAGTGAATGGATGGAAAGAAACCCACAAGCCAAAACGGTCAGACAGCGATGTTTTTTCTTCAATGCTTTCGGCGGGGCGAATTTCGCCGTTGCTGTGTTCGGTGGCGAGGTTGTCTTTCATCAACTGCGGCAGCAAATGCCTGCGGTTGGAAGTGGCGTAAATCAACACGTTCTCAGAGGTACCTGCCACGGAACCATCCAGCACGCTCTTGAGGGCTTTGTAACCGGGCTCGCCTTCTTCAAACGACAAATCATCGCAAAACACGATGAAGCGCTCGGGGCGTTTACTGACCAAGTCCACCACGTCCTGTAAAAACAGCAGGTCCGTCTTGTCCACCTCAATCAACCTCAAACCCAAAACCGAGTACTGGCAAAGCATGGCCCGCACCAGTGAAGATTTACCTGTGCCACGCGCCCCAGTCAACAGCACATTGTTGGCTGGCTTTGCATGTACGAACTGGCGTGTGTTTTGGTCGACTTTATCGATTTGCACATCAATATTGCGCAACACACTCAAAGGCATGTGCTGAATGGTGTGTACAGGTTCCAAACGAAGCTGACCTGCGCGATGGTGCAAGCGATAGGCGATGGATTCATCCCAGTCCTCAGGCGGGCGCATCACGCCCTGCTCCAAGGCTTGTGCGATGCGGCTCAACTGCTTCAATACTTCATCAGAATTCAAATCAGCCATAAGGATTGGGCTCCGCTGGGTTTAAGACCTATCAATTAGGACCGATAGTCAGCGTTGATCGACACGTATTCATGCGAGAAATCCGTGGTCCACACTGTAGTACCCACGTTACCACGCCCCAGTTGTACCCGAACCAGAATTTCGGCCTGATTCATCACGGCCTGGCCTTGCTCTTCTTTGTAATCGGGGTGACGTCCACCGTCTTTGGCCACATACACATCGCCCAGATAAAGCTGAATGCGGGTTTGATCCAAATCATCAATGCCGGCATAGCCCACAGCAGCCAAAATACGGCCTAGGTTGGGGTCGGAGGCAAAGAAGGCGGTCTTGACCAAAGGTGAATGCGCAATCGCGTAGGCAACCTTTTGTGCTTCATCGTCATTGCCTGCTTGCTCCACCTGCACGGTGATGAATTTGGTGGCCCCTTCCCCATCGCGCACAATGGCTTGTGCCAGCTTGATGGAGGCTTTTTTCAGTTCAGCAAACAAGGTTTCAGCTTCAGGCTCATTGCCGGTTTGAATATCAACCGCAGTGCTTTTGCCAGTGGCGATGACAATAAAACTGTCGTTGGTGGAGGTGTCACCATCAATCGTAATCCGATTGAAAGAGGCATCGGCCAATGCTGTTGTCCATTTATTCAAAACGGGTTTAGCCACTTTGGCATCGGTTGCCAAGTAACCCAGCATGGTGGCCATGTTGGGGCGAATCATGCCTGCACCTTTTGAAACACCGGTAATCGTGACACGACCACCCCCCACCGCCACTTGAGCGCTGTAGGCTTTGGGCTGGGTGTCGGTGGTCATGATGGCTGTGGCTGCGTCCAGCCAATTGGCCTGACCCAAAGCGGCATTCGCTTGGGTGACGCCGGGTAGCAAACGATCCATGGGCAGGTTTTCAAGAATCACACCCGTGGAAAACACCAAAATTTGCTCTGCACTGCAACCCAGCAAGCTGGCCAGATGGGCGGCGGAATCACGCGCATCCTTCAAACCCCGCTCACCCGTACCCGCATTGGCACAGCCTGTATTAATCAACAAGGCTTTGATGCCCTGATTCTGGGCCAAATGGGCCTGGCAAAGTTGAACAGGGGCTGCACAAAAACGGTTTTTGGTGAAAACACCCGCCACACTTGCACCATCGGCAACACGCATCACCAGAACATCTTTCCGGTTGGGTTTGCGGATATGAGCCATCGCAAAACCAAGTTCTACACCATCGACGGGATGAAGATCAGCGGCCTGAGGCAGGGGCAAATTGACGGGCATGTGAGTATCCTCTGAATTCAAAAATTTAGATGAAATTTGGAAGTAAATCGGGGGCCTGGTCTTTGGATCAGGGCCCCCTCTTGTTGCTTGTTTATCTCGGCTCTTTGGTTCAGCCTTTGAAGTGCTCAGCCGAACTTGCTCAGCCTAACTTGCTCAGCTTAATTTACCGTGACACTGCTTGAACTTTTTGCCGGACCCACAAGGGCAAGGGTCGTTTCTACCCACTTTGTCGCTGACACGTCGGGCAGCGATGGCGGGCAAAGGTTCAGCGGTGCGGGGCTCGGCTTGAATCTCCTCAGCTGGAGCTTCCGCATGTTGAAACTCCAGTTGCTCCAAGTCCAGACTGCGTTGTTCAAGCTCTTGTTCAACCGCTTGCACCTGCTCAGGGCTTTGTACTTTGACGGTCATCAGCACGCGGGCAACTTCGTCACGCACCGTGTTCAGCAAGGCCCCAAACAGCTCAAATGCCTCGCGCTTGTATTCTTGCTTTGGGTTTTTCTGGGCGTAGCCACGCAAGTGGATACCTTGACGCAGGTGGTCAAGCGCAGCCAAGTGCTCTCGCCAGTGGGTGTCGATGCTTTGCAGCAGCAGTGTCTTTTCAAAGCGCTCAAAGTTTTCACGCCCTACGGACTCCAGCTTGGCGCTGTAAACGCCATCCGCAATCTCAAGCACCTTGTTAAGCAGGTCTTCTTCAGAAATTTGTGGTGAGGCCTCTAGCCATTGAGCCAAGGGCGTGGTCAGCATGTACTCTTTGCCGTACACGGCCTCTAGGGCAGGCAAGTCCCACATGTCTTCGACGGACTCTGCCGGTACAAACGCACGGAACGTGCTTTCAATTGCGCCATGCAGCAGGCCACGAATGGTTTCAGCCACCTGGGCGGATTCCAGAATTTCATTGCGCTGGGCATAAATAATTTTGCGCTGCTCGTTGGACACATCATCGTACTCCAGCAATTGCTTGCGGATGTCGAAGTTGCGGCCTTCCACTTTGCGTTGTGCCGACTCAATGGAGCGGGTTACCATACCGGCTTCAATGGCCTCGCCTTCTGGCAGCTTCAGACGTTCCATGATGGCACGCACGCGGTCGCCCGCGAATATGCGCATCAGGCTGTCGTCCATCGACAGGTAAAAGCGGGATGAACCTGCATCACCTTGACGGCCAGAACGACCACGCAACTGGTTATCAATCCGGCGTGATTCATGGCGCTCACTGCCGATAATATGCAAACCACCTGAAGCCAACACTTCAGCATTGCGCAGCTTCCATGCCGCGCGGCTTTCCTCTAGTTTGGCGTGACGGGCAGACTCGTCCAATGAAGCATCCGCTTCAATCGCGGCCAGCTCACGTTCCAAATTGCCACCCAACACAATGTCGGTACCCCGACCTGCCATGTTGGTGGCAATGGTCACGGCCTTTGGGCGACCCGCTTGAGCAACAATCTCCGCTTCGCGTTCATGTTGCTTGGCGTTCAGCACATTGTGCGGCAAGCCAGCATCAGTCAGTAGCTTGGACAGCAGCTCTGAGTTTTCAATCGAAGTGGTACCCACCAGCACGGGTTGGCCCCGCTCGTAGCATTCCTTGATGTTGTTCAGGATGGCATTGAACTTTTCAGGTGTGCTTTTGAAAATCTGATCTTGATAATCCTTACGCTGCACGGGGCGATGCGTGGGGATAATCACCGTTTCCAAGCCATAAATGGACTGGAATTCGAACGCTTCTGTGTCCGCTGTACCTGTCATGCCCGACAGTTTTTTGTACATACGGAAGTAGTTCTGGAATGTAATCGAGGCCAGTGTTTGGTTTTCGGGCTGAATGGGCATGCCCTCTTTGGCCTCAATGGCTTGGTGCAAACCATCGGACCAACGGCGACCTGGCATCAAGCGGCCTGTGAATTCATCCACAATCACCACTTCGCGGTTTTGCACCACATAGTGCTGGTCTTTGTAAAACAGGTTGTGCGCGCGCAATGCAGCCATCAGGTGGTGCATCAGCAAAATATTGGTGGGGTCGTACAAACTTGCGCCCTCAGGCAGCAAGCCCATCTGGGACAGCAAATTCTCTGCTTTTTCGTGACCCGCCTCACTCAACTGGATTTGGTGGCCTTTCTCGTCCACATAGAAATCGCCGTCCGGCTCAATCTCGCCGGGCTTGGACTCTTCTTTCATCCGCACCAGCTGCTTGGGGATTTCATTCAAGCGGACATACATGTCGGTGTGGTCGTCGGCTGGCCCCGAAATGATCAAAGGCGTACGCGCCTCATCAATCAAGATGGAATCCACTTCGTCCACGATGGCGTAGTTCAATGTGCGCTGCACGCGGTCTGCGGTGCTGTACACCATATTGTCGCGCAGGTAGTCAAAGCCAAATTCGTTGTTGGTGCCGTAGGTGATGTCGGCCGCGTAGGCTTTTTGCTTGTCGTCATGCGGCATGCGTGACAAATTGCAACCCACTGTAAGCCCAAGAAAACCGTAAAGCTTGCCCATCCATGCCGCATCACGCGAGGCCAGGTAGTCGTTCACGGTAATGACGTGTACGCCCTTGCCTTCCAACGCATTGAGGTAGGCAGGCAACGTGGCCACCAAGGTTTTACCCTCACCGGTACGCATTTCGGAGATTTTGCCTTGATGCAGCGCCAAACCACCAATCATCTGCACATCAAAATGTCGCATGCCATACACGCGTTTGCCCGCCTCTCGCACCACTGCGAAGGCCTCAGCCAGAATGTCGTCGAGTGTTTGCCCCTGCTGCAATCGCAGCCGGAACTCATCGGTTTTGGCACGGAGGGCTTCATCGGAAAGGGCTTGAATGCTAGGTTCAAGCGCTGCGATTTGGGCGACAGATTTTGAATAAGTTTTTAGCAACCGGTCATTGCGGCTGCCAAAAATCATTTTTAATGTTTGTGTGATCATAATTCTGGCAAAACCGGCTCCGAAGATCGGAGCCTAGGAGTCGAAGGCGTGCAGGCAAGCCCATAAAAACAGCCTAGAAGTTTAGCACGCGCCAGAGATTTCCTGCGAGATCAGTTGCTTTCCGCCAATATGCCATTCAAAGCTGTGACAGTTGCAGGCCCGGGGCGTGGCATTCCGTTGCGTGAAAGGAACTGATGAGGGTCTTTGGGAACGTCATTGACTCGAACTTCGAAATGCAAATGGGGGCCTGTTGATCGCCCCGTGCTGCCCACCAAGGCAATTTTGTCGCCCAATCTTACCTTTTGTCCTTCTTTGGCAAGCAATCGAGAGGCGTGTGCGTAGCGGGTTACTGTGCTGTTGCCGTGTTCAATTTCGATCATATTGCCATATGCGGAGTGGTAACTTGCTTTAACGACCACACCGGAGGCTGCCGCCAGTATTGGGGTACCCACCGGCGCCATAAAATCGATGCCTTCATGCACTGACCTGCGGCCAGTGATGGGGTCTATGCGAGTGCCAAATCGGCTGATGGATACAGGCTGGTCAAGAGGTGATTCGTTGGGGCGGGTTTCAAACTTCACTCGAGCCAGTTGAAGATCCGCATCAATCAGGCTTAACACATCACCTTGTTTGTCGATTTGCTTGTTGGTCTTGTCCAGCAATTTTTGAACTTCGCCAAAACTTAAGGATTCTTCGTTGAGTTGCCTTATACCCCCCCTGCCCAGCTCGTTGGCTTTGGTGGGTTCAGGCGCATGGCCATTGGATTTAAGCAAACGGGCGCTGATTGCGTCTAGCCTAGCCAGTTGGGCACTCATTTCCGCAAGCCGAATGGCCATAGCGTCTAAGGGGCTTGTGTTTCCGCTTTGCAAAAACTGCTCGGTCACGATGCGGGATTGCTCAATGTCACGAACCACCGGAAGTTGGCTACCCCACTGGGCCGCAGCATACATTCCAGCAAACATTCCTGTTGCAAGCACCAGCAGGGAGGCCATTGTGGCAAACACCCAGTGTTTTGGTGCTATCGTTACGCGTATTGGCTTGGCGCCAATTTGTTTCAAAATAATCAGATGCAAGGTCAACCTCCTGAGCTCAATTGCGAGCCAGTTTCGAACCCCATGCCCGGGTTCTGTTTTCAGGAATACTTGAATTGAAAAACTTCAAGTCCCATGTGAAGTCACCAATCGAATCGTTGGCGACTGATCTCAATGCATCCAGCTTGATCAGGCAAGCTGAGGCGGCCGCGCGTCTAAAAACCGCGCTTGCAGGTTGGCCTGCATTGAGAGGCGTTACTTTTCATATAGGTCCCGTCCATGTAGAGACCCTGAAAATATATGTGTCAACACCAGCGGCGTTGACGAGGATACGGCAGTCTGTGCCAAGCTTGGTACAACACCTGCAATCGCTGGGCTACAGAATTTCGGACATTCTACTCAAAGTTCAGACAAGTCCGCTACCCTCCTTGACGCAAAAATCGCACCAAAAACGTGCATTTTTCTCTGAAAATGCAAAAAAAGCATGGCTAGAGCTGGAAAATAAAATTATTGACCCTCACATCAAGGCAGCCACCGAAAAACTGTATGCCCATCATCAGATGAAAAAAAACCCCTCGGACAAGTAGGCCGGAGGGGTTTTCTGACTGATTGATCATATTAAAAATCAAACAGTTGCAATACAGATTCACCAACTTGGTGCAATTAAAAGCTTATGCAACTGCCCAATCGCTCCTGAAAACCTGAGGAGTTTCTCTAACACTCTCAAAACTTACAATTTCGTATGCCGATTCGTCTTTTAGCAGCGCGCGGATCAGCTGATTGTTCAATCCGTGGCCAGAACGGTAGGCGTGATATTCGCCAATAATGGGGTGACCAATCACATAAAGGTCGCCAATCGCATCCAAAACCTTGTGTTTGACGAACTCGTCGTCATAGCGCAAACCATCTGGATTCAGGATTCGATACTCGTCCATCACAATCGCATTGTCCAAGTTGCCACCCAATGCCAAACCCAAATTCCTTAAGGTTTCAACATCTTGGGTGAAACCGAAAGTGCGGGCGCGGGCAATGTCGCGTACAAAAGAGGTGTTTGCGAAGTCAATTTCAACCAACTGCCCAGTTTTATCGATGGCGGGGTGGCCAAAGTCAATTTCAAACTTCAGCTTGAAGCCATTGAATGGCTTTAATGAGGCGTACTTGAGAGTGTGGCCCTCACCTTCGCGAATTTCAACAGCCTTTTTGACACGGATGAATTTCTTCAGAGCGGATTGTTCAACCAACCCAGCCTGCTGAATTAGAAACACAAAAGAAATTGCGCTGCCGTCCATGATGGGTACTTCGACCGCATCCAGATCGATATAGATGTTGTCTACGCCTAAGCCATAAAGTGCTGACATCAAGTGTTCAATCGTGGACACCTTCACCCCACCCACATCCAGTGTAGAGGCCATGCGTGTGTCGCCAATGGTTTTGGCACCCACGGGCAAGTCCACAGGGGGGTCGACATCCACTCTGCGAAACACAATACCAGTGTCGGGCGCGGCGGGGCGCAGGGTCATGTTGACCCGCTTGCCGGAATGCAAACCGATGCCTGTGGCGCTCAGTACTTGTTTGAGTGTTCTCTGTCTCACGGTAAAAATCCTTCAACCAATGTTAAAAGTTTAACGATCCGGGATTTGATCCCCAAGACTTTTGCTAAAGGGCTGCGTTAAAGAGCGGAGTTTTGCTGGATTTCGTTGCGTTCGTGCATCAATTGGGTACACAAACGGGGGAATGGTGCTGTCAGAGTGAGGTACACCCAAGGGCCAGGCCTTGAAACACAGGAGGGTGTGCGACAAATCAGGCGGCTTTATAAAAACCACCTGATTTCAACGACTTAAAACTCAAGTTGGATATTAACCCGTTTTTACACTTGGGCCAAAAGTACTTCGGCTGTGCTGTTTTCAAACTTGCCGGCTGTATCCAAGTTCAATTGCTTGACCACGCCATTGTCAACCAACATGGAGTAACGCTGTGAGCGCACGCCCAAACCGCGGGCGGTTAGGTCCAGTTCCATGCCAATCGCTTTTGTAAATTCTGCTGAACCATCTGCCAACATGCGAATTTTGCCATCCGCACCTTGATCTTTACCCCAAGCACCCATCACAAACGCGTCGTTCACTGCGATGCACCAGATTTCGTCGATGCCTTTGGCTTTGAATGCTTCGTTGTGGTTAATAAAACCGGGCACGTGCTGGGCTGAGCATGTAGGTGTATAGGCACCGGGCAGTGCGAAAACTGCAATTTTCTTGCCTTTGACCAAATCTGAAACCTTGAATGCATTGGGGCCTAGTGAACAGCCGCCTGTGGCTTCGTGCATGAACTCAAACAGGGTTGCTTCAGGAAGCGTGTCGCCGATCTTGATGGTTTGATTGGTACTCATAATTTCATCTCTCACTTCTGAATTTGCATAACGATTTTAAAAGTCAGGCACTCGCCTGCTTCTGTATTTTTATTCTACCTCGTGCATTTGCTACAAACGCAGGACGGCACCCTTCTCACTCAGAATCTCGGTCTTCGGCAAAACCGAGAACTACATCTGCGTGAAAAGAGTGCCCGATAGGATGTCCTTCTTATTTATTCAACTACTTATTCAACTACCTTATTTACTGAGCAAATCAGTCAGCCTGACGACGCAAGAAGGCTGGAATATCGAAACGGTCCATTCCACTTTCCTGAAGCGCCTGCACGCGTGTGGCAGCAGAGTCACGTGGGCTGCGGAACACGGACGGGATGTCCAAGTTTTGCTTTTCTGTGTCCATAAAGCCAATCGCGTCGTGTGTACCTGTGCGCTGAGCAGGACGCTCATCACGTACCAGTGTGGGCTTGACTGCACGGCGACCCAAACCAGTGGCCACCACGGTCACGCGCAAAGCGTCGCCCATGGACTCGTCGTAAGCTGTACCGAAGATTACGGTGGCGTCTTCTGCTGCGTAATCACGGATGATGCTCATGACTTCTTTGGTTTCCTTCAACTTCAATGAACGACCTGAAGTGATATTAACCAACACGCCACGCGCGCCAGACAAGTCCACGCCTTCCAGCAACGGGGAAGCGATTGCCATTTCTGCGGCTTCGCGAGCACGGTCAGGGCCAGAGGCTGTGGCGGTGCCCATCATGGCTTTGCCCACTTCAGACATGATTGTTTTCACGTCTTCGAAGTCCACGTTCACGTCGCCATCCACATTGATTATTTCAGCGATGCCAGCGCAGGCGTTGTGCAACACGTTGTCGGCCTCGCGGAAGCATTCTTCTTGAGTGGCATCATCACCCACGACATCCAGCAAGCGCTCGTTCAGTACAACAATCAGGGAGTTCACACGGCTGGACAACTGCTCCAAACCATCCTCAGCGGCCTTGCATCGCTTGCTACCTTCAAAGTCGAAGGGGCGTGTAACCACCGCAACGGTCAAGATTCCCAACTCTTGAGCAACCTCAGCCACCACAGGTGCAGCACCCGTGCCTGTACCGCCGCCCATACCGGCAGTGATGAATACCATGTGCGCGCCACGCAAAGCGTCGCGAATGCGGTCACGGTCTTCTTCAGCGGCTTGGCGGCCTGCCTCAGGTTTCGCGCCTGCGCCCAAACCTGTTTTGCCAAGTTGAATCAGTGTGTTTGCTGGAATGCGAGACAAAGCCTGTGCATCCGTATTTGCGCAAATAAACTCGACGCCTACTACGCCTTTTTCAATCATGTGGGCGACTGCGTTGCCGCCTGCCCCACCTACACCGACGACCTTGATGATCGTGCCCTTTGTGTCCGTCTCGAGAATTTCAAATGCCATGGTAATTACTCCTATCGTTGCTTAAAAACGTTCGCCGAAAAATAAAAACAATTAAAAATTACCCAAGAACCAATCCTTCATTCTCTGAAGGGTTTGCTTCATCCCACCTCCCTGGGAGGCGACTTTCCTGCCTCTCAGGTGTTGTGCCCTGGCCTCGTGCAATAGGCCCATGGTTGTGGCCAGACGAGGGGATCTGACCATGTCGGCCAGTCCACCTGTGTACTCAGGAACACCAATTCGTACGGGCTTGAGGAAAATATCTTCCCCAAGTTCTGCGATGCCGGGCATCAACGCTGTGCCGCCCGTAATCACAATTCCGCTAGACAACAATTCTTCGTAACCCGATTCGCGCAGCACTTGCTGCACCATCAGGAAAAGCTCTTCAACACGCGGCTCAATGACTGCGGCCAATGCTTGTTTGGACAAGGTGCGTGGCTCGCGCTCACCGATACCGGGCACTTCAATTTTTGCGTGTGGGTCAGCCAGCAATTGCTTGGCCACACCGTGGGCGAGTTTGATTTCCTCAGCATCTGGGGTGGGCGTGCGCAAAGCCATTGCGATGTCGTTGGTGATTTGGTCACCCGCAATTGGCAACACTGCCGTGTGGCGGATGGCACCACCTGTGAAAATTGCGATGTCAGTTGTACCACCGCCGATGTCGATCATGGCCACGCCGAGTTCTTTCTCGTCTTCGGTCAACACGGCCATGCTGGAGGCCAGCGGCTGAAGCATTAAATCCTGCACTTCCAAGCCACAACGACGCACGCATTTCACGATATTCTGTGCTGCAGACACTGCACCGGTCACAATGTGGACCCGCGTTTCTAACCGCACGCCGCTCATGCCCAAGGGCTCGCGTACATCTTCTTGCCCGTCCACAATAAATTCTTGTGGAAGCACATGCAGAATTTGCTGATCGGTGGGGATGTTCACTGCTTTTGCAGTTTCAATCACTCGCGCAACATCGGCCTGTGTGACTTCCCTTTCTTTGATTGCAACCATGCCCGAGGAGTTGAAGCTTCGAATGTGGCTGCCTGCAATCCCCGTAAACACGGTTTTGATTTTGCAGTCTGCCATCAGCTCAGCCTCTTCCAGCGCGGCTTGAATGGAGTTGACAGTGGCTTCGATGTTGACCACCACGCCCTTCTTCAATCCCTTGGATTCTTGCTGTGCAATTCCAATCACCTCAAAACGACCATCTGGTAGCAACTCTGCAACCATGGCAACCACTTTGGAGGTTCCGATGTCCAGACCAACAATCAGGTCTTTTGGATCTTTGTTCATAGGGCCCAGTATTCTCTTATCAATTAATTTGTTTTTAGTTCAATGTTTACTTTACGTGGGGCAGTCATCCTCTCGCCCTTTACTGCGAAGGCTTTTGCATACCGCATGTCAATCACTTCAACCGTTTTCATGACTTCGTTCCGCAACTTTGGATAGACCCACTTCAAGCGGTTAATCTTGGCTTGTAGGCTCAGCGGCTCTTGATCACGCCCCAACTCCACCGCCAAACCTTCTTTTGTTTTCACTGTCCATCCATATCGGTCTGACAGTTTGACGCTTGCTGGCACCATGCCGATCTCGGCGAAATCTTTAATCCAGGTTACATAGGTTTTGGCAACAAGGAATTCGCTACCGGGTGGGCCATGCAAAACCGCCATGGAATCAGGCTCGCCCGCTTCGGCAGGGTTGGCCGCGAATACTTCTCCAAATGTATTAAGCAATCGAGTGTCGCCCCACAATGCGAGTGGCTTGTGGCTTTGCACGCTTACCTTCAAACCATTGGGCCATACCCGTTGCACCACAGCCTTGCGCACCCATGCTTGGTCTTCCACCAAGCCTTTGGTTGCTTCCAAATTGATCGAAAAAAAACTGCCTTGCACTTTGGGCAATACGGCTGTTTTAAACGAGTCCATGTTCAACCGTTCAACCTCGCCCACGATCTCAAACTTCTTAATCGCAAAGTAAGGCAATTGGATAAACCAACGCCCCACCACGGTGGTAAACAGAGCAATGGCGAACAGCGTCAGGAAGCTTGCCAAAAGCCCCATCAGTTTGCTGTCATGCCAAAGCGATTTGAACATCGATCAAGCCTCCATTTTTACAGTCAGCCCTTTTAGGCTGGCACTGGCTGCGATCTGCAACACCAACTCGTCATACGACACGCCCGCTGCTTTGGCACTTAGGGGTACCAATGAATGATCGGTCATGCCGGGTGATGTATTCATTTCCAGTAACCAAGGTTTGCCTTGCGGGTCCAGCAACACGTCTGCCCTTCCCCAGCCTGAACATCCCAAAGCTTTGTAGGAGTCAACAGCCAGTTTTTGGATTTCTTGCTCAAGTTCGGTGGTCAATCCACTGGGGCAAAAATACTGGGTTTCATTGCCGATGTATTTGTTGTGGAAGTCGTAGTTTCCATCGGGCGCCTGAATACGGATCACAGGCAGCGCGTAGGCATCTTCACCCTCGCCCATGACGGGTACTGTTAACTCTTGCCCGGTCACAAAACGCTCAGCCAATACATTGGGGTCGAAGCGGTAAGCCAGCTCGAACGCGGCCTGTAATTCAGACTCAGATTTAACCTTGGTGAGGCCCAATGTGGAGCCTTCTTGCGCAGGCTTCACAATCAAGGGCAAGCCTAGTTTTTCAACCACCTGGTGCGCATTAAAGCCGGGCAATAGGCGGAAGTAATCTGGCGTGGGCAACCCTGCAGCCAACCACACTGCTTTGGTGTTGATTTTGTCCATGGCCAATGCAGAGCCCATGACTCCACTGCCGGTGTAAGGTAGACCAAGCCATTCCAAGGCACCTTGAATGGTGCCGTCTTCACCCAAGCGCCCGTGCAGGGAAATCACTGCCCGGTCGTACCCACCTTGTGCCAACTCAACCAGGCCACGTTCAGCGGGGTCAAAACCGTGTGCATCTACCCCTGACTTTTGCAGGGATGCCAACACCATGGAGCCTGACTTCAGAGACACCGACCGCTCAGCGGACTTCCCACCGAACAGTACAACCACTTTACCCAACATTTTCGGATCAATTTTCATATTCATACTGCGTCCTGACCCTTCACGCGTGTAATAAGCCGACTTGGAAGCGCACCGATTGAGCCTGCACCCATGGTCAGAACCAAATCGCCATCGCGGGCGATGTTTAATATTGTGTTTTCCATTTCCGTCATGTCTTCAACAAATAGGGGCTCAATTTTCCCGGCCACTCGAACCGCTCGAGCCAGTGAACGACCATCGGCTGCCACGATTGGGCTTTCGCCGGCTGCATACACTTCCGACAGCACCAAGGCGTCCACTGTACCGAGCACCTTTACAAAGTCTTCAAAACAATCCCGCGTGCGTGTGTAGCGATGCGGCTGGAAAGCCAACACCAAACGTTTGTCAGGGTAGGCCCCACGCGCTGCCGCGACTGTGGCCTGCATTTCAACCGGATGGTGCCCGTAATCGTCCACCATCAGGAATGTGCCACCGCCTTCTGCGGGCACTTCGCCGTAATGCTGGAAGCGACGCCCCACTCCATTGAACTTGGCAAGCGCTTGCACAATCGCTTCGTCTTCCACGCCAATTTCTGTGGCCACTGCGATTGCAGCCAGTGCGTTTCGTACGTTGTGATCGCCGGGCAGGTTGAGGGTAATCTCGAGTGAGGTATCGTCTTCACGCAGGGCTGTGAATTTCATTCGGCCCGAATCTGTACGTACATCGACTGCGCGAATCTGCGCACCTTCGGACAAGCCATAACCCACAATCGGCTTGGACACGAATGGCATAATTTCGCGCACACAAGGGTCATCCACACACAACACTGCGATGCCATAGAAAGGCAGGCGGCGGGTAAATTCCACAAAGGCCTGCTTCAAACGGGCGAAGTCGTGCCCGTAGGTTTCCATGTGGTCAGCATCAATGTTTGTAATCACTGCAATAACAGGCATTAGGTTGAGGAAGGAGGCATCGGATTCATCCGCCTCAACCACCATAAACTCACCTGTACCCAACTTGGCATTTGCGCCTGCTGAATTCAATCGGCCACCAATCACAAATGTGGGGTCAAGATTGCCTTCAGCCAAAATACTGGCAACCAAGCTGGTTGTGGTGGTTTTACCATGCGTGCCCGCCACGGCGATGCCTTGTTTAAGCCGCATCAACTCTGCCAGCATGACTGCGCGTGGTACGACAGGTATGCGGTGCGCACGGGCTGCCAATACTTCCGGGTTGCTGCTGCCCACTGCTGTGGAGGTGACCACTGCATCAGCACCTTTGATGTGCTCGGCTTCGTGCCCAATGCAAATATCAATGCCTAGTTTGGACAGGCGTTGCGTCACCGCAGAGTCGGCAAGATCGCTACCTGACACCTTGTAACCAAGGTTCAACAGCACTTCGGCGATGCCGCTCATGCCTGAACCACCTACCCCTACAAAATGGACGTGTTTGACTTTGTGTTTCATGCTCTCTGGCCTTGATCCTTGGACTGTTTTTTACAGACTTCATCGATGTGCTTAACCACCTGGATTGCTGCATCCGGTTTGGCCAATGCATATGCTTTTTTTGCGACTGATATACACTCTTCCCGCCTTAGGTTTTTCAACCAAGTGGCCAGCCATTCGGCGGTTAATTCAGACTGTGGTTTCATCCAAGCGGCACCTGCGTCAACAAGGAATTTCGCGTTGAAGGTTTGGTGATCATCCACTGCATGCGGAAACGGTATAAACAACGCAGCAACCCCCAAGGCGGCCACTTCAGCCACGGTCATGGCACCTGCCCGGCAAATCAATAAATCGACGCCCGCCATGGCATTGGCCATGTCATCAATGAAGGCGACTGTGTTGGCGCTTACATTGGCTTGAGCATAGCTTGTGTTTAAGTCTGGCAAATGACGCTGACCGGATTGGTGAGTGACCTCGGGCCTTTGCTCTAGGGGAATCAAACTCAATGCATGAGGTACTGTCAGGTTCAACGCTTGAGCCCCGAGGCTACCACCGACGACCAATACTTTCAGCGCCCCAGTTCGTTCTGCATAGCGTTGCTCAGGGCTGTGCTGCTGAGTCATGTCCAAGCGCACGGGGTTTCCCACCCAGTCTGCTTTGGGCAAGGCGTCTGGGAATGCGACTAAATTTCTATCCGCCAGTTTGGACAACACTTTGTTGGTCAGCCCGGCAATGGAGTTCTGCTCGTGAACAATCAATGGAATATTTAAAAAACTGGCAATCATACCCAAGGGGAATGCCACATAACCACCCATGCCCAGCACCACGGCAGGCTTGTTGGCCAACAGCAAGCGCAGTGCTGCCCAAAAGGCTCGCAGCAAAAGCATTGGCATGAACAACTGCTGCAACAACCCTTTTCCACGAAAACCAGCAAACACCAAAGGCAGCAATTTGATACCGTGTTTGGGGACCAACTGGCCTTCCATGGCATGCGGATTGCCGGCCCATTTGACTTGCCAGCCCTGCGCTTTCAAAGCATCAGCCACGCTCAAACCGGGGAAGATATGCCCCCCAGTTCCGCCAGCCACAATGATTGCGAGTTTGCCGTTCATCTAAACGCCGCTCCCCCGCATCATCAACCTATTCTCATAGTCAATGCGCAGCACAATTGCGATTGCAATGCAGTTGGCCAAAATGGCCGAACCGCCATAACTCATCAAAGGCAGTGTCAAACCTTTGGTGGGTAGCAAACCCAAGTTCACACCCATGTTGATAAAGCACTGAATACCGATCCAGACGCCCACACCCTTGGCCACCAAGCCCGAGAATGAACGCTCCAATATTTCAGCTTGCTGCCCAATCGAGAAACAACGCTTCACAATCACTGCGAACAAGAAAATCACAATCGACACGCCAACGAAACCCAGCTCTTCACCCACGATTGCCATCAGGAAATCGGTATGGGACTCCGGCAGGTAATGAAGTTTTTCGATGCTTCCACCCAAGCCGACACCAAAAAACTCGCCACGACCAAACGCAATCAAGGAGTGCGAAAGTTGGTAGGCTTTGTTTTGAGCATTGTCACCAGACCAAGGATCTAGGTAGGCCAATAAACGGGCGCGGCGGTAATCACTGAAGAAAATCAAAGCGGCGAATGCCAAACTTAGCAAACCCAGTACAGCACCAAATACAACTGCATTGACCCCACCCAAAAACAAGATTGCAAACACAACGGCCACAATCACAATGAATGCGCCCATATCTGGCTCAAGCAGCAACAGCATGCCCACAATGAACATGGCAACAATCATTGGGAACAACACCTTTCCGAAGCGATGCATCACCTCTTGTTTGCGAATGGTGTAATCCGCCGCATACAGAATGGCGCAAATTTTCATCAGCTCAGAAGGCTGCAGATTGAACACGGGAAGGGCCAGCCAGCGCCTTGAACCGTTCACCTCTTTGCCAATTCCAGGTATCAACACCATCAACAACAAAACAAGGCAAACGATAAAAGCAAGAGGCGCCATTTCTTGCCAAGTTTTCATGGGCACTTGAAAAGCCATGAAAGCTGCAATCAAGGCCACAAGCAAGGACACGCTGTGGCGCAATAGAAAGTGGGTGGGTTCATAGCTGGCGTATTTGGTGGAATCTGGCAATGCCACCGTCGCGGAGTACACCATGATTAAGCCAGTAAACAACAAAATCAAAGTGGTCCAAATCAATACTGAGTCCACGGCTTGCACACTGTTTGGCTTGGTTTTGTCCACACCAAAACTGCGGGCGCTCATACCCATACCGCCAGCGGCTGCAGGTATTAAATTGTGTTTGGGCATGCCGTGGTTGGGTTTGGCAAACAGCTTTTTCAGCATACCTGCCCCCTTTCATTGGCCAACTCTTTCACTTCTTGAATGAAATCCTCTGCGCGTGCCACGTAATTTTTATACATATCCAAACTGGCACAAGCGGGGCTCAGCAACACACAATCACCCGCCGTTGCAATTGCATGGGCCTTGATTACGGCCTGTTTCATGTCAACAACTTGGTGGATAGGCTTCTCGCCTTCCAAAGCCTGTGCAATCAATGTGGCGTCTTGCCCAAACACAATCAGCGCTTTACAGTACTCACGCACAGGCGCTTTCAGTGGGGTAAAGTCTTGGCCTTTGCCTTGCCCACCGGCAATCAGCACACAAGGGCGTTGCAGGCCATTCAATGCGGCTGCGGTTGCACCCACATTGGTGCCTTTGCTGTCGTCGTAGTAGTCCACGCCATCCAAGCTCAGCACATGTTCAACCCGGTGCGGTTCGCCCACATAGGCCCGTAAACCATGCAGCATTTTGCCAATGGGCAATCCCACTGAATAACCAAGTGCCAGAGCGGCCATGGCATTGGCTGCGTTGTGCAGGCCCACTACTTTCAGGGCATCCATAGGCATGAGCAGTTTGACTTGGGCATCGGGCGCAGCGTCTTTGCGGCGGCGTGGGCTACCTTCTTCAGCGGGTGCAACAGCATAGGCCAACCACTGAATACCGCCATCACGCACCAAACCCATTTCTTGATGGGCATTGGGCCTACCCAAGCCAAAGGTCCAGCGGCTCACGTTCTCAGGTAGCTTCATAGCAGCCACCACCGCATCATCCCGATTCAAAACACAAGACGAGTCTGAATTAAAAATTCTTTGTTTGTCCGCTGCGTACTCTTGCTCGGAAGCGTGCCAGTCCAAATGATCCTGAGTGACGTTCAACACCACCGATGCATCGCACCTCAAGCGTTTGGTCCAATGCAGCTGAAAGCTGGACAATTCCAACACCCAAAGCTGGGGCAAAATGTTAACGTCAAGCGCCTCACGCAGCGCATCCAAAGCAGCAGGGCTGATGTTGCCAGCGGCCTTTACCGACAAACCTGCGTGGTGGGCCAAACAAGCCACCATCCGAGTGGTTGTGGTTTTGCCGTTGGTACCCGTGATGCCGATGACTTTGGGTGTGTACGCACGTTCCTCGGCCAACGCCAGCAAAGCATCCGCGAACAAATCAAGTTCGGAGTCAATGGTGATTTGCAGCTCAGTCGCCATGGCTTGCACCTGCAGCATCAAGGGATGAGACGGTGCCAACCCCGGCGACACCACGATGGCCTTGAACTTTCGTTCAGCAGCATCGAGGGACTGTGTAAATGTGTAGTTTTGCCCTGCCAATGCGCTTAAGCCGGGTGGGTTGTCGCGGGTATCAACGATAGTCAAACTGCCACCCTGCTGGATAATCCAGCGGGCGCAAGCCAAGCCGGACTCACCGAGCCCGACCAGCAAAACAGATTGACCGTCATACAATCTCATTCAAACATTCCTTAACGCAATTTCAGGGTGGACAAACCGGCCAACACCAAAATCATGGTGATGATCCAAAACCGAACAACAACCTGCGTTTCTTTCCAGCCACTTAACTCGTAGTGATGATGCAAGGGCGCCATGCGGAATACCCTTTTGCCACCGCTGTACTTGAAGTAGAGCACTTGGATCATCACAGACAATGTTTCAGCAACAAACACGCCGCCCATGATAAACAGCACAATTTCCTGACGAACAATCACAGCCACTGCACCCAAGGCACCGCCCAAGGCCAGCGCACCCACATCGCCCATGAACACTTGTGCCGGGTAGGCGTTAAACCACAGGAAGGCCAGGCCTGCACCCGCGATGGCTGCCAAAAACACAGCCAACTCACCCGCACCGGGAATGTAGGGCAACAACAAATATTTGGAATAAACCGAGTTACCTGCGACATAGGCAAAAATCGCCAGCGCCGACGCCACCATCACAGTGGGCATAATGGCCAAGCCATCCAATCCATCGGTCAAATTGACTGCATTGCTGGTGCCTACAATGACGAAGTAGGAAAGGGTAATGAATCCCCAAACACCCAGTGGGTAACTGACCTCTTTAAAAAACGGCACAATCAAAGCCGTTTTATTGGGAAGGTCCATGGTGAAGCCACTGCTGACCCAATTGGCCATCATCTGGAACACTTGCTCGCCGTTTTGAGCTGACACGGCAAATGCCAAATAAAATGCGGCAAGCAAACCCACCAAGCTTTGCCAAAAATACTTCCACTTGGCAGGCAAACCTTTGGGGTTGCGGTACACCACCTTGCGGTAGTCATCCACCCAACCCACCCAGCCAAAGCCGAAGGTTACAATCATTACAACCCACACAAAGCGATTGGACAGATCGGCCCACAACAAGGTGGAAATACCGATGCCAATGAGCACCAGCGCACCACCCATGGTTGGCGTACCCGCCTTGACCAAATGCGTTTGTGGACCATCATTGCGCACAGACTGACCAATTTTGTATTGCGTCAATTTGCGAATGACCATGGGGCCAGCCACCAAACCCACCAGCAAGGCAGTCGCACAGGCCAGTACAGCCCTGAGCGTGAGGTAGTTAAATACCGAGAACGCCCGAATGTCTGTCGCCAACCACTTTGCCAATTCAAGAAGCATGCTCTGTCCCCTTTGTGGATTCGGCCCACTGAAGCACGGCTTGCACCACTCGCTCCATTTTCATAAATCTTGACCCTTTGACCAGCACACTGCTGCGGCCTTTTTTTAGTTGTTCAATCACGTTCTTAATTAACTCTTCGATGTCTTGTTGATGGATTGCCCCAGCACCGAATGCATTGACGGAATGTCGCGTAGCAACGCCCATTGCAAGCAGTTGGCTTACGCCCAACTTGGCAGCAACAGCACCCACCTCGGCATGAAACTCATCCGATTTGTCGCCCACTTCACCCATGTCACCCAGCACCAGAATTGTTTGCCCGGGTAATGTTGCCAACACCTTGCTGGCTGCATTGACCGAGTCTGGGTTGGCATTGTAACTGTCATCAATCAGCAGAAGATTCGAAGTCCGCAGAACCGGATTCATCCGTCCCTTCACCGGTGCAAACTGGTGCAAACCCTCTAAAGTTTGAGCAAAAGTACAGCCTGCGGACAAGGCGGCAGAAGCTGCACCCGCAGCATTGCTGTGATTGTGCGACCCGAGAAATTTAGCCTCAAATACACCACGTTGTCCGCCCAGCGCTTTTAACTCCAAATCCAAGCCTGCTTTGCCTTGCGAACTTGATACAGCCCGCACCGATACATCCCCTTTATCACCAAACCGCACGCACTTTGCCGCCCCGGCTTGCTGTACCCACAGGGCATCAAACTCGGTGTTCGCTGGGAAAACTGCCACGCCACCGGGTTGAAGAAACTCGAAAACACTTCCGTTTTCTTCCGCCACGGCCCGTACATCTTTCATGAATTCTTGATGCTCTCGCTGCGCATTGGTCAGCATTGCAACATGAGGGTGAACCAGCTGCGCCAAATAGGCGATCTCACTCGGGTGATTCATACCCATTTCAATGACTGCAGCCAGGTGATGGCTACGCAATCGAAGCAAGGTTTGGGGCACACCAATGTCGTTGTTTAAATTGCCTTCGGTCACCAACACATGGTCACGCCCCCAGCGCACTTTGCAAATGCTGGCTAGCATTTCCTTGCTGGTGGTTTTCCCGTTACTTCCAACCACGCCAAGGAATGGAATGGCGAACTTCGCCCTCCATGCTTTAGCCAACTGGCCCAACGCCAAGCGAGTATCAGTGACTACCCACTGGGGAATATTCAAATTCAAGGCATGATCAACGACCAATCCAATTGCGCCTTGCTCCATCACCTGTTGGGCAAAATCATGCGCATCGAATCGCTCACCCTTGAGGCATACAAACAAGTCACCTGTTTTGACCAATCGACTGTCCGTCACCACGGATTGAATCGACGCATCTGCGTAACGGACTACTTCTTTGAATCCGGGGCTCAAAGCTTGAGCCAACTCAGAGGTAGACCAGTTCATGCTAGACATGGCGCACCTCCGTCAGTACATAACGGGCGTAGTCCACATCAGAATGTTCAAGCACCTGATTGCCTATGGTTTGTGTGGTTTCGTGGCCTTTACCTGCGAGCAAAACCACATCGTGGACGCCAGCATTTGCAAGGCACCATTCAATCGCCTTTTTGCGATCAAGCTCCACATGCATATGGAGTGAATCAGGGCTCTTCAAGCCCACCAACATGTCTTTGACAATGGCGGCAGGGTCTTCGGACCTCGGGTTGTCTGAAGTGACAACCAAACGATCAGCAAGCTGTTCAGCCACTGCAGCCATCAAAGGGCGCTTGCCTTTGTCACGGTCACCGCCGCAGCCAAACAATACCCAAAGCTGGCCTTGGCTTTGTTGCGCAACAGGACGCAAGGCATTCAAGGCTTTTTCTAACGCATCGGATGTGTGTGCATAATCCACAACCACGCAAGGGTGATCTGACACCTTCTGCATTCTTCCCGGCGCTGGGCTGACTTGATTCAAGGCCTTCGCCACCAACAAGGGATCAAAACCCAAAGCGACCAAACTTGCAAAACTCAAAGTTAGATTGTCGGCATTGAAATCGCCCACCACAGGGGCTGCCAATTGATACACTTCTGACGATCTACATGTCACATCGACACTCAAACCCGCAGAGCCATGAGCCAACGAGCGAATGCACACATCCAACGAGGCTTGACGACCCACGCGCACAAGTTTCGCGCCGCAGGTCTGCGCAACCAAGCCGAAACTTTCTGCTGTGGGGTCATCCGCATTCACCACCGCATGTTTTAAGCCGGGCCAACGAGCAAGAATCAACTTGGCTTGCTCGTACTCTTCCATCGTGTTGTGGTAATCCAGATGGTCACGTGAGAAATTGGTGTACGCAGCCAACTCAATACGGACGTGGTCCAAACGCCGTTGCTCAAGGCCAATCGACGAAGCTTCAATGCACACCCATTTGAAGCGTTGAGACTTCATGCGGTACAACGTGCGCTGCAAGTTAATTGGATCGGGCGTCGTAAGCCCTGAATGGAACTGCAGATTTTCTGGAGCCCCAAAACCTAAGGTTCCAATCACGCCCGCCTTTTCACCCATGGCATTCAGTGCCTGCGCCAACCAACGAGTCACCGTGGTTTTTCCATTGGTACCTGTTACGGCCAACACCCTCACTTGATGTGAAGGGTTCTCGTAGTATGCAGCCGCCAAGTCGGCAAGCATGTCTTTCAGACGCAGCACCGGCAACACATCTTTACTGATGTAACTGCGACCATCCTCATGCTCAACCAGCACCACTCCGCACTGTCCTTTGGCAATCAAATCGTCTGCCATGGCACGTGGGTCAAATTTTTCGCCGGGTATGGCCAAAAATACGTCCTGCGCGGCCAGCTGCCGGGAGTCAGTCACCAAATTTGAGCAGTCTGGAAAATAACCAAGGGAGCGTAGCTCCCCAAGTACTTCTTCAACAGAATGGAGGTATGCACTATTCAAAGTTTGGCCCCCACAGTGGCTGAGTGGGGTGCAGACACCAAACTACGACTGTCGATTGGACTGAGCAATGCATCAGGCTCAACACTCATTTTATTCAACACACTTTTGGTGATGGTTGAAAACACAGGCGCAGCCACAGCACCGCCGTAATAGACTCCATTGCCGGGCTCGTCCACCATCACAGCCACAATCACGCGGGGATTCGACACGGGTGCCAAGCCGACAAACGAAGACAAGTATTTGTTTACATACCGGCCGCCTTCTTGTTTGTGCGCTGTGCCTGTTTTACCCGCCACACGGTAGCCCTGTACTTGGGACTTGGGCGCAGTGCCGCCAGGGCCAGCCGCCATTTCAAGCATCTTCAACATTTGTGCGGCGGTTTTGGGCTTAATGGCTTGATGGCCCTCAGGCTTCTCACCCTCGCCCAGCTTGGTGATGCGAACAGGCATCCAATAACCGTTGTTTGCAAAAATGGTGTAGGCCTGCGCCATTTGAATCAATGAGACTGTAATGCCGTGGCCGTAGGACATGGTGGCCTGCTCAATCGGCTTCCATTTGTTCCAAGGGCGAACCACACCCGCCACAGAGCCAGGAAACTTCACCGCGGGGGCCTTTCCAAAACCCACCAGATGAAAGAAATCCCACATCTCTTTGCTTGGAATGTCCAAGGCCATGCGAGTGGTGCCAATGTTGCTGGATTTTTGA
Organism: Limnobacter sp.; assembly: GCA_029866125.1. Lineage (GTDB taxonomy): Bacteria > Pseudomonadota > Gammaproteobacteria > Burkholderiales > Burkholderiaceae_B > Limnobacter. The sequence goes on from JARWZZ010000005.1 coordinate 157,825, forward strand.
ATAATCTCTTCGACCGTCATCACACCATGTGCATGCGCATCGGAAATGACGGCGCTACCAATCCTCATCCTGCCACCCAAAGTGTCAATTCGAGTACTGGGCGTCACATTGCCTTTATCCAGTGCCAACGCCACTGCGAACGGCTTCATGGTTGAGCCAGGCTCAAACATGTCTGTAAAAACCCGATTCCTTAACTTTGGGCCATACAAGGCGTTGCGGTTGTTGGGGTCGTAGGTGGGAATATTGGCCATGGCCAACAACTCACCCGTTTTTGCATCCAACACCACAGCCCCCGCAGCTTTGGCGTTGTGGGTTTGAACAATTTTGCGCAGCTCAGACAGCACAATGTATTGAATGTCCGCATCCACCGACAAAGTCAGGTTTTCACCATCAATCGGTGGGCGCAACTCACGCACTTCATCAATCACATTGCCAAGGCGGTCACGAATAACACTGCGCTCGCCATCTTCACCTGTCAGCTTGTCATTGAAAGCCAGCTCCACGCCTTCTTGGCCTTTGTCTTCCACATCGGTGAAACCCACCAAATGGGCCAATGTTTCACCCTGCGGATAGGACCGCTTGCTTTCTGTGGTGAAGTTCACACCCGGAACTTTCAAATCCTTGATTTTCTGCGCCAAAACAGAGTCCACTTGCCGATCCAGATAAGCGTAGTGCCGCTTGTCCTTTCTGACTTTCTGAATCAAAGGCTCCTCTTTTTGCTTGAGCAAGCGGGCCACTTGGCGCAGCTGATCATCAGTTGCTTTGACGATGACGCGCGAGTCATACCAAACCGTTTGAGCCGGCACACTTTGAGCCAACATCTTGCTGTTTCTATCAACCAGAGTGCCACGGTTGGCCTTGAGCGGCAAAGTACGCTCCATGCGCTTTGCACCCTGCTGCTTTAGAAAATCGTCGGAAATAATTTGTAGGTAGGCAGCACGGGTCACCAAGCCGCCAAAAGCAAGCATCAGCCCGAACAAAACCAGACGGGACCGCCACACAGGCAGTCCCTTTTTTTCCAGCACATTCGAGCTTCCAAAACTCACGCGCTTGACCATGCTAAAGCCCCCCGGAGAAAGGCATGAAAACCACGGACTTGGCCTCTGGCGGCCTCATTCCCAGTTTTTCTCTAGCAATTTGATCCACACGCTCCGCCTTGGCCAGCGAAGTTTGTTCAAGTTGCAAGCGGGTATACGCAACCTCCAACTGGCGCTCGGCTTGCTGGGCCTGCCCCAGCTTTACAAAATAGCTGCGCGCTGCATGCTGGGCATCAATGACCTGAATTGCAGCAAACACCACCAAACCCAACAGCATCAGGTTCAACTTACCCATGTGTTGCCTCCGCCAGTTTTTCAGCAACTCGCAAAACCGACGAACGTGACCGAGGATTCAAAGCAATCTCATCCTCATCAGGCTTGATTCGATCAATTTTCTTAAGCACCGCAGGAGGGTCTGGAATGGGCATTTTGCGCAAGCGAATGTCTTGTTTTGATTTGGGATTGGCCAACCCTTCCATAAACTGCTTGGTAATCCGGTCTTCCAAGGAATGGAAGCTAATTACAGCCAATCGACCACCAACCTTTAAGCGATCAAATGCAGCTTTCAGGCCCTGTTCGAGCTGCGCAAGCTCTTGGTTGACGTGAATCCGTAAAGCTTGAAAGGTGCGCGTTGCAGGGTCCTGCCCCGGTTCGCGCGTCCGAACTGCCCCTGCCACGATCTTGGCAAGCTCGAGGGTTGTAGAGATCGGCCGCTCCTGGCGGCTAGCAACAATCGCTGCTGCAATCTGAACAGCAAACCGTTCTTCTCCATAATTTTTTATAACCTCTTTGATTTCCCGAGCCTCTGCCCGAGCAAGAAAATCTGCCGCCGACTCGCCGGTCTGCGGATCCATACGCATGTCCAGGGGACCATCACGCCTAAAACTAAAACCACGCTCTGCCTGATCAATTTGGGGAGAAGACACCCCAATGTCCATCAACACGCCATCCACTTGAGGCAGCCCCAATTCGTCAAGAGCCTGCTCTAAATCTGCAAAGGCGACCTGCATACCGGTGAAACGTGAATCCTCAATGGACTTCATGGTGAGCACAGCCTGCGGGTCGCGATCCAAGGCGATAAGGCGCCCTGCTGGGCCCAGGCGGGACAAAATTTCCCGTGAATGGCCACCGCGCCCAAACGTGCAATCCAAGTAAACGCCGTCCGCGCGGATAGCCAATGCATCCACGGCAGGCTTGAGCAGCACAGGAATGTGTTCAATGGCGCCCACCTTAGAAAGAGAAATCGCTAAGACTGTCAGGCATGCCTGCGGAGATCGCTTTTTCTTCGTCGATCTTCAACAGGGTGTTGTCCCAAATTTCGAAATGGCTGCCCATGCCCAGCAACATGATGTCTTTGCTGAGGCCGCCAGCCTCTCGAAGTTCAGGGGAAATCAGAATTCGGCCAGCGGAATCAATTTCCACATCGGTTGCGAAACCCAAAAAGATTCGCTGCCAAGGCCGTGCTGACATAGGAAGAGCTGCAATTTTGACCCGATGCTCTTCCCACACCGGGCGGGGAAACATCAGCAAGCATCCGTGGGGGTGTTTCGTCAGCGTCAAGGCTCCCTCGCACTGCGTTTGCAGTGCATCCCGATGCTTCTGCGGCACGATCACGCGCCCCTTTGCATCCATCGAGATTGAAGAGCTACCTTGAAACACAGCGTTAAATTTCCCCACAAATAAACACAAAACCCCACTTAACGCCACTTTACGCATTATCAATAGATAGGTCAAGATCGAAAGCCGAAAAACGCTTTAGAACCAAGCACTTAAGTAGGTTTTCTCGAATGGTTTTTGAAGGAAAATCTTTAAAAATGAGGATATTGCATGAAGAACTGAAAGTAAGTTCTTAATTCCAATTCACACAAGTGGGGGAGTTAGCTCTGGATGGGTATTCGGGTTGAATCAAGCGGACGAAATTCAGGAAAGCGCGCCTGTAAGCCGGATTCTGTACAACCCTTTTGAGGGGGTTTTGACAATCATTCCTCTAGGCCAGCCATTACTGACGGGCTCAAGCCACCTACCCGCACGCCCGGGGAGTACCGGCGAAAAAGCAACCCCTTGCGGAGCAAGCTTTTCCATGCGTGCCTATTTGGTGTTGCTCCGAGTGGGGTTTACCTAGCCAGCCTTGTTGCCAAGTCTGCGGGGGTCTCTTACACCACCGGTTCGCCCTTGCCTGTGCATCACCCGAAGATGAGCCATCGGCGGTATGTTTTCTGTTGCACTTTCCGTCGCCTTGGGCCCAGTTACCTGAGCTTATAGCGCCTGGCCGTTAGCCAGCACTCTACTCGCTGGAGTCCGGACTTTCCTCCCCCGCACAAGGCGGCAGCGATTGCCCAACACGCTTTCCAGACGCCAGTCTAATCGTTAGCCCTGAAATCACAAAACTTCGGCGCAAAAAACCCCTATAAAGAGGCCCGTCGTGTTGGCTTTTTACGAAAAACCGCTTCATCGTCATAGAATCCGGGTGCCCTATTTTCTTCAAACCAGCCCGGCACACCCATTACAGGCAAGGGATTCAAATCGCGTGGCGACCTCAATTGTTGAACAATGGATAGAAAAACCCCATCCAACACCGACGAAATCGCAAGCGGGTTCAACACCTTATCCAACAACGCTTGATCGGCCTGAACCACTTTGACCTTCGCACATAAACCTTTGTGCGGATTGCGCATTGCATCCAGCAAGCCATGTCCAAAGCAGAATGGCAAAATATTCTCGCCCCATTGCGCACGCAACCCAATAAACACATGTTGCCAGTCATGCTCACGAAGCGCAGATTCCAATGAGGGGTCGGAGGTCAGCAAGACCGCGCCGCTCTCGTCCCACAGGGTGATGGCATCTCGTAAGGGTGACCTTTGCTTGAAGTGTTCAGTAAAGCCATCATTGACATGCAAATGATTGATCGCAAGCTTTGTGCGAGGGTAGGTCAACCACACCAATCCATTGAACCAGTCGTGAAATTGATCCCGAGTGGGTATGCCTCCACCCGCAACATGGCGCTCATACTCCAGCGCTTTCATATTGGCATCGCTGAATTCAAAACGCTTAATAATCGCGGGTGAAATGTCTGAAGAAACCCCTTCGGGCTTAGCCACAGACGTGCTTAAGCTTAACCGCAGTAATTCCAACTGAGCCGCGCAGGCCCCACCGACAAAGCCCTCGGGCCATGGAAATGGAGAATCATGCGGCCACAAAGGCCCAAGCCAAGGTTTCAAACCGAATCGACGAAGTGAACTGCAACTAGTCAGAATCAACCATGGACCAAGCCAATTCTTCCCCCGCTCGGAACGGCACAATCCCCGAGTCCGTCAAAAAAGGCAAATTCGCGGGTATGGTTTGACTCTGACGGCGAAGCGTAATTCGCCCTTCATTGGGTGCCAAACCATAAAAAGCCGGGCCGTTTAAACTCGCAAACAATTCGAGCTTTTCAGGTGTGTCCAAAGCGCCGGCAAGCTCAAAAGCTTCGGCGTACATTTCCATCGCATAAGGGGCGGAATAGCAACCCGCGCAACCGCAGGCCATCTCTTTCAAATGTTTGGCATGGGGCGCGCTGTCTGTGCCCAGGAAAAACTGGGGCAAGCCACTGACTGCGGCCTCCAACAAAGCCACCCGGTGCTCTTCCCGCTTCAAAATTGGCAAGCAATACCAGTGGGGCTGCAAGCCCCCATTGAATAGTGAATTGCGGTTGTACAGCAAATGCTGTGGAGTCAATGTCGCCCCCAGCAGGAGTCGACCACTTGAATCGCGAGTCACTTCGTCACGCACAAATTCGGCAGCCTGCTTGGTGGTGATGTGTTCAAACACCACCCGCAAACCTGGGAAACGGGCGCGCAGCGGTTTCATCACCCTGTCAATAAAAACCGCCTCGCGATCAAACACATCCACGTCAGAGTCTGTCACCTCCCCATGCACCAGCAAAGGCAAGTCATGCTTTTGCATGGCCTCCAGCGCATCGCTGCATTGCCCCAGCAAATCGGATACGCCAGCTTCACTGTTGGTGGTTGCGCCAGCAGGGTAAAGCTTCACCGCTTTGACCACGCCCGACTTCGCAGCCTTCTCAATCTCGGCAGGTGTTGTGGCACCAGTCAGGTACAAAACCATCAGGGGCTCAAAGGACCCAGCATTCGACTTTTTCACCGCAGTCAAAATTCGATCACGGTATGCAACCGCCATGTCTGTGGTGGTTACCGGAGGCTTTAAATTGGGCATTACAATTGCACGGTGAAATTGCTTTGCAGTGGCGCCCACCACATGGTCCAACGCCGCACCGTCTCGCAAATGCAAATGCCAGTCATCAGGGCGACGTATTGAAAACTCAGTGAGTTGCGCTTTTACGGTTTGTGAATGTTGTTTCGTTGTTGGTTGCATGGTTGTGTACACAGTTGGTCATTCTGGATTTCAATCGCTTGGGCTCAAAGGCTCGCCAATTAAAATCACCCTTAAATCATTCACATTGGTTTGAGTGGGCCCAGTCATCAACAATCGGCCCATGCCCTCAAAATAATCCGCTGTCGCATGTTGGTCCAAATGCTTTCTGGCATTCAGCCCCGCAGCCGTTGCTTGTTCAAAATCCCCCGGCAGCATCAATGCGCCAGCTTGCTCACCCAGGCCATCCGTGCCATCGGTGTCTGCAGCCATCGCAGCAATAGGCCACTTGCCATTCAAACCACCCAGCTGACAAACCAAGGCCAACAAAAACTCAGTATTCCGCCCGCCTTTGTGGCGTCCTAAATTATTGACAGGCAAAGTGACTGAACATTCACCCCCACTGACAATTGCCAAGGGAATGGAAGGCCAATTCTTTTGCCCAGTACTTACCTGCTTGACCATTGCAGCATGCACAGCCGCTACGTCTCGAGACTCTGCTTCAAGCGTATCGCCTAAGCTTAGGACCTGATACCCAACCGCCTCCAAGCGATTGGACACCGCACCCAGCATGGTTGAGGCACTCGCCAGCAAGCAAGTTTCCAAGCGTGCAAAAGCAGCACTTTCAGCCTTGGGCGTCTCTTCAAGCTGCCCCGCCTCACCTCGGCGCAAATGGCTCAGTATGCTGTCAGAGGCCTGTACTCCCCACCGGGAAATCACTGTAAGCGCGTCACTGTAAGTACTCGAATCGGGACAAAACGGACCGGAAGCCACCACCGACGGATCATCACCCGGCACATCTGAAATAATGATTTGAAAAATCGGAGCTTTACATGCCCTCGCCATTTTACCGCCAAGCGAGGCGCAGACATGTTTGCGAACCGTATTGATTTCAGAAATTGGCGTGCCCGCGGACAATAAACTCCGATTCAAGGCTTGTAACTCTTCAAAAGTGATTCCTTGCTCCGGCGTACTCAACAAACTTGACCCACCTCCAGAAATCAGGGCGATGACAGGCTCACCCTCTGGCACATCAGCCAAAGCCTCCAGCATGTCCAATGCAGCCTGCTGGCCACGTACATCCGGCACCGGATGGGACGCCTCCTTCACCTCAATCCAGCGGGTTGGCAAACCATAGCCCTGCCGGGTAATGACGAAGCCTGTAAGCTTTTCACCTTCCACCGCATCTTCCAGCGCTTTGGCCATCGAAGCCGCAGCCTTGCCCGCCCCAAACACCCACACCTTTTGACGCTTGGGCGCTACATTGCCCAACCACGGCAAAATCTGGTTTTGCCAAACCACCGGCATTTGCACTGATGGACTGGCAGCGGCCACACCCACCTCAAACAGGTTTCTCAATAATTTTTCGAAGTCAAAACTCATGCAGCCTCTCAAAGTCTCTTAGAATCAAGCATTGAACGAATAATCGAGCGCCTCCACCATGTGTCAATTGCTGGGCATGAACTGCAACACACCAACCGACATTCAGTTTTCCTTTGAAGGTTTTGCCAAGCGCGGTGGCCTGACAGACGAGCACTCCGACGGATGGGGCATCGCCTTTTTTGAAGGCTCAGCAGCACGTTGCTTTATTGACCACAGGCCCGCCGCCCACTCACCCGTGTCCGAGCTGATTCGCACTTACCCCATCCGCTCGTACAACGTGATTTCCCACATTCGCAAAGCCACCGTCGGCGAAGTCAAACTGGCCAACTGCCACCCCTTTGTTCGAGAACTATGGGGGCAGGCCTGGGTATTTGCCCACAACGGCGACCTCAAAAACTTTCACCCTGAACTCAAAGGCGATTTTCTGCCCATTGGAGAGACTGACAGCGAACAAGCATTTTGCCTATTGCTTCAAACCCTGAAAGACCACTTCGGCATCCGCAAACAGGGCCAAGCCCCGAGCGTTCAGGACATACAAAAAGTACTAGAACCCGTCGCCAAACAGATTGCAACACATGGCACCTTCAACATGCTGTTGTCCAATGGGCAAGCCATGTTTACCCATTGCTCCACAAACCTGACCTACGTGGTGCGCCAGTACCCGTTTAGCAATGCACATTTGATTGATTGCGACTTGCAGGTGGATTTTGGTACAGTCACCCACGCCAATGATCGGGTTGCGGTGATTGCAACCACACCTTTGACCAACAACGAAGTATGGACCCCTTATGAACAAGGCTCATTCCTTGTTTTTCAGGATGGCAAACCCATTAATATGGCCTGAAGGGCCTGATTCCGCTCCTCTTTTGGCTTTTTTCCTAGCGCCTTCACAGCCGCGTAGAATGTTGGATAATCACGCCCAGATTGTTCAAACATCACCTTAAAAGCGGGCACGTAATCCGTGTAAAGCCCAGACACAGCCAGCTTTGCATTGTTCAAATCCTCATTGAAATACTTGTCGTAACCTGACCAACCGCCCCATTGCTCCGCCTTGGTACGCGCATAGTCCACTCGCAATTTTTCAATCCGCTGCGCCTTCTGGGCCAGCAACTCTGCCTCGGATTGTCCGCTGGTATAAATGGCCTCCAAATCGCTGCGGGTTTGCGCAATCAGTGTTCTGAAATAAGACCGCTTCGAATCGAATTTTCGATACTCATCTGCCAGCTTTTCGTGGCCGGGCAAAGCCAGCCACTCCGCCACGCCCAACTCTTCTACAGCAGTCGCAAAACTCTCGTTGAAAGTGGTGTCATCTGCAATGTAAACCACCTGATGCGACAACTCATGAAAAATCAAACGCGCCAATTCACCCGTGGGGTAATAAATGAATGAGCTCAACAAAGGGTCAGAAGTAAATCCAAGGGTTGAATAGGCCGGCACGCCCATCACCGCCACATCCAGCGTTTTGGTAGACAATAAATCGGACGCCAACGCACGCGCATCCTCCTCGCTGTAAAAACCCTTGTAGGAAATGCAACCCAGCAACGGAAAACACCACTTCTTCAATTCCAAACTGGTGGCAGGCGCAGCCAGTACATTCCACACCGGAAACGTCCGATGAATGTCCGTGTAGGAGCGGTAACTCAGGTTGTCTGGTAAGTGAAGGCGCTCGACAGAAAAAGCGCGAATTTGCCGCGAGTACTCCAATTGGGAAAGCAACCGAGGACTGCCTTCCTGTGCCTCCAAGATGTCGTCGACTGGCCTAGCCGCTGACAATATTTTGAGATGACCAACCGACGCCTGCCAATAATAGGATATAGAACTGTACGAAGTGGAGCTGCATCCAAACAAAGCGCCCAAAGCCAGCAAACAAAGCAAAGGCTGCCATGAAAGCAAAATAAAAGGTCTAAACACCTGCATAACTGCCCTTTGCGATTGCGCACCAGCTGAAAAACTGCGATTCTGTTGGAACTGTAGTTACACCAAGAATCACCGTGAAAGAAGAATACATCGGACATTGGATCAGAACACGTCGGGACATACACTCACACCCTGAACTCAGTTATCAGGAACAGCGTACATCCAATATAGTTGCAACGCGGTTGACTGAGTTGGGTTATGAGGTAGAAACCGAAATTGGTCGAACCGGAGTAGTGGGCAGGTTGCGAGGCAACCTTACACGCCCCGGGCACAAACGAATCGGTTTGCGTGCCGACATGGACGCCCTGCCCATCCAAGAAATCAATCAATTTGAACACCGCTCCAAATTCGCTGGAAAAATGCATGCCTGCGGCCACGACGGTCACGTGGCCATGCTTTTGGGCGCAGCACAAGTACTGGCAGAAAATCGCGAATTCAATGGTGAAGTGGTACTGATATTCCAACCTGCAGAAGAAGGCGGGGCGGGTGCCAAAGCCATGGTGGATGCAGGTTTGTTTGAAAGGTTCCCAGTGGATGCGATGTACGCACTTCACAACTGGCCCGGCTTGGGTGAAGGTGAATTTGCCGTTCATACCGGCCCAGTCATGGCGTCTAGCAACGAATTCAAAGTCATCATTCATGCCAAAGGCGCCCATGCGGCAATGCCTGACTTGGGTATTGACCCAGTTGTAATCGCAGCCCATTTGATTCAAGCCTACCAAACCATCATCAGCCGCACACGCAAACCCGTTGATCCCGCTGTTTTGTCGGTTACGCAAATTAATGCGGGTGAAGCAATTAATGTGATACCCGAAACAGCAACCCTCAAAGGGACGGTTCGTACCTTCTCACATGAAACTCTCGATTTGATCGAGGAACGCTTGATTTCAATGACTCAACAACTGTGCGCCACATTCGGCGCACGTGCCGAAGTCGAGTTCAGTCGATCCTACCCGCCCACCATCAACACAGCCGCTGAAGCTGAATTGGCTGCGAATGTGTTAAAACGCATGCCTCAAGTCAGCGCGGTGCATACAAACCTCCCACCCACAATGGGTGCGGAAGACTTTGCGTTTTTCTTAAAAGAAAAACCCGGTGCCTACCTTTGGATTGGAAACGGTTTGGGCGGACATCGAGAAGTAGGCCACGGAATGGGGCCCTGCATGCTTCACAACCCAAGCTATGACTTCAATGACAAAATATTGCCATTGGGTGTTCAGTTTTGGAAAGAACTGGTATTTGAATACTTAAACTGAGAAGGGAAGGTGAAAAGCTCACCTCCCGCTTTTCCAATTTAAGAATCTTAACGGTTTTGTTTATCGTGCTTTTGGCGGTAAATAGCCCTGCTCGCATGGTCTTGGGCATGCTCAATCCGCGCTGCTTCACGCTTAGTCACCTTTCCATCGGATGCGGCATTGAGCTGCATGCGATCAATTTTATGCTCACGCTTTTGAAGGCGAGTAGCCTCCTTTTGAGTCAAGCTACCATTCAAAACGCCATCAGAGATACGACCTTCTTGACGCGCTTCTCGCTTTTCAGAACGCTCCAAATTCGCAGCCATCACTTGGGTTGAAGCAAAACTGAGTACCAGCAAAGAAAACAAAATAGATTTTTTCATTTTTTACTCCATAGATATAAAAACTCCAAAACCCTGGAATAAGTATTGTATTTGTAGTCTTTAAACGCGCGATAAATAGAGAAAGTTGACACACTTGGGCGGGAATCAACATGGGCGATGAAGGAGCACAGACAACAAAAAACCCCGCCTTTGTGGGACGGGGTTTCTTGTATTGAATTGGAGAGCCTGACGATGTCCTACTTTCACATGCGAATGCACACTATCATCGGCGCTAAGGCGTTTCACGGTCCTGTTCGGAATGGGAAGGGGTGGTTCCACCTTGCTATGGTCGTCAGGCAAAGAGGGTTGGCTGTAAAGGATGTTCTCTTTACTAGTCATCTGCTTTGCAGTCAGATGGCTTGACTTGGAAATGATTGGGTGAGATATCGAAGCCTTTGGGCTTGTCTTGTTTGATGCGTTTGCGGTGTGATCAAGTCTTAGTAGTTACTAGTTTCTTGTCACTTGTGCACCTTATTTCGGCACATTACTTCGTTTGTTGTTCAGTTCCAGAGCTTCATTTATATCCTCTGTACACTTGACTTGGGAATTGTCTTCCCTTGTCTTTACTTACTTTGTGCGTGTTGTATTGAGCGAATCAATTAGCAAGGCTCAATGCTATAGAGCCAAGCCGCACGGGCAATTAGTATTGGTTAGCTTAATGCATTACTGCACTTCCACACCCAACCTATCAACGTCCTGGTCTTGAACGGCCCTTCAGGAGGATCTAGGTCCTCAGGGAAATCTAATCTTAAGGCAAGTTTCCCGCTTAGATGCTTTCAGCGGTTATCTCTTCCGAACATAGCTACCCGGCGATGCCACTGGCGTGACAACCGGTACACCAGAGGTTCGTCCACTCCGGTCCTCTCGTACTAGGAGCAGCCCCCTTCAAATTTCCAACGCCCACGGCAGATAGGGACCAAACTGTCTCACGACGTTCTGAACCCAGCTCACGTACCACTTTAAATGGCGAACAGCCATACCCTTGGGACCTGCTCCAGCCCCAGGATGTGATGAGCCGACATCGAGGTGCCAAACTTTGCCGTCGATATGGACTCTTGGGCAAAATCAGCCTGTTATCCCTAGAGTACCTTTTATCCGTTGAGCGATGGCCCTTCCACGCAGGACCACCGGATCACTATGGCCGACTTTCGTCTCTGTTCGACTTGTCAGTCTCACAGTCAGGCGGGCTTATGCCATTGCACTCGACGACCGATTTCCGACCGGTCTGAGCCCACCATCGCGCGCCTCCGTTACACTTTGGGAGGCGACCGCCCCAGTCAAACTGCCCGCCACGCCATGTCCCGGACCCGGATAACGGGCCGCGGTTAGACGTCAACAACAATAAGGGTGGTATTTCAAGGATGGCTCCCCTGGAGCTGGCGCCCCAGATTCATAGCCTCCCACCTATCCTACACATGTTGTTGCTAACGCCAAGGCGAAGCTGCAGTAAAGGTTCATAGGGTCTTTCCGTCTGACCGCGGGAACCCCGCATCTTCACGGGGAATTCAATTTCGCTGAGCCTATGCTGGAGACAGTGGGGAAGTCGTTACGCCATTCGTGCAGGTCGGAACTTACCCGACAAGGAATTTCGCTACCTTAGGACCGTTATAGTTACGGCCGCCGTTTACCGGGGCTTCAATTCAGAGCTTGCACCCCTCCTTTTAACCTTCCGGCACCGGGCAGGCGTCAGACCCTATACTTCGCCTTGCGGCTTCGCAGAGCCCTGTGTTTTTGCTAAACAGTCGCTACCCCCTGGCCTGTGCCACTCT